>NZ_JACHDK010000006.1:0-395351 GCF_014201005.1 Paraburkholderia lebeckiae | reverse complement strand
ACCCCTTCCCATCCCGAACAGGACCGTGAAACGACTCCACGCCGATGATAGTGCGGATTGCCCGTGTGAAAGTAGGTAATCGTCAGGCTCCCCCCCACGTCAGAAACCCCACCCGCCGCGGTGGGGTTTTTGCGTTTACGCGGCCAAAATCAACAAACAGCATTGAAGCAAGCGATACCTCCGCCCGCCTCAACGCTTTTCAACTCTCTACTTCCCTTGCGCCAGAAACTTCTGCGCCAGTCGGACCCAATACGTCGATCCCACCGCCAACAACTCGTCGTTAAAGTCATAACTCGCGTTGTGCAGCATACAAGGGCCCGCACCGTGGCCAGCTTCGCGGTGGCCGCCATCGCCGTTGCCCAAAAACGAATAGCAACCCGGTTTCGCCAGCAGCATGAACGAAAAATCCTCGGCACCCATGGTCGGTTCAACTGCTTCATCGACATTCTCCGCGCCAACGACCTCTTTCATGACCGACGCCGCAAAACGCGCTTCCTCGCTGCTGTTGATCGTCGGAGGATAGTTCCGGTGGAATTGGATCTGAACGGAGCAATCGTATGCTTCGGCTGTATTGTGCGCGATCTTGCGCATGCGTGACTCGATCAGGTCGAGCGTTTCTGTAGTGAAGGTCCGAACGGTCCCCGCGATCCAAGCGTCGTCCGGTACCACATTGACCGCATCGCCCGCATGTATCTGCGTTATCGACAATACCGCAGTATCGAGCGGTTTTTTGTTTCGCGTGATGATGCTTTGCAGCCCGTTGGCAATTTGCACCGCCGCAAAGACCGGATCACGGCCATTGTGCGGTAGCGCTGCATGCGAGCCGACACCCTTGATTTCGATGCGAAATTCATTGCTCGACGCCATGATCGGACCTTCGGTCACGCCGAAGTGGCCCGCCGGCATGCCCGGCCAGTTGTGAATGCCAAACACGGCGTTCACGGGGAATTTGTTAAACAAGCCGTCGTCCATCATAGCCTTCGCCCCGGCGCCGCCTTCTTCAGCCGGCTGGAAAATGAACACGATCGTGCCGTCGAAATCACCGTGTTTGGCTAGGTAGTGCGCGGCACCGAGCAGCATCGCCGTATGTCCGTCGTGCCCGCACGCATGCATCTTGCCGTCGTTCGTCGAACGATGATCGAAGCTGTTGAGCTCCTGGATCGGCAGCGCGTCCATGTCGGCTCGCAGGCCAATCGCGCGCGAGCCGTCACCTCGCTTCAATACGCCGACCACGCCCGTCTTGCCGAAACCACGGTGAGTCTCGATGCCCCAGGATTCGAGCGAACGCGCGACGAGATCAGCAGTCGCCGTCTCTTCGTAGCGCAGCTCCGGGTGGGCATGGATGGTTCGTCGAAGGGTCTGAATTTCGCCGCGAGCGGCCTGAATTTCGGGGATGAGTTTCATGATTGAGTGATTATGCGTTTGTGCTTGACGAGCTTGAGATCGCCGCGGACCACGTCGGCCCGGGCACTGCGGATAATTCATTCTACGCCGAAGGCATTCTTGGCGGCGCCACCGAGGTCGGCGGCCTATAGACGTAATAAAATTCCACTTTGCCCGACCGCTTACTGCTCGCCAGGACACATTGCCGATGAACGCCCCGACCGAATTCGTGCGCGCCGTGTGCCCGCACGATTGCCCCGACACCTGCGCGATGCGCGTGACCGTCGACAATGGACGGGCGATCAAGGTCGCCGGCGATCCCGACCATCCGCCGACTCAGGGCGTGCTGTGCACGAAGGTCAGTCGTTACGCGGAGCGTGTATACCATCCGAACCGGTTGACGACGCCCATGAAGCGTGTCGGCCGCAAGGGCGAGGGCCGTTTCGAGCCAATCTGCTGGGACGAAGCGCTCGACCTTGCCGCAAGCCGCCTCGGCGAGATTCTCCATCGCGCGCCGGAAGCGATTCTGCCTTACAGCTACGCGGGCACGATGGGCTTGGTGCAGGGCGATAGCATCGCGCAACGCTTTTTCCACAGGCTCGGCGCCTCGCAGCTGGATCGCACGATTTGCGCGGCGGCCGGCGCTGCCGGCCTCAAATACACGTACGGCGCCGGCATCGGTATGCACACCGAGTTTTTTGCCGAGAGCGAGGTGATCCTGATCTGGGGAGCGAATCCGATTGCATCGAATCTGCATTTGTGGACGCGCGCGCAGGAGGCCAAGCGTCGCGGCGCCCGGCTGATCGCAATCGATCCGTATCGCTCGCTGACCGCGGAGAAATGCCATCAGCATATTGCGCTGAAGCCAGGCACAGACGGGGCTCTCGCGCTCGGCATCATGAACGTCCTGATTACCGAGAATCTGCTCGACCACGAGTACATCGCGGCGCACACGCTGGGCTTCGCCGACTTGAAGGTGCGTGCGCTCAGCTATCCATTGTCTCGGGTTAGTGAAATCTGTGGCGTCGAAGAAGAGGAAATCGCCGATCTTGCGCGGCTTTACGCCAGCACGAAGAAAGCCGCGATCCGCTTGAATTACGGTCTGCAGCGGGTGCGTGGCGGGGGCAATGCAGTGCGCGCAATCGCGTGTCTGCCGTCGCTGACCGGCGCATGGCGCGAGCGTGCGGGCGGGGCGCTGTTGTCGTCGAGCGGTTGGGCACCGGTCGACTCGCACGCGTTGCAGCGTCCCGACCTGATGCCGGGTTGGCCGTCGAAGCCGAGCCGCGTGATCAATATGAATGCGATCGGCGACGCGTTGCTGCATCCGGGCGACGCGACGTTCGGCCCCAAGGTCGAGGCGATCGTGGTCTACAACTCGAATCCGGTCGCGGTCGCACCGGACTCCGAACGCGTCGCGGCGGGTTTTGGGCGCGAGGATCTGTTCACGATCGTGCTCGAGCATTTCCAGACCGACACCGCGGATTACGCCGACCTGCTGCTGCCTGCCACGACGCAGCTCGAGCATCTCGACGTGCACAAGTCATACGGCCATACGCACGTGATGGTCAACCTGCCCGCCATCGCGCCGTTCGGCGACGCACGGCCGAATACCGAGATCTTCCGCAGCCTCGCGCGCCGCATGGGCATGACGGAACCGGCGCTCTTCGACAGCGACGAAGCCGTCGCGCAAGCGGCATTTCGCTGGGACGACAAGACGCTGGACGGTGTCGACTGGCCGATGCTGAAGCAAGCCGGCTGGGCCCGTCTCAATCTGCCTGACGCGCCATTTGCCGACGGCGGTTTTCGCACGCCATCCGGCAAGTGCGAGTTTTACAGCGAGCGCCTTGCACAACAGGGCCTCGACCCGCTGCCTGACTTCCTGCCACCCTACGAATCGGCCGACGGCGCGCCCGAACTGGCGGCCCGCTATCCGCTCGCGATGATTTCACCGCCCGCGCGCAACTTCCTGAACAGCACCTTCGTGAACATCGAGAGTCTGCGTGCGACGGAAGGCGAACCGCATCTGGACATCCACCCTGCCGACGCGCACGCGCGCGGCATCGGCGACGGTGATCAGGTGCGCATCTTCAACGACCGCGGCTCGATGCAAGCGCGTGCCCGCGTGACCGACCGGGCGCGCGAAGGCCTGGTCGTTGGGTTGTCGATCTGGTGGAAGAAGCTCGCGCCGGACGGCCGCAACGCCAACCAGTTGACGAGCCAGGCACTCACCGATCTCGGCGGTTCGGCGACGTTTTACGACTGTCTCGTCGAAGTCGAGCGGGCCTGAACGCCGCGCCGCACATTGAAACTGACGCCCAGCCTCGCAAGTTCGAGGCTGCCGTCTAACCTCGTCGCTTTGGCCATTGGCCGCAATATGCCCATGCTACGATGCGTTTTTAGCACGACCATTCGAAAATAATTCAGGAGACGCTGCATGGAGAAAATCTGGCTGAAATCTTATCCGCCCGGCGTTCCAGCAGAGATCGACCCGACACGCTATTCGTCGGTGGCCGAGTTGCTCGAGGAAGCCTTTCGCGAACACCGCGCAAAGCCGGCGTTCGTGTGCATGGGCAAGCAGATCAGCTACGGTGAACTCGACGAGCTTTCGCGCGATCTTGCGGCGTGGCTGCAGTCGAAAGGACTCACGCGCGGCTCGCGTGTCGCGATCATGATGCCGAACGTGCTGCAGTATCCAATCGCGCTTGCCGCGATTCTGCGCGCGGGCTACGTGGTCGTGAATGTGAATCCGCTGTACACGCCGCGCGAACTCGAGCACCAACTGAAGGACAGCGGCACTGAGGCGATCATCCTGCTCGAGAATTTCGCGGGGACCTTGCAGGCAATCGTGCGCAATACGCCGATCAAACATGTGGTCATCGCGGCGATGGGCGACCTGATGGGCATCAAAGGCCCGCTCGTGAACTTCGTCGTGCGCAAGGTCAAGAAGATGGTGCCGGCGTGGAGCCTCGCTGGGCACGTCAAGTTCAACGACGCGGTCTCGGAGGGCGCACGTCTGACGTTCAAGCCGGTCCAGCAGGGACCCGACGATATCGCGTTCCTGCAATACACGGGCGGCACCACCGGCGTGGCCAAGGGCGCGACGCTGCTGCACCGGAACCTGATCGCGAACGTGCTGCAGTCTGAGGTCTGGCTCAATCCGGTGCGCGCGAACCGCACGGATATCGATCAGTTCATTACGGTCGTCGCGTTGCCGCTGTATCACGTGTTCGCGCTGACCGTGTGCGGGCTGCTGACGATCCGCACCGGCGGTCTCGGCGTGCTGATTCCGAATCCGCGCGATATCCCGGGCATGATCAAGTCGCTCGAGGGGTATGCGATCACGACGATTCCCGCGGTCAACACGCTCTACAACGCGATGTTGAACAGCCCCGACTTTCACAAGCTCGACTTCTCGAAGCTGCTGACCGCGAACGGCGGCGGCATGGCGGTGCAGGAGGCGGTCGCCAAGCGCTGGTTCGAGCTGACGCGCACGCCGATCGTCGAGGGCTACGGGCTGTCGGAAACCTCGCCGTGCGTGACCTGCAATCCCGTCACCGCCACCGAATACAACGGCACGATCGGCCTGCCACTGCCGTCGACCGAAGTCTCGATCCGCGACGACGAAGGCAGCGAAGTGCCGCCCGGCCAATCCGGCGAGATCTGCATCCGCGGCCCGCAGGTGATGGCGGGCTACTGGAACAGGCCCGACGAAACCGCCAAGGTGATGACGGCGGACGGCTTCTTCAAATCGGGCGACGTCGGAGTCATGGGCGCGGACGGCTTTGTGAAGATCGTCGATCGCAAGAAGGACATGATTCTGGTGTCCGGCTTCAACGTGTATCCGAATGAAGTCGAGGACGTCGTCGCAAAGCTGCCGGGCGTGTTCGAAGTCGCGGCGGTGGGGGTACCGGATCAGCATTCCGGCGAGGCAGTGAAGCTGTTCGTCGTGAAAAAGGATCCGTCGTTGACTGACGAACAGATCTTCGCATACTGCAAAACGCAATTGACCGGCTACAAGCGGCCGAAGGTCGTCGAATTCCGCACCGAGTTGCCGAAGAGCAATGTCGGCAAGATCCTGCGCCGCGAGTTGCGCGACGGCAGGGCTTAAGCGACCGAAGAACAAAAGCCCGGCGCACGAAAGTGCGCCGGGCTTTTTGTTGCCCGTACAAAATCCGCGCATAAAAAAAGGCGCCCGAAGGCGCCTTTGAGACAAACTGCGTTTTTTTACGACTTATTAGAACTTGTGACGGATACCGACGCGAGCCGTGAACTGGTTGTTGGTCGTCGAACCGGTCAGGCCGTTGATGCCTGCCGTTGCTGCGACCACCTGACCCGTTGCGTTGACCGTGTCGCCCAAAGCGTGCTGGTACACGCCGACCAGGTACACGTCGGTACGCTTGGACAGGAAGTAGTCCACGCCCAGCGCGCCTTGGTGGTACTGAGCACGCGAGTTGCCTTCGATCTGCGTGCCGCGCGTGTAGTCATACGCTGCGCCGACCAGCAGTGCCGGGGTCAACTGATACTTGAAGTTGATTTCGCCGTTGTTGAACGTTGCCTTCTGGCCAGCGAACGGCGACGCGAACGTCTTGCCGAGGTTGCCGAACTGGATGTTCGAATACGTCAGGCCAATGGTTGCCGCGCCGAACGTGTATGCACCGCCCGCGCCGACGACCTGGTACGTGTTGGCCGATGCGAAGCCTGCGTAGATCGGGGTCGTGACTGCGAAGTTAGCTGCAGTAGTACCCACGGCCGGCGTATTCGTTGCGATCGTGCCGCCGTTGTTGAACAGACCGCCCGAAGCTGCCGGCGTACGCGCGTTCAAATAACCCAAGCCCAATTGCAGCGGACCGTTGTTATAGCCAGCACCCAACGACCAGATCTGGTTGTGCGTGAAGTCACCGGCGACGCCGCCGAAGCTATACGTGCCGCCGAACGTCAGGCCATTGTAGTTGTTGCTGGTGAACTTGACCGTGTTGTTGGTGCGATACGCGTTGTTGAAGTTGTCGATATCGCCCGGGTGAGCGGCGATGTAGCCGCCCCACTGATCACCCGATTCGAACGGACCCACGTAGTCGACGACGGAGTCGTACTGACGACCCAGCGTGACCGTGCCGAACTGGCTCGACAGACCGACATATGCCTGACGACCGAACATCAGGCCGCCTTGACCGAGCTTGCCGTTCGTCACGTCAAAGCCGTTTTCCAACACGAACAGGGCCTTCAGACCGCCGCCCAGATCTTCCGTGCCACGCAGGCCGAAACGCGAGCCTTGCAGGACGCCGCTGGACATGTTGTACAGATGCTTACCGCCCGAGTTGGTGTTCATGTTGATACCAACGTCAACGATGCCGTACAGGGTCACGCTGCTCTGCGCATGAGCGACGCCTGCGAATGCGCCCAATGCTGCGAGAGCGAGAAGCGACTTTTTCATCGAATGATCTCCAAGGAATACGAATCTTTTGTACAAGGCGAAATATTTAGTTAGTGCTGAGGGCCTTGCTATCCAACTTCGCGAGAAGTTGCCACGTAATGTAACAAAAGGCATACATGGAACAAAGAAAAAGGAGTCGCTCCGGAAGGCCGCTGTTTCGTTTACGCAACATGGTCTAGAATCCGAAATTAACCGTCCATTTCATGCGGATCGGTGCCTGTCGGGCCGCGGGTTTCGCGTTGCGAGGCCTTGTCGCACGGACCTTCCGGAACGATGCGGCGGTTATCGAATCAGGGAGTGCTTTATGTTGCTGGACGAGTTGATTGGCGAGTTTGATCGGGGTTTACGCTCACTGACGGGGGTCTCGCGGATGAGCCGTCCGCTGCCGCTTCCGCAGGCTTCCGCGGCGACGGCCGAAGCTCCCGAACTCTCGCCCGCGGAGCGCGCGCATGCGGCGGGTTTGATGCGTGTGAACCACGTCGGTGAAGTGTGCGCGCAGGCGCTTTACCAGGCGCAGAAACTCGCCACTGACTCGCCTTCATTGCGCGCCATGTTCGATCACGCCGCGTCGGAAGAGGAAGATCATCTGGCGTGGACCGCTAAACGCCTCGAGGCGCTCGACTCGCGTCCGAGTCTGCTCAATCCGCTGTGGTACACCGGCGCGCTCGCGATCGGACTTGCCGCAGGGCGTCTCGGCGATCGCGTAAGCCTTGGCTTCATGGCCGAAACGGAGCGCCAGGTCGAGCAGCATCTCGACAGTCATCTCGATCAGCTCCCCGCTGCGGATCATGAATCGCGCGCGATCGTCGAGCAGATGCGCGTCGATGAAGCGCGGCACGGCAAGGCCGCGATGGACGCGGGCGGCATCGAGTTGCCGTTTCCTGCACGCGCGTTGATGCGTGCGATGTCGAAGGTGATGACGCGCACCGCCTATTACATATGAGCGTTTCACCCGTTTCGCTTCGCTAACCGGAGCACCGCACGCATCGCCTCAACCATCGCTGAACGCATCTTCGCAAGCGAGACGGCGCCGCGCGCCCCGTTCGTCGTCCGTCCGGGCGACGCCGCCTTGTCTCTTTCAGAATCCCTTAACGATCTCTTTCAATTCGCGCTGTTTCCTCGCACTTTTCACGTATCACCTTCACAAGTTGCAGTAGCCCGTTCATTTATAACGGTTTTCCGTTTTTATGCGGGACGTGAAGGAGTCGCCCTAAGTCCTTGTTCTAGCAAACAAAATCCGCTCAAAAAGCGGGCCGCTCCCTTGACCCATGTTTAGCGTTACTCTAAAGTGGGAGACAGTGTGAGAAAGTGTATTTTTGTGTGTTCTCGGCACCACTTTCGGGTAGATTTTCACGGACCGGGCGGGCGGCGCAAACAGCGTCGCAAAAGGGGAGAGCGAAGTGTTCCAAGGGGCGTCGGCGCTGACGCTCGATGCGAAAGGGCGGATGTCGATTCCCTCTCGTTATCGGGATGCGCTGCAAACACAGGCAGAGGGCCGGGTGACTATCACCAAGCACCCGGACGGCTGCCTGTTGCTCTTTCCGCGCCCCGAATGGGAAATCTTCCGTGACAAGGTCGACAAGCTGCCCATGAACGCCGCCTGGTGGAAACGCATTTTTCTCGGCAATGCAATGGATGTGGATATGGACGGTGCAGGCCGTGTGCTCGTGTCGCCTGAGTTGCGAGCGGCTGGCTCGCTGGAGAAAGAAGTGACCTTGCTCGGCATGGGCCGCCATTTCGAGTTGTGGGATGCACAGATCTACGCCGCGAAGGAACAGGCGGCGATCGCCGAGGGCATGCCCGACGCGTTGAAAGATTTCACGTTCTGATCGCGGCTCATTTATATGGCTTCTGCGATGGGAAACGAATTGCAGCATCGCACGGTGCTGTTGAACGAAGCGGTCGATGCGCTGGTCACGCGCGCCGACGGCACGTATGTGGACGGCACGTTCGGCCGTGGCGGCCATAGCCGCCTCGTGCTGGAACGGCTCGGTGAAGCAGGGCGGCTGATCGCGTTCGATAAAGATCCGCTCGCGATCGCGACGGCGCAGAAGATCGCCGATCCGCGCTTTGCCATCGTTTACGAAAGTTTTGCTTCACTGCGCGCCGCGATGGCGGAGCGCGGGGTAGGGCGTGTGTCGGGGGTGTTGCTGGATCTGGGCGTGTCGTCGCCGCAAGTCGACGATCCGGAGCGGGGCTTCAGCTTCCGCGCCGACGGCCCGCTCGACATGCGGATGGACCCGACGCGCGGCGAGTCCGCCGCTGACTGGCTCGCGCGGGCCACGGTGCAGGAATTGACGGAGGTGATACGAGATTATGGGGAAGAACGGTTTGCTTTTCAGATTGCAAAGGCGCTTGTTGCTCGCCGGGCAGAGTCCGACCGTCTTGGGCCTCTCGTCAGCACGGGCGAGCTTGCCCAAATCGTGGCTAACGTCGTCAAAACCCGTGAGAAGGGCAAGGACCCGGCAACCCGCACCTTTCAGGCTATACGGATTCACGTCAATCAAGAGCTTGCGGAGCTGCAAGTCGTTCTAGACGCAGCGTTGTCGTTGTTGGAACAAGGGGGGCGGCTGGTGGTCATCAGCTTTCATTCGCTCGAGGACCGGATCGTCAAGCGATTTATGCAGGCGCACGCAAGCACGCCGGCGGTCGACCGCCGCCTGCCGATCCGCGCGGTCGACCTGCCGAGCCCTCCGCTCAAGATCATCGGCCGCGTCTTCGCGAGCGACGCTGAAGTCGCCGACAACCCGCGCGCCCGCTCTGCCGTGATGCGCGTGGCGGAGCGGATCGCGCCATGAACCGCCTCAATATTTTCCTGCTGATCATCGTGATGGGCTGTGCCTTGTCGGTCGTCAACGCGACCAATCAGCAGCGTCAGATCTTTATCCAGCTGCAGCGCGCGCAGTCGCAGGAGCGTCAGCTGCAGCAGGACTATTCGCAGCTTCAATATCAGCAGAGCGCGCTGTCCAAAACGTCGCGCATCGAGCAACTCGCCACCGCCTCGCTGAAGATGCAATCGGTCATCACGGGCCGCACCCAGTACCTGACGCTCGCCCCGGGTGCCGCGACGGCGATCGACGCACCCATTCCGACTTCCGCGCCGGCCTCGGCGCCGGTCGCGACCCGTCGCGGAGCCACGCGATGAAAAAATCGTCGGCCCACAAGAGCGTTGCGTTTTCGGCCAATCCGATTCTGTCGGTGCGCCTGCCGATGTGGCGCTCGAAGCTCGTCGTGTTCCTGCTGTTCATGGCGTTCGTCGCGCTCGCCGCGCGCGCGTTCTGGATTCAGGGCCCGGGCAACGCGTTCTATCTGAAGCAGGGCGAGATCCGCTATCAGCGCCGCATCGACATGCCGGCCACGCGCGGCAAGATTCTCGACCGCAACGGCCTCGTGCTCGCCACGAGTCTGCCGGTGCGTGCAATCTGGGCGATTCCCGAATCGGTGCCCGACGACCTCGGCGCCGACAAGCTCGACGCGCTCGGCAAACTGCTCGGCATGACCACCAAGGAATTGCGCTCGAAGCTGTCGGAAGACAAGACCTTCATCTACGTGAAGCGTCAGGTGCCGGTCGACGTCGCAGAAAAAGTCGCGGCGCTCGACATCCCCGGCATTTACTCGCGCGACGAGTACAAGCGCTTCTATCCGGAAGGCGAGATCACCGCTCACCTGATCGGCTTCACGAACGTCGAGGACGAGGGCCAGGAAGGCGTCGAGCTCGGCGACCAGAAGCTGCTCGCGGGCATGTCGGGCAGCCGTCGCGTGATCAAGGACCGGATGGGCCACATCATCGAGGACGTCGACGAACAGGTCGTGCCGCACAACGGCAAGGACGTCGATCTGTCGATCGACAGCAAGATCCAGTACATCGCCTATACGAACCTGAAAGCGGCAGTCGAGAAATTCAAGGCGAAGGCCGGCGCGGCGATGGTGATCGACGTGCGCACCGGCGAAGTGCTCGCGCTCGTCAATTATCCGACCTACAACCCGAACGACCGCTCGCGCCTGACCGGCGACCAGCTGCGCAACCGCATCCTGACCGACACGTTCGAGCCGGGGTCGATCATGAAGCCTTTCACGGTGTCGCTCGCGCTCGATCTGCACCGGGTGACGCCGACTACACTGGTAGATACGGGCAACGGCCACTTCGTACTCGACGGCGCGCCGATTACCGACGACAGCGGCTTCGGCGTGCTGACGGTAGGCGGCGTGATCCAGAAGTCGAGCAACATCGGCGCGACCAAAATCGCGATGCAGCTGCGGCCCGAAGAGATGTGGAACATGTACACGAGCATCGGTCTCGGCCAGGCGCCGAAGGTCGGTTTCCCGGGCGCGGCGGCGGGCCGTCTGCGTCCGTGGAAGAGCTGGCGCCGCATCGAGCAGGCGACGATGTCGTACGGCTACGGCCTGTCGGTGTCGCTGTTCCAGCTCGGCCGCGCGTACACCGCGATCGCGCACGACGGCGAAATCATGCCGGTGACGATTTTCCATACGCCGGGCGACCAGCCGGCCACCGGTCCGCAGATCTTCTCGCCGACCACCGCGCGTGAAGTGCGCGCGATGCTCGAAACCGTGGTGTCGCCGCAAGGCACGTCGCCGGATGCGGCGGTGCCCGGCTATCGCGTCGGCGGCAAGAGCGGTACCGCGTACAAGCACGGTCCGCACGGCTACGACCACTCCAAATATCGTGCCTCGTTCGTCGGCATGGCGCCGATGCCGAATCCGCGCATCGTCGTTGCGGTGTCGGTCGACGAGCCGACGGCCGGTAGCCACTTCGGCGGCCAGGTGTCGGGCCCGGTGTTCTCGGGCATCGCCGGGGATACGCTGCGCGCGCTGAACGTGCCGCCCGACATGCCCGTCAAGCAGATGGTCGTGTCCGACGATTCGGCGCCGCCCGCGCCCGGCGCGCCGGCCACGCCGCCCGTGGTGAAGAAGCTGTCGACGAGCCCCGGCGTGAAGAAGATGACCATTTCCGCCAACCCGAAAAATCATCCAGGAGTCGAGCGATGAGCGCGCTGCGCGAGCAACATCCAGCGCACCGGCAGATCGCCGACGCCCTCGCCTGGCTGCACGCGCACGTGCAGCCAGGCGCGCATCTGCACGCCGACACGCGCTCGCTCGCGGCCGGCGACGCGTTCTTCGCGTACGCGGTCGATGGCGCGGACAACCGCGCATTCATCGACGCGGCCATCAAGCGTGGCGCGGCCGCCGTGCTCGTGCAACCCGAAGGCTTCAGCGGCACGCTCGATGCGTCGGTCGCCCACGCGGTGCCGGCGTTGAACGAACTCGCCGGCACGATCGCGAGCGCGTGGTATCGCGATCCGAGCGACGCGATGCTCGCGGTCGGCATCACCGGCACGAACGGCAAGACCTCGTGCAGCCAGTGGGTCGCCGCGGCGCTGTCCGCGCGCGGCACGCGCTGTGCGATCGTCGGCACGCTCGGCACTGGGCTCGTCGGCCAACTCGTGCACACCGGCTTCACGACGCCCGACGCACCGCAATTGCAACGCAGCCTCGCGCAATTGCGCGACGCGGGCGCGCAGGCGGTGGCGATGGAAGTGTCGTCGCATGCGCTGCACCAGGGGCGCGTGAACGGCACTGCTTTCGACATCGCGGTGTTCACGAACCTGACGCAGGACCATCTCGACTATCACGGCACGTTCGAGGCCTATGAAGCCGCCAAGGCGCGTCTGTTCGCCTGGCCCGAGCTGCGCGCGGCCGTGATCAATCGCGACGATGCCGCCGGCCGGCGTTTGCTCGCGAGCACGCGTAGTCACGCGCGCACGATCGCGTATGGCATCGAGGGCGAGCATGGCGACGCCGACGCTAACTGCACGCCGCAATCCGACGCGTGGCTCACTGCATCGAACGTGCGTGCCACCGTGACCGGCACCGCGTTTCATCTGAGCACCTCGGACTGGGGCAACGCCGAAGTCGAAGTGCAAACGCTCGGCCTCTTCAACGTCGGCAATCTGCTCGCGGTGCTCGGCGTGCTGCTCGCCGCCGACGTGCCGTTCGACGCGGCGCTCGCCGAACTCGCGAAGCTCGAACCGGTGAACGGCCGCATGCAGCGTCTGGGCGGCCGACTGCAAAACGACGAGCCGCTCGTCGTGATCGATTACGCGCACACACCCGACGCGCTCGAAAAAACGCTCGAAGCACTCCGGCCGATCGCGACCGCGCGCGGCGGCGAACTCGTCTGTATGTTCGGCTGCGGCGGCGACCGCGATGCGACCAAGCGTCCGCTGATGGGCGCGATCGCCGAGCGGCTCGCGGACAACGTCGTCGTGACGAGCGACAACCCGCGCAGCGAAGATCCGCTCGCGATCATCGAGCAAATTTCCGTGGGCATGCAGGATGCGTCGAAGGCGCGCCGCATCGAGGACCGCGCGAGCGCGATCCTGCAGGCGATCCGCGGCGCCGCGCGCGAAGACGTGATCGTGCTGGCCGGCAAGGGGCACGAAGCCACACAGGAAATCATGGGCAAGAAACGCGCTTTCTCCGATCAGGACCACGCCCGCCTCGCGCTCGCCGCGCGGGCAACACAAACACGCGGAGGTGGCGAATGAACATGTTCTCGCTACGTGCCGCCGCCGCGCAGGTCCCCGGCGCGAGCGTTACCGGCGACGACAGCGTGCGCTTCGAGCGCGTGTCGACCGACAGCCGCAGCGCCGGCCCCGGCGATCTGTTCATCGCGATCAAGGGCGACCGTTTCGACGCGCACGACTTCCTGCCGCAAGTCGCCGAGCGCAACGTCGCGGCGGTGCTCGTCGCACGCACGCCGGATAGCTGGAGCGTGCCCGCGATCCGCGTCGCCGATACGCGCGAAGCGCTCGGCGCGCTCGCGCGCGGCTGGCGTCGTCAGTTCGACCTGCCGCTCGTCGCGGTCACGGGCAGCAACGGCAAGACCACGGTCAAGGAAATGATCGCCTCGATCTTCGCGGCCGCGGTCGGCGCGGATGCGCGTCTCGCGACCGCGGGCAATTTCAACAACGACATCGGCCTTCCGCTCACGCTGTTCCGTCTGCATGCCGCGCATCGGCTCGCGGTGGTCGAACTCGGCATGAACCATCCGGGCGAAACCGAACTGCTCGCGAAACTCGCCGAGCCGACGGTTGCGGTCGTCAACAACGCGCAGCGCGAGCACCAGGAATTCATGGCGACCGTCGAGGCGGTCGCGCTCGAACATGCGAGCGTGATTCACGCGCTGTCGCCGGAAGGCACGGCGGTATTCCCCGCCGACGACGCATACGCGAGCATCTGGCGCGTCGCCGCGACCGGCAGTCGCATCATCGATTTCGCGTTGAACAGCGCGGAGCGCACGACCGAAGCCGCGGTGAAGGGCAGGTTCGACGGCAAGCGTCTGTCTATCGACACGCCGCAAGGTCATCTCGACGTCACGCTGCAGGTGCTTGGCAATCACAACGCGCACAACGCGCTCGCGGCGGCCTCCGCCGCGTTGGCAGCGGGTGTGTCGCTCGACGCGATCCAGCGCGGCCTCGAATCGTTCGGCGCGGTGAAGGGTCGTCTGCAGGTCAAGCAGGCCGTGCTCGGCACGCTCGCGGGCGCAACCGTGATCGACGACACCTACAACGCGAATCCCGATTCGATGCGCGCCGCGATCGACGTGCTCGCGTCACGTGAATCGCCGCGTGTGCTCGTGATGGGCGACATGGGCGAAGTCGGCGACCACGGCGCGGCGTTTCACCGCGAAATCGGCGCGTATGCGAAAGAGCGCGGTATCGACGCGCTGTATGCGATCGGCGACGCCTCGCGCGACGCCTGCACCGCATACGGTGCGGGCGCGCACCACGTCGCCGATGTCGGCGCGCTGGTCGCGCAACTGCAGCAGGCCGGCTTCGGCGCTGCCGCAACGCTTCTCGTGAAAGGCTCGCGCTTCATGCAGATGGAGCGCGTGGTGGACGCCGTTACGAGTCCACAACCCAACGCCGCGGGCACGACGCCCGCTGCACATTGAAATAGAAGGATCCAGGCATGCTACTGGCGCTGGCGCAATGGCTGCAGAATGACGCAAGCTTCTTGCGCGTGTTCAGTTATCTGACGTTTCGCGCGGTGATGGCGACCATCACCGCGTTGTTGATCGGGCTCGTCTGCGGCCCGGCGGTCATTCGCAAGCTGACCGCGATGAAGGTCGGCCAGGCCGTTCGCAAGGACGGCCCGCAATCTCACCTCGTCAAATCGGGCACGCCGACGATGGGCGGCGTGCTGATCCTGCTCGGCATCGCCGTGGCCACGCTGCTGTGGGCCGATCTGACCAACCGCTTCATCTGGATCGTGATGCTCGTCACGTTCGGCTTCGGCGTGATCGGCTGGGTCGACGATTACCGCAAGGTCGTCTACAAGGACCCGCGCGGCATGTCATCGCGCGAGAAGTATTTCTGGCAATCGGTGATCGGCCTGTTCGCGGCGGTTTATCTCGCGTTCAGCGTGTCCGAGGCGAGCAACGTGCGCGTGTTCGACCTGTTCATGGCGTGGGTGCGCAGCGGTCTGTCGATGGGCCTGCCCGCGCGCGCCGACCTGTTGCTGCCGTTCTTCAAGTCAATCACTTATCCGCTCGGCGTGTGGGGCTTCATCGTGTTGACGTACCTGGTGATCGTCGGCGCCAGCAACGCGGTGAATCTGACCGACGGCCTCGACGGCCTCGTGATCATGCCGGTCGTGCTGGTCGGCGCGTCGCTCGGTGTGTTCGCGTACGTGATGGGCAGTTCGGTCTACTCGAAATACCTGCTGTTCCCACATATTCCCGGCGCCGGCGAATTGCTGATCTTCTGTTCGGCGATGGGCGGCGCGGGTCTCGCGTTTCTTTGGTTCAACACGCACCCGGCGCAGATGTTCATGGGCGACGTCGGCGCGCTCGCGCTCGGCGGCGCGCTCGGCACGGTCGCGGTGATCGTGCGTCAGGAAATCGTGCTGTTCATCATGGGCGGCATTTTCGTCGCGGAAACGCTGTCGGTGATGTTGCAGGTCACGTGGTTCAAATACACGAAGCGCCGTTACGGCGAAGGGCGGCGGTTCTTCAAGATGGCACCGCTGCATCACCATTTCGAATTGTCGGGCTGGAAGGAAACGCAGGTGGTCGTGCGTTTCTGGATCATCACGTTGATGTTGTGCCTATTCGGTTTGTCCACGCTCAAATTGCGTTAAGCAGCAGTATTTAAGGAAGCAGGCGATGTTCGGCGAGAAGTTTCGGGATCGGCAAAAGCCGATGGTGCTCGTGCTGGGACTGGGTGAATCCGGTCTCGCGATGGCGCGCTGGTGCGCCAGGCACGGCTGTCGGCTGCGCGTGGCCGATACGCGCGAAGTGCCGCCGAACCTGTCCGCGCTCGAAGCGCATGGCGTCGATGCCGATTTCGTCGGCGGTCCGTTTTCGCCGGTGCTGCTCGAAGGCGTCGAGCTGGTCGCGATCAGCCCGGGACTGTCGCCGCTGGCCGCCGATCTGCTGCCGCTGATCACGGCGGCGCGCGAGCAGGGCATCCCGGTGTGGGGCGAGCTCGAACTGTTCTCGCAGGCGCTGCGCACGCTCGGCGAGTCCGGCTACGCGCCGAAGGTGGTCGCGATCACCGGCACGAACGGCAAGACCACGACGACGAGTCTCGCCGGCTTGCTGTGCGAACGCGCGGGCAAGAAGGTCGCGGTGGCGGGCAACATCAGCCCGTCGCTGCTCGACAAGCTTTCCGAAGCGATCGACCAGACCGCGCTGCCCGACGTGTGGGTGCTCGAACTGTCGAGCTTCCAACTGGAGACCTCGCATACGTTTACGCCGGACGCGGCGGCCGTGCTCAACATCACGCAGGATCATCTGGACTGGCACGGCGGACTCGACGCGTACGCGGCCGCGAAGGGCCGCATCTTCGGTACACGGACGGTGCGCGTGCTGAACCGCGACGACGCGCGCGTAATGGCGCTCGCGCCTGCAAGCGGCGACGCGGAGCTCGTCACGTTCGGCGTGACCGAGCCGAAGAACGACGGTGACTATGGCCTCTTGCGCGACAACGGCATGGTGTGGCTCGTCGAAGCGCAAGATCGCGACGCGAGCGACGAGTCCCCCAAGGGGACTTCCTTCGGGGCGCCGACGCCGAAGCGCCGTCGCAAGAACGAAGCAGCCGCAACGCCCGACATCGCGTTGAAGCGTCTGATGCCCGCCGACGCACTGCGCATCCGTGGCCTGCACAACGCGGCCAACGCGTTGGCCGCGTACGCGCTCGCACGTGCGATCGGCCTGCCCGGCGCGCCGCTTTTGCACGGCCTGCGCGAATATCGCGGCGAGCCGCATCGCGTGGAACTGATCGCGTCGATCGACGGTATCGACTATGTGGACGACAGCAAGGGCACCAACGTCGGCGCGACGGTCGCCGCGCTCGACGGTCTCGCGCAGCGCGTCGTGCTGATCGCCGGCGGGGACGGCAAGGGTCAGGAGTTCGAGCCGCTCGCCGCACCGGTGATGCGTTGGTGCCGCGCGGTGATGCTGATCGGCCGCGACGCGCCACAGATTCGCGCGGCGCTCGAACATTGCGGCGTCGCGATGACCGATCACGCAACTCTTGAAGACGCGACGCGCGCGGCCGGCGCGCTCGCGCAGCCCGGCGACGCGGTGCTGCTGTCGCCCGCGTGCGCGAGCTTCGACATGTTCAAGGGTTACGCCCACCGCGCGGCGGTATTCCGCAGCACGGTCGAAGATATCGCGGCCGAACGGGGGACGATGATATGAGCTGGTCGGAACGTTTCGGCTCGCGCGAAGCCGCCGGCGGCAACGGCGCCGCCGCGCGCACGTCCACCACCCGCACCGGCGGCAGTGGTCTCGCGAGCGCAGTCAACGGCGTGCGGCCGCTGCGCTCGCGTATGCTCGACTACGACCACTCGCTGCTGTGGGTCGTCGTCGCGCTGCTCGGGCTCGGCGTCGTGATGGTGTACTCGGCGTCGATCGCGATGCCCGATTCGCCGAAGTACGCGTCGTATCGCGATTGGGCGTTCCTCGTGCGCCAGATCATCTTCGTGCTGATGGGCGCGGCGGTCGGCGTCGCGTCGTTCCGCATTCCGATTTCGACGTGGGACAAGTACGCACCGAAGCTCTTCCTGATCTCGCTCGTCGCGCTCGTGATCGTGCTGATTCCGCACGTCGGCAAGGGCGTGAACGGCGCGCGCCGCTGGATTCCGCTCGGCATCACGAACATGCAGCCATCGGAAATCATGAAGCTCGCGGTGACGATCTACGCGGCGAACTACACGGTGCGCAAGCAGGAATACATGCACAGCTTCGCCAAGGGCTTTCTGCCGATGGCGGTCGCGGTCGGTCTCGTCGGCATGCTGCTGCTGCTCGAGCCGGACATGGGCGCGTTCATGGTGATCGCGGCGATCGCGATGGGCGTGCTGTTCCTCGGCGGTGTGAACGGCAAGCTGTTCGGCGGGCTCGTCGCGACCGCGGTGGGCACGTTCACGCTGCTGGTGTGGGCGTCGCCGTGGCGTCGTGAGCGGATCTTCGCGTACCTCGATCCGTGGGACGATCGCTACGCGCAGGGCAAGGCATATCAGTTGACGCACTCGCTGATCGCCTTCGGGCGCGGCGAGTGGTTCGGCGTCGGTCTCGGCGGCAGCGTCGAGAAGCTCAACTATCTGCCGGAAGCGCATACGGACTTCATTCTCGCGGTGATCGGCGAGGAGCTGGGTTTCGTCGGCGTGCTGGTAGTGATTCTGATGTTCTACTGGATCGTGCGCCGCTCGTTCGAGATCGGCCGTCAGGCGCTCGCGCTCGATCGCACGTTCGCGGGTCTGGTCGCGAAGGGCGTCGGCATCTGGTTCGGCGCGCAGACCTTCATCAACATGGGCGTGAACCTCGGTCTTCTGCCGACCAAGGGCCTGACGTTGCCGCTCGTCAGCTACGGCGGTTCGGGCATTTTGCTGAACTGCGTGGCGATCGCGGTGCTGATGCGGGTCGACTATGAAAATCGTGTGCTGATGCGCGGGGGCAAGGTATGACGGCTCTGCCACAACGCACGTTGATGGTGATGGCCGGCGGCACCGGGGGACATGTGTTCCCGGGGCTCGCGGTCGCACATCTGATGCAGGCGTGGGGCTGGAAAGTCGTGTGGCTCGGCAACCCCGCGGGCATGGAAGCGACGCTGGTACCGAAGCACGGCATTCCAATGGAGTACCTCCGCTTCGGCGGCGTGCGCGGCAAAGGTCTGAAGACCAAGCTGATGCTGCCGGTGAATCTGCTGCGCGCGTGCACGCAGAGTTTGAGCGTGCTGCGTCGCGTGAAGCCCGACGTCGTGCTCGGCATGGGCGGCTACATCACGTTCCCGGCCGGTCTGATGACCGCGCTGAGCGGCCGGCCGCTCGTGCTGCACGAACAGAATTCGATCGCCGGTCTCGCGAACAAGGTGCTCGCAAAACTCGCGAAGCGCGTGCTGGTCGCGTTTCCGGATGCACTGCCGCACGGCGAATGGACCGGCAATCCGATTCGCGAGGAACTTGCGCGGGCGAATCCACCCAAAGCACGCTACGCGCAGCGCAATGGTCCGCTGAACATGCTCGTCGTGGGCGGCAGTCTCGGCGCCGCGGCGTTGAACGAAGTCGTGCCGCGCGCCGTCGCGCTGCTTGGCTCCAACGAGAGACCGCGCATCGTGCATCAGGCGGGCGCGAAGCATATCGACGCGCTGCGCGAGAACTACGCGGCGGCTGGTTTGCAGGCTGGTGCGGATGTCTCGCTCGTGCCGTTCATCGACGACATGACGAGCGCCTACGAAGCAGCCGATCTGGTGATCTGCCGCTCGGGCGCGATGACCGTGTCGGAGATCTCGGCGGTCGGCGTCGCGGCGCTGTTCGTGCCGTTCCCGTACGCGGTCGACGATCACCAGACCACTAATGCAGCGTTCCTCGCCGACAACGGCGCGGCGCTGGTCGTGCAACAACGCGATCTGTCGGCGGAAAAGCTCGCCGACTGGTTGCGCAGCCAGACGCGGGAAAGTCTCGCGGAAATGGCGGAGCGTTCGCGCTCGCTCGCGAAACCGGATGCCACCGAACAGGTCGCGCAGATCTGCGCGACGGTGGCGGCCGCGGGTTCGATGGCGGGCGTGAGCCCAGAAGGAAAGCAATGAAACACATCGTCAAACACATTCATTTCGTCGGCATCGGCGGCGTGGGCATGAGCGGCATCGCCGAAGTGCTCGTCAATCTCGGCTATCAGGTGAGCGGCTCGGACCTGTCGGGCAACGCGGTCACCGAGCGCCTCGCTGGGCTCGGCGCGCGCATTTCGATCGGGCACGCGGCGGAGAACATCGAAGGCGCGAACGCGGTGGTGGTGTCGACCGCGGTGCGCAGCGACAACCCGGAAGTGCTGGCCGCGCGTCATCGCCGCATTCCGATCGTGCCGCGCGCGGTGATGCTCGCGGAGTTGATGCGTTTGAAGCAGGGCATCGCGATTGCCGGCACGCACGGCAAGACCACGACCACGTCGCTGGTCGCGAGCGTGCTCGCCGCTGGCGGGCTCGATCCGACCTTCGTGATCGGCGGCCGGCTGATCAGCGCGGGCGCGAATGCGCGCCTCGGCACCGGCGACTTCATCGTCGCCGAGGCGGACGAATCGGACGCGTCGTTCCTGAACCTGTTCCCGGTGATCGAGGTCATCACGAACATCGACGCCGATCATATGGACACCTATGGTCACGACTTCGCGCGTCTGAAGCAGGCCTTCATCGAATTCACGCACCGTTTGCCGTTCTACGGCATCGCGGTGCTGTGCGTCGACGATCCGAACGTGAAGGAGATCCTGCCGTTCGTGTCGAAGCCGATCATCCGCTACGGTTTCGCGGCCGATGCACAGGTACGCGCGGTCAACGTCGAAGCTCGCGAAGGCCGCATGCATTTCACCGTGATGCGCGAAGACGCGGCGCCGCTCGACGTCACGTTGAACCTGCCGGGCGAGCACAACGTGCAAAACGCGTTGGCCGCAATTGCAATTGCGACTGAACTTGAAGTGAGAGATGCCGATATCCAGCGAGCGCTCGCGGATTTCAACGGGGTCGGCCGACGCTTCCAACGCTATGGCGAGGTGCCGGTTCTCAGCGACGGCCAGGGCGCGGGCTCCTACACGCTGGTGGACGACTACGGTCACCACCCGGTCGAAATGGCCGCCACGGTGGCGGCGGCGCGCGGCGCATTTCCGGGCCGGCGTCTGGTGCTGGCGTTCCAGCCGCACCGCTTCACGCGCACGCGTGATTGCTTCGAGGATTTCGTGAAAGTGCTGTCGACCGTCGACGCGCTCGTGCTGACCGAAGTCTATGCGGCCGGCGAAGCGCCGATCGTCGCCGCCGACGGCCGCGCATTGGCGCGCGCGCTGCGCGTCGCGGGCAAGGTCGAGCCGGTGTTTGTCGATACGGTGGATGAAGTGCCGGACGCGCTGTCCACGGTGGTGCGCGACGGCGATGTGGTGATTACGATGGGCGCGGGTTCGATCGGCGGTGTGCCGGTTCGTCTCGCCCAGGAACTGAAGGTGTGAGATGAGCAGTATCGACCCTAAACAATTCGGCAAGGTGGCGGTGCTGCTCGGCGGTAATTCCGCCGAGCGCGAGGTGTCGCTCAATTCCGGGCGCCTGGTGTTGCAGGGTCTGCGCGACGCCGGCGTCGACGCGCATCCATTCGATCCCGCCGAGCGTCCGCTGTCCGCGTTGAAGGATGAAGGCTTCGTGCGCGCGTTCAACGCGCTGCATGGCGGCTACGGCGAGAACGGCCAGATCCAGGGCGCGCTGGATTTCTATGGCATCCGTTACACCGGTAGCGGCGTGCTCGGCTCGGCGCTCGGTCTCGACAAGTTCCGCACCAAGCTCGTGTGGCAGCAGCTCGGCATTCCGACTCCGCCGTTCGAAGCGGTGCTGCGCGGCGACGACTACGAAGCGCGCGCGAAGGAGATCGTCGCGAAGCTCGGTCTGCCGCTGTTCGTGAAGCCGGCGAGCGAAGGTTCGAGTGTCGCCGTGATCAAGGTGAAGAGCGCGGACGCGCTGCCGGCCGCGTTGATCGAAGCCGTGAAGTACGACCGTATCGTCGTGGTCGAGAAGAGCATCGAAGGCGGCGGCGAGTACACCGCGTGCATCGCCGGCAATCTGGACCTGCCGGTGATCCGCATCGTGCCGGCCGGCGAGTTCTACGACTACCACGCGAAGTACGTCGCCAACGACACGCAGTATCTGATTCCGTGCGGTCTCGGCGCTGAAGAGGAAGCGCGCCTGAAGGTACTCGCGCGCCGCGCGTTCGACGTGCTCGGCTGCACCGACTGGGGCCGCGCGGACTTCATGCTCGACGGCGAAGGCAAGCCGTACTTCCTCGAAGTGAACACGGCGCCCGGCATGACCGATCACTCGCTGCCGCCGAAAGCGGCGCGCGCGGTCGGCATCAGCTATCAGGAACTGGTGGTCGGCGTGTTGGCGCTGACGCTGCAGGAATAACCAAGGCAACCGCAAGCGACACCATGTGGAACAACGTTCGCCAGCTCAATCTTGCCACCAACGCGCTGCACGCGTTGCTGGTGCTCGTGCTGCTGGCGGCGGGCGGTTACTGGCTGATCCAGCGCCCGAATTTCGCGCTGCGCGAGATCCAGATCGACGGCGATACCGAGCACATCAATTCGCCGACGGTACGCGCCGGCGTGGTAGGGCGACTGAAGGGCAACTACTTCACGGTCGATCTCGACGCCGCACGGCAGGCGTTCGAGCAGATGCCGTGGGTGCGTCACGCGAGCGTACGGCGCGTATGGCCGAACGCACTGGCTGTCACGCTGGAGGAGTACAAGCCGCTTGGGACGTGGGGCAGCGATCAGCTGGTGAGCGTCGACGGCGACCTGTTCACCGCGAACCAGGGCGAGCTCGACGGAGACCTGCCGGCGTTCGACGGCCCGGACGGTACGGCGAAGGAAGTCGTCGCGCGTTATCACGACTTCCAGAAGTGGTTCGCGGCGATCAACGCGACGCCCGAGGAAGTGACGCTGTCGCCGCGCTACGCGTGGACGGTGAAGCTGTCGAACGGCACGCAGGTGGAGTTGGGCCGCGAACGCAATCAGGACACGCTGGCCGATCGCAGCAAGCGCCTGACCGCGGCATGGAGCGCGGTGACGCAACGTTGGGGAAAGGATATCGAGAATGCGGACTTGCGCTATCCGAACGGTTTCGCGATTCGTGCCGCTGGCATGCGCTTCATCAGCGAACCCGACAAGGGCAAGAAGTAAACGGACATCACACGCACTGAGCACGCTATGAGTAAAGACTATAAAGATCTGCTGGTCGCCCTCGACATCGGAACGTCGAAGGTAGTGGCCATCGTCGCCGAGTTGAAGGGCGAGGGTCACTACGAGGTGATCGGTCTCGGCCAGAGCGAATCGAAGGGGCTCAAGAAGGGCGTGGTGGTGAATATCGAAGCCACCGTGCAGTCGATTCAGCGCGCGCTCGAGGAAGCCGAGCTGATGGCCGACTGCAAGATCACGAATGTATTCACCGGGATCGCCGGCAGCCATATCCGCAGCTTCAATTCGAGCGGCATGGTCGCGATCAAGGAGAAGGAAGTCACGCAGGCCGACGTCGCGCGCGTGATCGAAACCGCGAAGGCGATCAACATTCCGACCGACCAGCAGGTGCTGCATATCCTCACGCAGGAATTCATCATCGACGGTCAGGAAGACGTGCGCGAGCCGATCGGCATGAGCGGCATCCGCCTCGAAGTGAAGGTGCATATCGTCACCGGTGCGGTCAGCGCGGCGCAGAACATCGTCAAGTGCGTGCGTCGCTGCGGCCTCGAAGTGAACGACCTGATTCTGCAGCCGCTCGCGTCGTCGCTCGCGGTGCTGACGGAAGACGAAAAGGAACTGGGCGTGGTGCTGGTCGACATCGGCGGCGGCACGACGGACATCGCGATCTTCAGCGAAGGAGCGATCCGCCACACGGCCGTGATTCCGATCGCCGGCGACCAGATCACGAGCGACATCGCGATGGCGCTGCGCACGCCGACGCCGGATGCCGAGGACATCAAGGTCGACTACGGCATCGCCAAGCAGGCGCTCGCCGATCCGGACGAGATGATCGAAGTGCCGGGCCTCGGCGAGCGCGGTCCGCGCACGCTGTCGCGCCAGGCATTGGCGGCTGTGATCGAGCCGCGCGTCGAAGAACTGTTTTCGCTCGTGCAGCAAGTGGTGCGCGAGTCCGGTTATGAGGAACTGCTGAGCTCGGGCGTCGTGCTGACGGGCGGCGCGTCGATGATGATCGGCATGGTCGAGCTCGGCGAGGACATTTTCCTGAAACCGGTGCGCATCGGCGTGCCGGAGTACGCGGGCGGTCTCGCCGACGTCGTGCGCAATCCGCGATATTCGACGGCGATGGGCCTGCTCGTCGAAGGACGCTCGCAGCGCATGCGCGGGCGCAAGGTTGCGGTGCAGTCGGGGTCGATGGGACAGGTGTTCTCGCGCATGAAGGACTGGTTCCTCGGCAACTTCTGACCACAGGTTTCGAGAAATTCGCGCTGGTGCCGGCGGCCGGTGCGCGACAGGAGGTTGCCCGATCTCCTGCCGGATAACGCCGAGTGGCAGTAATTTTTTATCTTGACGGAGGCAACATGGAATTCCAGATGCTGGAAACCGAAACGAGCGGCACGATCATCAAGGTCGTCGGAGTCGGTGGCGCTGGCGGCAATGCCGTTCAGCACATGATCAACAAAGGCGTGCAAGGCGTCGACTTCATCGTGATGAACACGGACGCGCAGGCGCTGTCGCGTTCGCGCGCCACCGCGGTGATCCAGCTCGGCAACACGGGTCTGGGCGCGGGTGCCAAGCCGGAAATGGGCCGCGCCGCCGCTGAGGAAGCACGCGAGCGTATCGCCGACGCACTGCGCGGCGCGCACATGGTGTTCATCACCGCCGGTATGGGTGGTGGCACCGGCACGGGCGCGGCACCGGTCGTCGCGCAGATCGCAAAGGAAATGGGTATTCTGACCGTTGGCGTCGTCAGCAAGCCGTTCGAATTCGAAGGCGGCAAGCGTATGCGCGTGGCGGAAGCCGGTTCGCAGCAACTGGAGGATCACGTCGACTCGCTGATCGTCGTGCTGAACGACAAGCTGTTCGAGGTGATGGGCGACGACGCCGAGATGGACAAGTGCTTCCAGTGCGCTGACGACGTTCTGAACAACGCGGTCGCGGGCATTGCGGAAATC
Organism: Paraburkholderia lebeckiae; assembly: GCF_014201005.1. Taxonomy (NCBI): domain Bacteria; kingdom Pseudomonadati; phylum Pseudomonadota; class Betaproteobacteria; order Burkholderiales; family Burkholderiaceae; genus Paraburkholderia; species Paraburkholderia lebeckiae. The sequence continues at coordinate 370,336 of NZ_JACHDK010000006.1, read as the reverse complement.
ATCAACGTCGACGGTCTCGTCAACGTCGACTTCGAAGACGTGAAGACCGTGATGGGCGAGCAGGGCAAGGCGATGATGGGCACGGCGACGGTTGCCGGCGTCGATCGCGCGCGTCTCGCTGCCGAACAGGCCGTCGCGAGCCCGCTGCTGGAAGGCGTCGATCTGTCGGGCGCGCGTGGCGTGCTGGTCAACATCACGTCGAGCCGTTCGCTGCGTCTGTCGGAAACGCGCGAAGTGATGAACACGATCAAGAGCTATGCCGCGGAAGATGCCACGGTGATCTTCGGCGCCGTGTACGACGACGCGATGGGCGACGCGCTGCGCGTGACGGTCGTCGCGACGGGCCTCGGCCGCGCGGCGAAGAAGCAGCAATCTGCACCGATGACGCTGCTGCGCACCGGCACCGACAACCAGCCGATCGGCGCGATGGCGCATGCGGCGTACGCACCGGCGGCAGGCCACGCCAGCACGGCCGACTACGGCGCGCTCGATACGCCGGCGGTGTGGCGCACGTCGCGCGACACGGCAGCCTCGCACGTGCAGGCGCTGCAGGAAAAGGGCGTCGATACGTACGACATTCCGGCATTCCTGCGCAAGCAGGCGGACTGAGCGCACGGGCAGGCTTCGTTGCCGCGTTGCGAGCAGGGTCGCAGACGCAGCGCTGGCGGACGAACGCACGAGCGTGGCGGGTGAACGGCAAGCAGGTCGCTTATCGTCTGATTCGCGGCAGGGGCAACTGCCCTCTGCGGATTCGCGAAGCGGACGAAGTGACTGGCGCCGAACGGCGTTGGCTTATAGTTGAATGGGCCGAACCGAAATTCACTGCGACACGAGGACGTGCGAGCGTGCTTCGCATCGATGCAAAGGACTGAGCATGATCAAGGAAGGTGAAAAGCTGCCCGACGCGACGCTCTTCGAGTACGTCGAAGACGACCGGGCGGGCTGCACGATCGGACCGAACAGCTTCGACGTGCGCGAGCAGACGGCGGGCAAGCGCGTGGTGATCTTCGGATTGCCCGGCGCGTTCACGCCGACCTGTTCGGCCAAACATGTACCGGGCTATGTCGAGCATGCCGAGCAGTTGCGCGCTGCCGGCATCGACGAAATCTGGTGCGTGTCCGTCAACGACGCGTTCGTCATGGGCGCGTGGGGACGCGATCAGCACACCTCGGGCAAGGTGCGCATGATGGCGGACGGTAGTGCGGCTTTCACACGGGCGCTTGGTCTGGAGCAGGATCTGTCGGCGCGCGGCATGGGGATCCGTTCCCTGCGCTACGCGATGGTGATCGACGACGGCGTGGTCAAGACGCTGAACGTCGAGGCTGCCGGCAAATTCGAAGTCAGCGATGCAGCGAGTATTCTCGCCACGTTGAGCTAGTTGCTGACGTCGCACCTTCGTCGCGACCCCGCGCTTATGCCGCGTGGCGTTACGGCAACGGTGATTACGACGCTTTTGTGACAGGCCGTTACGCGGGCCGATGACCGGAAACGCCTCCGTTCCGGGGCATCGGCCCGTCACGCTTTCCGTCGCTGAGCCCAGTGGGTAATGCGGCGAAACAGATTGTCACGTTCCCCGCAAAGACGCTGGTCTGGAGATTGGAGTATAATTCGCGCTATGGAATAAAAAATCCCGATTAGGATTTTCAATCGAACAGAATGCCACCATGTTGAAGCAGCGCACAATTAAATCGATCGTCAAGACTGTCGGCATCGGGCTGCACTCCGGCCGTAAAGTCAATCTGACGCTCCGCCCGGCGGCGCCGGGCACTGGCATCGTGTTTTCGCGCGTGGATTTGCCCACGCCGGTCGACATTCCTGCGTCGGCGATGGCGATTGGCGATACGCGTCTGGCTTCCGTATTGCAGAAAGACGGCGCGCGCGTGTCGACCATCGAGCATCTGATGTCCGCCTGCGCCGGTCTTGGCATCGACAATCTTTACGTCGACGTCACCGCCGAGGAAATCCCGATCATGGACGGCAGCGCGGGTTCGTTCGTGTTCCTGATCCAGTCGGCGGGTATCGAAGAGCAGAACGCCCCGAAGAAATTCATCAAGGTCACGAAGCCGGTCGAAATCCGTGACGGCGACAAGTTCGCGCGCCTCGATCCGTACTTCGGTTTCAAGCTCAAATTCACGATCGACTTCCGTCACCCGGCCGTGGACAAAACCGGTCAGGCGTTGGAAGTGGATTTCGCCAACACGTCGTACGTGCGCGAAATCGCGCGTGCCCGCACGTTCGGCTTCGCGCATGAAGTGGAAATGATGCGTGAGCTCGGCCTCGCGCGCGGCGGCAGCATGGACAACGCGATCGTGCTCGACGAGTATCGCATCCTGAACAACGACGGCTTGCGTTACGACGACGAGTTCGTCAAGCACAAAATGCTCGACGCGATCGGCGACCTGTACGTGGTCGGCCACCCGTTGCTCGCGTCGTACACCGCGTACAAGTCGGGCCACGGTCTGAACAACGCGTTGCTGCGTGAGCTGCTCGCGCACGAAGACTCATACGAAATCGTCGCTTTCGACGACCCGCAGAAGGCGCCGCGCGGCTTCGCGTACGAGACGCAGACTGCGTTCGCATAAAGCCAGCGTAACAGGCAAGCAAATGAAAAACGGCCCCTCGGGGCCGTTTTTTTGTCGAGCGTTCAGCGATTGCGCCGATGCCGCGCGGCCATGCGCGCGAGCGCCTCCTGCAACGGCGAAGGCTCGAGCGATTCGCTCAACGCCTGCAGCGCGGCGGCACCGGCCGGCGTCATGCGCGCCTGTTTTACGGGCGGCGGTTCTTTCAGCGGCTGCGGCCGCACGCGAATCTTCAGCGCCTGCACGGGCCAGCCGCGCTGCTGCAAATCCGCCAGCAGCCGCGGCTCCAGATGCCGCAGACGCGCCGCGAGCGCGTTGTGCGCGGCGAACAGGGCCAGCACGCCCTCCTTGATGAAGCCAGGCTCGACGCTCGTCGCCAGATAATCGGGCAGCAGCTCGCGCAGATCCTTCTCGAGCGCGGCGATCTGCTCGACGCCTGCGCGCAGCGCAGCGAACGCGTCCGTGCGGCCGAGTACCTCGGCAAGCGGTTGCGGACGGCGCCGATCGAACTGCTTCGGCGGCCTTGAAAAGGACGAAAAACGGCTCATGTTTGGGATTGACGACGTGAGCTCGCCCCATGCGCGCTCACGCCGCGATTGTACCGCGCGGGCAGCTTGCGAAGTCGGTCCGCGCCGCGCCGGAGGTTGCCGGGCGGGGCTGGCGGTGGCCGGCGCCGTCACGCCTGCGACACGAGCGCGGCCGGAGGCGCGTGCTAAAATGCCCGATTCGAATTCACTCTTGGACTAAGCCGCCGAGGACTTTCCGACCCAGGCGCGGTATGCGCATAGCGCATACCGCGAGCCAGCCGAAGCCGCGACGCAGACACCGATCCGATGACCACCGGTTTTCTACAGAAGCTTTTTGGCAGCCGTAATCAGCGGCTAGTCAAGCAATATCAAAAGACCGTCGCGGCGATCAATGCGCTCGAGCCGCAGATCGAGCAATTGACGGATGACCAACTGCGCGCCAAAACGGGTGAATTCCGCCAGCGCGTCGCGAGCGGTGAATCGCTCGACAAGATCCTGCCGGAAGCGTTCGCGGTCTGCCGCGAGGCCAGCAAGCGGGTGCTGAAGATGCGCCACTTCGACGTGCAGCTGATCGGCGGTATGGCGCTGCACTACGGCAAGATCAGTGAAATGCGCACCGGCGAGGGCAAGACGCTCGTCGCGACGCTGCCGGTCTACCTGAACGCGCTGTCGGGCCGCGGCGTTCACGTGGTCACGGTCAACGACTACCTCGCGCAGCGCGACGCCGAATGGATGGCGGGTCTCTACAACTTCCTCGGTCTGTCGGTCGGTATCAACCTGTCGCAGATGGAGCACACGGCGAAGCAGCAAGCCTACGCCGCCGACATCACCTACGGCACCAACAACGAATTCGGCTTCGACTACCTGCGCGACAACATGGTCTACGAGACCGACGCGCGCGTGCAGCGTAGCCTGAACTTCGCGGTCGTCGACGAGGTGGACTCGATCTTGATCGACGAAGCGCGTACGCCGCTGATCATCTCCGGCCAGGCCGAAGATCACACCGAACTCTACGTGCGCATGAACGCGTTGCCGCCGCTGCTCGAGCGCCAGATCGGCGAAGAGAAGGCGGACGGCACCGGCGTCGAGAAGCCGGGCGACTACACGCTGGACGAAAAAGGCCGTCAGGTCTTCCTGACCGAGTCGGGCCACGAAAAGGCCGAGCGCCTGCTCTCTGAGTGGGGCCTGATCGGCGACGGCGAAAGCCTGTACGCGCCGCAGAACATCACGCTGATGCACCACGTGTACGCGGCGTTGCGCGCGCACACGCTGTTCTTCAAGGATCAGCACTACGTCGTGCAGAACGGCGAAGTGATCATCGTCGACGAATTCACCGGCCGTCTGATGGCCGGCCGCCGCTGGTCGGACGGTCTGCATCAGGCGGTCGAGGCGAAGGAGCACGTGAAGATCCAGAGCGAGAACCAGACGCTCGCATCGATCACGTTCCAGAATTACTTCCGCATGTACGCGAAGCTGGCCGGCATGACCGGCACGGCCGACACCGAAGCGTACGAATTCAACGAGATCTACGGTCTCGAAACGGTCGTGATCCCGACCAACCGTCCGCCGAAGCGGATCGACAAGCAGGATCAGATCTACAAGACCGCGAAGGAACGCTACGACGCGGTGATCCGCGATATTCGCGAGTGCTTCGAACGCGGTCAGCCGGTGCTGGTCGGCACGACATCGATCGAGAACTCGGAGCTGCTGTCGCATCTGCTGAAGCAGGTCAGCTTGCCGCACGAAGTGCTGAACGCGAAGCAGCACGCGCGCGAAGCGGAGATCGTCGCCGAAGCAGGCCGTCCGCAGCGCATCACGATCGCAACCAACATGGCCGGCCGTGGTACGGACATCGTGCTCGGCGGCAACGCGGAGAAGCAGGCGTCGTTCATCGAGCAGGACGAAACGCTCGCCGCCGACGAAAAGCAGCGCCGCATCCAGAAGCTGCACGACGAATGGCAGACGCTGCACGATCAGGTGAAGGCCGCGGGCGGGCTGCACATCATCGGCACCGAGCGTCACGAGTCGCGCCGGATCGACAACCAGCTGCGCGGCCGCGCGGGCCGTCAGGGCGACCCGGGTTCGTCTCGCTTCTATCTGTCGCTGGAAGATCCGCTGCTGCGCATTTTCGCGGGCGACCGCGTGCGCGCAATAATGGACCGCCTGAAGATGCCGGAAGGCGAGGCGATCGAAGCGGGCATCGTATCGCGCTCGATCGAATCGGCGCAACGCAAGGTCGAGGCGCGCAACTTCGATATTCGTAAGCAATTGCTCGAATACGACGACGTATCGAACGACCAGCGCAAGGTGATCTACCAGCAGCGCAATGAACTGCTCGAAGCGAACGACATCACCGAGACCATCACCGCGATGCGTCACGGCGTGGTCGGCGACATCGTGCATCAGTTCGTGCCGGTGGGCAGCATCGAAGAGCAGTGGGACGTGCCCGAGCTCGAGGAAGTGCTGCGCAACGAATGGCAGCTCGACCTCGCGATCCAGGAAATGATCAACGAGTCGAACTCGATCAGCGCGGAAGAGATTCTCGAAGCGGTCGAGGCCGCCGCGGACGAGGGGTACGAGGCGAAGGTCCAGCTGGTCGGCCGCGAATCTTTCAGCGCGTTCGAGCGCTCGATCATGCTGCAGACGCTCGACCGCGCGTGGCGCGAGCATCTGGCCGCGCTCGATCATCTGCGTCAGGGCATCCATCTGCGCGGCTATGCGCAGAAGAACCCGAAGCAGGAATACAAGCGCGAGGCGTTCGAACTGTTCGCCGCGATGCTCGACGCCGTGAAGCTCGAAGTCACGCGCATCGTGATGAACGTGCAGATCCAGTCGCCGGAGCAGCTCGAAGCGGCTGCGGAGCAGATGGAAGAGCAGGGCGGTCATCTGGAGAACGTCGAGTTCCGTCATGCCGAGTTCGCGGAAGCCGGCGCCGCCGCGCCCGTCGCGGCCGAAGCGGCCACCGCCGCGATGATCGGCGACGCGATGAGCCACGGCCACGGCGCAGCGCCGCAGGCGGCCGTGCACATGAATACCGACAACGTACCGAAGGTCGGCCGCAACGACCCGTGCCCGTGCGGCAGCGGCAAGAAGTACAAGCAGTGCCACGGCAAAATCGCCTGATGGCGATGCGGCGCGCTTCCGGGCGCGCCGTGTCGTCTTTAAGCGCCGTTTGGCCGTTTTGATTTCGCGGGTGACCCGGCAGCACACCCGGGTCGTCAGTTCCGTTTCCCCGATGCCGGCGTCCGCCGGCATTTTCTTCGACAGGTCGCGACCATGGCTGTCAACTTTCCCTCGATCGATCCCGCTCAACTCCACCCCGTCGCGGGCGTCACGCTAGGCTGGGCGGAAGCGAATATCCGCAAACCGAATCGCAAGGACGTGCTCGTCATTTCCGTCGACGAAGACGCGACGGTAGGCGGCGTGTTCACGCAGAACCGCTTCTGCGCGGCGCCCGTCACGGTCTGCCGCGAGAACCTGCAGCGCGTGCGCGCGGGCGGCAAGCCGATTCGCGCGCTGGTGATCAACACCGGCAACGCGAACGCGGGCACCGGTGAGCCGGGCCTCGCGGCGACGCGCGAAACTTGCGCGGAACTCGCGCGTCTCGCCGACATCGCGCCCGAGCAGGTGCTGCCGTTCTCGACGGGCGTGATTCTCGAACCGCTGCCGGTCGATCGTCTGAAAGCGGGCTTGCCGGCCGCGCTCGCGAACCGCAAGGAAGCGAACTGGTACGACGCGGCGCAGTCGATCATGACAACCGACACGCTGCCGAAGGCGAGCTCGCGCCAGGTCACGATCGGCGGTCACACCGTCACGCTGACCGGCATTAGCAAGGGCGCCGGCATGATCAAGCCGAACATGGCGACCATGCTCGGCTTCCTCGCGTTCGACGCGGCCGTCGCGCAGCCGGTCCTCGACGAGCTCGTGAAGCACGTCGCGGATCGCTCGTTCAACTGCATCACGATCGATGGCGATACGTCGACCAACGATTCGTTCATCCTGATCGCGTCGGGCAAATCGAGCCTGCCCGCGATCACGTCCACCGATTCGCCCGCTTATGCAGCGCTGCGCGACGCGGTGACCGAGGTCGCGCAGAACCTCGCGCAACTGATCGTGCGCGACGGCGAGGGCGCGACCAAATTCATGACCGTGCGTGTCGAAGGCGGCTCGAGCGTCGGCGAATGCCGCCAGATCGCCTACGCGATCGGCCACTCGCCGCTCGTCAAGACAGCCTTCTATGCATCGGACCCGAACCTTGGCCGTATTCTCGCGGCCATCGGCTATGCCGGCGTGGACGATCTCGACGTCGGCAAGATCGATCTGTATCTGGACGAGGTGCTGGTCGCGACTGCCGGCGGCCGCAACCCGGCCTACCGCGAAGAAGACGGCCAGCGCGTCATGAAAAAAAGCGAGATCGGCATTCGCGTCGTGCTCGGCCGCGGCAATGCGCAAGCCACGATCTGGACCTGCGATCTGTCGCACGACTACGTGAGCATCAACGCTGACTACCGCTCGTAATCAGCTTCAAAGCGCGGCCGCGGGCCGCCTACTTACCATGGACAAACTCGAACTGTTTCTGAACCGGGCCGAAGCCGTGCTTGGCCGCCTGGAAGCGATGCTTCCGCCCGTCGCACCGGAGATCGACTGGTCGGCCGCGGTCGCTTTCCGCTGGCGCAAGCGCCAGGGGCGCGGCTACTTGCAGCCGGTGCACGCCATTTCGCCGATCACGCTCGACGACCTGCAGAACATCGATCGCCAGAAAGGGTTGATCGAACAGAACACGCGCCAGTTCGTGCGCAGTCAGCCGGCCAACAACGTGCTGCTGACGGGCGCGCGCGGTACCGGCAAGTCGTCGCTAATCAAGGCGTGCCTGAATGCGTATGCCAAAGACGGTCTGCGCCTGATCGAAGTGGACAAGGACGATCTGCACGACCTCGGCGACATCGTCGATCTGATTGCGAAGCGGCCGGAGCGCTTCGTCGTGTTCTGCGACGACCTGTCGTTCGAAGAAGGCGAGTCGGGCTATAAGGCGCTCAAGGTCGCGCTCGACGGCTCGGTGGCTGCGCAGTCCGACAACGTACTGATCTATGCGACGTCGAACCGCCGCCATCTGCTGCCCGAGTACATGAGCGACAACGAGACGTACAAGCACACCTCGGACGGCGAGATTCATCCGGGTGAACTGGTCGAAGAGAAGATCTCGCTGTCCGAGCGTTTCGGGCTGTGGGTCAGCTTCTATCCGTTCAAGCAGGACGACTACCTGACGATCATCGCGCACTGGCTGCGCCATTTCGGTTGCGACGACGCCGAGATCGAATCGGCGCGCGGCGATGCGCTCGTGTGGGCGCTCGAACGTGGCTCGCGCTCGGGGCGAGTCGCGTGGCAGTTCGCGCGCGACTGGTCCGGCCGTAAGACGCCGGCATGAGCGACGCTGACAAAAGCGCCGGCGATGGCGCCGGCAATAGCGTCGGCGCCAACGGCGCGGGCCGTCCGATCACCGAAGTCGCGGTCGGCGTGTTGGTGCGGCCGGATGGACGCTATCTGCTCGCGCAGCGTCCGACGGGCAAGCCGTACGAGGGCTACTGGGAGTTTCCGGGCGGCAAGCTCGAAGCGGGCGAATCGGTCGAGGCCGCGCTCGCGCGCGAGCTGCACGAGGAGCTTGGAATCGAGGTCGAGGCGAGCCATCTGTGGCACACGCTCGAACACGATTATCCGCACGCCTATGTGCGCCTCTTCTTCTGCAAGGTGACGCAGTGGTCGGGCGAGCCGCACGGGCGTGAAGGCCAGGCCTTCGTGTGGCAGAGCTTGCCTGCGGATGTCTCGCCGTTGCTGCCGGCCACGATCCCGGTGCTGGAGTGGCTCGCGGCTGAGAAGAAGTGATTGATTGAAGGCAGTGACTGAAAAAGCCACGCGGTTGCGGGCGCTGTATCGGCAGCGCCGGTTCGCGTGGCTTTTTTACTGGTTCGCTCAGTGCGGGTTGTAGTCGCCGCGCGGCGTTTCCTCTTCGGACGAAGACCCTTCCTGTTCGTTGCCGCCAATCCTGTATTTTTCGGCGGCCCATGCGCCCAGATCGGTCTGCTTGCAGCGCTCGGAGCAGAAAGGACGGAAGCGGCTCTCGGAGGTCCAGCGGACATCTTTACCGCAGGTAGGACATTTGACGACGGTAGGCATACGGTCGGACGGTCAATCTCAAACGGAACAAGTAACGAATATAGGGCGATTTCGCGCCGGTTCAAAGCCGCGTTCGGTCAAATCCGGTGCGCTGCTCAACGCGGCGGTGATTGACAGGCGATTACAGGCTGCAGAGCGTGAGTTGGAACGGCACGTCGACGTCGACCGCGCGCGGCCGCAAATCGCCGTCCTGCACCGTAAAGCGCACCCACAGCATGTACTTGTTGGCGCTCGCTTCGGGAATCACGCGCAATTCGGGAGCGACGCGAACCTGCATCAACTGATACGAGCGGCCCGACAGCATTTGCTGATAGCTGCCTTGCATCGCCATGACCTTCGACGCCTGGCCCGACTCGCGCGCGAGGCGCAGCACGATGGTGGCCGCGTCGCGCAGCGGCAAAAGCGGTGTCACCCACTTAGCGATGTCCTGGCGACGCTGATCGGGATGCAACTGTTGCCACGCGTAATACGAGGGCAGGTCGAATTTGCAGGTACCCCCGGGGATGATTGCGCGGCTGCGAATGCTCGCGAGCCACTCGTTGTCCGCAAGATGCTGGCCGGCTTTGCCTTGCATCTGCGTGAGCCCCGCAAGGGTCTGTTCGATTTCACCGAGCACCGCTTCGAGCGCGTTCTGCTCGATGCCCGGATTGCCGCGAAACGGCGCGAGCGTCTGCCGCTGCCGCTCGAGTTCTTTCATCAGATCCGACTTCAGATCCGCGCGACCCGCCACTTCGGAGATTTCGAACAGCGTTGTCAGTGCGACGTGATGTTCCCGCGCGTCTTCCTGAGTCAGAAAGAACGTGAAGCGCTCGAACAGATCTTCGAGCCGCAACAGCGTCCGGATTCGCTCATTGAAGGGGTACTCGTAAAGGATCAAGCGGGCTCGCCTCGGGCGTGGTCGGTGACAGGAATGTAAAACATTCTAATGCCGTGGGACTACCCAGGCAATCACGCACTTTTTCTGCGCGCTTTCGCAACTTTTTTCGTGAGTTCCCCGTGTTATGGGCGCTTCGGCTCCCGCGTGCGCGCAAAGTTCAATGTGTCGGTGACGGTGCGTCCGCGCGCGCTACAACTCGGCATCGCCCTTCGCCAGCGACAGATACGCTTGATGGTGAGCGTCCACCTGCGCCTCGAGTTCTTCGAGCGGCGCATTGTCATTGACGATCACGTCGTCGGCGGCGGCGAGGCGCGCTTCGCGCGTGGCCTGGCGTGCGATGATCGCGAGCGCCTGCTCACGGCTGAAGCCGTTGCGACTCATCACACGCGCGATCTGCGTGTCGACGCTGCAATCGACGGTGAGCACGCGATTGACGCGGTCCTTCCATGTCCCGGACTCGACCAGCAGCGGCACCACGACGATCACATACGGCCCTTGCGCCGCGCGCTCTTCGCGCTCGGTTTCTGTGCGAATCAGCGGATGCGTGATGCCTTCGAGACGTTTGCGTGCGGTCTCGTCGCTGAACACGAGCGTGCGCATGCGCGCGCGATCGAGCGAGCCATCGGCCGCAACGAACTCGGTGCCGAATTCGGCGGCGATGTGCGGCATCGCCAGGCCATGCGGCGCGGTGATGCGATGCGCGATCACGTCCGTGTCGACGAGCGGCACGCCGCGCGCGGCGAACAGACCGGCAACCGTCGACTTGCCGCTACCGATGCCGCCGGTGAGTCCCACAACGAACATGGTTCAGCCTCCCAAAGCCAGATAAAGCGGCGTGCCGGCAAACAGCGTAAGCACACCGCCCGCCGCGAGAAACGGCCCGAACGGCAGCGGCTCCTCGAAGCGCATACGGCCACGCCACGTCGCCGCGAGGCCGATCACGGCACCGGCCACCGCGGCGACCAGCACGATCTGCGGCAGCGCGGACCAGCCGAGCCACGCGCCGAGCGCGGCGAGCAGCTTGAAGTCTCCATAGCCCATGCCTTCGATACCACGCACGAGCTTGAACACCCAATGCACGGTCCACAACACCAGATATCCGAAGATAGCGCCGAGCACCGCATCATGCAGATTCGTGAACATGCCGTTGAAATTGACGATCAGGCCGGCCCACAACAGCGGCAGCGTCAAGGAGTCGGGCAGCAAATGCGTGTCGACGTCGATCGCGCTCATCGCCAGCAACGTCGCGCACAGGCCGAACGCGGCGAGTGCCATCGGCGTCGGGCCGAACGCTGTCAGTGCGCCTGCCGCGAAAGCGGCGCTCGCGATTTCGAGCAGCGGATAGCGTGCGCTGATATGCGTGCCGCACGCGGAACAACGGCCGCGTAACAGCAGGTAGCTCAGCACCGGCAAGTTTTCCCACGCGCTCAGTACATGGCCGCAATGCGGGCACGCGCTGCGCGGCACCCACAGGTTGTAGCGCGCGGGCAGTCCGTCGTCGGGCTGCGGCTCGTCGGTGGTCTCGCTGATTTCGGCGCGCCATGCACGCTCGAGCATGATCGGCAATCGATGCACGACCACGTTCAGGAAGCTGCCAATCACGAGGCCAAGCACGATCGCGAATGCGATCTGCACGCCGGCGGGCAGGCTCGCGAGTGCGAAGCCGATATCGCTGGCGAAGCGGCCCGGCAGTAAGCCCGCGAGCAGGCTGGAGGTAGTTTGTGACACGAGCGGAAGAGGAGCCTGCATGGTGACGAAGTGGATTCGGCTGCGATGCTACACCACGTTGCCGAGTTGAATAATGGGAAGATACATCGCGATGACGAGGCCGCCGACCAGTGTGCCGAGCACGACGATCACGAGCGGTTCGCACAGGCTCGATAGCGTGCCGATCCTGTCGTCGACCTGGCGATCCGCAAGCGACGCGACATCGAGCAGCATGCTGTCGAGTGCGCCGGATTCCTCCGCGACCGCAACGGGCTGCACGACTTCGGGGGGAAAGCAGCGGGCTGCGAGCATAGCCGCGGCGAGCCGTTCGCCGCGCCGCAATCTGATGGCGATGCTTGCCGTCGCGCGATCGAAGAAAGCATTGCCGGTCGCCTGAGTGAGCGAATCGAATGCGTCGGCGAGCGGCGTGCCGGCGGACAGCAAGGTGCCAAGCGCGCGACTCCAGCGCGCCGCGCACAGCGTGCGCAGCAGCGGGCCGGCCACCGGCAGGTCGAGCAACAGGCGCGCGAAGCGGATGCGAGCGCTTACCGAACGACGCAGCACGAGCGTGATGGCCGAGCTCATTGCGAGCATCAGTATGAACACCGGCACACTCCAGCGCGCGGCGGCCGCCGAGAGCGCCAGCACGAACTGCGTCGGCGCGGGCAGCTTCGCGCCGAAGCCATCGAAGATCTGCTTGAACGTCGGCACGACCCACACCAGCAATGCGGCAGTTATCGCGAGCGCGAGCAGCAGGATCGCGACTGGATAGGTGAGAGCCGCGCGCACCTTCGCGCGCTGCGCAGCGGCGCGTTCGCGATCGTCGGCGAGGCGGGCGAGCACGGTGACGAGCGCGCCCGCCGCTTCACCCACCTCGACGAGCTGGCAATACAGCGCATTGAACTGCGCCGGGTGCCGCTGCAAGGCCGCCGAAAACCGCAGGCCGGCGGTGATGTCGCGCGCGACAGCGCCAACGATACGCGGCATGCCTTGCCGCTGACCCGACGTCGGCGTCTGCGCGAGTAGTTCGAGCGCGGGCGCGAGCGGCAAACCGGCACGTAGCAGACTGGACAGTTGTCGCGTGAACAGCGTGACAGCGGCCGCGCTGGTCTTCGGGCGTGGCGCCGGCCCTTGCGTTGCGAGTTCGACGATAAAGAGGTTGTCGCGTTTGAGCATCGTGCGTGCGGCGCTCGCGTCGGGCGCGATCAGCGTGCCGCTTTGGCGCGTGCCGTCCGCGTCGACGCCGCGCCATCTGAAGCGCAGATCGGCTGAGACGGGCTTTGTTGGTGACAGCTCGGCGGTACTCATGCGACCTCCGTGGCGGCGAGCGCTTCGGCGAGACTCGTGGTGCCGTCGCGCACGCGCGCAAGCGCCGCGTCGCGTAACGTCGCGACCTGTTCTATCTGCGCGAGGCGGGCCAGCTCGTGCGCGCCCGCGCTTGCGACGATCTGCTCACGCATCGCGTCGGAGACGGGCATCACCTGATGAATGCCGACGCGCCCCCGATAGCCGATGCCATGACAAACCGCGCAGCCGGTCGCCGCATACGGTTGCCAGCCGTCGAGCTCATGTTCGCCAAAGCCCGCGGCGTGGAGTGCCGCCGGCGAATGCGGCGCGGGCGCGCGGCATGCGACGCACAGTCGCCGCACCAGCCGCTGCGCGGTCACCATGCGCAGCGCTGCGGCAAGGTTGTACGGCTCGACACCGATATCGACGAGCCGCGCGATGGCCGCGGGCGCGTCGTTCGTATGCAGCGTGGACAGCACGAGGTGACCGGTTTGGGCGGCCTTCACTGCAACGTCGGCGGTTTCGTTGTCGCGGATTTCGCCGACCATGATCACGTCCGGGTCCTGACGCAGAAAAGCCCGCAGCGCGACCGCGAAAGTCAGTCCGGCTTTTTCGCGCACGCTGACCTGGTTGATGCCGGCCAGCTGGATCTCGGCTGGGTCTTCCACCGAGCAGAGGTTGCGTGCCTCGCCATTCAGCAGGTTCAGGAAGCAGTACAGCGATAGTGTCTTGCCGCTACCCGTCGGTCCGGTGACGAGCATCAGACCGTGCGGCGCGCGGATCGCGGCGTCGACAGCTTCGCGCTGCCGCGGATCGAGGCCGAGCGAATCGAGCGAAAGATCGGCGGGCAGCGCGTCGAGCCGTCGTAGTACGAGCTTTTCGCCGAACAGCGTCGGCAGCGAATTGACGCGGTAGTCCTCGAGTCGCCCTGGCGACGTCGCGAGGCGTAGCCGGCCGTCCTGCGGCACGCGTCGCTCGGCGATGTCCATGCGCGCGAGCACTTTCACACGCGTGACGAACGCGTCGCGCAGATGCGCGGGCGGCCGCGGGATTTCATGCAGCACGCCGTCGATACGCAGGCGCACACGCCAGCCATGTTCGGCCGGCTCGATGTGGATATCCGACGCATTGCGCCGCGTCGCTTCGTGCAACGTGTCGGTCAATAGACGCACGGCTGGGGCGTTGTCGGGATCGCTCAGACTCGTTGCGCTGGATTCGCCGTCGACAGCGAGTGGGCGCGGCGATGCCACGGCGGTGGCAAAGGTTGTTTGCATGAGTGACCGGTGATGAGCCGCCTATAGAACATGACGGCTTCATCTTCCGGTTGCGGGCGTCCGAATGCCATTCGGCCATTCGGCTAATGGCGCGTGTCACGAGCCTGTGCGATGCTGACTGTGAATCAGCGAGCGACGGCGCCAAGTTCAGCCCGACCGTGCTTTACCGGCCTTCGTGCGCGACGGCGGTTTGAAAAGCTTGACGGTGCGGATCGCCTGATCGTCGCTGCGCATCACTTCGAGCTTGGTGTCTCCGATGCGCACGCAGACGTCGCCGTCGGGGATGTCTTCGAGGATTTCGAGAATCAGGCCGTTCAGCGTTTTGGGGCCATCGGTGGGCAGCCCGAGTTGCAGCCAGCGGTTCAGCTCGCGCAACGGCATGCTTCCCGCGACGATGCATTCGCCCGCCTCGTTCCAGCCACCGCGCGAGCTGGCGCTACGCGGAATCGACGTGGTGAATTCGCCGATCAGTTCCTCGATGATGTCTTCCGGTGTGACGAGGCCTTGCAGTTCGCCGTATTCGTTGACGACGAGTGCGATGCGTTGCCGGCTTTCCTGAAAGTATTGCAGCTGCTGGAACACCGGCGTGCCGCTTGGCACGAAGTACGGCTCGGCGAGCAGCTCGCGCAAGGTATCGCGCTCGAGCTCCTGGTTGTGCAGCCCTGACAGCGTCTTGCGCACGTGCAGCACACCGAGCACGCGGTCGATGTCGCCCTGGTAGACGATCAGCTTGTTGTGATAGCAGGTCTCCAGTTGATGCAGGATCTGTTCGAACGGCGCATCGAAGTCGAGCGCCTCGATACGGCGGCGCGGGATCATCACGTCATCGACGGAGATGTTTTCGAGGTCGAACAGGTTCAGCAGGATGCTGCGGTGCTTGGTGGGCATGAAGCTTCCCGACTCGAGCACGATGGTGCGCAGTTCTTCGGTGGACAGCCGCTGGTCGCGCGCGCCCTTCGTGTTGATGTGCAGCACGCGCAGGATGCCGGTCGCGAACAAGTTGACAAACCAGATCAGTGGTCTCGCGACGCGCATCAACGGCGCGATGAGCAGGCTCGCGGGCAGCGCGATTTTCTCGGGAAACGTCGCGCCGACGATCTTCGGTGTGATCTCCGCGAACACGATAATGAGGAACGCGACGATACCGGTCGCGATCGACAGCACGAGGCTATTGCGGCCGAACGTGTGCAGCGCGAGCGATGTCGTCAGTACCGGAATGATCGTGTTGAACAGGTTGTTGCCGATGAGGATCACGCTGAGCAGCTGATCGGTTTTTGCGAGCAGGCCCTGAGTCGTCTTTGCGCCGAGCGTGTTCTTGCTGGCGAGATGTTTGAGGCGATGACGATTGAGCGCCATCATCGCTGTCTCGGAAATGGAAAAGAAGGCGGAGCAGACAAGGAGCAGAAGGACGGCGCCGATCTGCGCCCATAAGGGAAGTTGTTCCACGCGTCGTGAAAAAATAGGGGGAAAGGATGGAGAGAATATAGCAGAGGGGGCCGCGCGTTCCGGCGTGGACGGCGGCTGACGCCGCTAGAACGACAACGTGGCAACGTATGCACTGTGCCTGACGAGCCGGAGGAAGGAAAGCGGCGAAGGGCAGCACGAGAGCGACGAAAAAAGCGCCGCGCAAAACAAAAAACCGCCCAGCAATGCTGCGGCGGTTTTGAACCTTGAGCTAACAAGGACAATCTGGTCGGGGTGAGAGGATTCGAACCTCCGGCCTCTACGTCCCGAACGTAGCGCTCTACCAGGCTAAGCTACACCCCGATTTGGTAATGCTGACTCGATTCAGACTAATTCGGTGTTTCAGTCTTGTTCAAGACTGCCTTGCCGTCGAGTAAGAGCATAAGTCTAGCAGGCTCTCTTTGAAAATGGAATGGGGAAATGACGAAATTGCTGCCGCGGCTGCCTGCGCCTCCTGTTTCGCGCACTCCAGCGTGTGATCCAGCGCGCCCGAGCGCGTGATCGCGTCGAAAATCGTATCGAAACGGTCGGTGCCACCTTGCTCGATGGCTTCGCGCGCGAGCGCCGACTGCTCGGGCGTGCCGCGTTCGATCAGATAGATGAGCGGAAGCGTCGGTTTGCCTTCGCGCAGATCGTCGCCGGCGTTCTTGCCCATCGACTCGGCCGTGCCTGTGTAGTCGAGCCAGTCGTCCATGATCTGGAACGCGGTGCCGATGCGACGGCCATACTCGGCGGCGGCGGCTTCGGTTTTCGCGTCCGAGCCGGCCAGCACCGCGCCGAGCTGGGCGGCCGCCTCGAACAACTTTGCGGTCTTGTAGCGGATCACCTGCATGTAACGGGCTTCGTCGACGTCGGCATCGTGCATGTTCAACAACTGCAGCACTTCGCCTTCAGAGATGATGTTGGTCGCCTCCGACAGAATTTCCATCACGCGCATCTTGCCTACGCCGACCATCATCTGGAACGACCGTGAGTAGAGAAAGTCACCGACCAGCACGCTCGCCGCGTTGCCGAACAGCGCATTGGCGGTCTGGCGGCCGCGCCTCAGGTCGGACTCGTCGACCACGTCGTCATGCAGCAGCGTGGCCGTGTGAATGAATTCGACGACCGCTGCCAGCTCGTGCCGGTGCCCCGTCGTATCGCCCAGCGCACCCGCCACCAGCAACAGCAGCGCGGGCCGCAGCCGCTTGCCGCCGGCGCTGATGATGTACTCGGAAATCTGATTGATTAGCATCACGTCCGACGCAAGACGTTGCCGGATGACGCGATTGACCTGCTGCATGTCTTCGGCGATCGGAGCAAGCAGGCTGGCGACGTTGGGGGAGGTGGTGGCAGTCGACGACATGATGGCTGAATTGGGTAGTGCCGCGAATTATAAGGCGATCGGGGCGCTTCCGGGTCGTCGGCTGCCGCGTGGATGCGTTCCGCATCGCGCGCGGGGCACCTGCCAAGGCCGTCTGCGGGGCGCCGCGCGTCGCAGGTTTGCCGTCTGCGAGCGCCTGCGAGGGAGGCGAAGCCGGACGGTAGACGGTTTGGTAAGCAGCTTTTGACCGAGCAGCTAACTCTATGTATAATTGAGAGTTTCCGCGCGCGGTGCGTGGGAAAATGAATACAGAGTGAGGTTCTCAATGTACGCGGTCATAAAAACCGGTGGCAAGCAGTACAAGGTTGCCGTCGGCGAAAAACTTAAAGTAGAACAGATACCGGCAGACATTGACGCTGAAATCACGCTCGACCAGGTTCTCGCAGTGGGCGAAGGCGAATCGATTAAGTTCGGTACGCCGCTGGTCAGTGGGGCTTCCGTCAAGGCTACCGTCGTGTCGCAAGGTCGTCACGCCAAAGTGACGATCTTCAAGATGCGTCGCCGGAAGCACTACCAGAAGCATGGCGGCCACCGCCAGAACTATACCGAACTGCGCATCGACGCGATCAACGCGTAAGCGCACCGGTTAAGGAGCAAATCAAATGGCACACAAAAAGGCAGGCGGATCGTCCCGGAACGGCCGCGACTCCGAATCGAAGCGCCTCGGCGTTAAGGTTTACGGCGGCCAGGCTATCAACGCTGGTGGCATCATCGTGCGTCAGCGCGGTACGCGGATGCACGCTGGCGAGAACGTCGGCATGGGCAAAGATCACACCCTGTTCGCGCTGAAGGACGGCCACGTCCAGTTTTCGACGAAGGGCGCGGCGAAGAAGCACACCGTTTCCGTCGTCCCGGCAGCCTGAGTTTAATCAGGCACGGGCTTCAGGACCGGAAAAAGGCCCCGCGAAGTTCGCGGGGCCTTTTTTATTGCGGAGCCTCTTTAGCTTGGCGCCGAAGCCGCGCAGCCGACCGCTCCTCATCGGCGGACCATGGAGTTCGGTCGATTGATCAACGCGCGGCGCGCGCGGCAAAATAGCAGCATCCAATCAGTATCAACCCCTGCATCGAATCGGGCAGTACACCACGTGACGGAGTAACGCATGAAGTTCATTGACGAAGCGAGGATTGAAGTCATCGCCGGCGACGGAGGGGATGGCAGCGCGTCGATGCGCCGCGAGAAGTTCGTCCCGTTCGGCGGCCCCGATGGTGGTGACGGCGGCCGGGGCGGCAGCGTGATCGCGGTGGCTGACCGCAACATCAACACGCTGATCGATTACCGCTACGCGAAAAAACATCTGGCGCGCAACGGCGAAAACGGCCGCGGCTCGGATTGCTACGGCAAGGGCGGCGACGACATCACGCTGCGCATGCCGGTCGGCACCACCATCACGGACATGGAAACCGGCGAGCTGATCGCCGATCTGACCGAGCACAACCAGAGCGTGCAAATCGCGCAAGGGGGAGCCGGCGGCCTCGGCAACCTCCATTTCAAGTCCAGCACGAACCGCGCGCCGCGTCAGAAGACCGACGGCAAGCCGGGCGAGCGCCGCATGGTCCGCCTCGAACTGAAAGTTCTGGCCGACGTCGGTCTGCTCGGCATGCCGAATGCGGGCAAGTCGACGTTTATCTCGTCGGTGTCGAACGCGAAGCCGAAAATCGCCGACTACCCGTTCACCACGCTCGCGCCGAACCTCGGCGTCGTGCGCGTCGGGCCGAGCCGCAGCTTCGTGATTGCCGACATCCCGGGGCTGATCGAAGGCGCGGCGGAAGGCGCCGGCCTAGGCCATCAATTCCTGCGCCACCTGCAACGCACCGGGCTGCTGCTGCACATCGTCGACATCGCACCGTTCGATGAATCGATCGATCCGGTCGCGGAAGCGAAGGCGATCGTCAACGAACTGCGCAAGTACGACGAAGAGCTTTATCAGAAGCCGCGCTGGCTTGTGCTGAACAAGCTGGACATGGTGCCTGAGGACGATCGCGAAGCGCGCGTGGCGGCTTTCCTCGACGGCTTCGGCTGGGACGGTCCGGTGTTCGAGATCTCGGCGCTGACTGGCCAGGGCTGTGAAAATCTTTGCTACGCGGTGTTCGACTACCTCGCCGAGCACTCCAACGCGCAACGCGCGGCCGAAGCCGAAGACCTGGCCTCCGACGTGCGTTTCCGCGACGGGACGCAAGTACCGGCCCCGACCCGCGAAGCCGGCACCGATCCGCAGGAATAACAACTCGAGCGCCGGCGCCAGCGGCGGGTGCCGGTATGCATCACGGGTCATCTTGGGAGACAGCGCACAATGCGTTCCGTCATCGCAGATTCACGGCGATTGGTCGTCAAAGTCGGTTCGAGCCTCGTCACGAACGACGGGCGCGGCCTCGATCATGCGGCGATCGGCCGCTGGGCCGCGCAAATTGCCGCACTGCGCGCGCAAGGCAAGGAAGTCGTGCTGGTCAGCTCGGGCGCGATCGCCGAGGGTATGCAGCGGCTCGGCTGGACGAAGCGGCCGCGTGAAATCGATGAGCTGCAGGCGGCCGCGGCGGTCGGTCAGATGGGTCTCGCGCAAGTGTACGAAAGCCGCTTCGCCGAACATTCCATCCAGACTGCGCAGATCCTGCTTACTCACGCTGACCTTGCTGACCGCGAGCGCTATCTGAACGCTCGCTCCACGCTGCTCACGCTGCTGGGACTCGGAGTTGTACCGATCATCAACGAGAACGACACGGTCGTCACCGACGAAATCAAGTTCGGCGACAACGACACGCTCGGCGCGCTGGTTGCCAATCTGATCGAGGGCGACGCGCTGATCATTCTGACGGACCAGCAAGGCCTCTTCACCGCAGATCCGCGCAAGGACCCGACCGCGACACTCGTCCAGCAAGCCGACGCCGGCGCGCCTGAGCTCGAGGCGATGGCGGGCGGTGCGGGCTCGAGCCTCGGCCGCGGCGGCATGCTGACCAAGATTCTCGCCGCGAAGCGTGCGGCCCATAGCGGCGCCAATACGGTGATCGCGAGTGGGCGCGAGTCGGACGTGCTGGTGAGACTGGCGGCCGGCGAGGCGATCGGCACCGAACTGATCGCACGCACCGCGCGCATGGCGGCGCGCAAGCAATGGATGGCCGATCACCTGCAGGTGCGCGGCCACGTCGTGATCGATGACGGCGCGGTCGAAAAACTGACCGCCGGCGGCAAGAGCTTGCTGCCGATCGGCATCGTCGGTGTGCAGGGTGCATTCGCGCGCGGCGAGGTGATCGCGTGTCTGAGCGCGTCAGGCCGCGAGGTCGCACGTGGTTTGACGAACTACAGCAGCGCGGAAACCAAACTGATCCAGCGGCGTCCGAGCGGCGAAATTGAGTCAGTGCTCGGCTATATGCTCGAGCCCGAACTGATTCATCGCGACAATCTCGTGGTGCTTTGATCTGCGAAGCGGCGCGCATATCGCGCGTACGAAGAGCCAACAATAAAGCCGTTCCAGCGCAGGCTGGAACGGCTTTTTAATCGACACGTATAAGCAACGGCGTCAATGAATCTGCGACGTCTGCGTGCGCTTGTAACGAATGTTCTCGACGATGTGCTGCGCGCTGCCGGTCGGAATCTTGTTTGCGCACATATAGTCCTGATACAACGCGGCCTGGTACGCATTCAGCGCGCCGTTTTCGATCCGCGAAAACGGGTTCGCGACCGTCGTGTCCCAGCCGTCGTGATCGGCGTTCAGGCCCGCATACTGACGCCATTCATACGTGTCGCAGCGGATGCCCTCGTAATTGACGTTGCGCGCACCGCCCGGGCTCGTGACGACCACCGTGTAACGCACGACGCCGTCGTCGCCGACGCTGACCGACTTCGGGTCGATCGCAAATTGCAGCGGCGTATTGCCGGAGACTTCGAACGACAGCAGGTTCGCATCGGAGGGCAGCGGCGGCAATGTGTCGACCTTGTTTTCAACCCAGTTGCTCTTGCGGTCAAGCAGATAGGTGAACTCGCTGTCGTCTTTGTTGGTCGGTTTGCCGGCGCTCGAACAGCCTGCCAGCAGGGCGCCGGTGGCGACGCACGCCACGGCGAATGCAAATGCTTTCAATCTGATTCCCTCGAGAGACAGACGCGGCTCGAAAGCCGCGCCAGAGAGAGGCGGCGCGAGCCGCCGCCTGGAATGGTTAACCGCGCACGCCTCGTCGGACTAACGGGGCGACGGCCTCGTCGGCTTCGGCCGTTTCGCACTCGTGCTCCGATCTCATGTTCGCATCCGGTGAGCCGGGACCGCAATCCGGCGCGACCAGCACGTGCGTCGAAGTTTCGACGCTGACCGAAGTTACGGTAGTGACGGTGGTGACCGCCATGCTTACCGTGGAATCCGGCGGGCTTTGCATCGACGACGCTATCCGGGGATAACGCGACCCATGATGCCCGCCAGGTTTTTCCGCACGCGGCGCAGGCCGGCGCATGAAACGGGACAGCTCCGTCAGCGCCAACTGATACACATCCCGCTTGAACTCGATCACACAGTCGAGCGGCACCCAATACTCGTTCCAACGCCACGCATCGAACTCAGGGTGGTCGGTGGCGCGCAAACAGATGTCGCAGTCGCGTCCTACCATCCGGAGCAAAAACCAGATTTGTTTCTGGCCGCGGTAATGACCGCGTACTTCGCGCTTGATGAACTTGTCAGGCACCTCATAACGCAACCAGTCGCGCGTGCGACCGATCACCTTGACGTGCTCAGGAAGCAGCCCGGTCTCTTCGTGTAACTCCCGATACATCGCTTGCACGGGGGTCTCACCATATTTGATGCCCCCTTGCGGAAACTGCCAGGAATGTTCACGGAGCCGTTTGCCCCAAAACACCTCGTTGTGCGCGTTCAAGAGGATGATGCCGACGTTCGGGCGAAAGCCTTCACGATCCAGCATACAACCACCTTCGAATCCTTTAAAATTGCTTTGATTATAAACAGATAACGGACCCTACGCACCGAATCGCATAAGAATGGAGCGATTCGCCGCAACAGGCCCGGGTTTGCGGTAGCCTGTCGGTTTTCCGTGCCTATCCCTTGTGAGAGAGGCTTTGCGCGGCGGTTTCGGCGCCGCGCAGGGGCAGGGCGCCGCCAGTCGGGCGAGCCCTGCGGGCTTCGCCGCGGATCTGTGTCGATTTTCCCCATTTCCTCTTTTCTGGCGGTCCTACCGGAAGCCGCCGCTTTTGGACACCTTGAATGAAAGCTTCCCGTTTCTTTATCGGCACTCTCAAAGAAGCGCCCGCCGACGCCGAAATCATCAGCCACAAGCTCATGGTGCGCGCGGGCATGATCCGTCGCGTCGCGGGCGGTATCTATAACTACCTGCCGGTCGGCCTGCGTTCGATCCGCAAGGTGGAAGCGATCGTGCGTGAGGAAATGAACCGGGCGGGCGCCATCGAGCTATTGATGCCGGCCGTGCAGCCGGCCGAACTGTGGCAGGAATCGGGGCGCTGGGAGAAGTACGGTCCCGAGCTGCTGCGCTTCAAGGACCGCAAGCAGGCCGATTTCGTGATGGGCCCGACGCACGAGGAAGTGGTTACCGACATCGCGCGCAACCAGATCAAGAGCTATCGCCAACTGCCGGTCAACTTCTATCAGATCCAGACGAAGTTCCGCGACGAGATCCGTCCGCGTTTCGGCGTGATGCGCGGCCGCGAATTCATCATGAAAGACGCGTACTCGTTCGACAAGGACGCGGAGGGTCTGCGCGAGTCGTATCGCAAGATGTACGACGCGTACGTGCGCATCTTCACGCGCCTCGGTCTGGACTTCCGCGCGGTGGCGGCCGACAACGGCTCGATCGGCGGCAGCGGCTCGCATGAGTTCCATGTGATCGCCGACACCGGCGAAGACGACATTGCGTATTGCCCGACCTCCGATTTCGCCGCGAACGTCGAGGCAGCCGAAGCGCTACCGCTGATCGCAGAGCGCGCGGCGCCGGAAGAAGAGATGAAGAAGACCGCGACGCCCGGCAAGGCGAAGTGCGAGGCGGTTGCCGAACTGTTGAACATTCCGCTCGAACGCACGATCAAGTCGGTCGTGCTCGCCACCGAGAACGAAGGCGCCGAGCCGACGATCTGGCTGCTGATGCTGCGTGGCGATCATGATTTGAACGAGATCAAGGCGGCCAAGCTCCCGGGCCTCGCTAATTTCCGCATGGCGACCGAAGCCGAGATCGTCGAGACGTTCGGCACGCCGCCGGGCTATCTCGGTCCGATCAACACGAAGAAGCCGGTCAAGGTGATCGCGGACCGCACGGTCGCGAACATGAGCGACTTCGTGGTCGGCTCGAACGACGTCGACTATCACACCACCGGCGTGAACTGGGGCCGCGATCTGCCGGAGCCGCTCGTCGCCGACATCCGCAATGTGAAGAAGGGCGATCCGTCGCCGGACGGCAGGGGCGTGCTCGACATCTGCCGCGGCATCGAAGTGGGCCACGTGTTCCAGCTCGGCACCAAGTATTCCGAAGCGATGAACGCGACCTGTCTCGACGAAACCGGAAAGCCTCGGCCGATGGAAATGGGCTGCTACGGCATCGGCGTCACGCGGATTCTCGGCGCCGCGATCGAACAGAATTTCGACGACAAGGGCATCATCTGGCCGGAGTCGATTGCGCCGTTCGAAGTCGTGCTGTGCCCGATGGGCTATGACCGCAGCGACGCGGTGCGTGAGCAGGCCGACAAGCTGTACGCGGAACTCGTCGCGGCCGGTATCGACGTGATCCTCGACGATCGCGGCGAGCGGCCGGGCGTGATGTTCGCCGACTGGGAACTGATCGGCGTGCCGCATCGACTGGTGATCGGCGACCGTGGTCTGAAGGACGGCAAGATCGAGTATCAGGGCCGTCGCGAGGCCGAAGCGACGCTGCTGCCGGTCGCGGACGCCGCGCAGACCGTGATCGGCAAAGTGCGCGCGGCGCTGGCGAACTAAGCGGAGCGGGCAGTGGAGTACACCTTCCTGTCCGCGACGGTGCTGCTGATCCTGATCACCGATCCGCTCGGCAACATCCCGATCTTCGTCAGTTGCCTGCGAGGTGTGTCGCCGGAGCGTCGCACGGTCGTGATCCTGCGCGAGGTCGCGATCGCGTTTGCGATCCTGCTGGTGTTCATGATGCTCGGGCAGAGCTTTCTGCGCATGATGAGCCTCAGTGACCAGTCGTTGCGGATCGGCGGCGGCATCGTGCTGTTTCTGATTGCGCTGCGCATGGTGTTTCCGCATCCGGACGGTCCGTTCGGCGGCGACGCGCGCGGCGGCGAGCCGCTGATCGTGCCACTCGCGATTCCGGCGCTAGCGGGTCCGTCGGCGTTGGCGACGGTTATGCTGCTGACTTCGCAGGCGCCGGGCAAGACGTTCGAGTGGATCGGCGCGCTGACCGTCACGATGATTATCTGTGCGATCGTGCTGATGCTCGCCGAGCGCATTCAGGCGTGGCTCGGTGAACGGGTGATGGCGGCGTTCGAGCGGCTGATGGGGCTCGTGCTCGTCGCGATTTCAGTCGAGATGATGCTCGGTGGAATCCGCTCCTTCGTGCACAAGCTGTGAAGCGCGAGCCGGTGCGCGCATTGCCACCGTCGCAGCCATAAAAAAGCAGCCGGGCAGGCTGCTTTTTTTTCGCCGGTAGGGCAGGGCGGATGTCCCGCTCACGCTCCCTCGGTCAGCGCCCGAATGGTCGGCAGGTTGCGCCAGTAGCCCTTCGCATCCATCCCGCAGCCGAACACGTACCGGTCCGGCACTTCGAAGCCGCAGTAATCGGGGCGCAGCGGTTTCGCCTTCGGAATGATCTTCTCGCACAGCACCGCGGACAGGAAGCGCTTCGCGCCCATCGCGAGGATGCGGTCGCGGATTGCGGCCATCGTCTCGCCTTCGTCGAGGATGTCGTCGAGCACGAGCACCTCGCGATCCTTGACCGACTCGGCCGGCGCGACGCGCCATTGCATCTCGTTGCTGCCCTTCGTCGTATTGCGGTAGCGCGTCAGGTGGATGTAGTCGAACTCGAGCGGGAAATCGAGGTGCGGCAGCAGCATGCCTGTGAATACCGCGGCGCCGCCCATCACCGACAGCACGAGCGGGAAGTCCTCGCTCATCTCGTCGCGGATGGCAGCCGCCATGCGGGCGATCGACGCAGTGACGTCCGAGGCCGAAACTATCTCTTCGGAGTGTCGAAAAATATGGAGGGCTTCTTCGCGGTTCATGACGTCTGACGGACGGTAACTGTATACATAGTGTAGGAGGCAACATCCCGGGGGACATTCCTGCGAGCGACGGCGCAATGCGCTACAGAATAAACCCGCACGATGCCGAAGTCAGCCGCGCCGCACTCGGCGCGAGCGCGCGCCGGTCCCATCAAGCTTAGCGCATGCCGGGCATCATGCCCTTCATGCCGCGCATCATCTTCTGCAGGTTGCCGCCCTTGAGCTTCTTCATCATCGTGCGCATCTGTTCGTACTGGTTCAGCATGCGGTTGACCTCCTGCACCTGCACGCCCGCGCCCGCGGCGATGCGGCGCTTGCGGGTCGCCTTGATCAGTTCGGGTTTGGCGCGCTCGGCCGGCGTCATCGAGTTGATGATGCCTTCCATGCGGCGCATCTGCTTCTCGGCCTGACTCATGTCGGCGCCGGCCGCGGCTTGCTGGAACTGCGCGGGCAGCTTGTCCATCAGCGACGACAGGCCGCCCATGCCCTTCATTTGCGTGAGCTGAGCGCGGAAATCGTTGAGGTCGAAGTCGCCGCCTTTCTTGACCTTGTCGGCGAGCTTCTGCGCGGCCTGCACGTCGACGCCGCGCTGCGCTTCCTCCACCAGCGCGAGAATGTCGCCCATGCCGAGGATCCGGCTCGCCATGCGGTCCGGGTGAAACACTTCGAGGCCGTCGAGTTTTTCGGCGACACCCACGAACTTGACCGGCTTGCCCGTCACGTGACGCACCGAAAGCGCCGCGCCACCGCGTGAATCACCGTCGAGCTTGGTCAGCACGACGCCGGTGAGCGGCAGCGCGTCGCTGAACGCCTTTGCGGTGTTGACCGCGTCCTGGCCGAGCATCGCGTCGACGACGAACAGCGTTTCCGCCGGCTTCAGCTCGGCGTGCAGCGCGGTGATTTCGTTCATCATCGCCTCGTCGATACCGAGACGGCCGGCCGTGTCGACGAGCAGCACGTCGTGATAGTGGCGCTTGGCCCAGTCGAGCGCGGCGCGGGCAATGTCGACCGGCTTCTGGTTCGGCTCCGACGGGAAGAAGTCCGCGCCGACCTGCTCGGTCACCGTTTTCAGCTGCGCAATGGCGGCGGGACGATAGACGTCGCACGAAACGGTCAGCACCTTCTTCTTGTACTTCTCGCGCAGCAGCTTGGCGAGCTTGCCGACCGTGGTCGTTTTACCGGCACCCTGCAGACCCGCCATCAGGATGATCGCGGGCGGCGCGACGGCGAGATTGAGCTCGGAGGCCTTGCCTTCGTAATCGCCGCCGATCACCGCGGTCAGTTCGCGCTGCACGACGCCGACGAGCGCCTGACCCGGCGATAGGCTGGAGATCACTTCCTCGCCGAGCGCCTTCTCCTTGACCTTCGCGATGAACTCGCGCACGACGGGCAGCGCCACGTCGGCCTCGAGCAGTGCGAGACGCACCTCGCGCAGCATTTCCTGGGTGTTCGCCTCGGTGAGCCGGGCTTCGCCGCGCAGCGTCTTGACGACGCGCGCCATCCGTTGAGTCAGATTGTCGAGCATGGGGAGCGATGAACGGTGGGCCCGCGCAGCGCGCGAAGCGCAAGACGTCGCGGAGCAGGGCCCTAGTGTAAACTTCGAATATGGATATTGTACTGTATGCCCTCACCGCGCTTCTCTACGGCGGTCTTGCCGTGGCCGGCTGGCGCTCGCACCGGCACGTGGCCGTGCGTCCACTGCTCGAGAGCGTGCCGCCGCTGCCCGGTCATGCCGCCAACGCGGGCGCTCTGATGGCCTCCGGCATGAGCGCACCCGGGCGCGCGCTGCTGTTCGTCGCGCTGCTCGCTCACGGCGTGCTGCTGCATACCACGATCTTCCCGCAGAACGCGATGGTATTCGGCTTCGCGTTTGCGCTGTCGGCGATGTTCTGGCTCGGCGCCGGCATCTACTGGATCGAGAGTTTCTTTTTTCCGCTCGACGGACTGCGCCTGCTGGTGTTGCCACTCGCGTGCGTCGCGTCGCTGCTGCCGCTCGCGTTCGGCGGCGTGCGCGTGCTGCCGTATGCGGCCGCGCCGATGTTCAAGCTGCACTTCCTGATTGCGAATATCGCGTACGGTCTGTTCGCGATCGCGGCGCTGCACGCGGTGCTGATGCTGGCGGTCGAGCGGCGTCTGCATTCGATGCGCGGTGGTCTCGCGCAAAGGCACGCGGCGGCGCACAACGGCTGGTGGTCGAGTTGGCTCGACACGCT
The DNA here is from genome assembly GCF_014201005.1 of Paraburkholderia lebeckiae. Lineage (NCBI taxonomy): Bacteria > Pseudomonadati > Pseudomonadota > Betaproteobacteria > Burkholderiales > Burkholderiaceae > Paraburkholderia > Paraburkholderia lebeckiae. Next base: position 342,680 of record NZ_JACHDK010000006.1, on the reverse strand, counting down.
GCCGCCGCTGCTGACGCTCGAGAAGCTGCTGTTCCGTCTGATCGGCGCCGGCTTCGTGCTGCTCACGCTGACGCTGCTGTCGGGCATCCTGTTCAGCGAGCAACTGATCGACCGCGCGTTGCGGCTCGATCACAAGACCGTGTTCGCGATTCTTTCGTGGGTGATGTTCGGCGCGCTGCTGACCGCGCGCAAGGTGTCCGGCTGGCGCGGCCGTGCGGCGTTGCGCTGGGTGCTGGCCTCGTTCGTCGCGCTGTTGCTCGCGTACGTCGGCAGCCGTTTTGTTTTCGAGGTGCTGTTGCACCGGCCCGTAGTGTGAGTGTCCCCATGCGACAAATCTTTTTGCTGATTCTGCTGTTCATCGTCGGTCAATGGCTCGTGAAGGCGCTGCGCCGCCACGACGCGCAATCCGCGCAACGCACCGGTGCCGGCGGCGCCAACGCTGCCGGCACCGCGAATGGCGGCGCGCGTTCTTCGAATGGGCAACAGCCGCAGCTTGCCGAGCCGATGATCCGCTGCGTCGAGTGCGGCGTGCACGCACCGAAGAGCGACTCGGTCAGCGTCGCGGGCCAGGCGTTCTGCTGCGCCGCGCACGCGCAGCGCCACGGCGCGCGTCCGAGCGGCCGCGACGCCCGATGAGCGGCGCGTACACCGTCGATGCCGACGGTTGGGTCCCTGCCGCACGCAAGCTCCCCTCGCCAAACTTCGAAGCGCGGCCGCAAGGCGCGCTGCCGACGCTGATCGTCGTTCACAACATCAGCCTGCCGCCGAACGAGTTCGGCGGCAGCGCGATTGCCGAGCTGTTCCAGAACGCGCTCGACTGCAACACTCACCCGTACTACGACACGCATCTGCGCGGCGTGCGCGTGTCCGCGCATTTCGTAATTCATCGCGATGGCGCACTCGAGCAGTTCGTGTCGTGCAACGAACGCGCGTGGCACGCGGGGCCGTCGAATTTTTTCGGCCGCGAGCGCTGCAATGATTTCTCGATCGGCATTGAGCTCGAAGGCAGCGACACCACCGTCTTCGAAGCGGCGCAATACCGCACGCTCGCCGCGCTCGTCAGAGCACTGAAGGCACGCTATCCGATCGACGCGCTTGCCGGCCACTCCGACATCGCACCCGGTCGCAAGACCGATCCCGGTCCGTATTTCGAGTGGCCGCGACTGCAGCGCGACACGTTGCTCGACGGTCGGTATTTCCCCTATCTCAAGTTTTCCGAAACGCGGTAACCCCCTTCGCACGATCTTGCGTGATCCACGGAGAACGAGGCGCAGCCTGCTTCTCCGGAGAGCTTCTGCGCGCCGCGTAAAGCAAAAGTCAAGACTGCAAGCGCAAATAAAACCATTTGATCTGTCTCGAAACTCCACTATACTTGGTGCCGACAACTGAGTTTCGCACTATATCTTGTGTTGTGCTGTGAATAACCATGTGCATAACCGAGTGAATAGGAGTGGATAAGTCTGCGGCGTCCCGCTCCCCGAGCATGGCACCGCAAGCATTCCAGACAGCGAAAAAATTCCTGGGGCGCAGCCGGTAGGGGACCTCCGGCCGCATCCAGAAGCATTCGGAAAGGACCAGCCAGTGATCGCGACCGACCCGATGAAGACCGTCATCAAATCGAACCAGGCTTCCTCGCAGTTGCATCCCGCCAACCGGCGTAGCCGGCCTTCCTGCACCTCATCGCACGCGCACGCGGCGGCGCGGCGTTCGATTTAATCCGCGGCACTCGCCGCAATATTTCCAAGACCAGGAGCTTTGCACATGCAAACCACCGACAACGTGACGACCCGTTACGAGGGCTCACCGACTGGCCAGGCCTTCGGCCAGACCCAAGGCGCGCAGGCGCTCGCGCCGCAAGCGAATTACGCCGACTACAAGGTGATCCGCCGCAACGGCAGCGTGGTGTCGTTCGAGCCGTCGAAAATCGCGATCGCCGTGACGAAGGCGTTCCTCGCCGTCAACGGTGGTCAGGGCGCGGCGTCGGCACGGGTGCGCGAACTGGTCGAGCAACTCACGCAGAACGTGGTGCGCGCGCTGGTGCGCAGCCGTCCGAATGGCGGCACGTTCCATATCGAAGACATTCAGGATCAGGTCGAACTCGCGCTGATGCGCGGCGGCGAACACAACGTCGCGCGTGCTTACGTGCTGTATCGCGAGAAGCGCAACCAGGCGCGCGCGCATGACGCTCTTGAAGGTCAGACAGCGGAAAGCGCCAGCACCCCGGGCCTGAACGTGACCGACAACGGCATCACGCGTCCGCTGGACATGGCTGCGCTGCGCGGCATCATCGAGTCCGCGTGCGCGAACCTCGGCGACGCGGTAAGCGCCGAGCCGATCGTGGCGGAAACGGTGAAGAACCTGTACGACGGCGTGCCGATGAGCCAGGTGTACGACTCGGCGATCCTCGCTGCCCGTACGATGATCGAAAAGGACCCGGCCTACAGCCAGGTCACCGCGCGCATCCTGCTGCATACGATCCGCCGCGAGATTCTCGAAGAGGAAGTCACGCAAGCCGAGATGGACGAGCGCTACGCCGAGTACTTCCCGCAGTTCATCAAGCGCGGCGTGCAAGCCGAGCTGCTCGACGACAAGCTGCTGCAGTTCGACCTGAAGCGCCTCGGGTCCGCGCTCGACGCGAACCGCGACCTGCAGTTCGGCTACCTCGGTCTGCAGACGCTGTACGACCGTTACTTCCTGCATCACGACAACGTGCGTATCGAAATGCCCCAGGCATTCTTTATGCGTGTCGCGATGGGTCTGTCGCTGAACGAGATCGACCGCGAAGCGCGCGCGATCGAGTTCTACAACGTGCTGTCGAGCTTCGACTTCATGAGTTCGACGCCGACGCTGTTCAACTCCGGCACGCGCCGCTCGCAGCTGTCGTCTTGCTACCTGACCACGGTCGACGACGACCTCGACGGCATCTACGAAGCGCTGAAGGAAAACGCGCTGCTGTCGAAGTTCGCCGGCGGCCTCGGCAACGACTGGACGCGTGTGCGCGCGCTCGGCTCGCACATCAAGGGCACTAACGGCAAGTCGCAGGGCGTGGTGCCCTTCCTGAAGGTCGTCAACGACACGGCGGTCGCCGTGAACCAGGGCGGCAAGCGCAAGGGCGCGGTGTGCGCGTACCTCGAATCGTGGCACCTCGACATCGAGGAATTCCTCGAGCTGCGCAAGAACACCGGCGACGACCGTCGTCGCACGCACGACATGAACACCGCGAACTGGATTCCCGACCTGTTCATGAAGCGCGTGATGGAAGGCGGCGACTGGACGCTGTTCTCGCCGTCCACCTGCCCGGACCTGCACGACAAGTTCGGCGCCCAGTTCGAAGCGGCTTACACGGCTTACGAAGGCAAGGTCGCGCGCGGCGAGATCAAGCTGTTCAAGAAGATCCCGGCGGCGCAACTGTGGCGCAAGATGCTGGGCATGCTGTTCGAAACCGGCCATCCGTGGATCACGTTCAAGGATCCGTGCAACGTGCGCTCGCCGCAGCAGCACGTCGGCGTCGTCCATTCGTCGAACCTGTGCACGGAAATCACGCTGAACACGAGCGACGCCGAAATCGCCGTCTGTAACCTCGGCTCGGTGAACCTCGTCGCGCACCTGAAGGAACAGGCCGACGGCACGCTCGCGCTCGACCACGACAAGCTGAAGCGCACGATCAGCGTCGCGATGCGCATGCTCGACAACGTGATCGACATCAACTACTACGCGGTCGCCAAGGCGCGTAACTCGAACCTGAAGCACCGTCCGGTCGGTCTCGGCATCATGGGCTTCCAGGACTGCCTGCACGTGCTGCGCACGCCGTACGCGTCGCAGGAAGCGGTCGAGTTCGCCGATCGCTCGATGGAAGCGGTTTGCTACTACGCGTACTACGCGTCGACCGAACTCGCCGAAGAGCGCGGCCGCTACTCGAGCTACCGCGGTTCGCTGTGGGATCGCGGCATCCTCCCGCAGGATTCGGTGGCGCTGCTCGCCGAAGCGCGCGGCGGTTATGTCGAGGTCGATTCGAGCGAGTCGATGGACTGGCCCGCGCTGCGCTCGCGCATCTCGACCTACGGCATGCGCAACTCGAACTGCGTGGCGATCGCGCCGACCGCGACGATCTCGAACATCATCGGCGTGTCGGCGTGCATCGAGCCGACCTATCAGAACCTGTACGTGAAGTCGAACCTGTCGGGCGAGTTCACGGTGGTCAACGACTACCTGGTGCGCGACCTGAAGGCGCGCGGCCTGTGGGACGAAGTGATGGTCGCCGACCTGAAGTACTTCGACGGCACGCTGTCGCGCATCGACCGCATCCCGGCCGACCTGCGCGCGATCTACGCGACCGCGTTCGAAGTCGATCCGGTATGGCTCGTCGAGTCGGCCTCGCGGCGTCAGAAGTGGATCGACCAGGCGCAGTCGCTGAACATCTACATGGCGGGCGCATCGGGCAAGAAGCTCGACGAGATCTACAAGCTCGCATGGCTGCGCGGTCTGAAGACCACCTACTACCTGCGCACGATGGCGGCGACGCACGTCGAGAAGTCGACGGTCGCGCACGGCGCGCTGAACGCGGTGAGCTCGGGTCATGACGGCTCGGGTGGCGCAGGCGGCGCGGCAGGCGGCTTCGGCGTGGGCGGTGGCGCGGCGGGTGGTGTGGGCGGCGGCTTCCAGGCAGCGGCAACGGTTGCAGCGACTGCCGCGGTCGCAGTCGAGGCGGCACCCGAAGCGGATGGTCCGGTCTGCATGATGCGTCCGGGCGATCCTGGCTTCGACGAGTGCGAGGCTTGCCAGTAAAGATTGGCAAGCAGCGGGAGCGATGCTTGCTAACTGCACGCGAGGGTCGTAGATGGTGATCCGCAGGCGGTGAGCGACGCGCCCCGTCGATGAAGTAGACGCAGGTCGACGAGCGGTGAGCAGTATCGGAGTCTCACCGCTCTTCGATGCAGTGAAGCAACCCAGCCGTTGGCAACACCAGACGATCGCTCGACGCGGCATCGCAGCTCGACCGCCAACGCTGACGCAACATGCTCAGCACGGCTCACCGCCGACTCTCGCGATGCGCGGCTCGTGCGGCATCGATCAATCCATCGATCAGTCGGCGGATGCCGTGAACGCACTGCGCAATACATATAGATAGAGCAACGAAACGTCGTGTCGAAACGTTGCTCTTCGAGTTCGCGAAGGACCTCGGCAACACATGTTCAACACGCGTTCATCGCGCGTCACTCGATGCGTCACTGGATGGGTCACACGCAGCATGTCGAACAAAGTGTTGTATGAACGTAGCAACGCGAATCGAAAACAGGAATTTTCGCGAGTGAGCTCTTTTATCGCTCGTGAAAAGATGGTACAAACCGTTCTAAATTGATGGTGACATTTATGCTCAACTGGGATGACGAGATCACTGCCGTAACTCCCTCGAGCGCGACGCAACCGAACGTGTTGCGCAACGCTGCGGGGTCGGCTGTGGGTTCGCAAATCGGAACGCGTTCCGCTTCGCATGCTCCCTTCGCTCAAGAAGTCTTCGCGAACGACATCGCTGTCGCTCCCGTCGCTCATGTTGGCAACGCGGCTGGCAACGCGGCGGCCGCTTCCGAAGCGCGCGTCAATGTCGCCGACAAGCGCATCATCAACGGCCAGACCGACGTCAATCAGCTGGTGCCGTTCAAGTACAAGTGGGCCTGGGAAAAGTATCTGGCGGGTTGCGCCAACCACTGGATGCCGCAGGAAGTGAACATGTCGCGCGACATCGCCCTGTGGAAAGACCCGAACGGGCTGACCGAAGACGAGCGCCGCGTCGTCAAGCGCAACCTCGGCTTCTTCGTGACGGCAGATTCCCTCGCCGCCAACAACATCGTGCTGGGCACCTACCGCCACATCACGGCGCCCGAATGCCGCCAGTTCCTGCTGCGCCAGGCGTTCGAAGAGGCGATCCACACGCACGCTTACCAGTACATCGTCGAGTCGCTCGGTCTCGACGAGGGCGAAATCTTCAACGCGTATCACGAGGTTCCGTCGATCCGCGCGAAAGACGAATTCCTGATTCCGTACATCCACGTGCTGACCGACCCGGCCTTCAAGACCGGTACGCTCGAAGCAGACCAGACGCTGCTGCGCTCGCTGATCGTGTTCGCCTGTGTGATGGAAGGCCTGTTCTTCTACGTCGGCTTTACGCAAATCCTGGCGCTCGGCCGCCAGAACAAGATGACCGGCGCGGCGGAACAGTACCAGTACATCCTGCGCGACGAGTCGATGCACTGCAACTTCGGCATCGATCTGATCAACCAAATCAAACTGGAAAACCCGCACCTGTGGACAGCTGAGTTCCGCGCCGAAATTCGCGCGATCTTCCAGCAGGCGGTCGAGCTCGAATACCGCTACGCCGAAGATACGATGCCGCGCGGCGTGCTCGGCCTCAACGCGTCGATGTTCAAGAGCTATCTGCGCTTCATCTGCAACCGCCGTTGCCAGCAGATCGGTCTCGATCCGCTCTACCCGAACGAGGAAAACCCGTTCCCGTGGATGAGCGAGATGATCGATCTGAAGAAGGAACGCAATTTCTTCGAGACGCGAGTGATCGAATATCAGACTGGCGGTGCGCTTTCCTGGGAGTAAGCCGGGATTCGTATCGCGGATGTATTCATTGATGGGGATGCCGCCGCCTGTGGCCGCGGCGCCCCGGGTTAGGAGCAGAACGGCCTGATGCAAAGCGTGCCCGGTGCCTTGACGGCCCACAAACATGACAGGCACTTTGCGGACCCTTCAGTGGGATGGGCAAACTTCCCCCCGGAAAAAGCCGCTGGCGTCGTCGCCGGCGGCCCGATCAAGCAATTGCCGGCGTCGCCTTGCGACGCCGACCAGATTTGGCGCGCGGTGCCTTCGGGCACGGCGCGCCTTACCGCATTCATTAGCGTAAGCGCGCCGCATCTGCGTACGCCGATGAATAGCCCGCTTCGTAGCGCGCGCCCTGAGAAGCGTCCGCGGGAAGCGGGTTTTGACGAAGGGTGTAGTTTGAACTGACCTCATCTGAAAACCTGAAGGAGAAAATGATGGCAACTGCAAAGAAAGCCGCGGCCAAGAAGCCCGCAGCAAAGAAGACCGCGGCCAAGAAGGCTGCTGCTCCGGCTAAGAAGGCTGCTCCGGCCAAGAAGGTCGCCGCGAAGAAGGTCGCAGTGAAGAAGGTCGCCGCGAAGAAGGTTGCAGCGAAGAAGGTCGCGGCGAAGAAGGCCGCACCGGCGAAGAAAGCCGCAGTGAAGAAGGTCGCTGCGAAGAAGGTTGCGGCCAAGAAGGTTGCGGCCAAGAAGGTCGCGGCGAAGAAGGCAGCACCGGCGAAGAAAGCCGCAGCGAAGAAGGTCGCAGCGAAGAAGGCCGCACCGGCGAAGAAGGCCGCAGCGAAGAAGGCAGCACCGGCGAAGAAGGTCGCGGCGAAGAAGACCGCTGCCAAGAAGGCGGCGCCTGCCAAAAAGGCTGCAGCCAAGAAAGCTGCACCTGCCAAGAAGGCTGCCGCGAAGAAGGCCGCTGCGCCTGCGAAGAAGGCTGCCCCTGCGAAGAAGGCTGTCGCCAAGAAGGCCGCGCCTGCTCCCGCTGCGCCTGCTGTCTCGAGCGCACCGGCGGCGACGGTGAAGACCGCGCTGAACCCGGCAGCGGCATGGCCGTTCCCGACGGGCAGCCGTCCGTAAGCAGTAGCATTAGGTCGACACGTCGTACGATGTGTCGGATGACCGGGTCGTGCTCGATGTTTTGCGAGCACCACCCGGTCAATGACCCGTTACCGGTGTGCCGGTGGCGGGTTTTTTTTGCCCGTCGTCCCGAAAAGAAAAAACACGCATGGACCCGTGAGGACCCAAGCGTGTGAAGTCGTCGTCGCGGCGCTGAACTACGCGCCGCCGCGCGGGAGGTGCGCTTAGTGTGTGACGCGCGTGACGCCGCCGCTCGACAGCAGCCTCACGCGATCGCCGGCGCGGAAGATTTCGCCGGTAGCAGTTTGGGTGACGGCGCGCATGTCGCCGTTGTCGAGGCGCACGGTGATTTCGATACCGTCGCGCATGGCGACGCGGTTTTCGATTGCATTGCCGGCGACCGCACCGCCGATGCCGCCGACGATACCCGTCGCGACCGAGCCACGTCCGCCGCCGATCGTGCTGCCTGCGAGCGCGCCGAGCGCCGCGCCACCGAGTGCGCCGATGCCGATCGGCTGACCGTCGTTGGTGCTGATCCGCACCGCGCGCACGCTCTCCACCGTGGCCATGCGAACCGTCTGTTCACGCTGCGCCTGCGAGGCGGTGAAAACGTCGGGAGAGCTGCTGTTGACCGCACACCCCGACATGGCCAGCGAACCGGCGATCAAGGTGACGACGATCAGGCGACTCGATGTTCTCATTCCCAAACTCCCATAGCACGCGATATCAGTGCAGGTCGTATCCGAAGGCCTGCTTGAACCGCTCGTTGATTTCCGCCCGGCTGGGCGCGTAGTTTTGCGGGCCTTGATGCTCGATCTTCAGTGCGCCCATCAGGCTGGCGAGACGGCCGGTCGTGGCCCAGCCGAGACCCTTCTCGATACCGTAGAGCAAGCCGCCGCGAAACGCGTCGCCGCAGCCGGTGGGATCGAGCACCTGCCTGGCCGTGACCGCCGGAATCTCTTCGATACCGCCGCCGTGATGGATCTGCGCACCCTTCTCGCCGAGCGTGATGATCAGCGCGTCGACCTTGCCGGCGATCTGTTCGATCGACCAGCCGGTCTTGTTGCTCACCAACGCGGCTTCGTAGTCGTTGACCGCTACATAGGTAGCAAGTTCAATGATGCGCCGCAGCGTCTCGCCGTCGAACAGCGGCAAGCCCTGGCCCGGATCGAAGATGAACGGCACGCCTGCGGCGGCAAGCTGTTCGGAGTGCTGGACCATGCCGTCATAGCCGTCCGGCGCGACGATGCCGAGCGTCAGGCCCTCCACTTCGTCGGCGCGGTTCTGATGCGACTGCATCATCGCGCCCGGATGGAAAGCGGTGATCTGGTTGTTCTCGAGGTCGGTCGTGATCATTGCTTGCGCCGAGTAGGTGTCGGGCACGACGAGCACGTTTTCCGTCGACAGGCCGAGCTGCGCGAGCCGGTCCAGATAGAGCTGCGCGTCGACGGCGCCGATCGCGCCCATGATGCGCGCGTCGCCGCCGAGCAGATTCAGCGCATAGGCGATGTTGCCCGCGCAGCCGCCGAACTCGCGACGCATGGTCGGCACGAGAAAGCTTATGTTCAGGATGTGGACCTGCTCCGGCAGGATGTGCTCCCGAAAGCGGCCTTCGAAAGTCATGATGTTGTCGTACGCGAGCGAGCCGCAGATGAGCGTAGCCAAGGCGAGCGTTCCTGTATGAAAGCGTTGGGAAGAGACGCGTCGCGCCGACGGCGCCGCGCGAGGCGCGGCGCCGTCGTTCGCGCGCGAGAGGGCTTACTTCAGCGCGGCGAGCGCTGCGTCGTAGTTCGGCTCGTTCTTGATCTCGCCGACCAGCTCGGCGTGCACGACCTTGTCGTTTTCGTCGAGCACGACGACCGCGCGCGCGGTCAGGCCTGTCAGCGGACCGCTCGTCACGTCGACGCCGTACGCTTGCGCGAACTCATGGCCGCGGAACGTCGACGCGGTCACCACGTTCTCGATGCCCTCGGTCGTGCAGAAGCGCGACGCCGCGAACGGCAGGTCGCCCGACACGACGATCACGGCCGTGTTGCTGAGCTTCGCAGCGGCTTCGTTGAACTTGCGCGTCGACGTCGCGCAAGTCGGCGTGTCGAGACTCGGGACGATGTTGAGCACCTTGCGCTTGCCGGCGAAGTCGGCGAGCGTCAGCGGCTTCAGGTCTCGGCCGATCAGCGAGAACGCGGAGGCCTGCTGGCCGACCGACGGGAACGTGCCGCTTACTTCGATCGGGTTGCCACCCAGCGTGACTTGACTCATGTGTTGTGCTCCGAAAAGGGCGTCAGTTATGACAATGATGCGCCCGCTCGGGAGCGGGCGCGCGAGGGTGCGTTACGGATAAAAAATCTGTACGCGAAAATTGGAGGCGATCGCGGTGCCGGTGTCGAGGTGCACGATCATCGTCTGCGTCGCGTGCGCGGGCAGGCCGGACGCGATCACGGTGCCGGGCGGCACGTAATCCTGCGGCCACAGCACGCGCCGCACGGCGACGTTGTTCTGATCGTCGAGCAGCGTGAGTTCGATCGCGGGGTAGGCGAGCGCGATGTTCAGGCGGTTGTGCAGCGGCATCTTAAGCTCGAGCTTGTGCGGGCCGTCGATCTGCCGCAGATCGGAGGGCTCGACCAGCAGGCCTTCGAGGTCGTGCGGCGGCGTCAGCTGACAGCCGAGATGCGCGCAGGCCTGCGCATACAGGATCTGCGAGCGCGGCAGGTTGACCATCACGGTCTCGCGTTGCCACCACGCGAGTTGCGCGAGCAGCGCAATGACGAGCAGCGCGGCGAGCACCACACCGGCGACGATCCAGCCGACGCGTCCGGCGTCCACCGGGCGGGTTTCGCGCACGACCGGGAACGGATCGTCGCCATCGCCGACGGGAGGATTGACCGAGAACGGCTCGCCGCTCGATGGGGCGGCCGACGGACCGCCCGGCGGGCGCGGGCCGCCGGGACCGCCGGCGCCCGAGGCACCTGCGGCACCCATGCCTGCGGCGGCGCCGAAGCCGGCCACGCCCCCACCGACCGGGCCGAAGCGCGGCTCGTTGTCGGGCATGCCATGCAGACTTGCAGATTCGCGCAGCGCCGGTTCATCGAGCGTGGACGGCTCGGGGCGTTCGATCTTGTGCCAGACGCGCGGCGCTTCGTCTTCGACTCGCGGTGGTGGAGCAGGCGCGGTGGGCGGGACGACAGGCGCTTCATCGACCGCGTTGTCGGCGGGATAGGCGAAGGGTTCGAGCGGCGCGTCGGCCAGCGTCGGCTCATCGTCCGCGGGTAGCGGTGCCGTGAAAGCGCCGGCGCGCAATTCCGGTTCGGTCGCCTGGCGAGGAGTGCCCGATGTGACGGGGGCGTGCTCGTTGCCGCCAGGCGGCAGCGGCGCGAGCGGCACGCTGCTCACGTGGTCGCGCAAACGGGCATCGAGCGTGCTGCGGGAAATGCTGGTGGAGTCTTGTTCCGAAGCCGGCGCCCACGGGTCCCACGCGACCCCGCTGAAGTCGGGGTTGGGTTGCCGCACACCCGACAGCGCTTCGATTGCCGCCGCGGCGGCAACCGGTTTGGCCGTGGAAAAATCGCCGCCTTCGGAGACGTCGAACAGACTGCTCGACGCGTCGAAGACTTCCTGGCAATGCCCGCACCGCACGAGGCCGCGGCGCTGCGCAAGCTGCGCCGGTTGCAGAAGGAAGACAGTTTCGCAGAAGGGGCAACGCGTCGCCAGGTGCATATCGAGCCGTTGAGCCTGAGGCCGTTAGGTTGACAATACGCCTTATTCTAATTGCTTTCGCGGCGCGTTCCGGCGAGGCACACCCAACCTTCATGTTCGCGCCACACGCTGATATCGATCCAGCGCGCGTAGACCTGCGCGACCTCCTCGGCCTGGCGGGCGAGAATGCCCGACAGCGCGATGTGGCCGCCCGGCTTCACCTTCGACGACAGCATCGACGCCATCAGCTTGAGCGGATTCGACAGGATGTTCGCGACCACGACGTCGAATTCGCCGGCCGGACAGGCGTCGGGCAGGCCATAGGTGACTTCGGCGTGATTGCGTTCGCTATTGTGACGCGCCGATTCGACCGCCTGCGGATCGATATCGATGCCGATCACCGGATCGGCGCCGCACTTCTTCGCGAGAATCGCGAGGATGCCCGAGCCGCAGCCGTAGTCGAGCACGGACTGGCCGGGCTTGATCGACTGCTCGATCCACTCCATGCACAGACGCGTGGTGGGGTGGCTGCCGGTGCCGAACGCGAGGCCCGGATCGAGTTCGAGCACGAGCGCGGCGGGGTCCGGCGCATCGTGCCACGACGGCACGACCCAGATGCGCTCGCCGATCTGGATCGGATCGAACTGCGACTGCGTGAGCCGCACCCAGTCCTGCTCCTCGACCTCGCGCACGGTATATGCTGGCGCGGCATCGAGTCCGATCTCGTTGGCCGCGGCGGTTAGCAGCACGGCCGGATCGTGTTCCGGCGCGAGCAGCGCGATCACACGCGAATGCTGCCATGCCGTGCGATCCGGCGTGAGGCCGGGCTCGCCGAACAGCGGCTGCTCGTCGGGCGTGTCGGCGTCGGCGTCTTCGACCGACACCGACAGCGCGCCCAGCTCGAGCAGCGCGTCGGACAACTCCTCCGCGTGCTCGCGCGCCAGTTCGGCAACCAGTTCCCGATAGCTCATGACTTACGCTTCTTCCGCGACCTGCTGACGCGCGGCCAGCCGGTTTTCGAGGTAGTGGATGCTGGTGCCGCCTTCGACGAACTTCGCATCGAGCATCAGCTCACGGTGCAGCGGGATGTTGGTCTGAATACCTTCGACCACCATTTCCGACAGCGCGATGCGCATCCGCATGATCGCCTGTTCGCGCGTGGCGCCGTAAGCGATCAGCTTGCCGATCATCGAATCGTAGTTCGGCGGCACGAAATAACCATTGTAGGCGTGCGAATCGACGCGGATGCCGGGACCGCCCGGCATGTGCCAAGAGGTCAGGCGTCCCGGTGACGGCGTGAACTTGAACGGATCTTCGGCGTTGATCCGGCATTCGATCGCATGGCCGCGGAACTGGATGTCGCGCTGACGGAACGTGAGCTTCTCGCCGGCCGCGATGCGGATCTGTTCCTGCACGATGTCGACACCGGTGATCAGTTCGGTCACCGGATGCTCGACCTGTACGCGCGTGTTCATCTCGATGAAGTAGAACTCGCCGTTTTCATACAGGAACTCGAAGGTGCCCGCGCCGAGATAGCCCATCTTCTTGCACGCGTCCGCGCAACGATCGCCGATGCGGTCGATCAGACGACGCGCGATGCCCGGCGCCGGCGCTTCCTCGATCACCTTCTGGTGACGGCGCTGCATCGAGCAGTCGCGCTCGCCGAGCCACACGGCGTTCTTGAACGAGTCGGCCAGCACCTGGATTTCGATGTGCCGCGGGTTCTCGAGGAATTTCTCCATGTAGACCTGCGGGTTGCCGAACGCGCGGCCGGCTTCCTCGCGGGTCATGATGACCGCGTTGACGAGCGCCGCTTCCGTGTGGACCACTCGCATGCCGCGGCCGCCGCCGCCTCCCGCCGCCTTGATGATGACCGGGTAACCGATCTGGCGGGCGATCTTCACGATCTCCTTCGGATCGTCGGGCAGGGCGCCTTCCGAACCCGGCACGCACGGCACGCCGGTTTTGATCATGGTCTGCTTCGCGGTGACCTTGTCACCCATCATGCGGATCGTTTCCGGACGCGGGCCGATGAAGGTAAAGCCGGACTGCTCGACGCGCTCGGCGAAGTCGGCGTTCTCCGACAGGAAGCCGTAGCCGGGGTGGATCGCTTCGGCGTCGGTGACTTCGGCCGCGCTGATCAGCGCGGGCATGTTCAGATAGCTCAGATTCGACGGTGCCGGGCCGATGCAGACCGCCTCGTCGGCGAGCTTCACGTACTTGGCTTCCTTGTCGGCTTCCGAATAGACGACGACCGTCTTGACGCCGAGCTCGCGGCAGGCGCGCTGGATTCGAAGCGCGATCTCGCCACGATTGGCAATGAGGATTTTTTCAAACATAGCGGGTTTTCGACTCATCAATGGGCGCCGGGTCGGTCACGACGCCGGCTGCCGCAGAGGATCGGTCGCGCGCCTGGGGATGAGCGGCGCGCGGGCGGCGGATAGTGCGTGCCGCGTTAGCCGACCACGAACAGCGGTTGGCCGTACTCGACCGCCTGGCCGTTTTCGACGAGGATTTCCTTGACCACGCCGGACTTGTCCGACTCGATCTCGTTGAGCAGCTTCATCGCTTCGATGATGCAGATGGTCTGGCCTTCCTTGACCGTGTCGCCGACCTGCACGAACGGATCGGCGCCCGGCGACGGCGCGCGGTAGAACGTGCCGACCATCGGCGAGGTGACGACGTGACCCTGCGGTGCGGCGGCGGCCGGCGTGGCCGGAGCGCCCGCGGGGGCTGCCGGTGCTTCGACAGCGCCGAACGGTGCCGGTTGTGCGAATTGCGGTACGGCGTATGAGGCGGACGGTTGGACGTAAACCGGCGGCGCATTCTTGACGATGCGGACCTTGCCTTCGCCCTCGGTCACTTCGAGTTCGGAAATACCGGACTCCGAGACGAGGTCGATCAGAGTTTTGAGTTTACGTAGATCCATCAGGTTGCCCCTTTTCAATGCGTAGTGTGCCGGCGTGTGCAAGTCGCAGTAGCCGGCTCAAATTGGACGTGTTTGGATTCAGCCGCGCGACGACCCGGCCGCGAGCCGGTCGAGCGCGAATTCGAGCGCGTACAGATACCCCTTCCAGCCGAGGCCGCAGATGACGCCCTCAGCCTGGTCGGAGAAATACGAGTGATGCCGGAACGGTTCGCGGCGATGCACGTTCGACAGATGAATCTCGACGAACGGGATGCCGACCCCCGCCAGTGCGTCCCGGATGGCCACGCTCGTGTGCGTGTACGCGGCGGGATTGATCAGGATGAAATCGGTTTGCTCGGTGCGGGCCGCCTGAATACGGTCGACCAGCGCGCCTTCGTGATTGCTCTGGAATGACGCGAGCTCGACGCCAGTGTCGGCTGCGCGGTCCGCGAGCGCCTGATCGATCTGCGGCAGGGTCACGCGACCGTAGACCTCGGGTTCCCGGGTGCCGAGAAGATTGAGGTTGGGCCCGTGCAGTACCAGCAGTCGCGTCATGGTCGCTTCTTTTTCCGTGGAATTGCGCGCACTTTAGCGCTGATTAGAGAAACTTGTCTAGTTTCGCGCGCGTACGCGGCGACGGCCGGCGCGGGCCGCGGCGCAGCCTTGGGTCCAACTTCACTCAAAATCGGGGATTATCCGCGTATTTTTGCTCGTTCTGCACGGAATCGCATGCCAAAAGCGCAGCGTGGGAAATGGGAGATTTACAGCGCGTCGAGCGTCTGGCGCAGCGCTGTCGGGTCGATCTGGCCCAATTTTGTCGAGCGGATGTTGCCTTTTGCGTCGATCACGACGGTAAACGGCAAACCGCCCGCATTGTTGCCGAACGCGCGCGCGAGGTCGGCGCCGCCGAAGCCGGTCACGTAGACGGGGTACGCGACCTTGACCTTCTGCAGAAAGGTCTGGATGTTCTTTTCCGAGTCGACGCCGAGGCCGACGAACTGGATGCCTTTCTTCGCGTACTCGCGCTGGATCTGCGACAGCGCCGGCATTTCCTCGACGCACGGAGCGCACCACGACGCCCAAAAGTTGACGACGATCGGGTGGCCCTTGAGCAGGCTGAGCGACTGCGGCTTGCCGTCGACGTTCGTGACCGGCGCGGTCCACAGTTGCTGCACGGGACTCGCATGGGCGTCGGGCTGCGAGCCGGCCTGCGCCGCGTACGCGACGTCGGTACCGCGATTGAGCCAATGATTGGCCAGCACGCCGCCGCCCGCGGCAATCAGCGCGACGACCGCGCCCGCCAGCATACGTCTCGTGTTCATCGTGCTCCGGTCTGTCTGATCAATTGGTGAAGGACGGCACTTCGTCGCCGTCGAGCAGCGCCTGCACCGCCGGCAAATTGGCCCGCGCCGTGCGGCCGCGCGCGTCGGCGCGTACCGCGCCACGCAGATCGTCGGTTTCGTACAGCGCGACGTGGATGCCGACCGGCTCGGCGTTGCGCTCGCCCGCGGGGCGCCACAGAAAGCTCAGCGTTTCAACGTAGCCACGGCCCGCGAAATGGCGCGTTTCCGACACGTCGTACTGGATGTTCGCATTGAGCATGTAGATCGCGACTTCCTTCGGGTTGTCGCAAAACACCTGCAGATGCACATCCGAATGCTCGCCGGCCGTGCCGCCAAGCACCGCGCCCGTTAGATACGGATTGAACGGCGCGAGCCGCTCCATCCAGTCGACCGCGATCATACGCAGCCGCCGCAGCAGCGCCGGCTGGCTGTCGCCCTGGAACAGCGACTGATATTCACGGATTTCTTCTTCGATCTGATCGTTATCCGGCAGCCATTCGCCGGCAACACGGGTTTCGCCGACGACCTGCCGGGCCGCCTTGCGCTTCGCGCTGGCGTAGTCAAGACCGTCTTCGGCAATCAGGCGTGCAGCCGCGATCGCGATTTCCTCGCGCACGCGCTGCGGATCGAAATGTGATTTGCGGACCATGCTTGCATGATACTCGATCGGGCCTGGCGACGCGGTTCGGCGGCCCGCACGGGGCGGCGCCGGGCGTGGCCGGCAGGGGGCAGCGCGCGTCGCGTCGGTTACAATAGGCGTCCTTTACAGACGGTCGTTCCGACCGTCCTGTGGCTCTCTCATCCCTCGCAAGAAACGCCCCCGCGGCACGACAGGCTTATGCACATCCACATCCTCGGCATCTGCGGCACCTTCATGGGCGGACTCGCGGTGCTCGCGCGCAATGCGGGCCACACGGTGACCGGCTGCGACGCCGGCGTCTATCCGCCGATGAGCTCGCAGCTCGAGGCGCAAGGCATCGGTCTGATCGAGGGTTATGACGCGGACCAACTGAACGGCCTGAACGCGGATCTATTCGTGATCGGCAACGTGGTCACGCGCGGCAACCCGCTGATGGAAGCGATTCTGGACCGCGGCCTGCCATACGTGTCCGGTCCGCAGTGGCTCGGCGAGCACGTGCTGAACGGCAAATGGGTGCTGGCCGTGGCCGGCACGCACGGCAAGACCACCACGAGCTCGATGCTGACCTGGCTGCTCGAAGACGCGGGCCTGAACCCCGGCTTCCTGATCGGCGGTGTGCCGCTGAATTTCGGCGTGTCGGCGCGGCTCACCGATTCGAGCTTCTTCGTGATCGAAGCCGACGAATACGACACCGCATTCTTCGACAAACGCTCGAAGTTCGTCCATTACCGCCCGAAAACGGCGGTGCTGAACAATCTCGAATTCGATCACGCCGACATCTTCCCTGATCTTGCCGCGATCGAAACGCAGTTCCATCATCTGATCCGCACGGTGCCGCGCTTGGGCCGCGTCGTCACGAACGGCCGCGAGGACGCGCTCGAGCGCGTACTGACGCGCGGCTGCTGGAGCGAGGTCGAGCGCTTCGGCGTCCAGGGCGGCTGGGAGATCCAGGCGGCGGAGCAGGGCGTGCCCGTCGACGAACGCTTCGCCGTCTATCACAACGGCGCGCGCGTCGGCGTGGTCGACTGGCAGGTGCAGGGCGAGCATAACCGCATGAACGCGCTCGCCGCGATCGCCGCCGCGCGCCATGTCGGCGTGCCGCCCGCGCAGGCCGCGAAGTCGCTGTCCGGCTTTCGCAACGTGAAGCGCCGCATGGAAGTGCGTGGCAGCGTCGACGGTGTGACCGTGTTCGACGACTTCGCGCATCACCCCACCGCGATCGAGACGACGGTGGCCGGCCTGCGCGCGCGGGTCGGCCGCGACAACACGCGAATTCTTGCGGTGCTGGAACCGCGCTCGAACACGATGAAGCTCGGCGTGATGAAGGCGCAACTGCCGGCGAGCCTCGCCGACGCCGACCTCGTGTTCGGCTACGGCGCACCGAGCGGGCGCGACGCGCTCGGCTGGAACCTCGGCGAAGCGCTCGCGCCGCTCGACGGCAAGGCGCAGGCGTTCGACAACCTCGAGGCGCTCGTGAAGGCGGTCGTCCACGCGGCGCGCCCCGGCGACCAGATTCTGGTGATGAGCAACGGCGGCTTCGGCGGCGTGCATCAGAAGCTGCTCGACGGTCTTTCGACGCGAGGCGCGTCGTGATTCTGTATCTGCACGGTTTCCGTTCGTCGCCGAATTCGTTCAAGGCGCGCCTGCTCGCGGCGCGTCTCGCCGAGCTGGGCCGCGCCGACGAGTGGTGCTGCCCGATGCTGCCGGTTTCGCCGTTCGAAACCGTGGCGCTCGCCGAATCGCTGGTCGCCGACGCACGCGCGAAGGGCGATGCGCGGCAGGCGACCGTGATCGGCAGTTCGCTCGGCGGCTACTTCGCTACCCATCTGGCCGAGAAACACGGCTGGCCGGCCGTGCTGCTGAACCCGGCGGTCGTGCCGCAGCGCGACCTGAGCGCGTATCTCGGCGAGCAGCCGTTGTGGCACGGTGGCGGCAGCATCGTCGTCGAGCGGCATCATCTGGATGAGTTGCGCGCGCTCGGCGTGGCGTCGATCACGCGGCCCGAACGTTATTATTTAATGGCAGCCACCGGCGACGAAGTGCTCGACTACCGCGAAATGCTCGCGCACTATCCGGGCACGCGCACCACGCTGATCGAGGGCAGCGACCATGCGATCAGCGAGTTCGCGCAGTATCTCGACGACGTGCTGGCCTTTTGCGACGCCGAACATGTCGAGCCGCCGGCGCCGCGCGCGGCGGCCTGACGGCACGCAAGGGCGGCGGCACCGAACCTTGCCAGGACGTCAATTCGAAAGACACACCGACCGCCACCGCTGGTCGCAAGATTCAACCCGCTGGCACGCGCAGTGCGCGCCGCGGATTCACTATCACGAACAGGTTGCCGTGCCGCGCATGCAGTGATCGATCGCCACAGGGCGTCGGGCGCGACGGCAGACGCAAGTCAGAACGAGAGTATTGAGTGAACGTTTTCTTCGAGGAATCGGGCAGTTTCAAGGCCGGCAGCGTGCTGTCGCGCCAGGGCGACGCGTTTCAGGTCGAGTTGCCGGGCGGGCGGCGCGCGAAGGTGCGCGCGAAGGATGTGCTGATCGAGTTCGAGAAGCCCTCCGCGGCCGAACTGATGCAGCAGGCCGACGCGTTGGCGGAGGAGATCGATCTGGACTTCCTGTGGGAATGCGCGCCGGACGATGAATTCCCGTTCGCGACGCTCGGCGCCGAGTACTTCGGCGCGAGCTTTGGCGCAATCGAGCGCGCGGCGCTGGTGCTGCGCATGCACGGTTCGCCGGTGTACTTCCGCCGCAAGGGCCGCGGCATGTACCAGCGCGCGCCGCAGGAGCAACTGAAGTTGGCGCTCGCGGGCCTCGAGCGCAAGCGTCAGCAGGCGCTCGTGCAGGCGCAGTACGAGGAAGAGCTGAAGGCAGGCCGTCTGCCTGAAGCGTTCGCGGGCGGCAAGGGGCTCGCGCTCTTGACGAAGCCCGACAAGAACACCATCGAGTACAAGGCGCTCGAAGGCGCCGCGGCCGCGCGCGGCATCTCGCAGGCGCGGCTGATGCTCGAATGCGGCGCGATCGCGTCGCCTCGCGCGCTGCACGAAGCGAAGTTCCTGTCCGAATTCTTCCCGCACGGCACCGGCTTCCCGTCCGTCGCGGCCGCGAACGTGCCCGACGATCTGCCGCAGGCGGACGTCGAAGCGTTCTCGATCGACGACATCACCACGACCGAAATCGACGACGCGTTCTCGGTCGAGCATCTGGCCGACGGCCGTGTGCGCATCGGCGTGCACATCGCCGCGCCGGCGCTCGGCATCCAGCGTGGCGACGACGTCGATGCGATTGCGCGCGCACGTTTGTCGACGGTCTACATGCCCGGCGACAAGATCACGATGCTGCCCGACAACGTCGTCGACACCTTCACGCTTGCCGAGGGCGGGTATCGGCCGGCGCTGTCGCTGTACGTGATCGTCAATCGCGAGACGCAGGAGATCGTTGCGAGCGAAACGCGAGCCGAGCGCGTGTTCGTGAAGAACAATCTGCGCCACAACACGCTCGACGAAATCGTCACCGAGGAGGCGCTCGCCGAGGGCACCGGCGAGTATCCGCACAAGGACGATATCGCCGTGCTGTGGCCGTTCGCGCAAGCGCTGTTCGAAAAGCGCCAGACCGCGCGCGCCGGCTACGGCCTGCGCCGCGAAGTGCAGCGCAATACCGACTTCAATTTCTACGTCGACGGCGAGCACATCACGATTACGCCGCGCCGGCGCGGCTCGCCGCTCGACACGATCGTCGCCGAGCTGGCGATTCTCGCGAACTCGTCGTGGGGCGGGTTCCTGCACGATCACGGCGTGCCGGGCATCTATCGCACGCAGCGCGCGTTCGGCGCGCCGAGCGGCCCGAAGCGCACGCGCATGCAGACCAACGCCGCGCCGCACGAAGGTCTCGGCGTCACGCAGTACGCATGGAGCACGTCGCCGCTGCGCCGCTACGTCGACCTCGTGAACCAGTGGCAGCTGATCGCGTGCGTGCAGCATGGCGTGACCGCCAAGCTCGCCGCGCCGTTCAAGCCGAAGGACGCCGATCTGTTCGCGGTCGTGCAAGGCTTCGACGACACCTACACCGCGTACGCCGACTATCAGCGCCGCATGGAGTACTTCTGGTGTCTGCGCTGGCTCACGCAGGAAAACCGCAAGCAGGTGGTCGCGTCGGTCGTGAAGGGCGATCTCGTGCGTCTCGAGGAAATTCCGCTGCTGCTGCACGTGCCGGGCCTCGGCGTGCATGCGCGCGGCACGCGTTTGCAGATGGAAGTCATGTCGATCGATGAACTGACGATCGAAGCGTCGGTGCGTCTGTTGCACGTGCTCGATGCGCCGACCGTGACGAGCGGCGCCGAAGCCGAAGAAGGCGAGGACGAGGGCGAGGAAGAGTTGCTCGACGCATCGGACGACAGCGCCGAAAGCGAAGCCGAAGCCGAAGCCGAAGCCGAAGCTGAAGCTGAAGCGGAAGCCGAAGCCGACGGCGGCAATCCCAACGACAACCCCAGCACCGACGAATCCGCGGCGACCGGCGACGGCAGCGATGCCCCGAACACCGCCGACAAGGACCAGCACATCACGGAGCCGGGACGATGAGCGGCAACCAGACGCGCGATCGCTACGCGGTCATCGGCAACCCGGTCGGGCATAGCAAGTCGCCGTTCATCCACGGCCGCTTCGCCGCGCAAACCGGCGAGCCGGTCGAGTACGGTCATCTGCTCGCGCCGGTCGACGCGTTCGTGCCGCACGTGCGCGCGTTCATCGAAGCGGGCGGACGCGGCCTGAACGTGACGGTGCCGTTCAAGCTCGACGCGCATGCATTCGCGAACACGCTGTCGCCGCGTGCGGCGGCGGCCGGCGCGGTGAACACGCTGCGGGTCGACGCCGACGGCATCTACGGCGACAACACTGATGGCGTCGGCCTCGTGCGCGACATCGAGGTGAATCTCGGCGTGTCGCTGAAGGGCGCGCGCATCCTGCTGCTCGGCGCGGGCGGGGCCGCGCGCGGTGTCGTGCTGCCGATGCTCGAGCGCGCACCGCATACGCTGACGATCGTCAATCGCACGGCGCAGAAGGCCGAAGCGCTGGTCGACCAGTTCGCGCAGGCTGCAAGCGACGCGCACTGCCGTCTGACCGGCGGCAGCGCCCGCGCGATCGAAGCGGGCCAGTACGACGTGATCGTCAACGCGACCGCGGGCAGCCTCGATGCGTCGCTGCCCGAATGCGACGATCGCGCATTCGGCAACGGCACGCTCGCCTACGACATGATGTACGGCGCGCATCCGACCATCTTCATGCAGCACGCGGCGAAACTCGGCGCGCGCGGCGCCGACGGACTCGGCATGCTGGTCGAGCAGGCCGCCAAATCGTTCTATGTGTGGCGCGGCGTGCGTCCGGACAGTGCGCCGGTGCTCGCCGAATTGCGCGCGCTGCTGACGGCGCCGTCGCCCGCGTAACGTCGGCGCGCGGATAGCACGTACCATGACAGCGACGCGGCGCGCCAGCGGTTCGCGCGGCCGGTCGGGCCCGCTGCGCTGGCTCGCCTGGGTGACCGCGGTCGTGGCCATCGCCTGGATCGCGACGCAGGCGTACTACTTCGCGCAGATCGCAATCTGGAACGTCGTCAATCCGCGCTCGACCGCGTTCATGCGCTCGGACGCATGGCGTCTGTCGCAGGACCGGCCGGATCTGTCGGTGCAGCGAACATGGGTGCCGTACGATCAGATTTCGCGCAACCTGAAGCGCGCGATCATCGCGTCCGAGGACGCGAACTTCGTTAATAACAAAGGCTACGAAACCGACGCGATCCTGCAGGCGTGGGAGCGCAACAAGGCGCAAGGCCGGATCGTGCGCGGCGGCTCGACGATCTCGCAGCAGCTTGCGCGCAACCTGTTTCTGTCGCGCGAGAAAAGCTATATCCGCAAGGGCCAGGAGCTGATCATCACGTGGATGCTCGAAACGCTGATGGACAAGCAGCGCATCTTCGAGATCTATCTGAACTCGGTCGAATGGGGCAACGGCGTGTACGGCGCCGAGGCGGCTGCGCAATACTACTTCAAGACCTCGGCGAGCAAGCTCACGGCCGCACAGTCCGCGCGGCTCGCGGTGATGCTGCCGCGCCCCAGGTATTTCGATGAACACAGGAATTCGGCGTATCTCACGCAACGCGCGCGCGTGATTGCGCGGCGGATGGGCGCGGCTGAATTGCCGGATTGAAAGAGCCCTCGGTCCCGTTGTCCTGCTTCGAAGCCCGCCTCGCGCGGGCTTTTTTGCGTCAACAGACCGCGACCGCGACCGCGACAGTTCGCTAAACACTCGATCGCCCACTAAAATCTCACTATATGGACTCAACATTCACATATTGGTGATTCTCAAAAGTCGCCCTACAATCCAAGCCAACATGCATCGCGACTCGGCGCCCCAGCGCGCCGAAACAGCGAACAGCGACAGAAAAAAACCGGAGACGAGACCGACCATGTCTGGCAGCCAACCACAGCAGCCGCGCGAGCGCGGCGCCGCACGCATTCCCGCCCTGTTCTCCGGCCCCGCGCGCTAAGCGCAGAAACCATCCGAAAGCGAATCGCCATGAACAAAGCGATGCCCACTCACGCCGCGAGCGCGGCCGAGGCCGCGCAGGGGTCGAACGGCGGGCCGAACAGCGCGTCGAATCCCGCGCCCAATTCCGCGCCGCGCGAGGCTTCAGCCGTCACCGCCAATGTCGCCGCCGGTGCGTCCGCTACCGCGAGGGCGTCGCGCCCGGTGGCGCGCGCGGCGACCGTCGACGGACTCGGGCTGCCGGTCACGCTGCTGGAAATCACGCCGCAGCAGGCCGGCACGCAGACACTGTTGCGCGGCCTGGCGATTCTCGAAGCGGCCGCGGCCGGCGTGCGCGACCTGCGCAGCTTCGGCGCCGCGCTCGGCACGACCCGCAGCACCACGCACCGGCTCGTCAGCAGCCTCGTGCAGGCGCGCTATCTGCGCCAGGTGCAGGGCGGCTATCTGCTCGGGCCGAAGCTGATCGAGCTCGGCACGATCGCGCTCGAACAGATGCCGCTGACGGCCGTCGCGCGTCCGCACCTCGAGTCGCTGGCCGAGCAGACGCTCGACACGATCCACCTCGGCGTGCGCGACGGCGACGACGTGCTGTACATCGACAAGATCCCCGGCACGCGCGGCCTCGAAATGCGCTCGCGCGTCGGTCATCGGATGCCGCTCGCGTCGACCGGCATCGGCAAGGCGATGATGCTCGACCTCGCGCCGGACGCATGGCAGTCGCTGTTCGACGCGTCGCGCCGCGCGCTCGCGGGCGTCAGCTTCAAGCCCGACAACCGCCCCGACGCGCCGACCTTCCTGCAGCGCATGACGAACTACGCGGCCGGCGGCTACACGTTCGATCTCGAAGAGAACGAAGCGGCGATCCGTTGCGTCGCGGCGCCGGTGCGCGATGCGTCGGGCGCGATCGTCGCGGCGTTGTCGGTGGCGAGCACGATTCCCTATATGTCGCTCGAACGGATGGACGAGCTGATTCCGGTCGTGCAGCGCGAGGCGCGCGCGATATCGGAAGAACTCGGTTGGCGCGCACCGCAACCCGCCACGCGCAGGATCAAGCGATGAAACAAGCGGGCACCGCCACACTGGCGGACCACCGGGCGGCCGCCGCGCCCGACACGGGCGTGAAGCCGGACGCGACCGCCGCCGCCGATACCGCCGCCGTCGATTTCACGCACGCCGCGTTGATCGCGCTCGATTGGGGCACGACGTCGCTACGCGCCTATCTGTACGACGCGCACGGTCACGTGCTGGCGACGCGTGCAACGACGGCCGGCATCATGAATCTGCCGCGTAGCGCGGCCGAGGGCGGCTTCGACGCCGCGTTCGACGACGCCTGCGGCGCATGGCTCGACCATGCGCGCGACGTGCCGGTGATCGCGGCGGGGATGGTCGGCAGCGCGCAGGGCTGGCTCGAAGCGCCGTATGTCGAGACACCCGCGAACGCCGATGCGCTGGTGGCCGGTATCGTCCGCGTGCAGACCGCGCGCGGCGCGACGCTGCATATCGTGCCGGGCGTGCTGCAACGCGGCGAGCTGCCGAACGTGATGCGCGGCGAGGAGACGCAGATTTTCGGCGCGCTCAGCGCGGACGCGGACGGCGCGCACGACGCGAACCCGGTCGACAACAACGCCCGCTCGCTGATCGGCCTGCCCGGCACGCACGCGAAATGGGCGGTCGTGCAGGCGGAGCGCATCGAGCGCTTTCATACGTTCATGACCGGCGAGGTGTTCGCCGCGCTGCGCGAGCACACCATTCTCGGCCGCACGATGGTCACGCCCGAACGCCCGGATACCGAAGCATTTCTGCGCGGCGTGAACATCGCGCGCGAGAAGGGCCAGGCAGGTGTGCTCGCGACCGTGTTCAGCACGCGCACGCTCGGCTTGACCGGCGCGCTGTCGAGCGAGGCACAGCCCGACTATCTGTCGGGCCTGCTGATCGGGCACGAACTCGCCGGCCTCGAAGCGGTACTCGCGCAGCAAGACAGCTCGCTCGCGCAGCAGAGTCTGCGGCTGATCGGTAACGACGCGCTGTGCGATCGCTACCGCCTCGCGCTCGCGCAATTCGGCTGTCTGCGCGCGGAGCCGGTCAGGCATGCAACCGAACGCGGCCTGTGGCGCGTCGCCGTCGAAGCGGGGCTCGTCCGGCCGTCCGCCCAGGCGGCGCGCGCAGGCTGACCGGCCGCAGAGCCCTTTACGACGCTCACGAAACAAGGAACCGACATGCAACCACACATCAATCTGCCCGCACCGTACATGCCGCACGCGGGTCTGATCGCCGCGTTCGAAGCCTGTCCGCTGATCGCGATCCTGCGCGGCGTCACGCCCGCCGACGCGGCCGATCACGGTCAGGCCCTGTACGAAGCCGGTTTTCGCATCGTCGAAGTACCGCTCAATTCGCCGCAGCCGTTCGACAGCATCTCGGCGATCCGCAAGGTGCTGCCGGCCGACGCGATCGTCGGCGCGGGCACGGTGCTGCATCCGCTGTTCGTGGACGACGTGAAGGCTGCGGGCGGCGAACTCATCGTGATGCCGCACAGCGATCCGGAAGTCGTGATCGCCGCGAAGGCGCGGGGCCTCGCCTGCGCGCCCGGCGTCGCGACGCCGACCGAGGCGTTCGTCGCGCTGAAGAACGGCGCGGACGTGCTGAAGATGTTCCCCGCCGAGCAGCTCGGCTGCCAGGTCGTCAAGGCATGGCGCGCGGTGATCGCGGCGCAGGTGCCGCTCGTGCCGGTCGGCGGCGTCACGCCGGACAACATGGGGCCGTTCCTGAGCGCCGGCGCGAACGGTTTCGGCCTCGGCTCGGCGCTGTACAAGCCGGGCCAGAGCGCGGCGGTGACCGCGTCGCATGCGAAGGCGTTCATCAACGGCCTGCGGATCGCCCGCGCGGGCGTGAAGAAATGAACCGGCTCGCCGGCAAAGCCGCTCTCGTAACCGGCGCCGGGCGTGGCATCGGCGCGGCGATCGCGCTGGCGTTCGCGCGCGAGGGCGCGGCGGTCGTGCTGGCGGAACTCGACCTCGACCTGGCGCAGCGTACGGCCGCGCAGATCGAGGCAGACGTTGGCGCCGGCGCGCGCGTGCTCGCGGTGCAGACCGACGTGACGCAACCCGCGTCGGTGCAGCACGCGGTCAGCGAAGGCGAACGCGCGTTCGGTGCGCTCGACATCCTCGTCAACAACGCGGGCATCAACGTGTTCTGCGATCCGCTGACGATGACCGACGCCGACTGGCGGCGCTGCTTCGCGGTCGATCTCGACGGCGTGTGGAACGGCTGTCGCGCGGTGCTGCCGGGCATGGTCGAGCGTGGCGCGGGCAGCATCGTGAACATCGCGTCGACGCACGCGTTCAAGATCATCCCGGGCTGCTTTCCGTACCCGGTCGCGAAGCACGGCGTGATTGGCCTGACGCGCGCGCTCGGCATCGAGTACGCGCCTCGCAACGTGCGCGTGAACGCGATCGCGCCGGGCTACATCGAGACGCAGCTGACGCACGACTGGTGGAACGAGCAGTCCGATCCGGCCGCCGCGAAGCAGGCGACACTCGATCTGCAGCCGATGAAGCGCATCGGGCGCCCGGAAGAGGTGGCGATGACCGCGGTGTTCCTCGCTTCGGACGAGGCGCCGTTCATCAACGCGAGCTGCATTACCGTCGATGGCGGACGCTCGGCGCTGTATCACGACTGAATTCGCATCGCGAACAGATGCACAGAACACCGGACGACGCGCTGGCCGCGTGTGTCAGACCGGTACAAGAAGACGCGGCCAATACCTTCTCGTTATCAATTAGTCAGGAGACACGCATTATGAAACGCAGAATTTTCCTCACGCTGGCAGCGGCGGCGGCGGGTGTGCTCTTCAACGCACCGGTCGTACAGGCCGCCGATTCGGTCAAGATCGGCTTCCTCGTGAAGCAGCCGGAAGAACCGTGGTTCCAGGACGAATGGAAATTCGCCGAGATGGCCGCCAAGCAGAAGGGCTTCACGCTCGTGAAGATCGGCGCGCCGTCGGGCGAGAAGGTGATGAGCGCGATCGATAACCTCGCCGCGCAGAAGGCACAGGGCTTCGTGATCTGCACACCCGACGTCAAGCTCGGGCCGGGCATCGTCGCGAAGGCGAAGGCGGACGGCCTGAAGATGATGACGGTCGACGACCGCCTCGTCGACGGCGCGGGCAAGCCGATCGAAGCGGTGCCGCACATGGGCATCTCGGCGTATAACATCGGCAAGCAGGTCGGCGACGGCATCGCGGCTGAAATCAAGAAACGCGGCTGGGACATGAAGGACGTCGGCGCGATCGACGTGACCTACGAGCAGTTGCCGACCGCGCATGACCGCACCACGGGCGCCACCGACGCGCTGGTCGCAGCGGGCTTCCCGAAAGCGAACATCGTCACCGCGCCGCAGGCGAAGACCGACACGGAAAACGCGTTCAACGCCGCCAACATCGCGCTGACGAAGAACCCGCAGTTCAAGCACTGGGTCGCTTACGCGCTGAACGACGAAGGCGTGCTCGGCGCGGTGCGCGCGGCGGAAGGCCGCGGCTTCAAGGCCGACAACATGATCGGCATCGGCATCGGCGGTTCGGAGTCCGCGATGAACGAGTTCAAGAAGCCGCAGCCGACGGGCTTCTTCGGCACCGTGATCATCAGCCCGAAGCGCCACGGCGAGGAAACCTCGGAACTGATGTACACGTGGATCACGCAGGGCAAGGAACCGCCGCTGCTGACGCTGACGACCGGCATGCTGGCGACGCGCGACAACGTCGGCGAAGTGCGCGAGAAGATGGGCCTCGCGTCGAAGTAGTCGCAAGACTTGCGGTGGTATGAAGTACACCGCCGGCGCGTCGCTTTCCCTGCCTATCGCAGGAGACGGCGCGCCGGCGGCGAGAGAAGATCTGCGGTAGACAGACGGACCGCGCGCGATACGCGTACGGTCAACATGACGCAGCAATATCTTGCATGGGACCGGAGTAAGCGCTAAAGCGCTAACTCCGGTCGACCGCGATGAAACTGCATGGGACCGGAGTAAGCGCTAAAGCGCTAACTCCGGTCGACAAGGAGGCGAAGTGTCAGCGACGCTACGTTTTGACAATATCGGCAAGGTTTTTCCAGGCGTGCGTGCGCTCGACGGTGTGTCCTTCGACGTCAACGTCGGCCAGGTGCACGGCCTGATGGGCGAAAACGGCGCGGGAAAATCGACGCTGCTGAAAATTCTCGGCGGCGAGTATCAGCCCGATTCGGGCCGCATGATGATCGACGGCAACGAGGTGCGCTTTCCGAGCGCGGCCGCGTCGATCGGTGCCGGCATCGCGGTGATTCACCAGGAACTGCAGTACGTGCCCGACCTCACGGTCGCGGAAAATCTGCTGCTCGGCCAGCTGCCCAATGCGCTCGGCTGGGTCAACAAGCGCGAGGCGAAGCGCTTCGTGCGCGAACGGCTCGAAGCGATGGGCGTCGCGCTCGATCCGAACGCGAAGCTGCGCAAGCTGTCGATCGCGCAGCGGCAGATGGTCGAAATCTGCAAGGCGCTGATGCGCAACGCGCGCGTCATCGCGCTCGACGAGCCGACCAGCTCGCTGTCGCACCGCGAGACCGAGCTGCTGTTCAAGCTGGTGCGCGATCTGCGCGCCGACAACCGCGCGATGATCTACATCTCGCATCGGATGGACGAGATCTACGAGCTGTGCGACGCGTGCACGATCTTCCGCGACGGCCGCAAGGTCGCGTCGCATCCGACGCTCGAAGGCGTGTCGCGCGACACGATCGTCAGCGAGATGGTCGGGCGCGAAATTTCGGACATCTATAGCTATTCGGCGCGGCCGCTCGGCGAAGTGCGTTTCGCGGCGAAGGCGATCGAAGGTCATCCGCTCGCGCAACCGGCGAGCTTCGAGGTGCGGCGCGGCGAGATCGTCGGCTTCTTCGGACTCGTCGGCGCGGGCCGCAGCGAGCTGATGCATCTGGTGTATGGCGCCGAGCATCGCAAGGGCGGCGAACTCGTGCTCGACGGCAAGCCGATCAAGGTGCGCAGCGCGGGCGAGGCCATTAAACACGGCATCGTGCTGTGCCCCGAGGATCGCAAGGAAGAGGGCATCGTCGCGATGGCGAGCGTCGCGGAGAACATCAACATTAGCTGCCGCCGTCACTATTTGCGCGCGGGCGTGTTTCTCGATCGCAAGAAGGAGGCGCAGACGGCGGACCGTTTCATCAAGCTGCTGAAGATCAAGACGCCGCATCGGCGGCAGAAGATCCGCTTCCTGTCGGGCGGCAATCAGCAGAAGGCGATTCTGTCGCGCTGGCTCGCCGAGCCCGATCTGAAAGTCGTGATTCTCGACGAACCGACTCGCGGCATCGACGTCGGCGCGAAGCACGAGATCTACAACGTCATCTATCAGCTCGCGGAGCGCGGCTGCGCGATCGTGATGATTTCGTCGGAATTGCCCGAAGTGCTCGGCGTGTCCGACCGGATCGTCGTGATGCGCCAGGGCCGCATTTCCGGCGAGCTGGCGCGCCAGGACGCGACCGAGCAGTCGGTGTTGAGCCTCGCGCTGCCGCAAAGCTCGACCGCGCTGCCTGATAACGCAAACCCGAACGCAAATGCGAACGCGAACGCCGCCAACCAGAGCGGCTCGCGCGCGGCCTGAACCTTATCCGGACGCGAGTCCGCAACCCGTGGGGAACGGGGAGGAGTATTGAACATGCAAGCCAGAGAAAACCTCGCGCAGCAGGCCGCCAAGAGCGCGGCCGACGCGCTGATTCCGCAGACGGGCGACAAGGCCAAGTGGTGGCAGCAGATCACCGAGTACAGCCTGATCGTGATCTTCATCGTGATGTTCGTCACGATGTCGCTGACCGTCGATCATTTCTTCTCGATCGAGAACATGCTCGGCCTCGCGCTGTCGATCTCGCAGATCGGCATGGTCGCGTGCACGATGATGTTCTGTCTCGCGTCGCGCGACTTCGACCTGTCGGTCGGCTCGACCGTCGCGTTCGCCGGCGTGCTGTGCGCGATGGTGCTCAACGCGACCAACAGCACGGTCATCGCCATCGTCGCGGCGGTCGCGGCGGGCGGGGTGATCGGCTTCGTCAACGGCGCGGTGATCGCTTATCTGCGCATCAACGCGCTGATCACGACGCTCGCGACGATGGAAATCGTCCGTGGCCTCGGCTTCATCGTGTCGCATGGGCAGGCGGTCGGCGTGTCGTCGGATACGTTCATCGCGCTCGGCGGCCTGACGTTCTTCGGCGTGTCGCTGCCGATCTGGGTCACGCTGATCTGCTTCATCGTGTTCGGCGTGATGCTTAACCAGACCGTGTACGGCCGCAATACGCTGGCGATCGGCGGTAATCCGGAAGCGTCGCGGCTCGCCGGTATCAACGTGGAGCGCACGCGCGTCTTCATCTTCCTGATCCAGGGCGCGGTCACCGCGCTCGCCGGGGTGATTCTCGCGTCGCGTATCACGTCGGGTCAGCCGAACGCCGCCGAAGGCTTCGAGCTGAACGTGATCTCCGCGTGCGTGCTCGGCGGCGTGTCGCTGTTGGGCGGCCGCGCGACGATCTCGGGCGTCGTGATCGGCGTGCTGATCATGGGTACGGTCGAGAACGTGATGAACCTGCTGAACATCGACGCGTTCTATCAGTACCTGGTGCGCGGCGCGATCCTGCTCGCGGCCGTGTTGCTCGACCAGTTGAAGAACCGCGGCTCGCGCGATTGAGTCGCTTTCACCCCATCCCAAGCACATGCAAGCTCATAAAGGAATCGAACGATGTCGTCTCCGGCCAATGCAAACGCCAGCCTCGCTGACACCGCGTACGCGCGCTATCCGAGCCTTGTCGACCGTACGGTGCTGATCACGGGCGGCGCGACCGGCATCGGCGCATCGTTCGTCGAGCACTTCGCGGCGCAGGGCGCGCGCGTCGCGTTCTTCGATATCGATGCGAGCGCGGGCGAAGCGCTCGCCGAC
The DNA here is from genome assembly GCF_014201005.1 of Paraburkholderia lebeckiae. Taxonomy (NCBI): domain Bacteria; kingdom Pseudomonadati; phylum Pseudomonadota; class Betaproteobacteria; order Burkholderiales; family Burkholderiaceae; genus Paraburkholderia; species Paraburkholderia lebeckiae. The sequence goes on along the minus strand of NZ_JACHDK010000006.1, from coordinate 311,934 downwards.
CAGCTCGGCGATTCGAAGCACAAGCCGCTGTTTCTGGCCTGCGATCTGACCGACGTCGACGCGCTGCAAAAAGCGATCGCCGACGTGAAGGCCGCGCTGGGTCCGATCCAGGTGCTCATCAACAACGCTGCGAACGACAAGCGCCATCAGATCGGCGACGTGACGCGCGAGTCGTTCGACGCCGGCATCGCCGTGAACATCCGCCATCAGTTCTTCGCGGCGCAGGCCGTAATGGAGGACATGAAGGCCGCGCGTAGCGGCTCGATCATCAACCTCGGCTCGATCAGCTGGATGCTGAAGAACGGCGGCTATCCGGTGTACGTGATGTCGAAGTCGGCGGTGCAGGGGTTGACGCGCGGACTCGCGCGCGACCTCGGCCACTTCAATATCCGCGTCAACACGCTGGTGCCGGGCTGGGTGATGACCGAGAAGCAGTTGTGCCTGTGGCTCGACGACAACGGCCGCCGCCAGATCAAGGAAGGCCAGTGCATCGACGCCGAGCTGATGCCGGCCGACCTCGCGCGCATGGCGCTGTTCCTCGCCGCCGACGACAGCCGCATGATCACCGCGCAGGACATCGTCGTCGACGGAGGCTGGGCGTGAGCGTCAGCCCACGCGTGCAGCGGGCCACGCTGCTGCTCGACGCGCAATGCGAGCTCGGCGAAGGCGCGACCTGGTGCGCGAGGAGCGGCCGCTTCTACTGGACCGACATCGAAGGCGCGCGGCTGTGGCGCTACGATCCGGCCGACGGCCGCAGCGATTCGTTCGACATGCCGGAGCGGCTCGCTACCTTCGCGCTGTGCGAAAACCCGCGCTACGTGCTGCTCGGGCTCGCATCGCACCTCGCGTTTTTCGATCTGCAGACAGGCAGCACACAGCGCATCGTCGACGTCGAGCCCGGCATGAATACACGCGTCAACGACGGCCGCTGCGATCGGCAAGGGCGCTTCGTGTTCGGCACCAAGGACGAAAGCGGGCAACGGCAGACGGTCGCCGGCTTTTACCGGTTGAATCACGATCTGTCGCTCGAACCTTTACCGTTGCCAGCGCCGGCGATTTCGAACAGCATCGCATTCAGTCCCGACGGCGCGACGATGTACTACTGCGATTCGCCGACGCGTGAGATCCGCGCGTGCGACTATCGCGCGGACGGCGGCATCGCGAACGATCGCCTGTTCACTCGCCTGACCGATGCGAACGGCATCCCCGACGGCTCGACCGTCGACAGCGACGGCGGCCTGTGGAACGCGCAATGGGGCGGCGCGCGCGTGGTGCGTTACGGTCCCGATGGCGTGGAAACCGAGCGCATCGACGTGCCGACCACGCAGCCGAGTTGCGTCGCGATCGGCGGTGCCGCGCTCGGCCAGGCCACGGGCAGCGCCCAGGGCGAGACGGCGCTCGACACGCTGTACATCACGAGCGCCTACGCCGAGCTCGATGCGACGGCGCGCGCGGCCGATACGCTCGCGGGCGACCTGTTCGTCGCGACGCTCGCGCGGCGCGGTGTTGCGGAGCCGCTGTTTCAGGGCGCGCCTATCTAGCGCAGAATGACGCAGCCCCGGCCGCGCGCCGGAGCCGCGATCCTGAAGGTGAAGCAGAAGTCGATGTGGCAGTTTCGGTCCGCGAGCAATACGCCCGCGACCGGCCGGCAACGAATCGGCAGCATGCAGTTCGGACTCGAGGCGAATTGGTCACAAAAAGTCGCCCGCCACTCCCGTCAACCCTGACGGCAACGTCCCACGCCTCTCGATGGAGCCAGATATGACTGTTGCGAATCTCGTTTCAGCCTCATCCCCAACCTCTCAAACGCGACGCTCGCGACTCGCCGCGGCGGCCAATCCCGTGCTGGCGGGCCCGAGCACGTCGGCGGTGGCCCTCGGCGAAGGCAGCGCCGGCGATGTCGCGTGCATCACGCTCGCCAACTCGCAATTGCGTCTCGATGTCGCGCCGACGCTCGGCGGCGGCGTGACCCGCTTCGACTGGCGCGACGACGGCGCGCTGACGCCGATCTTTCGGCGCTGCAGTCACGTCGGTGTCGATACGCAACCGAACCAGCTGGCCTGCTATCCGCTCTTGCCGTACTCGAACCGCATCGGCGGCGGCCATTTCAGCGTGGCCGGGCGGCGCGTCGAGGTACCGCGCAACCGCGCCGACGAGCCGCTGCCGATTCACGGCGACGGCTGGCTCGCGCAATGGCAGGTGCTCGACGCGGGCCGCGAGCACGTGCGTCTCGCGCTCGACCGCAGCGACGGCAAGCCGTACGCGTTCCGCGCGACACAAACCTACACGCTGGACGGCCCGACGCTGGTCGTCTCGCTCGAGATCGAAAACGCTGGCCGCGAGACGCTGCCGTTCGGGCTCGGCGTGCATCCGTTCTTCGTGCGCGACGCGGACACCGAGCTGTCGGCGGCGGCCGGCGGCCTGTGGCTCTCGGGCGACGACTGGCTGCCGGTGCGCCACGTGCCGGCGCCCCCCGCGTGGCAGTTCGGCGTCGCGTATCCGCTGCCGGAGACGATCGTCAATCACGCGTTCACCGGCTGGAGCGGCCAGGCGGCAGTGGTGTGGCCGAAGCGCCGTCTGTCGCTGAACATCGCCGCCGACACCGACTATTACGTGCTGTACACGCCGCCCGGCGAAGACTTCTTCTGCTTCGAACCGGTCGATCATCCGATCAATGCGATGAACCTGGCGGGCGGCGCGAGCGAAAACGGCATGACGCTGCTCAAGCGCGGCGAGCGATTGACGCGCATGTTCCGCTTCACGGTCGAACGGACTGGACTGCGCTCGATGCCGGGCGGGCGTGGCGCGAGGCGCAGGCCATAGCCGTAGCCGCAGCCGCCGGGCCGGCGAACGTCCGAACGTGCGCCTGGCGCTGCTATCGCCAATGAAGCGCGGGCCGCGCGGTAATCGCCATCGACGGATGGCGATCGTGGGACAGGTAAAATATGCGCCTCCTCCGATTACCGGCTCGCCGCGAGACTCACCATGTCCAATTTCATCCAGACACTCAACGACGCCTGGCAGCGCACGAACTCGCTGCTGTGCGTTGGCCTCGATCCCGAGCCCAGCAAATTTCCCGGCGCGCTCGCGGGCCGCGCCGACGCGATCTTCGAGTTCTGCCGCACGATCGTCGATGCAACCGCGCCGTACGCGTCGTCGTTCAAGCCGCAGATCGCCTACTTCGCCGCGCATCGCGCAGAAGAGCAGCTCGAGCAGCTGATCGCCCATATTCACGCGAACCATCCGGGCCTGCCGGTGATTCTCGACGCCAAGCGCGGCGATATCGGCAGCACGGCCGAGCAATACGCACGCGAGGCCTTCGAGCGCTACCAGGCCGACGCGGTGACGGTCAATCCGTACATGGGTTTCGATTCGATCGAGCCGTATCTCGAGCACGCAGGCAAGGGAGTGATCGTGCTGTGTCGCACGTCGAACGCGGGTGGCTCGGATCTGCAGTTTCTCGAGACAAGCGGCCGGCCGTTATACCAGGTCGTCGCGCAACTGGTCGCGCAGAAGTGGAATGCGAGTGGCCAGCTCGGGCTCGTGGTCGGCGCGACGTTTCCGAAGGAAATCGAAGTGGTGCGGGGGATCGTCGGCGACATGCCGCTGCTGATTCCTGGTATCGGCGCGCAAGGCGGTGACGTGCAGGCCACCGTGAGCGCTGGCCGAACCGCGAACGGCACCGGCATGCTGATCAACTCTTCGCGCGCGATCATCTACGCGGGCAAGGGCGACGATTTCGCACAGGCGGCTGCGCAGGCCGCGAAGGACACGCGCGACCGGATCAACGCGTTTCGTTGAACCGGCGGGCGACCCCGCGGCGGACGATCCCGCGGCGGGCGGCGCGGCGCGTCAGCGCGCCGGTGCGAGCCGCCCGATCAACCCCGCATGCCGCGGATGCCGCGCCTTTAGCGCGTCCACTTCCGCGAGTTCGAACTCGCTGAATTCGAAACCCGGCGCAACCGTGCAGCCGACCAGCGCGAACGATGCCGGATCGGCGCACTCGGCCGCGAACCACAAGCCGGCCGGCACGACGGCTTGACAGACCGTATCGGGATGCGTGAGCGGATTGCCGAGCCGGTGCGTGACGAGCGCACCGCCGGCATCGCTTTCATCGAGCACGTGGACCAGCAGCGGCTCGCCGGCATAGAAATGCCAGACTTCATCGGAACGGATCCGATGCCACGCCGAATGCGCGCCGTCGCACAGCAAGTAATGGATCGCAGTCGACGCCGCACGGGTGTTCCCAATCTCGTTCGGTTCGCCGGCGCGCAGCACGCGCGCGGCCGAGCGGTAGGTCTCCGCGAAAAAGCCGCCTTCAGGATGGGGCTTCAAATCGAAGCGGCGGATCAGTTCGTCCGCGATCGCGCGCGAATCCAGCATTGTCCGCCTCCTCAGCGATAGTTAGCCGCCGCTCAATGCTCGCGTTCGTCGAGTAGCGCCAGCAGGCCGCGCAGCGCGTGCGCCACGGCCTGCACGCGGATCTGGTCGCGGTCGCCCTTGAAAATCTTCGTTTCCACCGACGTATGCAGCCGGTTGCTCCAACCGAACGACACCATGCCGACCGGCTTGGTTTCCGTGCCGCCGCCGGGGCCGGCGACGCCGGTGATCGACAGCGACACCTGCGCTCGGCTGTTGCGCAACGCGCCTTCGGCCATCGCTCGTGCGACCGGCTCGCTGACCGCGCCGTGCTTTTCGATCACGTCGGCCGGCACACCGATCATTTCGCTCTTCGCCTGGTTCGAATACGTGACGAAGCCGCGTTCGAACCAGCCGCTGCTGCCGGAGATATCGGTGATCGCGGTCGCGACCATGCCGCCCGTGCAGGACTCGGCGGTCACGAGCATCAGGCGCTCGTCGCGCAGACGGTTGCTCACGCGGATCGCAAGCTGGTGAACGACGGAATCGGTAGGCATGATCTCAGTCAATCCCGAAAACGAAGCCGGCCGGGCGGCGCGGCGAACGGCAGGGCCGGGCGGCGACCAAAAGAGTCGAACGGTACTCGAACGGTGAACCGGCAGCGCTCAAACCGACATCCGCCACAGCGCAATCACGAGCAACGTAAAGAATGCGGCGATCAGGTCATCGAACATGATGCCAAAGCCACCTTTCAGCCGGCGGTCGAAGTAGCCGATCGGCGGCGGCTTCACCATGTCGAAGAAGCGGAAGATCAGGAACGCCCACACCTGGCCGGTGAGCGTGGCAGGTGTGACGATCAGCAGCACGAGCCAGAACGCGACGATTTCGTCCCACACGACCGCCGAGGGATCCTCGACGCCGAGCCGCTTGGCGGTAAAGCCGCACAACGCGATGCCGCCGAGAAAGCCGACGCCGATCAGCACGCCCCATTCGATAACTGTCAGATAGCGACTCAGCACCGCGAACGAGGCCCACCCGAGCAGCGTGCCGAACGTGCCCGGTGCGACGGGCGACAGCCCGCTGCCGAAGCCGAGCGACACAAGGTGGACTGGATGCGACAGCATGAAGCGCGCGGTGGCGCGGCGCGGCTGAGCAGGCTTCGGCGCGCGCGGTCCAGGCGCCTGGGGCGGCTTACCGCCAAGGAAGTCGTCGGCGGGGCCGAGCGGGGGGTCATTCTGCATGAAAGTGATCGAAACCTTGCAACGTCAGAGTGAGCGGCGCGCCGCTGGCGTTGCGCCACGCGATGGCCGGGCGGTCGGTGGTCGCCTCCAGTGCGCTTATTGTACCGATGCGGGTGACCGGCACGGCGGCCTTCTGCGCGGCGGCCTCGACCGCGGCGCGCGCGGCGGTGGGCGCGGTGAAGCACAGCTCGTAGTCGTCGCCGCCGGCGAGCGTGCAGCGCTGCTGGACGTCGGGCGGCAGGCGGCGTAGCGCGGCCGAGCGCGGCACCGCATCGACGTCGACGCTCGCGCCCACCGACGAGCGTTCGAGGATGTGCCGCAGATCGCCGGCGAGTCCGTCCGACAGGTCGAGCGCCGCGTGTGCGATGCCGCGCAGCGCGAGGCCGAGCGCGATGCGCGGCTCGGGGCGTTCGAGCGCGAGGCGGAACGTCGCGGCGTCGTTCGGGGCGGCGGACCATTCGCCGCGCTGCACGCCGAGGCCGGCGCGCGCGTCGCCGAGAGTGCCGGAGATCCAGATGTCATCGCCGGGTTGCGCGGCATCGCGGCGCAAGGCTGTTCGTGGCGGCACGCTGCCGAATACCGTAATGCACAGATTGAGCGGCCCGCTCGTCGTATCGCCGCCGATCAGCTCGCAACCGTAGCGCTCGGCGAGCGCGAACAGGCCTTCGCTGAAACCGGAAAGCCAGGTTTCGTCGGCTTTCGGCAGCGCGATGGCCAGCGTGAACGCCCGCGGCTGCGCGCCCATTGCGGCGAGGTCCGACAGATTGACGGCAAGCGCCTTGTGACCGAGCGCTTCGGGATCGATATCGGCGAAGAAGTGACGGCCTTCGACCAGCATGTCCGTCGATATCGCCAGCATTTCGCCGGCAGGCGGCGCCAGCAACGCGCAATCGTCGCCAATGCCGAGCGTGCCGCCTTCGGCATGGGAGGGCCGCACGGCGGCGGCGCGGCAGGCAAAGAAACGGTCGATCAGCGAAAACTCGGAAAGCATGATGGCGGACGATGAGCGGAGAACGGGTTGGAGAAATAGCGCGGATCAGGGCGATTGAGCGTGATACCCCGTTGCAAGCGCCGGACCATTCGGACAACGGGCAACGCGCGCTTTCACGCTGTTTCAGTCGCGGCTGTTGTACCCGTATTGAAGGAATTGCGTAGGCGATTGGGGCTACAATGCCGTCGAACGTCTATTCTAATCTGCCCTCCGAAGCCCGCCTTATGTCGAATCCCGTCAATACCAAACTCCGCGAAGCAGCTCTCGATTACCACGAGTTCCCGACTCCCGGCAAAATCGCGATCGCCCCGACCAAGCAGATGATCAACCAGCGCGACCTCGCGCTGGCGTATTCGCCTGGCGTCGCGTTCGCGTGCGAGGAAATCGTCGAGAACCCGCTGAACGCCGCGCGCTTCACCGCGCGCAGCAACCTCGTTGGCGTCGTCACGAACGGCACCGCGGTGCTGGGTCTCGGCAACATCGGGCCGCTCGCGTCGAAGCCGGTCATGGAAGGCAAGGCCGTCCTGTTCAAGAAGTTCGCCGGCATCGATGTGTTCGATATCGAGATCAACGAGACCGATCCGCACAAGCTGGTCGAGGTGATCGCCGCGCTCGAACCGACCTTCGGCGGCATCAACCTCGAAGACATCAAGGCGCCGGACTGCTTCATCGTCGAACGCGAATGCCGCAAGCGCATGAAGATTCCGGTCTTCCACGACGACCAGCACGGCACCGCGATCGTCGTCGCGGCGGCGGTCACCAACGGCCTGAAGGTCGTCGGCAAGGACATCAAGGAAGTCAAGCTGGTCGCGTCGGGCGCGGGCGCGGCGGCGCTCGCGTGTCTGGACCTGCTGGTCGACATCGGCCTGTCGCTCGAAAACATCACCGTGACCGACCTCGCGGGCGTCGTGTACAAGGGCCGCACCGAACTGATGGACCCGGACAAGGAGCGTTTCGCGCGTGAAACCGGCGCGCGCTCGCTTGCCGAGGTGATCGAAGGCGCGGACGTGTTCCTTGGGTTGTCGGCTGGCGGCGTGCTCAAGCAGGACATGGTCAAGCAGATGGCCGCCAGGCCGCTGATCCTCGCGCTTGCGAACCCGACGCCGGAAATCCTGCCGGAACTCGCGCTCGAAGTGCGCCCGGACGCGGTGCTGTGCACGGGCCGCACCGACTACCCGAACCAGGTCAACAACGTGCTCGTGTTCCCGTTTCTGTTCCGCGGCGCGCTCGACGCCGGCGCGACGACGGTCACGCGCGAAATGGAAATCGCCGCCGTCAACGCGATCGCCGAGCTGGCGCGCCAGGAGCAGAGCGACATCGTCGCGACCGCGTACGGCATCCAGGATCTATCGTTCGGACCGGAATACCTGATACCGAAACCCTTCGATCCGCGTCTGATCGTGAAGGTCGCGCCCGCGGTGGCGAAGGCCGCGATGGAATGCGGCGTCGCCGAGCGTCCGATCGAGGACATGGACGCGTACGCGCAGCATCTGCAGCAGTTCGTTTATCACAGCGGCACGACGATGAAGCCGATCTTCCAGCTCGCACGCAGCGTCGAGCCGGAGAAGAAGCGCATCGTGTTCGCGGAAGGCGAAGAAGAGCGTGTGCTGCGCGCGATGCAGATCATCGTCGACGAAAAGCTCGCGAAGCCGATCCTGATCGGCCGGCCGGCAGTGATCGAGCAGCGGATCGCGCGTTATGGCCTGCGGCTCGTCGCAGGGCAGGACTACACGGTCGTCAACACCGATCATGACGAACGTTACCGCGAGTTCTGGCAGGAATACGCGAAGATGATGTCACGCAGAGGCATCACCACTCAAATGGCCAAGCTCGAGATGCGCCGCCGCACCACGCTGATTGGCTCGATGATGGTCAAGAAGGGCGAGGCGGACGGCATGATCTGCGGCACGGTCAGCACCACGCACCGCCACCTGCACTTCATCGATCAGGTGATCGGCAAGAAGCCCGGTGCGAAGGTCTATGCGGCGATGAACGCGCTGGTGCTGCCGAATCGGCAGATTTTCCTCGTCGATACGCACGTGAACGTTGATCCGACACCGGCCGAGCTGGCTGAGATCACGATCATGGCAGCCGAGGAAGTGCGCCGTTTCGGCATCGAGCCGAAGGTTGCACTCGTGTCGCACTCGAACTTCGGTTCGAGCAACGCGCCGACGGCGCAGAAAATGCGCGATACCCTCGAGATCCTGCGCGAACGCGCGCCGGGGCTGCAAGTTGACGGCGAAATGCACGGCGACGTCGCGCTCGACGCCAACCTGCGCCGTGAGGTATTGCCCGATTCGACGCTCGAAGGCGACGCGAACCTGCTGGTGCTGCCGAACATCGACGCGGCCAATATCTCGTACAACCTGCTGAAGACGGCGGCCGGCAACAACATTGCGATTGGCCCAATTCTGCTCGGCGCGGCGAAGCCGGTGCACGTGCTGACGCCGTCGGCGACGGTGCGCCGGATCGTCAACATGGCGGCGCTGCTGGTCGCGGACGTCAGCGCAACCCGCTAACTGCGCATCGCGATCGGGCCGCGACAGGCCCGGCGCCGGTTTTCCCACCGGCGCACCTGAAAAAAGGCGTGCCCGCAATGGGCACGCCCTCAGGGCAAGCGGGGGATCGCCACCCCGAAAAATGGCAATGGCACAGCCTTTCGGCTGAGTGGTTTCAGGCTCTAACAACCGCAATCGAGCGCCTCGGCCGGCGGCCGCTTGCACCGCCTGCGCTGCGTTCGATCACGGTTGAGCTCAGTTTAGCCCGATCGAGCTAAACATTCTGTCAAAAGTCGTCAAAGTCCCCGCCACCGGCTTTTCCGCGGGGGTGAGGCGGGGTGCCATCGGCCGTCGAACGTTGATTCCAAAGGCTATTAGCGATACCCTTACGACTTTCATGGTCGTCAAACTCGTGATCTGACAGCGGGGAAACCTGATACATGGCACGCAACTGGTTGCGCTTGAAAGGCGTGCTGATCGGTGCCGCCGCGCTCTGCGCGTTGTCCAGTTCCGCGCCCGAAGCGCTGGCGCGAGATTACTCGGCGCCAGCTGGGGTGGAAGCGCAGGTGGGCACCACCGCGCTGGCGCAATTGCCGCGCGAGGCGGTCGATACGTTGAACCTCATTGCCGCCGGCGGGCCTTACCCGTATCAGAAGGACGGCATCGTATTCGGCAACTACGAACGGGTGCTGCCCGCCCATCGGCGCGGCTATTACCACGAATACACCGTCCCCACGCCTCACGCGCGTAACCGCGGGGCGCGTCGCATCGTCTGCGGAGGTCCGCTACAGCGAACCGACCATTGTTATTACTCGGACGACCATTACACCAGTTTTAACCATATTGTTGAATGACATTGGGATGAACGGCATGAGCGACAACATCTACGCGCACGATTCCGGAGTCGCGACGGATCTTTTCGCGGCCGGCGACGGCAATTTGTTCCAACGCGTCATGAAGATGCGCGCCGACGAGCAGGGTCGCGACAATCAAAGCGAGGCTGGCACGGTGGTTTCATCGAACGAGGAGCCCATGAGCCTGTTCAGGACGGTGCGGCCGAACATCGTGCAGTCGATCCGCGCGTTCCGCGTGCAGGATCTCGCCGACGAGGCCAACCGGCTCGGCCAGCACTTTCTGTATGCGTACTGCGCGAACGCCGCCTCGAAGCAGGAAGTGCTCGAGACGATCGCGACGTCGTTCCTGTTTCCCAAGCATTTCGGCAAGAACTACGACGCGCTCTACGACTGCCTGACCGACCTCGTGCAAAAGGCCGGCGCGCAGCCCGGCTTCGTGATCGTGCTCGAACACCTGCCGATCGCGCAGAAATTCGACAAGGAAGGGCGCGAGACGCTGCTCGACGTGTTCCGTGAAGCGGCCGAATTCTGGGCCGAGCGCAAGGTCGCGTTCCGGGTGTTCTACTCGTTCGCTTGAGGTTCGCCTGATTTTCGCCTGTTCAGGCGTAGCTGCTTGAGTCTGACAGTGAACGTCGCGGTATAAACGGCAAAGGCCCGCTAATTGGCGGGCCTTTGCTTTTGTCGCGCTGCTTGGGCAAGCTCCCGCTCACCAGCCGCCCCAGCGCGCCGCGAGCCCCGCCAACACTGCGATTCCGGCGGTCTCGGTGCGCAGCACACGCGGTCCCAAGCCAATCGCGGTAAAGCCCTGTTCGACGGCGGCGGCTTCCTCGTCGGCGGAAAGGCCACCTTCGGGGCCGATCAGCAGCGTCACGCCACCAGGCGGCGGCGCGTCAGGCAGCGCCGCAAAGCCGATGCTCGAGCGCGGCGACAACAGCAGGCGCAACTCGTCAGGCGCCGGCTCGCGCGACAGCGTATCGAGCCACGCGCCAATCTCGCACACCGGCATCACGTCCGGGAGCCGATTGCGTCCGCACTGTTCGCACGACGCCCGCACCACACCCTGCCAGTGCTGCTGCCGCCGCTGCGCGCGCTCGCCGGTAAGCCGCACGACGCTGCGCGCGGTCCCGAGCGGCACGAAGCCCGAGGCGCCGAGTTCGACCGCCTTCTCGATCAGCCAGTCCATCTTGTCGCCGCCGGCGATGCCTTGGGCGAGCGTCAGCCGATACGGCGGCTCGACCTCGATCGCGCGAAATTCGCCGATTTTCACGCGAGCCGCACGACGCTCGACCTCGACGAGTTCGGCGCCGTATTCGCCGCCCTGGCCGTTGAACAATGCCAGGGAATCGCCTGGCTGCAGACGCAGCACGGCCACGTGGCGCACGACGTCGTCGGGCAGTGCGATCACGTCGTCGGCGTAAAGCGGCATATCAACAAAAAAACGGGGCATCGACGGGAGACTCTTGAATTCAGGAAAGGTGGCGGGCGAGTGCCCAGCGATAGCCGTCGATATCCTCGACCTGCGCGAAGCGGTCGCCCCAGAACTGGTCCTGTGGCTCGCTCAGCGACTTCGCGCCGGCCGCGAGCGCGCGAGCATACACGGCGTCGACGTCCTCGACATAGACATAGAACGATTGGGGCGCGATTGTGCCCGCGCTTTTCGGCGTCTTCGCGGTCGAGCCGAACGCGCCTTCAGGCGCGAACATCACGATCAGCTGGTCTTGATAGGTCATCTCGACGTGCATGACGACGCCGTCGTCCTGCACGCTGTCGCGCACGTCGAAACCGAACGCCGCCGAGAAAAACGCCGTCGACGCGCGCGCGTCGCGCACGGTCAGATAGGGGGTCAGCCAGGGCACACCGGCGGGGCGGGGGGCGGTCATGGAGTTCTCCGGATCTCGTGGGGCCGCGAGGTTACGCTTGCGGGTTTCGGTCGGGCGCGGCACGCCGGCATCCCACGAACCGATTCGCGCAAGGTGTCCGCGCTTCAAAAGGACGACTTCGTCAACGGGCTCAGTTTATCGCGCGCCGATCGCGCCGCCGAGAATAGCCCCGCGTGCAGGGCTGGTTCGTAATGACGCAGCGAATCGATGCCGCGCGCGCCGAGACGCTCGGCGAGCGTCTCGGCGGTCAGCGCGGCGGGGTCGAGCGTGTTGCTGGCGATCGCCATCAGCCATAGCGAGCCGTAGAGCGGCACGAAGGTGCCCAGCGTGCGCACCTGTGCGAACGCGGCGTGCAGATCGCCGAGCAGCGCGGCGATGCGCGGCGCGTGGTGGTAGGGCGAGCCGAGATGGAGCGACAACAACGCATCAGCGCGCAGCACGCGCTTCAACTGCGCGTAGAAGGTCGGCGTGTACAGACCGGCCGCGGGCGAATCGGGTGGCGTCAGGTCGAATACGACGAGGTCGAACCGCGCGGCCGCGACATTCGTTGCACCCTGCGTCGCGCGGGCCGCCGCCGCGACGTAGTCCGCCGCATCGCCGATCACCAGTTCGACGCGCGGGTCGTCGAACGCACGGCCATGCACCTCCGGCAAATGTTCGTGCGTGAGCCGCACGACCTCGGGATCGAGCTCCGCGACGACGATCCGCTCGATGCCCGGATGCCTGAGCAATTGCCTCGCGGCCCCGCCATCGCCGCCGCCGAGGACCAGCGCCGCGCGCGGCGCCGGATGCGCGAGCGCGGCCGGATGCACCATGCATTCGTGGTAGATGAACTCGTCGCCAGCGGATGTCATTGGACGGCCGTCGAGCGTGAACAGCGCGCCGAGCTGCGGCGTGTCCCAGATCTCGATCGTCTGATAACGGGATTCGACACGCTCGACGAGGCGCGCGTGAGGAAAGCCGTAGACGGCGTCGGGACAAGGTTGGAACAATAGCGGGGCGTTCACGGCGGACGGGCTCGATCGGTAGTGTGGGCACACTGCTCGAATTGTAAATGCCGCCGCCTGGCGGTGTGCGTTGAACCACGCGGCCAGGCGGCTTTCCGGCCAGGTAGGGATTAGCCTTCTGCTAGAATGTGACGCTTTCAGCCTTGTCCGCTTGCTCTGCCCGTTTCGCGTCTCCTGGCGCCGCATCGTGCGTCGTAGCGAACTGTCCGCCGAGCTTCCGGGCCTCAAGCGCGCCCCCGCTTTCTGACTCTGTCTCCGGACTCGACATGACGACCCCGTCTCCCGCACCCACCTCCCTGATGGCCAACGCGATCCGCGCGTTGGCCATGGACGCCGTTCAAAAGGCGAACTCCGGTCACCCCGGCATGCCGATGGGCATGGCCGAAATCGGCGTCGCCCTGTGGTCGCGTCATCTGCGCCATAACCCGAAGAACCCGCAATGGGCCGATCGCGACCGTTTCGTGCTGTCGAACGGTCATGGCTCGATGCTGCTGTACTCGCTGCTGCATCTGACCGGCTACGACCTGCCGATGGAAGAGCTGAAGAACTTCCGCCAGCTCCATTCGAAGACGCCGGGTCACCCGGAATACGGCATCACGCCAGGCGTCGAGACGACTACCGGCCCGCTCGGCCAGGGTCTTGCGAACGCGGTCGGCATGGCGCTCGCCGAATCGCTGCTTGCCACCGAATTCAACAAGCCCGACGCCAGGATCGTCGATCACCACACGTACGTGTTCGTCGGCGACGGCTGCCTGATGGAAGGCATCTCGCATGAGGCCTGCTCGCTCGCGGGCGTGCTGAAGCTGAACAAGCTGATCGCGTTCTACGACGACAACGGCATTTCGATCGACGGCGAAGTGGTGCACTGGTTCCACGACGACACGCCGAAGCGCTTCGAAGCGTACGGCTGGAACGTGATCCCGAACGTGGTCGGCCATGACGTCGACGCGGTCGACGCGGCGATCAAGCAGGCGAAGCTGTCGGACAAGCCGACGCTGATCTGTTGCAAGACCGTGATCGGTGAAGGCGCGCCGACCAAGGCGGGCTCGCACGATTCGCACGGCGCGCCGCTCGGCGACAAGGAAATCGCGGCGACGCGCGAAGCGATCGGCTGGAAGTGGGAGCCGTTCGTGATTCCGCAGGAAGTCTACACGGCATGGGACGCGAAGGAAGCGGGTGCGCGCTTCGAAGCGGAATGGGACGCGGCGTTCGCTGCTTACGCGGCGAAGTACCCGCAGGAAGCGGCCGAGTTCAAGCGCCGCAGCGCGAAGCAACTGCCGGCCGACTGGAAAGATAAGGCGAAAGCGATCATCGCCGGCGCGAACGAGCGCGCTGAGACCGTGGCGACGCGTAAGGCCTCGCAGCAGGCCATCGAAGGTCTGTCGGCCGTGTTGCCCGAACTGCTCGGCGGTTCCGCCGACCTGACCGGCTCGAACCTCACCAACTGGAAGGCCGCCAAGCCAGTGCGCGTGAATGCCGAAGGCCGTGCCGCCGGCAACTACGTGAACTACGGCGTGCGCGAATTCGGCATGAGCGCGGCGATCAACGGCGTCGCGCTGCATGGCGGCTACAAGGCGTTCGGCGGCACGTTCCTGACGTTCTCCGACTACAGCCGCAACGCGCTGCGCGTCGCCGCGCTGATGAAGTCGCCGTCGATCTTCGTGTTCACGCACGACTCGATCGGTCTCGGCGAAGACGGCCCGACCCACCAGTCGATCGAACACGTCGCGAGCCTGCGCCTGATCCCGAATCTGCAAACGTGGCGCCCGGCCGACACGGTCGAAACCGCGGTGGCCTGGACCCATGCGATCGAGCATGAAGGTCCGTCGTGCCTGATCTTCAGCCGTCAGAATCTGCAGTTCAACGAGCGCACCGACGCGCAGATCGCCAACGTCGAGAAGGGCGGCTACGTGCTGCGCGACTGGGATGAAGAGATCGTCGCGCGTAAGATCATCCTGATCGCGACGGGCTCGGAAGTCGAACTCGCGATGAAAGCCGTCGAGCCGCTCGCGCGCGAAGGCATCGCCGCCCGCGTCGTGTCGATGCCGTCGACGACCGTGTTCGACAAGCAGGACGCCGAGTACCGCGAACGCGTGCTGCCGCATGGCGTGCGCCGCGTCGCGATCGAAGCGGGCGTGTCGGATTTCTGGCGCAAGTACGTGGGTCTGGAAGGCGGCGCGGTCGGCATCGACACGTTCGGTGAATCGGCCCCGGCGGGCGTGCTGTTCAAGCATTTCGGTTTCACCGTCGAGCACGTGGTGGCGACGGTCAAGGCCGCGCTCGGCTGATGGTTGCGTCGCGTTGCCGTCGCGCCCTCGTGGCTGCGCGCGGCAACGCACCGAACCGGATGTCCGACCAGGCGAACGTAAACGGATTTTTTTAGCCATCAGGAGATAAATCATGACGATTCGCGTCGCAATCAACGGCTACGGCCGGATCGGCCGCAATACCCTGCGCGCCTTCTATGAAAACGGCAAGAAGCACGATATCGAAATCGTTGCCATCAACGATCTGGGCGATGCGAAGACCAACGCCCACCTGACGCAGTACGACACCGCGCACGGCAAGTTCCCGGGCGACGTGTCGGTGGACGGCGACTACCTCGTCGTGAACGGCGACAAGATCCGCGTACTGGCGAACCGCAACCCGGCCGAATTGCCGTGGGGCGAGCTGGGCGTCGACGTCGTGATGGAGTGCACGGGCTTTTTCACGACCAAGGAAAAGGCGAGCGCCCACATCAAGGGCGGCGCGAAGAAGGTCATCATCTCGGCGCCGGGCGG
This sequence comes from Paraburkholderia lebeckiae, assembly GCF_014201005.1. Classification (NCBI taxonomy): domain Bacteria; kingdom Pseudomonadati; phylum Pseudomonadota; class Betaproteobacteria; order Burkholderiales; family Burkholderiaceae; genus Paraburkholderia; species Paraburkholderia lebeckiae. The sequence continues at coordinate 296,324 of NZ_JACHDK010000006.1, read as the reverse complement.
TAAGGACGTCGACGCGACGATTGTCTACGGCGTGAACCACAACGTGCTGAAGGCGTCGGACACGGTCATCTCGAACGCATCGTGCACGACCAACTGCCTCGCGCCGCTGGTCAAGCCGCTGAACGACAAGATCGGCCTCGTGAACGGCCTGATGACGACGATCCACGCGTACACGAACGACCAGGTTCTGACCGACGTGTACCACGAAGATCTGCGCCGCGCGCGTTCGGCCACGCACAGCCAGATCCCGACCAAGACCGGCGCGGCATCGGCGGTCGGCCTCGTGCTGCCCGAACTGAACGGCAAGCTGGACGGTTACGCAATCCGCGTCCCGACGATCAACGTGTCGGTCGTCGACCTGTCGTTCATCGCCGCGCGCGACACGACGGTCGAGGAAGTCAACGCGATCATGAAGGAAGCATCGGAAGGCGCGCTGAAGGGCGTCCTCGGTTACAACGACGCGCCGCTCGTGTCGATCGACTACAACCACAACCCGGCTTCGTCGACGTTCGATTCGACGCTGACCAAGGTGTCGGGCCGTCTCGTGAAGGTGTCGAGCTGGTACGACAACGAGTGGGGCTTCTCGAACCGCATGCTGGACACGGCCGTGGCGCTCGCGAACGCGAAGTAAGTTTCGGGTTTCACGCTGCATGAAAAAGCCGCTCTTCGGAGCGGTTTTTTTTCGTCTGCGGTTTTTGCCGTCTACGGCGTGGGGAAATAGACGCCGGCGCGCTGCGCGGCGTTCGCGATGTGCGTCTCGATCGCCTTGCCCGCGGCGAGCGAATCGCGGGCCTTCAACGCGTCGAGAATCGCGCGATGTTCGGTGTACGTGGATAGCACCCGCTCGCGCCGGTAGAACGGCATGCGCTGGCTTTCCTGCATGATCTCGGCGCTGCTGCGCAGGATCGACTCGATCGCCGCATTGCCCGCGATGCTGACGATGCGCATATGGAACGCGTAGTCGAGCCGAGCTGCTTCGTCGAGTTCCTCGCAGGCGAGCGCGCTTTGCATCGCGGCGATGTTTTCCTCGAGCCACGCGAGGTCGTCGTTGGTGACCGCGAGCACCGCCATGCGCGCGACGAAGCCTTCGAGCGCGTAGCGCATCTGATACGTGTCGGGCAGCGACGACTGCTCGGCGAAGCGCCACGCCTGCGCGCTTTTCGCCTGCGCGCTTTCCACGTAAACGCCCTTGCCGGGGCGGATCACCAGCAGACCAAGCGCTTCCAGCGTGGAAAGCGCTTCGCGCAGTGACGCGCGGCTGATCGACAGTTCATCGGATAGCTGGCGCTGCGCCGGCAGCAGACTGCCCACCGGATAGACGCCCGCCTCGATACGCTCGCGGATGGTCGCGATGGCCGCGTCGGTGACGGTGTGCGGGACGTTTTTCATGAGGGATCGCTCGGTAGCGTGGTCTGACCGCAATTCTAATACTTGCGCGTGAGAAGGCGCGCCGCGCGCCGTCTGAAATCCCGAATCCGACCCGAAATCGCAAAAGAAACAACGGGTAAACACTGCTCGATGAGTCCTTGACGTGGGTATATCGGCTTCCTACTATTCGCCATAACAGCACTGGTCGGACCAGTCTGAACAGAAGTGACCGAGACAACCATCCGCAGGAGGAAGTCGTGTTGAAATTCTTCAATTCGCTATTTGGCCGGGTCGTGATAGCGCTCGTGGTCGGCATCGTGCTCGGTGCCGTGTTTCCGCATTTCGCGCAGTCCTTGCGGCCGCTTGGCGACGGCTTTCTGAAGCTGATCAAGATGGTGATCGGGCCGATCGTGTTCTGCGTGGTGGTGAGCGGCATGGCGCACGCGGGCGATTTGCGCAAGGTCGGCCGCGTCGGCTTGAAGTCGGTGATCTACTTCGAGGCGATGACGACGATCGCGCTCGTGATCGGCGCTGTGCTCGCTTACGCGACGCGTCCTGGTGCAGGTATGAACGTGAACCTGAACTCGCTCGATGCGGGGTCGCTCGCGACCTATACCGAGCACGCGAAGAGCCTGAAGGACACTGCGGGCTTCCTGCTGAAGATCATCCCCGACACGGCGATCAACGCGTTCGCGACCGGCGACATTCTGCAGATCCTCGTGTTCTCGGTACTGTTCGGCTCGGCGCTGTCGCTGCTCGGCAAGCGCGCGCAGCGCGTGAGCGGGTTGGTCGATGAGCTGTCGCAGGTGTTCTTCCGCGTGATGGGCTTCATCATCAAGCTCGCGCCGCTCGGCGTGCTCGGCGCGATCGCGTTCACGACCGGCACCTACGGCGTCGAGTCGCTGAAGCAGCTCGGCATGCTCGTGCTGGTGTTCTACGCGAGCTGCGTGGTGTTCGTTGTGCTCGTGCTCGGCGCGGTGATGCGGCTCGCCGGCTTCAGCATCTTCAAGCTGATCCGCTATCTGCGCGAAGAACTGTCGATCGTGCTCGGCACCGCGTCGTCCGACGCCGTGCTGCCGCAGATCATGCGCAAGCTCGAATGGATGGGCGTCAAGGATTCGACGGTCGGTCTCGTGATTCCGACCGGCTATTCGTTCAACCTCGACGGTTTCTCGATCTATCTGACGCTCGCGGTGCTGTTCATCGCGCAGGCGACCAACACGCCGCTGTCTATTCATGACCTGATCGTCGTCGTGCTGGTGTCGCTGGTGACGTCGAAGGGCGCGCACGGCATTCCGGGCTCAGCGATCGTGATTCTCGCGGCGACGCTCTCCGCGATTCCCGCGATTCCGGTGCTCGGTCTCGTGCTGATTCTGCCGGTCGACTGGTTCGTCGGCATCGCCCGGGCACTCACCAACCTGATCGGCAACTGCGTCGCGACAGTGGTGGTCGCCGTGTGGGAAAACGATATCGACAAGGCGCGCGCGCATCGCGTGTTGAATCGCGACGCGGCGCTGCGCTACGTGCCCGTCGTCGACGACACGCTCGTCGAACCCGGTGCGGCCGAACATGCGCCGGCGGTCTGACGGCTGCGTGGGGATCTGGTCTGACCAGACGAACCGGCATCGCTTTCCAGATAGCTCCTCGATCTTTTTCGCAAAGCCGGCGGTTGCCGTGGCGCCGCCGGCTGTTTCTGACCTCTCGACACCGACCGACATCATGGCCAACCCGATCCTCGACCCGAACGCTCCCGCCTTCACACGCCGCTATATGAACCTCGCCGATCCGCGCCTCGGCGCGAAGGCGCTGTTCGCCAGCGACGAATTCTTCGCACCGAAAGAGCGCATGCTCGACCCGCAGCCGGCGGTGTTCATCTCCGGCAAATACGACGACCACGGCAAGTGGATGGACGGTTGGGAGACGCGTCGCAAGCGCACGACCGGCCATGACCATTGCGTGATCCGGCTCGCGCGGCCGGGCGTCGTGCATGGGGTCGATCTCGATACGAGCCACTTCACGGGCAATTTCCCGCCAGCGGCGTCGATCGATGCCTGCCATAGCGACGCTGACGTGCCGCCCGGGCACGCCGACTGGCAGCCGCTCGTGCCGGCGACAACGCTACAGGGCAACCATCATCACTACGTCGAGGTGAAAGACGCGCGCCCGGTCACCCATCTGCGCGTGAATCTGTATCCGGACGGCGGGCTCGCGCGACTGCGCGTGTACGGCCAGCCGCAGCGCGACTGGAGCCGCGTCGAGCGCGGCACGCTGCTCGATCTCGCCGCGATCGAAAACGGCGCGTACCTCGTCGCCGCGAACAACCAGCATTTCGGGCCGGCCTCGCAGATGCTGATGCCGGGCCGTGGCGTGAACATGGGTGACGGCTGGGAAACGCGGCGGCGTCGCGAACCGGGCAACGACTGGGCGATCGTCGCGCTCGCGCGGCCCGGCGTGATCCGCAAGATCGAAGTGGACACCGCCCACTTCAAGGGCAACTTCCCGGACCGCTGCTCGCTGCAGGCGGCATCAGTGACGGGGGGCACCGACGATTCCCTCGTCACGCAGGCGATGTTCTGGCCGGTGCTGCTCGGCGAGCAGAAACTGCAGATGGATCACGTGCACGCGTTCGCGGACGACCTCGCCGCGCTCGGGCCGGTCACGCACGTGCGCTTCAACATCTTCCCGGACGGCGGCGTGTCGCGCCTGCGTCCGTGGGGAGAGATCGCTTAACGCAAGCAACGTCATGGAGCGGCACGCATGAAGATCCTGCAGATGGAACGCCTGACGCGCGCGGCCTTCGCGCCGTTCGGCGACGTGATCGAACTCGACGGCGCGCGTCGTTTTCCGATCAACGGCGGTACCACCGAGCGCTATCACGACCTCGCGCGCGTCGACGTGGCGGAGCAGGGCGGCCGGCCGCTCGTCAGTCTGTTTCGCGCGCAGCCGCGCCCGCTGCCCGTCGAGATCACGATGATGGAGCGGCATCCGCTCGGCAGCCAGGCTTTCATTCCATTACGCGCGGGCCGATATCTGATGGTGGTCGCGCCCGCCGGCGAGTTCGACGCCGCGCGCATGCGCGCGTTCTGGACCGATGCGTGGCAGGGCGTCAATTACGCGAAAGCGGTCTGGCACCATCCGCTGCTCGCGCTGGATCAGGTCAGCGACTTCATCGTCGTCGATCGCGGCGGCGATGCGCCGAATTGCGACGAATTGCAGTTGGCCGAGCCGTGGCGGCTCGCCTTCGAGCCGAGCGTGGAGTCGGTCGGATAGCGGCGATTGCCGCCGCCTGAATAAAAAAGACCCGGCCGATGCGCATCGGCCGGGTCTTTTTTCTGACTTGCCAGGTCGCGTTAGCAGGCGACCCGCGACGCATCAGTGCTTACGATGCGGACAATTTTCCTTCGTGCACGCCCCATACAGCGCCAGCGCGTGTTCCTGCAGCTTGAAGCCGCGTGCCTTGGCGATGGACTGCTGACGGCTTTCGATTTCGGGGTCGAAAAATTCCTCGACCAGCCCGCAATCGAGGCACACGAGGTGGTCGTGGTGCGACCCCTCGTTCAGTTCGAACACCGCCTTGCCCGATTCGAAATTGCTGCGCGAGAGCAGGCCGGCCTGCTCGAATTGCGTAAGCACCCGATACACGGTGGCAAGACCGATATCGAGTTCCTCGTGCAGGAGGTTGCGGTACACGTCTTCGGCGGTCAGGTGACGCACCGGGCTATGCTGGAAAATCTCAAGAATTTTGAGGCGCGGAAGGGTCGCCTTGAGCCCGATATTCTTGAGATCGGTTGGATTGGTCATGACAAGGGATCCCTAGAGTACAATGCTGGGCTCTCATAGTAATGTGTTTTTGCCGTTCTGGTCATTTTCGATGGAATGAGCGCGGCCCGCGAGCGGGCCCGCACAGTGAGTGAAATGATTTCTAAATCTCAATTGATCTACCGGGGGAGCCGCATGCGGGGTACCTTGATCGCTGTTGCGACTGTCGCAGTTCTTGCCGGATGTTCCACGTACGACAGCCTGACACAGCGCGTTGCCCAACGCATTACGCCGTATCGGATTACGGTGGTGCAAGGTAACTTCGTGTCACAGGAAATGGCCGATCAGATGAAGGTCGGCATGACGCGCGCGCAAGTGCGTCAGGTGCTCGGCACGCCGCTGCTGACCGACATGTTCCACGCGGATCGCTGGGATTACGTGTTCTATTTCAAGCGCGGCAACACCTCGATCGTTCAGCAGCGCGACTTCGTGGTGTTCTTCTCGGGTGACCTCGTGACCCACTGGACGGGTGGCGAGGATCTGCCGACCAACCTCGAATTGCTGGCCGAGATCGACGGCGACCGCCGTGGCCGCAGCCCGAACGCGACGCCGCCGCGCGCGGCGAGCGCGGCCGCGGCCGCCAACGCCGTGGCCGCCAGCGACGCAGCCGCCGCCAGCGCGGCCGCCGCCGCGGCACCGGCTACGGCGGATACGGCGCGCTCGCCGTCGGTCGAAGGCGCCCAGCAGGCCGCCACGCCGTCCATGGACGCCAACGCGGAAGCCGCCCAGGCGGCCAATCGCGCAACGAGCGCGGTGCCGACGCCGAGCCGCGCGCCGTCCGTGCGGTCGGCCGTGCCGAGAGCGGGCGCTGGCGGGATCCCGACGCAAGGCCCGACGTCCGGCGGTCAGCCGCAGTTCCAGTTCAAGCGTCCGCCGCCGCCCGCTCAGGAGAACGAGAGCAACCCGGTCGGTCCGACGGGTTCGCAAAGCAGCGGCAGCCCGACGCTGAACACTTCGCCGGCGACGCCGGGAACGAGCAACTGATTTGCTCGTCGGTGTTGTGAGGCGGGCTGCGCGCCACATGTGTGTTTGTCCGGTACCAGGCGAGGTCGGAAATGCGCCGCTTGGGCCGCATGAATGTGTTGCCGCGGTTGCCGCGGCAGTGGGTCGCCGCAGCGGGCCGTATCGGTCAGTCACCTGAGCGAGCCGTCCCGACCGGCCGCCCCCATTGGCTCCAGCAGCGAGCCGGGTGATTTTGCTCCCTGCCGCCACGTGTCCCTATATCGACCGGGCGCATTCCCCGGCACACTGGTTCGGGCATTCGCCGGGCCGCGTTTGCCGGGCTCCATACCGGTTGACTCTTTTCGAATCCTCATCGTCATGAAAATTGCCATTGCAGGCGCATCGGGCCGGATGGGCCGCATGCTCATCGAAACCGTCCTCAACGATGCCGACGCGACGCTGTCCGGCGCGCTCTGCCGTACGGGCGCTGCGCAGCTTGGCCAGGACGCCGGCGCGTTCCTCGGCAAAGAGACCGGCGTGCTGCTGTCCGACGACATCGAGCGTGTGTTCGCCGAATCCGACTACCTGATCGACTTCACGCGTCCCGACGCGACGCTCGCGCATCTCGAAGCCGCGCAGCGCCACGACGTGAAAATGGTGATCGGCACGACTGGCTTCGACAACGCGCAAAAAGCGCAGCTGCGCGCGGCGGCGCAGAAGATCGGCGTCGTGTTCGCGTCGAACATGAGCGTCGGCGTGAATGTCACGCTGAAGCTGCTCGAATACGCGGCGCGGCACTTCTCGACCGGCTACGACATCGAGATCATCGAGGCGCATCATCGTCACAAGGTCGACGCGCCGTCCGGCACCGCGCTGACGATGGGCGAAGTGATCGCCAACGCGCTCGGCCGCAACCTCGACGACTGCGCGATCTACGGTCGCGAAGGCGTGACCGGCGAGCGCGATCCGTCGACGATCGGCTTCTCGGCGATTCGCGGCGGCGATATCGTGGGCGATCATACGGTGCTGTTCGCGGGCATCGGCGAGCGCATCGAGATCACGCACAAATCGGCAAGCCGCCTGTCATATGCACAAGGCGCGCTTCGTGCTGTACGCTTCCTCGAAGGCCACGACAACGGCTTCTTCGACATGCAGGACGTGCTCGGCCTGCGTTGAGCGAAGTCCGTTGCGCATAGGCGGAGTAGCGCATCCCGAGCGCGCCCTCCCGAAGTCACTTTCCCAAGGCGAGGTCAGATGGCAGGCAGCAGCGGCATCATCCATTACCTGCAAACGAGCGACGCAATCACGCATGGCGTCGCCTATGTGCTGCTGGCCATGTCGATTGCGAGCTGGTGTTTTCTGATCGTCAAGAGCTGGATTCTGACGCGCGCGAAACGCCAGGCCGACCGGGCGATCGCGCGCTTCTGGCAGGCGCCGACGCTCGCCGAAGGCGTCGCCATCCTGCGCCGCACTGATCGTGAGCGCGTGTTCGCGCCGCTCGCCGAGGCGGCGCTCAATGCGGCCGAGGTCGACATTCCGGGCGCGCTGCTCGCGCGCGTCGAGCGCAGCGAACGGGTGCTGCGCGCGCTGCGCCAGGCGCTCAATGCGTCGCAGCGGCGGCTCGAGTTCGGTCAGGTGCTGCTTGCGTCGGTTGGCAGCACCGCGCCGTTCGTCGGTCTGCTCGGCACCGTATGGGGTATCTATCACGCGCTCGGCAGCATCGCGGCGAGCGGGCAGGCGCAGATCGAGAACGTCGCGGGACCGGTGGGCGAGGCGCTGATCATGACCGCGTTCGGTCTGGTGGTCGCAATTCCGGCGGTGCTCGCGTACAACGTGCTGGGCCGTCTCGTGCGGCAATTGTCCGAGGAGTTGGACGGCTTCGCGCACGATCTGCATGCGTACGTGTGCTCCCCAACCGAGCACGCGCCGACGCCTCCGCGCGCGCAGCAGGCGGCGCACGAGGCGCACCGCTGACTTGTCACGCGCGGCGGGCTCGGCACATCGCGAGCTTCCTCGCGCGACACACCGCCCATCGCACGGGCAAGCTCAGACGCAAGGAGGCGACATGGCATTCGGCGGACTCGAGAAGAAGCAGACGGCCGCGCCGATGGCCGAGATCAACATGACGCCGCTGATCGACGTGATGCTGGTGCTGCTGGTGATTTTCATCATCACCGCGCCGCTGTTCTCGCACGCGATCCGGCTCGATCTGCCGAAGGTCGCGGCGGCGCCCGCGCGCCAGACCCCGCAAACCATCTCCCTTTCGATCGACGGCGCCGGCAAGCTCTACTGGAACGGCAAGCCGATCACGCTCGCGCAGATGCGCGCGCAGTTCGCCGAGGCCGGCAAGCGGGCGGACCAGCCGGACATCCAGTTGCGCGCGGAGCGCTCGACGCGCTACGAAGTGATCGCACAGGTGATGGGCGCCGCGCAGCAGGCGGGGCTCGAACGGATCGGCTTCGTGACGGACCCGCCGCCGCCCGCCGCGCAGCACTGAGCGCCGCCGGGTGCGCGCCGCGTTCACGAATCCGGCATACCCAGTCCCGCACCACGCCGCGCGGCGCACCCGTCCGCGAACGGTATAATCAGCCCTTTCCCCGCAGAAGGGGAAACGACGCAACGACATTCTGCAGAGCACCGGGCCGGTGCGAAAGCACCGAACCTGGCGATCCCATCACACCATGCACGAAAAATACGTTCCCTCCGACGTCGAAGCCGCCGCGCAAGGGCAATGGCGCGCGACCGACGCCTACAAGACGACGGAAACCACCGACAAGCCCAAGTTCTACTGCGTCTCGATGCTGCCGTATCCGTCGGGCAAGCTGCACATGGGGCACGTGCGCAACTACACGATCAACGACGTGATGTACCGCTATCTGCGGATGAACGGCTACAACGTGCTGATGCCGATGGGTTGGGACGCATTCGGCATGCCGGCGGAGAACGCCGCGATGGCCAACAACGTGCCCCCCGCGCAGTGGACCTACGACAACATCGCTTACATGAAGAAGCAGATGCAGTCGATGGGCCTCGCGATCGACTGGTCGCGCGAAGTCGCGACCTGCAGCCCCGACTACTACAAGTGGAACCAGTGGCTGTTCCTGAAGATGCTCGAAAAGGGCATCGCGTACAAAAAAACCGGCACCGTGAACTGGGACCCGGTCGACCAGACCGTGCTCGCGAACGAGCAGGTGATCGACGGGCGCGGCTGGCGCTCGGGCGCGCTCGTCGAAAAGCGCGAAATCCCGATGTACTACATGCGCATCACGCAGTACGCGGATGAACTGCTGAACGATCTCGAAGGCCTCGGCTGGCCCGAGCGCGTGAAGATCATGCAGCAGAACTGGATCGGCAAGAGCTTCGGCGTGAACTTCGGCTTCCCGTATGAAATCGACGGCGAACAGAAGCTGCTGCGCGTGTTCACGACGCGCGCCGACACGATCATGGGCGTCACGTTCTGCGCGATCGCCGCCGAGCATCCGCTCGCCACGCGTCTCGCGCAAGACAGGCCGGAACTGCAGCCGTTCATCGACGAATGCAAGCGCGGCGGCGTCGCCGAAGCCGACGTCGCGACGATGGAAAAGAAAGGCATGGCCACCGGCTTCTACGTCACGCATCCGCTGACGCGGGAGAAGGTCGAGGTGTGGATCGGCAACTACGTGCTGATGACTTACGGCGAAGGCGCGGTGATGGGCGTGCCGGCGCACGACGAGCGCGACTTCGCGTTCGTGAAGAAATACGGTCTGCCGGTCAAGCAGGTCGTCGCGGTCGAGGGCAAGGAATTCTCGACCGAAGCGTGGGCGGAGTGGTACGGCGAGAAGACCGGCACGCTGGTGAACAGCGGCAAGTACGACGGCCTCGCCTACGACGAAGCCGTAGACCGCATCGCCGCCGACCTCAAGGAACTGGGCCTCGGCGACAAGCAGATCACGTGGCGTCTGCGTGACTGGGGCGTGTCGCGCCAGCGTTACTGGGGCACACCGATCCCGATCATCCACTGCCCGAAGTGCGGCGACGTGCCGGTGCCGGAAAAAGACCTGCCGGTCGTGCTGCCGGAAGACCTCGTGCCGGACGGCACGGGCAATCCGCTCGCGAAGTCCGAAGCGTTCCTGAACTGCACGTGCCCGAGCTGCGGCGGCGCGGCAAAGCGCGAAACCGACACGATGGACACCTTCGTCGATTCGTCGTGGTATTTCTACCGCTACGCGTCGCCGGATGCGAAGACGATGGTCGACGAGCGCACCGACTACTGGGTGCCGATGGATCAATACATCGGCGGTATCGAACACGCGATCCTGCACCTGCTGTACTCGCGTTTCTGGGCGAAGGTGATGCGCGACCTCGGTCTCGTGAAGTTCGGCGAACCGGCGAAGAACCTGCTCACGCAGGGCATGGTGCTCAACGAAACCTATTACCGCGAAAACGAAGCGGGCAAGAAGACCTGGTACAACCCGGCGGAAGTGACCGTGTCGTTCGACGACAAGGGCCGCCCGGTCGGCGCGGTGCTCAACGCTGACGGCCAGCCGGTCGTGCTCGGCGGCGTCGAGAAGATGTCGAAGTCGAAGAACAACGGCGTCGACCCGCAGATGCTGATCGATCAGCACGGCGCGGACACCGCGCGTCTGTTCGTGATGTTCGCGGCTCCGCCCGAGCAGCAGCTCGAGTGGTCGGGTTCGGGCGTCGAAGGCGCGAGCCGCTTCCTGCGTCGCGTGTGGAACTTCGGCTATACGAACGAAGCCGCGCTGCGCGCGGGCGGCCAGTTGGACGCCGCACGATTCAACGACACCGACAAGGCGCTGCGTCGTGAGATCTATAGCGTGCTGAAGCAGGCCGATTTCGACTATCAGCGTCTTCAGTACAACACGGTGGTATCGGCCGCGATGAAGATGCTCAACGCGCTCGACGGCGCGAAGGGCGCGCAGACCGCCGTGCTGCGTGAAACCTATGGTGTGATGCTGCGCGTGCTGTACCCGGTCGTGCCGCACCTGACGTTCCAGCTGTGGCAGGAGCTCGGCTATGCCGACGAATTCGGCCCACTGCTCGACGCGCCGTGGCCGAAGGTCGACGAGAAGGCGCTCGAACAGGCCGAGATCGAACTCGTGCTGCAGGTGAACGGTAAGGTGCGCGGCGCGATCACGGTCGCGAAGGACGCGTCGCGCGAAGCGATCGAGCAGCTCTCGGCCGGGCACGCAATGGTCGTGAAGTTCAGCGAAGGCAAGGCGCCTAAGAAGATCATCGTGGTGCCGGGCCGTCTCGTGAACGTGGTCGTTTGACGTTCCAGGCCCTCATCCGGCAGACGGAGCGCCGCCCGCCCGGCGGCGTTCCTCGGCACCGCGAATCCACTGCGAACCGGGAGCGAATGTGACTCGCAGATCGTTTTTGACGCTCGCTTGCAGCGTAATGATGTTGTCGGCCTGCGGCTTTCAGTTGCGCGGCCAGCAGGACTTCGCGTTCAAGCGCCTCTATGTGGCGGGCGGCTCGCCCGCGGCCATGGCGCGCTTCACGCGCATGGTACAGGGCGGCAGCGACACCGTGGTGGTCAGCTCGCCCGCCAATGCCGATGCGCTGCTGCAGATCACGCAGAACCGCAACGTCAGCACGCTGACGCTGAATTCGCTGGGCGTCGTCGCCGAGTATCAGCTTAATCTGCAGATGACCTACACGCTGACCGGCAAGGACGGCACCGTGTTGATTCCGGGCAGCGTGATCGCGCTGAACCGCGCGATGACCTATAGCGACCAGTTCTCGCAGGCGAAGGCCGCCGAGTCCGACATCCTGTTCGCCGACATGGAAAACGACGCGGTCGATCAGCTGATCCGCCGTCTCGGCGTGGTGCGCTCGCTGCATCCGACGCCGGCCGAGGCCGTGCCGGCCATCGCGCCGCGCGCACCGCTGCCGCCGCCGCCGCTGTGAGCATCGCGCCGTTCGTGATTCGTCGAATCTCATCCATCCCGTCAACCGCCAGCCATGCAACTGCGACCTGACGCGCTCGAAGCGCATCTCGCCCGCGGCCTCGCCGGACTGTACGTCGTATACGGCGACGAGCATCTGCTCGCGCAGGAAGCGTGCGATCGCATCCGCGCGGCGGCGCGCGCGGCCGGTTTCACCGACCGCTCGGTGTTCACGGTCGAGCGCGGTTTCGACTGGAGCTCGCTGCTCGGCGCGAGCCAGTCGATGTCGCTGTTCGGCGACCGTCAGCTGGTCGAGTTGCGCATTCCGTCGGGCAAACCCGGTAAGGAAGGCGCCGATGCGCTGAAGGCGCTCGCATCCGCCGTCAACGACGACGTGCTGACGATGATTACGCTGCCGCGCCTCGATGCGGCCACGCAAAAGTCGGCATGGTTCACCGCGCTCGCCGACGCCGGCGTCGCGCTGAAGATCGATCCGGTCGAGCGCGCGCAGCTGCCGAACTGGGTCGGGCAGCGGCTCGCGGCCCAGGGTCAGCGCGTCGCAGCCGGCGAGGAGGGGCGGCGTGCGCTCGCGTTCATCGCCGAGCGCGTCGAGGGCAATCTGCTCGCCGCGCATCAGGAAATCCAGAAGCTCGGGCTGCTGTATCCGAACGGCTCGCTGAGCTTCGATCAGGTTCAGGACGCGGTGCTCAACGTCGCGCGCTACGACGTGTTCAAGCTCAACGAGGCGATGCTCGTGGGCGACGTCGGCCGTCTCGCGCGCATGCTCGACGGGCTGCGCGGTGAAGGCGAGGCCGCGGTGCTCGTGCTGTGGGCGGTCGTCGAAGAAGTGCGCACGCTGCTGCGGATCAAGCGCGGCGTCGCGGCCGGCAAGCCGCTCGCGATGCTCACGCGCGAGAACCGCGTGTGGGGTCCGCGCGAACGGCTGATCGGACCTGCGCTGTCGCGCGTCAGCGAAGCGGCGCTCGAGAAGGCGCTCGCGCTGGCGGCGCGGCTCGACCGGCAGGTGAAGGGGCTGTCGGGCGGCACGCCGGGCAATCATCGCAACGATCCGCCGCCCGATCCGTGGGACGGACTGTTCGAACTCGCGATGACGGTGGCGGCGCCAAAACCGTCGGCAGCGTCGCCAGTGCCGCCGCCGCTACCTCGGGTGCCAACGGCGGCGCCAGCGCGGCGGCCAATCTAAGCAGCTGGGCGCGGGCGAGTTCGGCAGCGATCGATTTTCGCGCGTGAGTGCCGAAACATCGGCTGAGGCCAGCAGTCGCGTAGCAACCGTCAGTCGCCTCATGCAGACCATCGCGTTTCGCGCGCCACCCGCTCGCCGCAATGCACCGGCAAACCTGCGACAGCACAGCGCACCCGCCGCCCGCGCGCGAGCAAAGCCCCGGTACCCGACTTACAATCGTTTGATCTTTCGCTAATCCTGCCCGACCACCGCATGCCAACGTGCGGGGCATCACGAGAATGACCATGGATATCGACCAGTACATGACCGACCTCGGCCAACGCGCCCGTCAGGCTTCGCGCGCGATGGCGCGTGCGTCGACCGCAGCGAAGAATGCGGCGCTTGCGGCCGTTGCCGAGGCGATCGAGCGCGATGCCGATCTGCTGAAGGCCGCCAACGCGCGCGACCTCGAACGCGCCCGCGGCAAGGGCCACGATGCCGCGTTCATCGACCGGTTGACGCTGTCCGACAAGGCGCTGAAAACGATGGTCGAAGGCCTGCGCCAGGTCGCGGCGCTGGCCGACCCGATCGGCGAGATCAGCAATCTGAAGTACCGGCCGAGCGGCATCCAGGTCGGCCAGATGCGTGTGCCGCTCGGGGTGATCGGCATCATCTACGAATCGCGCCCGAACGTGACGATCGACGCGGCGGCGCTGTGCCTGAAGTCCGGCAACGCGACCATTTTGCGCGGCGGCTCCGAAGCGCTCGAATGCAATACCGCGCTCGCGAAGCTGATCGGCGAGGGTCTCGAAGCGGCCGGTCTGCCGCAGGACGCGGTGCAGGTGGTCGCGACGTCGGACCGCGCGGCGGTCGGCAAGCTGATCACGATGACCGAGTACGTCGACGTGATCGTGCCGCGCGGCGGCAAGAGTCTGATCGAGCGTCTGATGAACGAAGCGCGCGTGCCGATGATCAAGCACCTCGACGGTATCTGCCACGTCTATGTCGACGATCGCGCGGACCTGGCGAAGGCGCTCAACGTCTGCGACAACGCGAAAACGCACCGCTACGGCACCTGCAACACGATGGAAACGCTGCTGGTCGCGCGCGGCATTGCGGCCGAAGTGCTGCCGCCGCTGGGCAAGCTGTATCGCGGCAAGGACGTCGAGTTGCGCGTCGATGCGGCGGCGCGCGCGGTGCTGGCCGATGCGGGCGTCGGTCCGCTCCTCGACGCGACCGAGGAAGACTGGCGCACCGAATATCTCGCGCCGGTGCTCGCGATCAAGGTAGTCGACGGCATCGACGCGGCGATCGAGCACATCAACACGTACAGCTCGCGGCACACCGACGCGATCGTCACCGAAGACCACGACCGCGCGATGCGCTTCCTGCGCGAAGTCGATTCGGCGAGCGTGATGGTCAACGCGTCGACGCGTTTCGCGGACGGCTTCGAGTTCGGCCTCGGCGCCGAGATCGGCATTTCGAACGACAAGCTGCACGCGCGCGGCCCGGTCGGACTCGAAGGGCTGACGTCGCTGAAATACGTCGTGCTCGGTCACGGCGAAGGCCGTCAATAAGCACGAATCGAAGCGCCACAACCACCGGCGCCACAACAACAAGGACCACAAGGACCCCGCTGATGCTTTGGGTAAAGACGTTTCACATCGTATTGATTGCCTCCTGGTTTGCCGGCCTGTTCTATCTGCCGCGCATCTTCGTCAATCTGGCGATGGAAACGGAACCCGCCGCGACGGCCCGTCTTCTCCTGATGGCGCGCAAGCTGTTCCGCTTCATGAGCTTCATCGCCGTGCCCGCGATCGCGTGCGGCCTGTGGTTGTGGCTCGTGATCGGCATCGGCAGCGGGCAGGGCTGGATTCACGCGAAGGTCGGCGTGGTCGTGCTGCTGGTCATCTATCACGCGTATTGCGGCGTGCTGTTGCGCAGGTTCGAGCGCGGCGAGAATCGCCGCTCGGACAAGTGGTATCGGATGTTCAACGAGCTGCCGGTGCTCGGTATGCTCGCGGCGGTCGCGCTGGTGGTGATCAAGCCGTTCTGAGCGGCTGACGGCGTTAAGCAGGGCGCTGGAATAGACCAAAAAGGGCGGTATGCCGGTTGAATGGCACACCGCCCTTTTGCGTTATCCCGTCGTTCCGCGTTCCATCGCAGCGGTTCACCCCTGCGAATCCACCCGCCGCCGGTGGATCACTTCCTTCGTCTGCGCGAGCTTCTCCACCAGTTCGGGCCCGCGGCTCAGCGCGACGCCGACCGCCAGAATGTCGCCGATCGCCAGATGTGACACGCGCGAGGTCATCGGAGAGAAGATGTCGGTGTCTTCGTCGACGTTCGCAAAGAGGCCCACGGTTGCGAGCCGCGCGAGCGGCGAGTTGCCGTGCGTGATCGCGATCACCTTCGCGCCAGCGTTCAGCGCGGCCTTCGCGGCATCGATAATGTCGCGCGTGCGGCCCGTATTGGAAATCGCGACGACCACGTCCCCAGGTCCGAGCAGCGCGGCCGACATCAGAAACGTGTGCGGGTCCGAATACGCGACGCTCGGCATGCCGAGCCGAAAGAACTTGTGCTGCACATCGAGCGCGGCGATGCCTGAGCCGCCCGCCCCGTAGAACTCGATGCGCTTCGCTTGCGCGAGCATGTCGATCGCCGCCGCGACGCTATCCGACGACAGATTGTTGCGCACCTGGATCAGCGCGCCAATCGTCCGGTCGAGCACCTTCGCGGCGACGCCCGGCGTCGGTTCGTCGGGCCGCACGTCGCGATAGACGGCGGGCACTTCGCTGGCGATGCCCTGCGCGAGGCGGATCTTGAATTCGCGAAAGCCGGAAAAACCGAGCGCGTGACAGAAGCGCGCGATGGTCGGCTGACTCACGCCCGCGCGCGCGGCGACCTCGGTCATCGACAGATCGAGCACCTCGCGCGGCGCCTCGATCACGTAATCGGCCAGCTTGCGCTCGGACGGGCGCAACTGGTCGCGCATCTCTTCCACTTGGGACAGCATCATCGGAAAACTCGCACTATGCTGAAGAACGTGTGGACTATATACGATTGGTCGTTGGCGCACAAAACTAGGTACAAAAACTACATATCAGCGAATAAGTGTATTCCCTGGGTTTCTGCTGTAAAGCGCTGAAGCACCGCCAATAGGTCGATCTGGCGCTCCACGCCATGCGGCGCCGCAACAGAGTTCGTCATTGCGATCATGTAGTTTTTCTACTAGGATAAGGTCGTTCGTTTTTACAACCCCGCGATACCGCCTGGCGTCATGCGTGCGCCTGCCGCCAGCGACGAAGGAGCTCCGATGGTTTCCCCGCATTCGCAATTGTTGAAGGTCACGCAACGCGTGATCGAGCGCAGCAAGCCCACGCGCGAAGCGTATCTGGCCCGCATCCAGCATGCGCAGGGGCGCTTTCCGGCGCGCGGCGCGTTGTCGTGCGCGAATCTCGCTCACGGTTTCGCCGGCCTGGAGGGCAACGACAAGCTCGTGATCAAGCACATCCGCGAGCCGAATATCGGCATCGTGTCGTCGTACAACGAGATGCTGTCGGCGCACGCGCCGTACAAAAACTACCCGGACATCATCAAGCAGGCCGCGCGCGAAAACGGCGGCGTCGCGCAATTCGCGGGCGGCGTGCCGGCGATGTGCGACGGCGTCACGCAGGGCAACGCGGGCATGGAGCTGTCGCTGTTCTCGCGCGAAGTGATCGCGATGAGCACGGCCGTCGCGCTCACCCACAACATGTTCGACGCGGCGCTGTGCCTCGGCATCTGCGACAAGATCGTGCCGGGCCTGCTGATCGGCGCGTTGCAATTCGGCCATCTGCCGACCATCTTCGTGCCGGCCGGCCCGATGACGAGCGGCCTGTCGAACGACGACAAAGCCAAGACGCGTCAGCAGTTCGCGACCGGCCAGTGCGGCCGCGACGCGCTGCTCGAAGCGGAAGCGGCCGCCTATCACAGCCACGGCACCTGCACGTTCTACGGCACCGCGAACAGTAACCAGATGCTGATGGAAGTGATGGGCCTGCATCTGCCGGGCTCGGCCTTCGTGCATCCGCACACGCCGCTGCGCGACGCGCTGACCGCGCAGGCCGCACGCCGCGTGCTCGATCTGACGGTCGAGCGCGGCCACTACATGCCGATCGGCCATGTGGTCGACGAGAAGGCGATCGTCAACGGCATCGTCGCGCTGCTGGCGACCGGCGGCTCGACCAATCACACGCTGCACCTCGTCGCAATCGCGCGCGCGGCCGGCATCGTCATCGACTGGGACGACTTCGACACGCTGTCGCAGGCGGTACCGCTGCTTGCGAAGATCTATCCGAACGGCAAGGCCGACGTGAACCACTTCCAAGCGGCGGGCGGCGTCGCGTTCCTCGTGCGCAATCTGCTCGAAGGCGGTCTGCTGCATGAAGACGTGAACACGGTCGCGGGCAAGGGCCTGAAGCGCTACACCGAGGAGCCGAAGCTGCTCGACGGCAAGCTGCAATGGGTGGCAGGTGTCGAGGCGAGCGCGGACACAGCGGTGCTGCGCGGCATCAAGGAGCCGTTCCAGCCGGACGGCGGCCTGCGTCTGATGCAGGGCAAGCTCGGCCGCGGCGTAATCAAGATTTCGGCGGTCGCGGCTCAGCATCGCAAGGTGAAGGCGCCGGCAATCGTGTTCGATTCGCAGGAAGCGGTGCAGGAAGCGTTCGACAAGGGCGAGCTCAAGCGCGACTTCATCGCGGTGGTGCGCTTCCAGGGCGCGCGGGCAAACGGCATGCCCGAGTTGCATCGTTTGACGCCGCTGCTCGGTGTGCTGCAGGATCAGGGTTTCCATGTCGCGCTGGTGACCGATGGCCGTATGTCGGGCGCGTCGGGCAAGGTGCCGGCGGTCATTCATCTGTCGCCGGAAGCGTTGCTGCAAGGCCCGATCGGCAAAGTGCGCACGGGCGACATGCTGGTGATCGACGCCGAAGCGGGCGTGCTCGACATCGAGATCGACGCAGCCGAATGGGCCGCGCGTCCGAACGCCGAGCCGCTGCATCAGGCGGACAACGAAGTCGGCTTCGGCCGCGAGCTGTTCGGCGTGTTCCGTGCGGCGGCGGCGCCGGCGGAGCAGGGCGCGTCGGTGTTCGGCAAGCTGGTCGGCGAGGGCGGCACGGTCGACGGCCGGCACGGCCACGGCAGCCATCACAAGCACGGCCACGACGGTGACCATCAACCCAGCGACCATCATCACACGAGCACCGCGCAAGCCGGCGCGGCGCTGCAGAAACAAGGAGTCTGACTATGACGTCGAAAACAGTAAGCGATATCGTGCGCCTCGGCCCGGTGATTCCGGTGCTCGCGTTCGACACGGTCGAACAGGGCGAACACGTGTCGCGCGCGTTGCACGCGGGCGGCGTGAAGGTGCTCGAAATCACGCTGCGCACGCCGGCGGGCCTTGGCGCGATCGAGCGTGCGTGCGAACTCGCCGACGACATCGTGGTCGGTGTCGGCACGATCACGAAGCCCGAGCATTGCGCCCAGGCGAAGAAGGCCGGCGCGCAGTTCGGCGTGTCGCCGGGTCTGACCAAGGACATGCACAAGGCCGCGCAGGATGTGGGTCTGCCGCTGTTGCCCGGCGTGATGACGCCGTCGGACATCATCCTCGCGCTCGAGCTCGGCTACGAGATCGTCAAGTTCTTCCCCGCACAGCAGGCGGGCGGCGTGCCGATGCTGCAGGCGTTCCACGGCCCATTCCCGACGCTGAAGTTCTGCCCGACCGGCGGCATCACGCCGGAAAGCGCGCCGCACTTCCTGTCGCTGCCGAACGTGGTCTGTGTCGGCGGTTCGTGGCTCACGCCAAAGGCCGCGCTCGCCGCGCAGAACTGGGACGAGGTCACGCGCCTCGCGCGCGCCGCGAGCCAGCTGGCGGCACCCGCGCACTAAGCCCCACAACCCAATAGCGCATCGGTCAACTGAACCGGGCCCAGGAGTCTCGTCGATACAGCCGCATCTGGCTGTCGCGCCGAGACTCTTTTTTTACTTGATATGCGTGCTGGATTTGCGCGCGTTTTCGGGAAACAGACAGTAAAATTCAGCGTCCGCGCGGCTAGCCGGATTGTCAGGCATCGCGCAGGTTGCCGTGAGACGAGGTGGCGGCCGCATCCGCACTCTGAAATCAATAAACCAAAGGAGGGGCTTCATGGAATCTGCCCACGGCAGCATGCTGCTGGTCTACGCGTTAATCGCCATCGCGTTGCTGATCTTCATGATCACGCGCTTAAAGGTCTATCCGTTTCTCGTCCTGATCATCGTCTCATTGCTGTTGGGCCTCGTGGCCGGCATGCCGATGCAGACCATCGTCAAATCGTTCGAAACGGGGAACGGCAACACGCTTGGGCACATTGCCATCGTCGTCGGTCTCGGCACGATGCTCGGCAAGATGATGGCCGAATCGGGCGGCGCCGAGCGCATCGCGACCACGCTGATCAACTGGTTCGGTGAGAAACACATTCACTGGGCGATGATGGTGGTCGCGATCATCGTCGGCTTGCCGGTGTTCTTCGAAGTCGGTTTCGTGCTGCTGATTCCGATCGCGTTCAACGTCGCCAAGCGCACCAACAAATCGCTGCTGCTGGTCGGCCTGCCGATGGTCGCGGGTCTGTCCGTCGTGCACGGTCTGATTCCGCCGCACCCGGCCGCGCTGCTCGCCGTGCAGGCGTATCACGCGGACATCGGCAAGACGATCGCCTACGGTCTGATCGTCGGCGTGCCGTGCGCGATCGTCGCCGGTCCGCTGTTCGCGTTGCTGGTGAGCCGCCATATCCAGTTGCCGAAGGAAAATCCGCTTGCCGCGCAATTTCTGAGCAGCGACGTGAAGGACGCCAACGGCGTGCAAAGTGGTAACGCCGCGAAGGCCGCTGCACCGAAGCGCGAACTGCCGGGCTTCGGCATCACGCTGGCCACGATTCTGTTGCCGGTGGTCCTGATGCTGGTCGGCAGCTGGGCCGACCTGGTCTTCGAACCGAAGACGCTGCCGAACGATCTGCTGCGCTTTTTCGGCAACACCGACGTCGCGCTACTGACGGCCGTGCTGGTCAGCTTCTGGACCTTCGGCGCGAGCCGGGGCTTTAACCGCGAGCAGATCCAGAAGTTCTGCGGAGAATGTCTGGCGCCGATCGCGGGTATTACACTGATCGTCGGTGCGGGCGGCGGTTTTGGCCGCGTATTGATGGATAGCGGCATTTCGAAGGAAATCACCAACGTGGCGACCGCGGTGCATCTGTCGCCGCTGCTGTTCGGCTGGCTTGTCGCGGCGATGATCCGTCTCGCGACCGGCTCGGCCACCGTCGCGATGACGACCGCCTGCGGCATCGTCGCCCCGATCGCGGCGGCGGGCGCGGTGCAGGTGAAGCCGGAACTGATGGTGCTCGCGACCGGCTCGGGCTCGCTGATCTTCTCGCACGTGAACGACGGCGGCTTCTGGCTGATCAAGGAATATTTCGGCATGACGGTGGTGCAGACCTTCAAGACGTGGTCGCTCCTCGAAACCATCATTTCGGTGATGGGGCTGGGCCTGACCTTCGCACTCGCGGCGGTCCTGTAAGGAGTTTCAAATGATTCTGATCGCAATGGGCGTGTCGGGCGCCGGCAAGACGAGGATTGGCGAAATGCTGGCCGAGCGCCTGCATTGCGCGTTCACCGACGGCGACGCGTTCCATAGCGCGGCGAACAAGGAGAAGATGCACCACGGCATCCCGCTCACCGACGAAGACCGCTGGCCGTGGCTGAAGACGATCCGCGCGGCGATCGAGGAAAAGCAGAAAGCGGGCGAGACGGCGGTGTTCACGTGTTCGTCGCTGAAGCGCTCGTATCGCGACATTCTGCGTGCCGGCGACAAGGACGTGTGCTTCGTCTACCTGAAGGGTTCGCGCGAGGTGCTCGCGGAGCGTCTCGGGCATCGCACCGGGCATTTCTTCGATCCGTCGCTGCTGGAAAGCCAGCTCGATACGCTCGAGGAGCCCGGTGACGATGAAGCGATCACGGTCAGCATCGATCTGACGCCGGAACAGATCGTCGACGAGGTGCTCAAGCAGGTCGAAGCGCGCTGAGTCTTTGATTGCTTCGCGTTCCAGCTTCGAACGCGGGACGAAAAAAAAGCCGCTCCTCGGAGCGGCTTTTTTATGCATTGAAGAAGCTGGGCCAGCAGATCAGCCGATCCGCTTCGCCAGTTCGACGGCCCGGCCGATGTACGAGCCGGGCGTCATCGCGAGCAGGCGGTCCTTCGCGTCCTGCGGAATCGCCAGGCCGCCAATGAAGCTCCGCAGTGCCTCGCGCGTGATGCCCTTGCCGCGCGTGAGTTCCTTCAGCTGCTCGTACGGATTCTCGATGCCGTAACGGCGCATCACGGTCTGCACCGGCTCGGCCAGCACTTCCCAGCAGTTGTCGAGGTCTTCGTTCAGACGTTGCGCGTTCACTTCGAGCTTGTCGAGGCCGCGGATCAGCGAGTCGTACGCGAGCAGCGAGTAGCCGAACGCGACGCCGATGTTGCGCAGCACCGTCGAGTCGGTCAGGTCGCGCTGCCAGCGCGACACCGGCAGCTTGTCGGCGAGGTGGCGCAACGTCGCGTTCGCGAGGCCGAGGTTGCCTTCCGAGTTTTCGAAGTCGATCGGGTTGACCTTGTGCGGCATCGTCGACGAACCGATTTCGCCGGCCTTCGTGCGCTGCTTGAAGTAGCCGAGCGAGATGTAGCCCCACACGTCGCGGTCCAGATCCAGCAGGATCGTGTTCGCGCGCGTGATCGCGTCGAACAGCTCGGCCATGTAGTCGTGCGGCTCGATCTGGATCGTGTACGGATTGAACGTGAGCTTCAGACGGTTCTCGACGACATCCTTCGAGAATGCTTCCCAGTCGAACTCCGGATACGCGGACAGGTGCGCGTTGAAGTTGCCGACCGCGCCGTTCATCTTGCCGAGCAGTTCGACCTTCGCGATACGTTCGATCGCACGCGCGAGCCGCGCGGCGACGTTGGCGATTTCCTTGCCGAGCGTGGTCGGGCTGGCCGGCTGGCCGTGCGTGCGCGACAGCATCGGCTGGGCGGCATGCGCGTGCGCGAGCGCAACGAGGCGTTGATGCACCGAGCGCAGCGCCGGCAGGATCACGTGTTCGCGCGCGCCGGCGAGCATCAGGCCGTGCGACGTGTTGTTGATGTCTTCCGACGTGCACGCGAAGTGGATGAACTCGCTCGCGCGCTCCAGTTCTTCATGGCCCTTCACCGATTCCTTCAGCCAGTATTCGACGGCCTTCACGTCGTGGTTCGTCACGCGCTCGATTTCCTTGATGCGCGCGGCGTCGTGCGCGGTGAAGCGCTCGGCCAGTTGCAGCAGGAATTGCTCGGACGCCTCGGAGAAGCGCGGCACTTCGGCGAAGCCGGCGCGCGACAGCGCGATCAGCCAGTGGATTTCGACCGTCACGCGATTGCGCATGAAGGCGGCTTCCGAGAGCCAGTCGCGCAGGGCTTCGGTTTTGGCGGCATAGCGGCCGTCGAGCGGGGAAAGCGCGTTCAGCGCGAACAGGGTGTCGGGGCGGGTGTCGGACATGATGAGGACCGGGTTGAAGCGGTTGAGCGCTCAGCGAGCGGGTCGGGAACGGAGGGAACCGTGGATTTTACCACCGTGATGCGATCGGCCCGCCCGGATGCGTCGGTCGCAATCCGCGCCGCTAGAATGCAGACTTCTTCCCTCTCGACGGCAAGCGCAATCGCATGGAACTGAAATGGCTCGAAGACTTCATTTCGCTCGCGGAAACGCGTAGCTTCAGCCGCTCGGCCGAGTTGCGCCACGTCACGCAGCCGGCTTTCTCGCGCCGCATCCAGGCGCTCGAAGCGTGGCTCGGCACGGAACTGATCGACCGTTCTGTTTATCCGACGCGGCTCACGGCGGCCGGTCAGGTGTTCAACGAGCAGGCGCTCGCGATGCTGTCGCAATTCCACGAGGCGCGCGCGCTGCTGCGCGGCCACACGGCGACGCCCCAGGCGACGATCGAATTCGCGGTCCCCCACACGCTGTCGCTCACTTACTTTCCGCGCTGGCTGCAGCGCATCGAGGCGCAGATGGGCCCGATCCACACGCGGCTGCGCGCGCTGAACGTGCACGACGCGGCGCTGTCGCTGGTGGAAGGCGGCTGCGATCTGATGATGGGCTACCACCATCCGAGCCATCCGGTCGCGCTCGATCCGGCACGCTACGACATGCTGACGCTCGGCCACGAGCCGATCAGCCCGTTCTCGGCGCCGGCCCGCACGGGGCGGCCGCGTCACACGCTGCCGGGCTCGGCCGATGCGCCCGCGCCGTATCTGTCGTACACGCCGAACGCGTACCTCGGGCGCATGACCGAGGTGATTCTCGCGAACGCGCCGGAGCGCCTGTACCTTGACCGGCTCTACGAAACCGACATGGCCGAGGGGCTCAAGGCGATGGCGCTCGCCGGTCACGGCATCGCGTTTCTGCCGCATAGCGCGGTCGAAGATGCGGTGGCCGAAGGCCGGCTGATCCGCCTCGATCGCGCGACGCGCGGCACGCCCGAAGGGCAGCTGACGCTCAGCATGGAGATTCGCCTATATCGCGACAAGCTCGCCGCGAAAAGCGACGACGCGCGGCAGATCCTCGTGCGGCAGTTGTGGGACGTGGTGTCGGAGGAACTCCGGCAGAGCGCCGCCTGAGCCGCGGCATAAAACTCAAACTCGAACCTGCGTCGCGACGACGCGAATTTGCGGCTTTGCGAACGTTATGCAAGAAAAACATAACGGGATAAGGAAACGGCATTGGATTTCGATACGGCGTTTTTCCACAATGCCCGTACTCGATCAAACGCCGGAGCGTTCATGTCATCCCAACAACAAGCCGCAGAATCGGTACAAGCCGCCGCAACGTTGCAGTCCGTTCCGTCCTACCTCAATCGCGAAGACCTCGGCCCCTGGGGCAACTATCTGCGCCAGGTCGACCGCGTCGCGCCGTATCTCGGTTCGCTGTCCCGCTGGCTCGAAACCCTGAAGCGCCCGAAGCGCATTCTCGTCGTCGACGTGCCCATCGAACTCGACAACGGCACGGTCGCGCACTTCGAGGGTTATCGCGTGCAACACAATGTGTCGCGCGGTCCGGGCAAGGGCGGCGTGCGTTATCACCAGGACGTTACGCTCTCCGAAGTGATGGCGCTGTCCGCATGGATGTCGGTGAAGAATGCGGCGGTGAACGTGCCGTACGGCGGCGCGAAGGGCGGCATCCGCGTCGATCCGCGCACGCTGTCGCGTGGCGAGCTCGAGCGCGTGACGCGCCGTTACACGAGCGAGATCGGCATCATCATCGGACCGAATACCGACATCCCCGCGCCGGACGTGAACACGAACGAGCAGATCATGGCGTGGATGATGGACACGTACTCGATGAATCAGGGCCAGACGGCCACCGGCGTCGTGACTGGCAAGCCGATCACGCTCGGCGGCTCGCTCGGCCGTCGCGAGGCGACCGGCCGCGGCGTATTCGTGGTGGGCTGCGAAGCGGCTCGCCGCATCGGCTTCGACATCGAAGGCGCGCGTATCGCGGTGCAGGGCTTCGGCAACGTCGGCGGCATCGCAGCGCGTCTGTTCCAGGAGGCGGGCGCGAAAGTCGTCGCGGTGCAGGACCACACCGGCTCGGTGTACAAGTCCACCGGCATCGACGCGGTCGCGCTGCTCGACTACGTCGCGAAGACGGGCGGCGTCGGCGGTTTCCCCGAAGCCGACGCGATCACCGGTGATGAGTTCTGGACCGTCGAGTCGGACATCCTGATTCCGGCGGCGCTGGAAAATCAGATCACCGAAAAAAACGCCGGCAAGATCAAGACCAGGATCATCGTCGAGGGCGCGAACGGCCCGACCACCACGGCGGCGGACGACATCCTGCACGATCGCGGCATCCTCGTGATTCCGGACGTGGTCGCGAATGCCGGCGGTGTGACAGTGTCATATTTCGAATGGGTGCAGGACTTCTCGAGCTTCTTCTGGACCGAGGACGAGATCAACGAGCGCCTCGAGCGCGTGATGCGCGAAGCGTTCGCGGCGGTTTGGCAGGTGTCGAGCGAGCAGAACGTGTCGGTGCGCACGGCGGCGTTCATCGTCGCGTGCAAGCGGATTTTGCAAGCGCGCGAGATGCGCGGCTTGTATCCCTGATGGACCGTGTCCTATCTTGTTTGAAACGGCGGTGAGGCGGCCCGGTATCCGGGCTGGGAGGCGAAACCGCCGAAACTTTGTGCATCAACGCGGTCCACAAGACGGCGTGTTCGACCGGCGGGCGGCATCGTATCGATGCCGCCCGCCTTCTCATATGCGCGAAACGGCCGTGCGGCGGCGCTGCGGGCCCATCGCGGCGTGCGCGCAACAGAATGGTTAATAGCGATACTTTCAGAAAAATTACTTTGTTACACTGGCGCCGGTTCTTGCCAAGGAGATCAAGATGAAGATTAAAAAAGCCGCGCTGCTGCTCGCGACTCTCGGACTGTTTACGGTTGGCGTGCATGCGCAAGACTCGGGCACGCTGAAAAAGATCAAGGATACGGGCGTCATTTCGCTGGGCCATCGCGAATCGTCGATCCCGTTCTCCTATTACGACGACAAGCAGAACGTGATCGGCTACTCGCAGGATTACGCGATGAAGATCGTCGAGGCCGTCAAGCAGAAGCTGAACATGCCGAACCTGAAGGTGAAGCTCGTGCCGGTCACGTCGCAGAACCGCATTCCGCTCGTGCAGAACGGCACGGTCGACATCGAGTGCGGCTCCACCACGAATAACCTCGAGCGTCAGCAACAGGCCGCCTTCACGAACACTATCTTCGTGATCGGCACGCGCCTGATGACCAAGAAAGATTCCGGCATCAAGGACTTCCCGGACCTGAAGGGCAAGACGGTCGTGACGACCGCCGGCACCACGTCCGAGCGCCTGCTTCGCAAGATGAACCAGGAGAAGAACATGGGCATGAACATCATCAGCGCGAAGGATCACGGCGAGTCGTTCCTGACGCTGTCGACGGGTCGCGCCGCCGCGTTCATGATGGACGATGCGCTGCTCGCCGGCGAGCGCGCGAAGTCGAACAACCCGGGCGATTTCGTGATCGTCGGCACGCCGCAATCGCGGGAGGCGTACGGCTGCATGCTGCGCAAGAACGACCCCGACTTCAAGAAGGTCGCCGACGACGCCATCGCGAAGGTGCAAACGTCGGGCGAAGGCGAACAGATCTATAAGCGCTGGTTCGAATCGCCGATCCCGCCGAAGGGCCTGAACCTGAACTTCCCGATGAGCGACGATATGCGTGCGCTGTTCAAGAACCCGAACGACAAGGCAATCGACTAAACCCTAGCTGCTTTTTCGACACTTTCGAAACGCTGAACGGAACGGAAGGGGCCACGCGCTTCTTCCGTTTCTTTTTGCCGGAGTCTTGGTCATGTCATATCACTGGAACTGGGGCATTCTGCTGAGTCCCGTCTCCACGGGCGAGCCGACCACCTATCTGGGCTGGTTGTTCTCGGGGCTGCGGGTGACGGTCACCGTGTCGCTGTCGGCATGGGTGATCGCGCTAATCGTCGGCTCGCTCTTCGGTGTGCTGCGCACGGTGCCCAACAAATGGGCGTCGGGCGTCGGCACCGTCTACGTCGCGATTTTCCGTAACATTCCGCTGATCGTGCAGTTCTTCATCTGGTATCTGGTGATACCGGAGCTGCTGCCCGTGTCGATCGGCAACTGGTTCAAGCAATTGCCGCCGGGCGCGCAGTTCTTCTCGTCGTCGATCGTGTGTCTCGGGCTCTTCACCGCCGCGCGTGTGTGCGAGCAGGTGCGCTCGGGCATCAACGCGTTGCCGCGCGGCCAGCGCGCGGCCGGTCTTGCGGTGGGCTTCACGCAATGGCAGACGTATCGCTACGTGCTGCTGCCGGTCGCGTACCGGATCATCGTGCCGCCGCTCACCTCCGAGTTTCTGAACATCTTCAAGAACTCCGCGGTCGCCTCGACGATCGGTCTGCTCGATCTGTCCGCGCAGGCGCGCCAGCTCGTCGACTACACGTCGCAAACTTACGAGTCGTTCATCGCGGTCACGGTCGCATACATGCTGATCAATCTGATCGTGATGCAACTGATGCGCTGGGTCGAAGTGAAGGCCCGGCTGCCCGGCTATATCGGAGGAAAGTGATGCATCATTTCGACTGGAGCGGTATTCCGGGCGCGCTGCCTACGCTATGGACCGGCGCGATCATCACTTTCAAGATCACGCTGATCGCGATCGTATTCGGCATTATCTGGGGCACCATTCTCGCGATGTTCCGACTGTCGCCGATCAAGCCGCTCGGATGGTTCGCGCAGGCTTACGTGACGCTCTTCCGTTCGATCCCGCTCGTGATGGTGCTGCTGTGGTTCTTCCTGATCGTGCCGCAGGTGCTGCAAAGCGTGCTCGGTCTGTCGGCCGACATCGACATCCGGCTCGCCTCGGCGATGGTCGCGTTCTCGCTGTTCGAGGCCGCGTATTATTCGGAGATCATCCGCGCCGGCATTCAGGCGGTGCCGCGCGGCCAGGTCAACGCGTCGTTCGCGCTCGGCATGACCTATGGGCAGGCGATGCGCCTGATCGTGCTGCCGCAGGCGTTCCGCGCGATGGTGCCGCTGCTGCTCACGCAGGGTATCGTGCTGTTTCAGGACACGTCGCTCGTCTACGTGATCAGCCTCGCCGACTTCTTCCGCACGGCTACGAATATTGGCGATCGTGACGGCACGAACGTCGAGATGGTACTGTTCGCGGGCGCGTGTTATTTCGTGATCTGCGTGATCGCGTCGAGCCTCGTCAAAGGTCTTCAGAAAAAGGTCGCAAGATGATCTCTATCAAGAATGTTTCGAAGTGGTACGGTCATTTCCAGGTGCTGACCGACTGCACGACGGAAGTCAAAAAGGGCGAAGTGGTCGTGGTGTGCGGGCCGTCCGGTTCGGGCAAGTCCACGCTGATCAAGACCGTCAACGGACTCGAGCCGTTCCAGAAGGGTGAGATCGTCATCAACGGCCAGTCACTGACCGACAAGAAAACCAATCTCTCGAAGCTGCGCTCGAAGGTCGGCATGGTGTTCCAGCACTTCGAGCTGTTTCCGCATTTGTCGATCGTGCAGAACCTGACGCTCGCGCAGGTCAAGGTGCTGGGCCGCTCGAACGACGAGGCGACCGCGAAGGGCCTGAAGCTGCTCGATCGAGTGGGGCTGCGC
Source organism: Paraburkholderia lebeckiae (assembly GCF_014201005.1). Taxonomy (NCBI): domain Bacteria; kingdom Pseudomonadati; phylum Pseudomonadota; class Betaproteobacteria; order Burkholderiales; family Burkholderiaceae; genus Paraburkholderia; species Paraburkholderia lebeckiae. Next base: position 267,874 of record NZ_JACHDK010000006.1, on the reverse strand, counting down.
GAGCATGCGGACAAGTATCCGGGGCAGTTGTCCGGTGGTCAGCAGCAGCGCGTGGCGATTGCGCGTGCGCTCTCCATGGACCCGATCGCGATGCTGTTCGACGAACCGACCTCGGCGCTCGACCCGGAGATGATCAACGAAGTGCTCGACGTGATGGTCGAGCTCGCGCAGGAAGGCATGACCATGATGTGCGTGACGCACGAAATGGGCTTCGCGAAGAAGGTCGCGCATCGCGTGATCTTCATGGACAAGGGTTTGATCGTCGAAGACGACCGCAAGGAAGACTTCTTCGCGAATCCGAAGTCGGATCGCGCGAAGGATTTTCTCGCGAAGATTCTGCACTGAGGGTGGGCGCGCAGGCCTCGTTTCGGGGTTCGCGACGAAAAAAAAGGCCGCTCCGAGGAGCGGCTTTTTGTTGCGCAGGCGTAGGGTGACGCTGCGGCTTACGACTCGAACGCTGCCGTGTCATCGGCGGCTTCGAGATCGGTTTCGCTGTCGGATGAAAGCGTGGTTCCGCTCGTGCCCGCCGCGTGCGCGCCGTTCGACGCCGCGATCGTCGTGGCCGACGCCGATGCGTCGAGCGCCGGATTGCGCAGCTTTTCGAGCACCGACTGCGGCACCGGAATATTGGCGTGGCCGATCACGTCGCCATGCTGGAACATCAGCAGATCGCCGGGCTTGAACGCGGTCCACACTTCGTTGTCGGTCAGCGGCTTGGTCGCGATCACCGCGACGCGGTCTTCGGGCGTCGTGTATTTGGCGAAATCGATCGACACGTCCGCGTCGACCAGATGCGCGGTCGAAAACGGCCAGCGACGCACGAGGTAATGCAGATGCGTCGAGCAATGCGCGAACAGGGCCTGGCCGTTAGACATCAGGAAATTGAACACGCCGTACTGCGTGATTTCACGCGTGAGCGTCTCGAGCGCGGCGAACAGCTCGTGAAGCGGCGGCTGCTGCGCGCCCGGAAAAGCCTTACGCAAACCTTCCAGCAGTGCGCAGAACGAGAGTTCGCTGTCGGTCGTGCCGACCGGCTGATACACGCCGTTCAGTTCCGGCGCGTAAGCCTGCAGGTCGCCGTTATGCGCGAAGATCCAGTGACGCCCCCACAGTTCGCGCATGAACGGGTGGCAGTTTTCGAGCAGGATGTGCCCTTGCGTCGCCTTGCGGATGTGCGCGATCGTGTTTTTCGATTTGATCGGGTAGCGCTTGACCATCTCGGCGATCGGCGACGTGGCCGACGATTGATGATCGATGAACAAGCGGCAGGCCTTGTCTTCAAAGAAAGCGATGCCCCAGCCGTCGGCGTGGTGATCGGTGACGCCGCCACGCGCCGCAAAGCCGGTAAAGGAAAACGTGACGTCCGTCGGCGCGGCGCAGTTCATTCCGAGAAGTTGGCACATGTTGCAGGCGAGCCTGTGAACGGAGTGAGCCGTTACAATGATGATTTTCCAAGCATATCACCGAGCCGGAGACGCCAAATAGCAAAATTGACATGTGTTTGGGCCGCTACAACGCGGTTTGACCGGTCGATCAGCGATGCGCGCGAAGTCTCGTATTCCTGCCATGACTGCTTCCAACGTTTCCCCCGATTCCGTCACACTGGTCCGCCCGGACGACTGGCATCTGCACGTGCGCGACGGCGCGATGCTCGCGGCCGTGCTGCCTGACACCGCGCACCAGTTCGGTCGCGCGATCATCATGCCGAACCTGAAGCCGCCGGTCACGACGACCGCGATGGCGAAGGCATATCGCGAGCGCATCATCGCCGCGATTCCCGAGGGCGCGAAATTCGAGCCGCTGATGACGCTGTACCTGACCGACAACACGCCGCCCGACGAGATCCGCCGCGCGCGCGAGAGCGGCTTCGTGCACGGCGTGAAGCTGTACCCGGCGGGCGCGACGACGAACTCCGACGCGGGCGTCACCGATCTGATGAAGTGCGCGAAGACGCTGGAAGTGATGCAGGAACTCGGCATGCCGCTGCTCGTGCATGGCGAGGTGACCGATTCGGACATCGATCTGTTCGATCGCGAAAAGGTCTTCATCGATCGCGTGATGATGCCGCTGCGCCGCGCATTTCCGGCGCTGAAGGTCGTGTTCGAGCACATCACGACGAAGGACGCGGCCGACTACGTCCGCGAAGCGGGCGTCGCGCCGGAACTGCTTGGCGCTACGATCACCGCGCACCATCTGCTGTACAACCGCAACGCGATTTTCCAGGGCGGCATCCGTCCGCATTACTACTGCCTGCCGGTGCTCAAACGCGAGACCCATCGCGTAGCGCTGGTCGAGGCGGCGACCTCGGGCGATCCGCGCTTCTTCCTCGGCACCGACAGCGCGCCGCATCCGAAGGGGCTGAAGGAACACGCGTGCGGTTGCGCGGGCTGTTACACCGCGCTGCACGCGCTCGAGCTCTATACCGAAGCATTCGACAAGGCCGGCGCGCTCGACAAGCTCGAAGGCTTCGCGAGCTTTCATGGTCCGGACTTCTACCGTCTGCCGCGCAATACGGAGAAGGTCACGCTGCGTCGCGAGGAATGGACGCTGCCGGCCGAGCTGCCGGCCGGCGATACGCCGGTCGTGCCGCTGCGAGGCGGAGAGTCGATTGGCTGGCGTCTCGTTTGAGGCTGCGGTAGATGCGGGAGCGTGAGGCGGGGCAGCGCGCTGCCAATATTGATAAGGCGGCGAAGGCGGGCTCCGCGGTAGCGCATGAAGCCGCGGCGGACAAAGCTGCGCGCGGCATGGCACCCGAGCCTCTGCCACCGTGCTTCGCCGCAATCGACTGGTCGAAGCCGTGGTTCGCGCAATTCGCCACACGCGGTAAGCGTTGGCAGCAAGCCGCGCTGACCGGCTACGCGGACCTTCTCGCCGCGATGAACGCCGACGCCGCCCAGATGCAACAGACCACCGGCCGCGGCCGGCCTCTTGCGTTCATCGCGCAGGACGACCTGCCACCGGGTGCCGCGTACGAGGGGCATATAGCGTCGACCGGTTGCGTGCCGACGCGCCACAATCTGCACGACTTCTTCAACGGCTCGATGTGGTTCGAGTTTCCGCGCATCAAGGCGGCGCTGAACGCGCGCCAGTCCGCGGAACTCGACGTGCTCGGCGTCGGCCCGACGCGTGGCGGCGTGCGCGACATGCTGACTCTCTTCGACGAAAACGCGCTGCTGTTCGCTTGTGCCGATTCTTCGCTGAGCGCCGCGCTACGCGGCTTCGAGTGGCAGACGCTGTTTATCGCGTGGCGCGATGCGTGGGGGCGGAGCTGCGAAGTGCGGTGCTTCGGCCATGCGCTGCTCGAAAAGCTGATCGCGCCGTTCAAGGGCTGCACCGGCCATGCATGGATCGTCGACGTTCCGGCAGAGTATTTCGAATGGGACACCCCGGCGCGCGACGCATGGCTCGATGAAGCCGTCAGCGCGGCGCTGCTCGGCCCCGACGCTTTGACGAGCCGCATGTTCGCGCCGCTGCCGGTGCTGGGCATTCCGGGCTGGTGGCCCGAGAACGAATCGCCAGCGTTCTACGACGACACGTCCGTGTTCCGCACGGGGCGGCGCACGCGCTAGGCGCTTCCGCGTTCGGTGTTAAAATTCGCGCCAGCAAAGCAGGCCAGGCAGTCGCGGCCTCGACGGCTTCGGCCAACGAGGGCGAGGAAAGTCCGGACTCCACAGGGCAGGGTGATGGCTAACGGCCATCCGTGGCGACACGCGGAATAGGGCAACAGAAAGCAAACCGCCGATGGCCCGGCGCAAGCCGGGATCAGGTAAGGGTGAAACGGTGCGGTAAGAGCGCACCGCGGCTGTCGCAAGGCAGACCGGCACGGTAACCTCCACCCGGAGCAATTCCAAGTAGGCAGGCGCGCATCTTCGCGATGCAGGACGGGGCCCCCGTCTCGTCTGCGGGTAGGAAGCTTGAGCGCGTCAGTAATGGCGCGCCTAGAGGAATGGCTGCCACGCGGGTCGAGTCTTCGGGCGCGGCGCGTGCACAGAATCCGGCTTATCGGCCTGCTTTGCCGCTGAATAAGAAAAGCCGGCGTCCGTTGGGACGCCGGCTTTTTCATTTGGGGCGGAGTGGCGGCCGTGGCCGCCATCGCTATCGCTATCGCGCTCAGAGCGCGACGATGTCGAATGAATGCGTGAGCTCGGCGGTCTTCGCGATCATGATCGACGCCGAGCAGTATTTGTCGTGCGAGAGGTTGATCGCGCGCTCGACGGTCGCCGGGTTCAGATTCTTGCCCGTCACCGTGAAGTGGAAGTGGATCTTCGTGAACACCTTCGGATCTTCGCTCGCGCGCTCGGCCTTCAGCGTCACAGAGCAGCCGGCGATCTCCTGGCGGCTCTTCTTCAGGATCATCACGACGTCGTAGGCGGTGCAGCCGCCGGTACCGAGCAGCACCATTTCCATCGGGCGCGGCGCGAGGTTGCGTCCGCCACCCTCGGGTGCGCCGTCCATCGCGACCAGATGACCGCTGCCCGTCTCGGCCGCGAACGCCATCCCGTCTTGTCCCATCCAGCTTACTTTGCATTCCATGCTGTCTCTCCCACCGCGCGTCGCTTTGTCGAGACGGCATTGTAGCCCTGTGTCTGACGATTGGCGCACGCTGAGCGCATCCCGCGTTCATGCACGGCGATTGCTTTCTTCTTGCGATGCGGAATGGGCGGGGTTGCAGAATTCCTCGTCCAGTTTAGGGATCTTACTCTAGGGAATGTCTGATGCGATCGAATTCGTTGGCCTTTAGTGCTTGATCCAAAAGGAGTTTCGTCAAACGTCCTCCGCGCATCGAATCTGTCACATTATGAAAATTGATTTCACAATGCAAATCCTCTTGCGTTGCACGAGGGCGCACTCTTACAATTTAGTCCATCGTTGCAGCAGTTCTGCAACCTCCGCTGTCTCCGCCACCTCCTCCTTTGGTGGATTAAACCCGAACCGCTCGTTCGGGTTTTTTCGCCCGCGTTTGTCAGGCGTTTCGCCCCATTTCCTGACCGCTCGCGGCGAGCGCATCGCACGTTTTGACTTGCCAGCACAAATTCCTTTATAATTCAGGGCTTTTCCGCATCCGCGCCCGCGGAAGAAGAACCAGGGAGAGCCTGCACGCGCCTCGATGCGCACACTACAAGCAGGAAAGAAAACATTGGGCGCAGCAATTTTTTTGGATCGATCATGAAGACGTTTTCCGCAAAAGCCCATGAGGTGACGCGCGAATGGTACGTGATTGACGCGACGGATAAGGTTCTCGGGCGTGTCGCCAGCGAAGTGGCACACCGTCTTCGCGGCAAGCACAAGCCTGAATTCACTCCCCACGTCGACACCGGTGATTTCATCATCGTCATCAACGCTGGCAAGCTGAAGGTCACGGGCAACAAGGTTACCGACAAGAAGTACTACCGTCACTCGGGCTACCCGGGCGGTATCTATGAAACGACGTTCGGCAAGATGCAGGAACGCTTCCCGGGCCGCGCGCTCGAGAAAGCGGTCAAGGGCATGCTGCCGAAGGGTCCGCTCGGCTACGCGATGATCAAGAAGCTGAAGGTCTACGCTGACGCAACGCATCCGCATTCGGCACAACAGCCGAAGGCGCTCGAGATCTAAGGGGAGCCCACATGATCGGTAACTGGAATTACGGCACGGGCCGCCGCAAGAGCGCCGTCGCTCGCGTGTTCATCAAGGCAGGCAAGGGCGACATCGTTGTGAACGGCAAGCCCATCGCCGACTACTTCTCGCGCGAAACGTCGCTGATGATCGTGCGTCAACCGCTGGAACTCACGAACCACGGTGTCACGTTCGACATCAAGGTCAACGTGACGGGCGGCGGTGAAACGGGGCAAGCCGGTGCGGTTCGCCACGGCATCACCCGCGCGCTGATGGACTATGACGCAACGCTGAAGCCGGAACTGTCGAAGGCTGGCTTCGTGACGCGTGACGCTCGTGAAGTCGAACGTAAGAAGGTCGGCTTCCACAAGGCACGTCGCCGCAAGCAATTCTCGAAGCGTTAATCGTTTCGGGCGTGAACCGGCCCTCGCGCCGGTTTGCAGCAAAAGCCGCCAACGCCACGCGCGAAGGCGGCTTTTTTTATGGTTCGCCGGGGTTCGCACCCCGGTCCCGTTCGCTCAAGTGCCAACGGATCGCCTCGCATCGACCTTGCAGCAAGAACGCATTGATTTTGTGGACTTCAGCACGATATCCGGAACAGCCCTACAATATCGGCTAAAGCTTTTTGGAGAGTTCGAAATGAACGCAGTCACCGACACCCCCGTGACCGAGATGCCGGCCCCCTTCGTCTTCACCGACGCAGCGGCTGACAAGGTCAAGCAACTGATCGATGAGGAAGGCAACCCGGAGCTCAAGCTGCGCGTGTTCGTGCAGGGCGGCGGCTGCTCGGGCTTCCAATACGGCTTCACGTTTGATGAAGCGATCAACGAAGACGACACCGTGATGAACAAGAGCGGCGTCCAGCTGCTGATCGACTCGATGAGCTACCAGTACCTGGTTGGCGCAGAGATCGACTACAAAGACGACATCAACGGCGCGCAGTTTGTCATCAAGAACCCGAACGCGACCACGACCTGCGGTTGCGGTTCGTCGTTCTCGGTCTGAGCGCAAAGGCTCGTCAAGCCAGAGCGAAGAAACGGGGCCGAGAGGCCCCGTTTTTCATTGCCTTCGTGCCGCAGAATCCGCGTGCGGCAACAAAAGATGTTTGTTTTCAGCTCATCCCTTCTCAGCGCGGATAGATAGCCCCCAGCACCCGCTCCGCGGATGCTCCCGTCACGCTTGGCAGACTGCCCGGCAGACGCGCGATGCAGCGCATCGCGAGCCACGCGAACGCGAGCGGCTCGACCTGGCTCGGCGGCACGCCGAGCGCGTCGGTCGTCATCACGGGCACGCCGCTTACGCCGCTGTCTTCGAGCGCCTGCTGCAACGCCTTCATGATCTCCGGATTGCGCGCGCCGCCGCCGCACACGTACACGGCCCGCGCATCGGATGCATGCCGCTCAATCTCGCGCGCGACCGTCACCGCGGTCAGCGCGACGAGCGTCGCCTGTACGTCGGCTGGTGCGAGCGCGGAGAACGGCTCGAGCTTCGCATCGAGCCATGCGGTGTTGAACAGATCGCGCCCGGTGCTCTTGGGCGGCTGCTCTGCGAAGAATGGTTCGTCGAGCAAAGCGTTCAGCAGCTTGCGATCGACCTGGCCACTCGCCGCGAAATGACCGTTTTCGTCGAATGGCTTGCCGAGCTGGCGCTCGGCCCATGCGTCGAGCAGCGCGTTCGCCGGGCCGCAGTCGAAGCCGCGCACGCCGCCGGCCGCGTTCAGGATTGTGATGTTGCTGATTCCGCCAAGATTGCAGACGACGCGCGTTTCGTCCTTCGCACCGAAGATCGTCGCATGAAAAGCGGGCACGAGCGGCGCGCCCTGGCCGCCTGCCGCGACGTCGCGGCTGCGGAAATCGGCGACCACGTCGATATGGAGCATTTCCGCGAGCAGCGCCGGGTTGTTGATCTGCCGCGTATACCCCTTTTCCGGCCGATGCCGCACGGTCTGCCCATGCACGCCGATTGCGCGGACGTCATCGGCCGATACGCGGCTGTCGCGCAGCAGATCGTGGCAGCACACCGTGTAGCGCGTCGCGAGCGCGTTGGCGGCGAGCGACTCGCGCTCGATCTCGTTGTCCCCCGGCTGTTGAAGCGCGAACAGCGCTTCGCGGATGCCGGCCGAAAAGCCGACGAACGCTTCGGCCAGCACCTCGGGCGGCTTCCCATTGGCAAACCGGACGGCCACGCCGTCCACACCGTCCATGCTGGTTCCGGACATCAGTCCGAAATAGATGCCGTCTGCGGGATCTTGCGCCACGTCGCTGCTCCTGTCGATGTTCATTGCGATTCGTTGTAGCAGATTATCGGCGCAAACGGCGAAGGTGATGCGAGCGGCAACGAATTAGCCGTCGCGGGGCCGTGCGGGGCGCGTGAGTGGGCGCGGCGGCGCGCATCTATGGGACAATCCTGTTTTTTCGCGACTTCACGTTTCCAGCATGAGCACCGAGTCCATCCAGCCCAATCCCGCTTCCGCCTTCCCGATCACCGACGAAGTCCGTCACGCGCTCGCCGTGACCAAGCGCGGCGTCGACGAACTGCTGATCGAAGACGAATTCGCGCAAAAGCTCGCGCGCAGCGCGGCGACGGCCAAGCCGCTGCGCATCAAGCTCGGGCTCGATCCGACCGCACCCGACATCCACATCGGCCACACGGTCGTGCTGAACAAGATGCGCCAGCTGCAGGACCTCGGCCACACGGTGATTTTCCTGATCGGCGACTTCACGTCGCTGATCGGCGACCCGTCCGGGCGCAACGCGACCCGCCCGCCGCTCACGCGCGAGCAGATCGAATCGAACGCGAAGACCTATTTCGAGCAAGCCGCGCTCGTGCTCGATCGCGACAAGACCGAGATTCGCTACAACAGCGAATGGTCGATGCCGCTAGGCGCCGACGGCATGATCAAGCTTGCGTCGCGCTACACGGTCGCGCGCATTCTCGAGCGCGAGGACTTCACGAAGCGCTTCCAGGGCGGCGTGCCGATCTCGATCCACGAATTCCTGTACCCGCTGATGCAGGGCTACGACTCGGTCGCGCTGAACGCGGACCTGGAGCTCGGCGGCACGGATCAGAAGTTCAACCTGCTGGTGGGTCGCGAGTTGCAGAAGCAGTACGGCCAGGAGCAGCAGTGCATCCTGACGATGCCGCTGCTCGAAGGGCTCGACGGCGTCGAGAAAATGTCGAAGTCGAAGAACAACTACATCGGCATCAGCGAAAAGCCGACCGACATGTTCGGCAAGCTGATGAGCATCTCCGACACGCTGATGTGGCGGTACTTCGAACTGCTGTCGTTCCGTCCGATGGACGAAATCGCCGGCTTCAAGCGCGAGGCCGACGCGGGCCGTAATCCGCGCGATTTCAAGGTGATGCTCGGCCAGGAAATCGTCGCGCGCTTCCACTCGCAGGCGGACGCCGAACGCGCGCTCGAGGACTTCAACCATCGCGCGAAGGGCGGCGTGCCCGACGATATCCAGGCCGTGACGCTCGCGGGCGCACCGCTCGCGATCGGCCAGTTGCTGAAGCAGGCGAACCTCGTACCGTCGACGAGCGAGGCGCTGCGCAATATCGAGCAAGGCGGCGTGAAGATCGACGGCACCGCGGTGTCCGACAAGAGCCTGAAGGTCGAAGCGGGCGAGTACGTCGTGCAGGTCGGCAAGCGCCGTTTCGCGCGCGTGACGCTGACGGCGTGATCGCGCTAATCCAACGCGTGCGGCGCGCTGAAGTGCGCGTCGCCGATCGCGTGACCGGCGCGATCGACGCGGGCCTGCTTGCGCTGGTCTGCGCGGAGCGCGGCGACACCGAGGCCACGGCCGACAAGCTGCTCGCCAAGGTGCTCGGTTACCGCGTGTTCAGCGACGCTGCCGGCAAGATGAACCTGTCGGTGCAGAATGTCGACGGCGCCGGACGCGCGGGCGGGCTGCTGCTCGTGTCGCAGTTCACGCTCGCGGCCGATACCAACAGCGGCCTGCGCCCGAGCTTCACGCCGGCCGCGCCGCCCGACGAGGGCAAGCGCCTGTTCGACTACTTCGTCGCGGCCGCGCGCGCGAAGCATCCGATCGTCGAGACTGGCGAGTTCGGCGCGGATATGCAGGTGTCACTCGTCAACGACGGGCCGGTCACGTTCTGGTTGCAGACCAACGCGTAAAAGAACGCAAACGTTCGAGCCCGCCGTCGCCGCAGGCGAGCCGTGCCGCTGCTTTTTGCCACAATAGTCGCTCGACACAACCGCGAACGGCGCCTCTCTCATGACGACGCAGATCCTGTTTATCCGGCACGGCGAGACCGACTGGAACCGCATCAAGCGCATTCAAGGCCACATCGACATTCCGCTTGCGACGACCGGCATCGCGCAGGCGCGACGTCTCGCGCAGCGCCTCGCCGACGAGGCGAAGCAGGGCGCGCGGCTCGACGCGATCTATTCGAGCGACCTGCAGCGCGCGCAGCAGACCGCGCAGCCGATTGGCGAGGCGCTCGGCCTGCCGCTGCAGTCGCGCGAGAACTTGCGCGAGCGCTCGTACGGCGCGTTCCAGGGCCATGACAGCGACGAGATCGCGCTGCGTTTCCCCGACGAATACGCGCAGTGGCAAACCCGCGATCCCGGCTTTGCGCCGCCCGAGGGCGAGTCGCACCGCGTGTTCTACCACCGCATCGTGCATGCGATCGAGCCGCTCGTCGCCGCGCATCCGGGCGGGCGCATCGCCTGTGTCACGCATGGCGGCGTGCTCGACTGCGTGCGCCGCTTTGCAACCGGCATGCGGCTCGACGCACCGCGCGACTACCCGCTGCTGAACACCAGCCTGAACGTCGTGGATTACGGGGACGGTCGCGCGACGATCGTGTCGTGGGCGGACGTAACGCACCTAGACGCGGGCAGCGCCGACGATGATGGTTTCAGGAAGGGACCGGGGCGGTAAGCAAAGGCGGGCAATGGCCCGAGACGCGTGCCGCAATCAATCCTGCTCCCGCACCGCCGCCGCCGCGCGCCGCCTGGCCCGTTTCGATACTCCATTGACCAGCGCCCAGCGGATCACCGGCGCGACGACCCGCACGCCAGGCCGCGCGAAGGTTCGACGCAGCGCCGCGTGGCGATTCAAGCCGAGCATCGTCTGCGCCCAGTCGGGCAACAGATCGACCCCCGCGTTGAGCATTAGCGTGCCAGCGGGTCGCATCGCGAAGCTCGGTGCCGGCGCGTTCATCAGAATCCTCACGACTTCGCGCGTGCGCTCGCTCGCGACGAGCACGGGCCGCATCGCGAGCAGGTACGCCTCGATCTCGGCGCGCGAGCGCGGAATATCGACGGCGCCGAGCATTTCCGCGATGCGCGCGGTTTCCGCGAAGTATTGATCCTGCGCCGCGACGGACAGCACCGGATTCACATAGCGCAGATGCGCGGTCATGAAGCTCGACACTTCCGCGACGTGCACCCACGTCAGCAGCGCGGGCTCGCTCGCGCGATACGACTGGCCGTCCGGTGCGACGCCGGTCACGTCGAGATGAATACGCTTCACGCGCTCAATCAGCGCGAGCGCATCGTTCTTGCTGCCGTACGTCGTGCCGGCGATGAACGTCGCCGTGCGACGCAGCCGGCCCAGGATGTCGGTGCGAAAGCTCGAGTGATCCCAGACGCCCGCGAGCGCGAGCGGATGCAGCGCCTGAAGCAGCAGCGCGCTGATGCCGCCCGTCATCATCGACGTGAAGTCGGCGTGGACTTTCCAGCAGACGGAGTCCGGCCCGAACAGACCGGGGTCGCCCGGCGGCGACGAGTAGTCGAGCACCGGTCCGCTGCCGGTCGTCAGATGCGTGACGCCGGCGGCGAGCTTCGAGCGCAGGCGGTGGGTGAGGCGCTGCGTGAAATTGCCGGACGGGGCGCCGGCGGGATTGACAGGTGAACGGTTGGAAGGGCCGGGTTGCTGGGTCTGGTCTGACATCCTGGTCGGCCTCGTCGCGTGACTCAGTTCGTGGAATCCCACAGACCCGGCCGCGCGCTCGCCGAATCCGGCGCGGCCAGTCCGAAATGCCGGTACGTGAGCAGCGTGGCGATGCGGCCGCGCGGCGTGCGCTGCAGGAAGCCCTGCTGGATCAGATACGGCTCGAGCACGTCTTCGATCGTGTCGCGCTCCTCGCCGATTGCCGCGGCGAGGTTGTCGACACCGACCGGGCCGCCGTCGAACTTGTACAGGATCGCTTCGAGCAGCTTGCGGTCCATCAGATCGAAGCCGACCGCGTCGACGTCGAGCATGCTGAGCGCGGCGTCGGCCACCTGCGCGGTGATGTTGCCGTCGGCCTTCACTTCGGCGAAGTCGCGTACGCGCCGCAGCAGGCGGTTCGCGATACGCGGCGTGCCGCGCGCGCGACGGGCGATTTCGAACGCGCCGTCCGGATGGATCTGCGCGCCGAGCAGCGCGGCCGAACGCGTGACGATGCGCGCGAGCTCCTCGGCGTTATAGAACTCGAGTCGCGCGACAATGCCGAAGCGGTCGCGCAGCGGATTGGTCAGCATACCAGCGCGTGTGGTCGCGCCGACCAGCGTGAACGGCTGCAAATCGAGCTTCACGCTGCGCGCGGCCGGCCCTTCGCCGATCATGATGTCGATTTGATAATCCTCGAGCGCTGGATACAGAATTTCCTCGACGACCGGCGAGAGCCGGTGGATTTCGTCGATGAAAAGAACGTCGTTGGCTTCGAGATTTGTCAGCAGCGCGGCGAGGTCGCCGGCGCGTTCGAGCACCGGCCCCGACGTTTGCCGCAGATTGACGCCCATCTCGCGCGCGATGATGTGCGCGAGCGTGGTCTTGCCGAGGCCCGGCGGCCCGAACAGCAGCACGTGGTCCAGCGATTCGGAACGGCGCTTCGCGGCCTCGATGAAGATTTCGAGCTGGCCGCGCACTTTCTCCTGCCCGACATATTCGTCGAGCTGACGCGGGCGCAGCGCGCGCTCGAACGCTTCTTCGTTCGGCGACACGGGCGTGGCCGCGATGATGCGCTCGGCGGCGAGTTTGTCGGTTTCGATCATGCGGTCATTGTACCGCGCGTGGCTTGGCGCTTAGCCCTTCGACAGCGCCTTCAACGCGAGCTTGATGCCCTCGGACACGCCCGTACCGGCCGGCACGTTCTTGATTGCCGCGAGCGCTTCTTTTTCCGAGTAGCCGAGCGCGAGCAGCGCATTGAGGATGTCGGAGGCGTGGTCGGATGGCGACGCGGCGCCCGCCATCGCGCCGAGGTCGGCGCCGAGCTTGCCCTTCAGTTCGAGCAGCAGCCGCTCGGCGGTCTTCTTGCCGATGCCCGGTACGCGCGTGAGGCGCGCGGCGTCCTGCATCGTGACGGTCTGCGCGAGCTCCGCGACGCTCATGCCCGACAGCACCGCGAGCGCCATGCGCGCGCCGATGCCGGAAATCTTCAGCAGTTCGCGGAACGTCGCGCGTTCCTGCGCGGTGCCGAAGCCGTACAGCAGATGCGCGTCCTCGCGCACGATCATCTGCGTGAGCAGCACGATGCGCTCGCCGGTCGACGGCAGGTTGTAGAAGGTGCTCATCGGCACGTCCACTTCGTAGCCGACGCCGTTGCAGTCGACGAGCAGATGCGGCGGATTTTTTTCCAGCAGAACGCCGGCGATGCGACCGATCATGGCGGATTAGTTTTCAGAGTCGGATGGGAAAGCGCGAGTGTAGCGCAGCGGCTCGGCGGCGCGAACGGCATGGCGGGTTATGCGTCGGTCTATCCGACCAGACGGCCGCGCCGCACGCGCAGACCCTTCTTCGCGAGAGCCGGTGCGATGCCGCCGAGCGTGCTCAGTGTCGAACCGCCGTGCGCGTGGCAGATGGCCATGCCGAGCGCGTCGGCGGCGTCTGTGCCGGGCACGCCCGACAGGCTCAGCAGCCGCACAACCATCTGCTGCATTTGCTCCTTGGTCGCTCGGCCATAGCCGACCACCGACTGCTTCAGCTGCAGCGCGGTGTATTCGGCGACCGGCACGCCGCCCGCGACGAGCCCGCAGATCGCGGCGCCGCGCGCCTGGCCGAGCAGCAGCGTCGACTGCGGATTGACGTTGACGAAGACTTTTTCGATCGCCGCCTGATCCGGCGCGTGCTCGCGGATCAGCGTCGAGATGCCCGCGAAGATGGTGCCGAGCCGCGACGGCAGGTCGGCGTCGGCGGTGCGGATCACGCCGCTTGCGACGTAGCTCAGCGTGTGGCCGTGTTGTTCGATCACGCCGAAGCCAGTCACGCGCAGGCCGGGGTCGATGCCGAGAATTCTCATGAGGTGCCGCACAAGCGATAAAAACCAGGTGCCTGCGATACTACAACGAACGTGGCGCGCGGCGGCCCGCTGGCAGCATGCCTAGCGGAATAAAAGCTGCTAAAGGCTTTGCGCAAGGAGGGCGATCGAGAATGGAGCGCTACCGCAATCTCAGCGGCGACTCGGGTGTCGACGCTTATGAAATCGGCGACGATTTCATCAAGGTGCGCTTTCGGCCGGGCGTCGTGTATTGGTACACAGAGGCGAGTGTCGGCGCCGAACATGTCGCCGTGCTGAAACGTCTCGCGCGGCGGGGCCGGGGTTTGGGCACGTACATCAGCCAGCATGCGCAGGTGCGGGACGGTTATGCGCGCAAAGAGCCGGACGATTGAACGCGTCGCCTCGAAACAAAAGGCCCGGCGGGACAACCCGCCGGGCCTGTCTTGCGGCTACCGAACTTCAGCCGATCAATGACGGAAGTGCCGCACGCCCGTCAGCACCATCGCGATGTTGTGCTCGTCGGCGGCGCTGACCACTTCGTCGTCGCGCACCGAGCCGCCCGGCTGGATCACGCAGGTCGCGCCTGCCGCGACGACCACGTCGAGACCGTCGCGGAACGGGAAGAACGCGTCCGATGCGACCGCCGAACCGGCCAGCGTCAGACCGGCGTTCTGAGCCTTGATGCTCGCGATGCGCGCCGAGTCCACGCGGCTCATCTGGCCCGCGCCGACGCCGAGCGTCATACCGTTCGCGCAGAACACGATCGCGTTCGACTTCACGTACTTTGCGACTCGCCATGCGAACAGCAGGTCGTCCATTTCCTTCGGCGTCGGATGACGCTTCGTGACGACGCGCAATTCGCGCGGCTGCACGTTCTTCGAGTCGAGCGACTGCACGAGCAGGCCGCCGCCGACGCGCTTCAGATCGAACGTGTTATGGCCTTCGCCCAGCGCGATTTCGAGCAGACGCACGTTCTGCTTTGCCGCGAACACCTGACGCGCTTCGGCGCTGAACGCCGGCGCGATCAGCACTTCGACGAACTGCTTCGCCACCGCTTTCGCGGCCGCTTCGTCGACTTCACGGTTGAACGCGATGATGCCGCCGAACGCCGAGGTCGGATCGGTCTGGAATGCCTTCGAATACGCTTCGTGAGCGTCCGCGCCGACCGCGACGCCGCACGGATTCGCGTGTTTGACGATCACGCAGGCCGGCACGTCGAAGGTCTTCACGCATTCCCACGCCGCGTCGGAGTCGGCGATGTTGTTGTACGACAGTTCCTTGCCCTGCAACTGGTTGTAATTGGCGAGCGCGCCGGCCGGCACCGCCAGGTCGCGGTAGAACGCCGCGCTCTGATGCGGGTTTTCGCCGTAGCGCAGGTCCTGCACCTTGTCGAACGCCATGTTGAAGGTGGCCGGGTACTCGTTGCGCGACGAATGCTGCAACTCGTCGGTCAGGCTCGTCAGGTAGTTCGTGATCGCGCCGTCGTATTGCGCGGTGTGCGCGTACACCTTGGTCGCGAGGCGGAAGTTCGTCTTGTACGACACCGTGTTGCCGTTCGAGCGCATTTCGTCGAGCACGACCGCGTAGTCGGCCGGATCGACCACTACCGTCACGTCGCGGTGATTCTTTGCGGCCGAGCGCAGCATCGTCGGGCCGCCGATGTCGATGTTCTCGATCGCGTCCTCGAGCGAGCATTCTTCCCTCGACACGGTCTGCACGAACGGGTACAGGTTCACGACCAGCAGGTCGATGGTCGGAATGTCGTGCTTCTCGAGCGCGGCCATGTGCTCGGGCAGGTCGCGGCGCGCGAGGATGCCGCCGTGCACCTTCGGATGCAGCGTTTTCACGCGCCCGTCGAGCATTTCCGGGAAACCCGTGTAGTCGGCGACTTCGGTGACGGACAGGCCCGCGTCCGCGAGCAGTTTCGCGGTGCCGCCGGTCGACAGGATCTTGATGCCGAGGTCCGACAGCGATTTGGCGAAGTCGACGATGCCGGACTTGTCGGAAACGGAGATGAGCGCTTGCTTGATCATGATGAAGACGAAAAGCCGAAGGGAAACGTGGCAGGGCGCGAGAAACTACGACGCGCTACAGCAAACCGTGTTGTTGCAGCTTCTTGCGCAGCGTATTGCGGTTGATGCCGAGATACTCGGCGGCCAGCGACTGGTTGCCGCCGGCCTGCTCGAGCACCACTTCGAGCAAGGGTTTTTCCACGCATGAAATGACCATGTCGTAGACGTCGTGCGGATTGGAGCCGTCGAGATCCTGGAAATACACGTCCAGGCTGTCGCGGACAGATTGTTCGATGTTGTTCTTGCTCATGCTGCTAGTCGGTCGGAGTTGTCCTCGCTCTCGCTGTCGAGCCCGGGGTTGCCGGGCGCTTCGTCGACGTAGACGAGGCGGTCTGAGATCGCCTTTTGCGCGTCAAAGAACTCGTTGACGGCGAGGAGTTGTTCGCGCGTGGTGTCCAGCGTATTCATGCGATGCCGGAACAGGTTGGCGCCGGAAAGGCCGCGAGTGTACCAGCCGATGTGCTTGCGCGCAGTGCGGACACCGGTAAATTCCCCGTAAAAAGCGTAGTGATCTTCGAGATGTTCGTTCATCACCTGCTGGATTTCGTCGATGCGCGGTGGCGGCAGCAGCTCGCCCGTTTGCAGGAAATGCTCGATCTCGCGGAACAGCCACGGACGGCCCTGCGCGGCGCGCCCGATCATGATCGCGTCCGCGCCGGTCGCGGCGAGCACCTCGCGCGCCTTTTGCGGCGACGTGATGTCGCCGTTCGCGACGACCGGAATGCGCACCGCCGCCTTTACCGCGGCGATGGTTTCGTACTCGGCGTCGCCGTGGTACAGGTCCGCGCGCGTGCGGCCGTGCACGGTCAGCATCGAAATGCCCGCTGCTTGCGCGAGACGCGCGACGTTCAGCGCGTTTTTGTTCTCGCGATTCCAGCCGGTGCGGATTTTCAGCGTGACGGGCACCGCGTCGGGCCCGACGCCGACCGCGTTCACGACGGCCTCGACGATGCGCTGCACGAGCGGTTCATTCTGCAGCAGCGCCGAGCCGGCCGCGACGTTGCAGACCTTCTTGGCGGGGCAGCCCATGTTGATGTCGATGATCTGCGCGCCGTTCGCGACGTTGTAGCGGGCGGCTTCGGCCATCATCTCCGGGTCCGCGCCGGCGATCTGCACCGCGATCGGCTCGACCTCGCCTTCGTGGTTCGCGCGGCGCATGGTCTTTTCGCTCTTCCACAGCTGCGCGTTCGACGCGACCATTTCCGACACCGCATAACCCGCGCCGAGCCGTTTGCACAGCTGGCGGAACGGTCGGTCGGTCACGCCGGCCATCGGGGCGACGAACAGGTTGTTACGCAGATTGTGGGGGCCGAGAGGGGGCATGGCGTGAGCGTGCGCCGCCGACGGGCCAGGATTTGACAATCGTGACAGCCGGCGCAGCGCGAAATGCGAGGGAAAACGGCTATTTTAGCGTTAACGGGTTGGCGGGACCCGCGAACCGAGTCTTGTAACCCGTTAAATCTTCTATGAAAGTCGCCCGGCTCATAGAACCGCGCAGCGCTTTCTCGTGCTTAACGGCGCTGGCCGAACATCATCTGCCGGGCGAGCGCGGTTTTCACCGGCGGCACGAATTCGAGTGCGGTCAGGGCGAGGCCGCGCAGTACCGCGAGCGGCGCGAAGTCGACGGTAAAGAGACGCGCGAGCGTGTCGGTCGAGCCGATCGTCAGGCGCCGGTCGAGCGCGCGGCGTTGCGCGAAGGTGGCGAGCGCGAGCGGGGTGGGGCCTTCGGCCGACAGTGCGTCGACGAGCGCGTGCGCATCGCGCAAGCCCAGATTGAGGCCTTGGCCCGCCACCGGATGCAACGTCTGCGCCGCATTGCCGATCGCGACGATGTGGCCGTTCACGAGCGTGTCGACCGTGTTGAGACCGAGCGGGAAAGACGCGCGACCCTTGATGTGCGTAAAGCGGCCCATGCGGTTGCCGAACGCGGCGTCGAGCTCGCGCAGGAACGCTTCGTCGGAAAGCTGCGCGCGGCGCGCGGCTTCGTCGGGCGCGCAGCACCAGACGAGCGCGTAGTCGGCACCACGCACGCCACCCATCGGCAGTAGCGCGATCGGACCTTGCGACGTGAAGCGCTCCCATGCGACGTGTGGCTGCGGCGCGGACACGGTGACCGTGCCGACCAGCGCGGTCTGGCCGTAGTCGCGCGAGCCGGCGTCGTTTTTACCGATGTCGCGTGCGCCGGCGTATTCGTCCGTGGCGCGGCTCGGATTTTTCGCGTGCTTCTGGTCGCCGAACAGGCCGCCCTCGGCGTTGACCAGAATCCGCGTGCGCAACTGGCGCGCGACGCCCGCGGTTTCGATCGGCAGCGTGACGCCGTCGAGCTCCTGAACCGGCGCGCCGGCCGAGGTCGAGCGGAACCAGTGGACCGGCGTCGCATGCACGGCGTCGGCGAGGCCATGCACGATCGAGCCATAGCGCAGCACGTAGCCGAGCGCGGGCAGGCCGTGCTCGCGATGATCGATCAGCGTGCGGCCGAAATGACCGCGTTGCGACACGTGGATGCGCTCGATCGCGGTGGCGTCGGCGGGCCAGCGCAGCGGCTCGAGGATCATCCGGCTGCCGTGCGAGACCGCGATCGCGCGCGGATCGGCAATCGAGTCTTCCGGCTCGCGCGCGTCGACGAGCGCGATCTTCAGCTCGCGCGTCAGGCTGCGGCGCGCGAGCCAGCCGGCGAGCGCGAGGCCGACCGGCCCGGCGCCGACGATCGTCACGTCGAAATCGAACCCCTGCTGGTGGGAGGCGGGCCTCAGGATCACCGCCGATGGAGATGCTTCGTTCATCGCGGATCAGGTCCTCTGTTGATGCGACGCTTGATGGGGGGCTCGTGCTTCCTGCATCAGCGCCTCGATCTCGTTGGCGGCGACCGGCACGTCGCGCGTGATCAGCTCACAGCCGGTCGGCGTCACGATCGCGTCGTCCTCGATGCGGATGCCGATGTTCCAGTAGCGTTCTGGCACACCCTCGGCCGGGCGGACGTACAGGCCCGGCTCGATCGTCAGCGTCATCGACGCGCGCAGCGTGCGCCACGGCAGCGCGCCCGCTTCGTCGCGCGGCGCGCCGCGCTCGCGGTAGTCGCCGCAGTCGTGCACGTCCATGCCGAGCCAGTGGCCGGTGCGGTGCATGTAGAACGGCACGTAGGCGCGCTCGGCGATCACGTCGTCGACCGAGGCGAACTTCGCGCGCGGCACGATGCCGGTGTCGAGCAGCCCCTGCGACAGCGCGCGCAGCGCGGCCTGATGCGGATCGTCGAAGCTCGCGCCGGCGCGCGTCGCGTCGACGGCGGCCTGCTGCGCTGCCAGCACGATGTCGTACAGCTCGCGCTGCGCCGGCGTAAAACGCCCGCTCGCCGGAAACGTGCGCGTGATGTCGGACGCGTAGCCGTCGAGTTCGCAGGCCGCGTCGATCAGGATCAGGTCGCCGTCGCGCGCGATCGCGTTGCCGGCCGGGTAGTGCAGCACGCACGCGTTCGCGCCGGCCGCGACGATCGACGTATAGGCCGGCGCCTGCGCGCCAAACTTGCGGAACGTGTAGAGCAGTTCGGCCTCGAGTTCGTACTCGCGGATACCGGGCCGGCACACCGCCATCGCGCGACGATGCGCGGCCGCTGAAATCTGCCCTGCGCGGCGCATGATCGCGAGCTCATGGTCGTCCTTGACGAGCCGCATTTCGTCGAGCAACGGCAGCAGGTCGCGCGCGGCCGTGGGCGCGACGGTGCCGCCACGGCTTTGCGCGCGCACCGCGTCGAGCCAGCCGCGCACCTGCTCGTCGAAATGCGCCGAGGTGCCGAACGCGTAGTGCAGCGCCGGCTTGTCGGCGATGATGCGCGGCAACTGCGTGTCGATTTCGCCGATCGGGAACGCGGCGTCGAGCCCGAATGCTTCGCGCGCGCCATCGGGGCCGAAGCGGAAGCCTTCCCAGGTCTCGCGCTCGACGCTTTTCTCGCGGCAGAACAGCATCGACGCGGGCGCGCCGGGCGCGGCGCTGGCATCGAGCACCAGCAGCGCTTCGGGCTCGGTGAAGCCGGTCAGATAATAGAAGTAGCTGTCGTGGCGGTACGGGTAGTCAGTGTCGCGGTTGCGCAGCGCTTCCGGCGCGGTCGGGACGATGGCGACGCCGCCGCCCGCGGCGCGCAGCGCGGCGAGAACGCGCTCGCGGCGCGTGCGGTAGACGTCGATGGCGATGGTGGGTTCGGTCGGCTGGTTCATCGTGCGATTGTAGCGCCGCGTTTCTCCTGGCCCCATTCTCCGCGCACGACATTGACTCGCTTTGTGCGGCTCCGGACGGCGCGGCGGCCGCCGTCATGTTGCAATCCGTCCACGGTGGCTCGGCGGGCAGTTCGCGAAGATGGCGCCAGCACGCTCGCGAAAGCCTTGGACCACTTATACTTTCGCCGGATTCAGAAAAAGGCAGAAGGTCATGATGAAACTCATCGGTTCGTTCGGCAGCCCGTTCGTGCGCAAAGCACGCATCGTGCTCGCCGATAAGAAGATCGACTACGAACTGGTGCCCGAGAACGTCTGGGCGCCGGATACCCGGATTCACACCTTCAATCCGCTCGGCAAGGTGCCGTGCCTCGTCATGGAAGACGGCGAGGCCGTGTTCGATTCACGCGTGATCTGCGAGTACGTCGATACGCTGTCGCCGGTCGGCAAGCTGATTCCGCCGTCGGGGCGCGAGCGCGTCGCAGTGCGCTGCTGGGAAGCGCTCGCCGACGGCATGCTCGACGCGGCCGTGCTGATCCGTCTCGAAGGCACGCAGCGCGCGCCCGAGCAGCGCGTGGACGCGTGGGTCGCGCGGCAGCTGCGCAAGATCGACGAAGCGCTGATCGCGATGTCGCAAGGGCTCGGCAGCAAGCCGTGGTGCGCGAGCAATCACTACACGCTGGCCGACATCGCGGTGGGCTGCGCGCTCGGCTATCTGGACTTCCGTATGCCGGAACTGAACTGGCGCGAATCGCATCCGAACCTGGACAAGCACTTCCAGAAGCTGTCGCTGCGGCAGTCTTTCATCGATACGGTGCCGAAGGATTGATGAAGCTCGGACGAGCATGAAAAAAATGCGCCTGCATGTCAGGCGCATTTTTTTGCGGGTGTCGTGCCTTTGACGTCGGCGTTACCGCTTGCCGTCGCGTCGCCGCGCGAGCCCCGGTCCGAACGCGAAACCGAACGCGAGCAGCAGCGCCGACACCGCGAGCACCGTGTTGTTGCCGCTCGTCACGTAAGGCGTGTTGCCCGAGGTGCCTTGCACGCTCACGTCGAGCGAACCGACCGTGTAGGGCGTCAGGCGCCCGATCACGCGGCCGTTCGCGTCGATCGCGGCGGTCATGCCGGTGTTGGTTGCGCGCAGCATCGGCCGGCCGGTCTCGAGCGAGCGCATGCGCGCGATCTGCAGATGCTGGTCGAGCGCGATCGTGTCGCCGAACCACGCGAGATTGGTCGAGTTGATCAGCACGCCGGCGGGCGTCGCATTCTCGCGCAGCGTGCGCGCGATCTCCTCGCCGAAGATGTCCTCGTAGCAGATGTTCACCGCGACCGGCTGGTTATGCACCATGAACGGCTTTTGTACCGGCGGGCCGCGGAAGAAATCGCCGAGCGGAATGT
The DNA here is from genome assembly GCF_014201005.1 of Paraburkholderia lebeckiae. Taxonomy (NCBI): domain Bacteria; kingdom Pseudomonadati; phylum Pseudomonadota; class Betaproteobacteria; order Burkholderiales; family Burkholderiaceae; genus Paraburkholderia; species Paraburkholderia lebeckiae. The sequence continues at coordinate 246,372 of NZ_JACHDK010000006.1, read as the reverse complement.
TCATCAGGTTCACGAACCAGCGGAAGCCCCACGGCACGAATTCGCCGAACGGTACCAGATGGTGCTTGTCGTAGCGATAAATCTCGTGCGAGCCGGGCGTGACGCCGAACAGGCTGTTGGTGTAGTCGACCACCCGGCCGTCCGGCGTGATCGTGCCGCCGATCGCGCCGAACAGCAGCGCGCTGCCGGTCGAATCCGTGAAATGGCGGATCGCGGCCGCGAAGTTCGGCGGAAGCTGCTGCGCGAGCACGGGGATCGCGGTTTCCGGCGTGACGATCAGATCGGCCGGCTTCGACGTGATCATCTGCTGATACTCGTCGACCGCCGCGCGCAAGCCGGCTTCCTCGAACTTCATCTCCTGCTTCACGTTGCCTTGCAACAGCCGCACCGACAGCGGCGCGTTGGCGGGCGTGGTCCACTGCACGAGCGGCAGCAGCAGGCCGATCGCGAGCAGCGCGAGCGCGACGCCGGCAGGCACGACGATGGGGGCGACGCGCGTGCCGCGGCCCCGCGCGGCGCGACCGCTGGCGTCATCAGCGGCGCTGGCGTTCGGTTCGAGCGATTCATTCGCACGCCCGGAGCGCCACGACGGCAGCAGCGCCAGCAACGCCTGCACGATCAACGCGGCCGTCAGCGCAACCATCCAACCGACGCCATATACGCCGACCACTGGCGCAAACCCCGCCAACGGGCCGTCGACCTGCGCATAACCGGTGGCGAGCCACGGAAAGCCGGTGAACACCGTGCCGCGCAGCCATTCGCCGATCGCCCACGCGCTTGCAAAGGCGAGCGCGCCGTGCCAGGTCGGCGAGAATGGCGCGCGCTCGTCGGCCGCGCCATTGCGCGCATGGCCCGCGCAGAACGACCACACCCCCGCGGCGAGCGCCGGATAGAGCGCGAGATACAGCGAAAACAGCACGAGCGCGGTGCCGGCGAGCGGTGCCGGCATGCCGCCGTAGTAGTGCATGCTCACATACAGCCACCAGACGCCGCTCACGAAGTTGCCGAAGCCGAACGCGCCGCCCGTCAGCGCGGCGCTTTTCCAGCCGGTGCTGCGCGTGAGCCACGCGAAGAAGAACACGAAGATCGCGAGTTGCAGCCAGCCGCCATGCGGCGTCGGCGCGAACGACAGCGTATTGGCCGCGCCCGCGGCCAGTGCGACGAGGTAGTGCCAGCGCGGCAGCGCGCGGCTGCGCGTGCCGTCTTCGGTGGAAGCGGGAGCGGGGGCGCTCACGCCGCGGTGCGAACGGGAAGTGATCGGGTCGGCCATTGTTGCGCGGTCGGCGTCGGTAGTTGAAAGGGCAACTCAGTAGGCAAACGAGTTGGCAAATGCGCCGGCAATGAAAGCGCGCGGGCGCTCAGGCCGTGCATCGGCCCGAGCCGCCGGCTCAGGTCTGCACGTGCTGTGACTCGCGCTCGCGCTGGCCCGCGAGCGGCTCGCGGCGCACCAGCAGCATGTGGATCTGGCGGGCGTCGCCGCGCAGGATCTCGAAGATCAGGTCGTCGAGGCGGACTTTCTCGCCCCGATGCGGCACCCGGCCGAAGTGATGCGTGACCAGCCCGCCGATCGTGTCGACTTCGTCGTCCGAATAATGCGTGCCGAAGGTGTCGTTGAACTGCTCGATCTCGGTCAGCGCGCGCACGCGGAAGCGTCCGTCCGGCGAAGCGATGATGTTGCCGCTCTCCTCGTCGAAATCGTATTCGTCCTCGATGTCGCCGACGATCTGCTCCAGTACGTCTTCGATCGTGATCAGGCCCGCGACGCCGCCGTACTCGTCGACGACCACCGCGAGGTGGTTGCGGTTCACGCGGAAGTCGTGCAGCAGCACGTTCAGCCGCTTCGACTCGGGGATGAACACGGCAGGGCGCAGCATTCCGCGCACGTCGAACTCTTCTTCGGCGTAGTAGCGCAGCAGATCTTTCGCGAGCAGCACGCCGATGATGTTGTCGCGATTGCCTTCGTAGACCGGATAGCGCGAATGCGCCTTGTCCAGCACGTAGGGGATGAATTCAGCGGGATTGTCTGCGATGTTGATCGCGTCCATTTGCGCGCGCGGCACCATGATGTCGCGGGCGCTCAGTTCCGACACCTGGAACACGCCTTCGATCATCGACAGCGAGTCGGCGTCGATCAGGTTGCGTTCGTGCGCGTCCTGCAGAATTTCCAGAAGTTCGGCGCGCGAGTCGGGCTCGGGCGAGATGAAGTCGGTCAGGCGCTCGAGCAGCGAGCGCTTTTCCTGCGGTTTGTCGAGTTGGCGTCCGGTATGGCGTCGACTGGGATACGTGTCGTTCATGGTAGTGCGCCCGGCGAGACTGGGCGCGCTGTTGCAGAGCGTTAAGGATACACCAGGCGCATGGCGGAACCGTGTCCCGCCGGGCCCGGCGATGAGCGAAGCCAGGTGAAACGGCCCCGCCGCGACGGTGGAGCGTTGAATCATCCTAACCGATTACGCGGGCAAAAGCGCTCGCTGGCAAAAAAGTCACGGGTGGGGTTTTCGCCGAGATGCCGCGGTCACACGGCCGGCTTGCAGCGCGCGAGCAGCGCTTCGAGCGCGCGGTCCGGCATGCCGCTTTCGCGCAGCGCGTGCACGGTGCGGCTCACGTAATCGAAGGTCGTGCCGTAGCGGCCGCTCGCGCAGCCCAGCACGGTCTGGATGATGTCGTCGCGCAGCTTGCCGGTGTAGCTCGGCACGTCGCGGCGCATCACGAATGTGAGCGCGTCGACGCGCCGGCCGTCCGCGAGCACGCACGGCAGCCACGCGGGACGGTACGAGCCCATCGGCATTTCGCGGCGCCACAGTGCTTCGAGATGCGGCCTCGAGCCATCGGCCGCGAGCCGGAAGGCCATGCCGGTGCACGAGCCGCCGCGATCGAGCGCGAGCACGAGGCCGGGCTGCTCTGGCGTGCCGCGATTGACTCGCGACCACAGATAGAGGCCGCGGTGATAGCCGTGCACCTTCGAGCGCATCGCCTCGACGGTCGGCAGGCCCGGGTTCCAGATCAGCGAGCCATAGCCGAACAGCCACAGATCGCCTTGGCGGTCCCAGCCGCGCAAGGTGGATTCGAGCGACGCGCGCAGTTCGTCGTCCGTCAGGAGCCGCGACTCGCCGAGCACCGGCGGGTAGTCCGGACAGCGCACGGGGATATCGGCTTCGGGGGACGGAGTGCTCACGGTGGGTTCGGTCGGGCTGGCGTCGAGGAGGGGCGGAACGCCTATTGGTAAGGGTCCGGAAAGCCGAGCTTGCCGAGGATTTCGGTTTCGATCGCTTCCATTTCCTCGGCTTCTTCTTCGACCTCGTGGTCGTAGCCCTGTGCATGCAGCGTGCCGTGCACGAGCAGGTGCGCGTAATGCGCGGCGAGCGGCTTGCCCTGCTCGGCGGCTTCCTTCTCGACCACCGGGCAGCACAGAATCAGATCGCCCGTGACCGGATCATCTTCCGATTCGGCATAGGCGAAGGTCAGCACGTTGGTCGCGTAATCCTTGCCGCGATAGGTGCGATTCAGCGTGCGGCCTTCTTCGGCGTCGACGAACCGAACCGTCAGTTCGCCGTCCGCGAACAGCGCCGCCTTGATCCAGCCGGCCACCGTCGCGCGCGGCAGCAGCGCCTTGTGTTCCGGCCAGGCTTTGGCGGCGGGGAATTGCAGGCTCAACGTCAATTTCGGGGTGCGGCTCATGCGGTTTCTATGCGTGGCATTCCTGGCTCAGTCGTTTTTTTTTGCGGCGAGGCGGCGAGGCGACGCGGGCCTCGCGCTGCGAAGCGCATCGCTTTAGCGCGGATCGACCGCGGCCTGCGACTTCTGCGCATGCGCATCGTACGCCTCCACAATTCGCGCGACCAGCGGATGCCGCACCACGTCCGCGCTCGTGAAACGCGTGAGCGCGATGCCGCGCACGTCCGCGAGCACCTGCTGCGCTTCGATCAGCCCGCTCTTCTGGCCGCGCGGCAGGTCGACCTGGGTCGTGTCGCCGGTGACGACCGCCTTCGAGCCGAAGCCGATTCGCGTGAGGAACATCTTCATCTGCTCGGGCGTGGTGTTCTGCGCCTCGTCGAGGATGATGAACGCGTGATTCAGCGTGCGGCCGCGCATGTACGCGAGCGGCGCGATTTCGATCATCTGCCGCTCGAACATCTTCGCGGTTTTGTCGAAGCCGAGCAGGTCGTACAGCGCGTCGTAGAGCGGGCGCAGATACGGATCGACTTTCTGCGCGAGATCGCCCGGCAAAAAGCCGAGCCGCTCGCCCGCCTCGACCGCCGGACGCGTCAGCACGATGCGCTTGACCTGGTCGCGCTCGAGCGCGTCGACCGCGCAGGCCACCGCGAGGTAGGTCTTGCCGGTGCCGGCCGGGCCGACGCCGAACGTGACGTCGTACGACACGATCTGCTTCAGGTACTCGCGCTGCGCCGGCGTGCGGCCGCGCAGATCCGCGCGTCGCGTGTACAGCTTCGGGCCGTATTCCTCGAAGTCGTCCTCGCTCGCATTGGCGTCGGCGGGCTGGTCGAACGGGTGATCGGGATTGCCGGCGAAGTGCGCGTCGACGGTGTCGCCATTGCCGTTGCCATTCGGGCGATGACGCGCCGGATGGCGCACTTCGACGAGCGCGAGCTGGATGTCGTCGACCGACAAAGGCTCGCGCGCGTTGTTGTAGAAGTTTTCGAGCGCGGTCAGCGCGAGTTTCGCGCCGCGCCCGCGGATCGCGATGCGGTGGCCGCGGCGCTGCAGGGTTACGTCGAGCGCCTGCTCGATCTGCCGCAGATTTTCGTCGAGCGGTCCGCAGAGGTTGGCGAGCCGCGCATTATCTTCGCGCGGTGCGGTGAATTCCAGATGCTGCTGAGTGGTCTTCAAGGCGGTGAGTCGATCCTGTCGGTTGCGGTACTCAGAATGTCGTTCAGTGCGTCGTCGCGGCGCTGTCGTCGTGAACCATCACGAGTTCACCACGCAGCGAGTGCGGATACGCGTGCACGATCTTCACGTCGACCATCTGGCCGATCAGCCGTGCATGCGACGCGACCGGCGCCGGGAAATTGACGACGCGGTTGTTCCCGGTGCGGCCCGCGAGCTCGTTCGGGTCCTTGCGCGCCGGGCGCTCGACCAGAATGCGTTCGACCTTGCCGACCATCGCGTCGCTGATGCGCTGCACGTTCTCTTCGATCGTGGCCTGCAGATGTTGCAGGCGCTTGAGCTTCACCTCGCGCGGCGTGTCGTCGTGCAGATTCGCGGCCGGCGTACCGGGACGCGGGCTGTAGATGAACGAGAAGCTCGTGTCGTACTTCATCTCTTCGACGAGCGCCATCATCTTCGCGAAATCTTCCTCGGTCTCGCCGGGGAAGCCGACGATCATGTCCGTCGACAGCGACAGGTCCGGGCGGATCGCGCGCAGCTTGCGGATCACCGACTTGTACTCGAGCACGGTGTAGCCGCGCTTCATCGCCATCAGGATGCGGTCGGAGCCGTGCTGCACCGGCAGATGCAGGTGGCTGACGAGCTTCGGCACCTTCGCGTAGGTGTCGATCAGTCGCTGCGTGAACTCCTTCGGATGCGACGTCGTATAGCGGATCCGTTCTATGCCGGGGATGTCCGCGACGTATTCGATCAGCGTCGCGAAGTCGGCGATCTCGGTCGAACCCACGCTCAGCGCTCCACGATAAGCGTTGACGTTCTGGCCGAGCAGCGTGATTTCGCGCACGCCCTGTTCGGCGAGACCGGCGATTTCGGTCAGCACGTCGTCGAGCGGACGCGACACTTCCTCGCCGCGCGTGTACGGTACGACGCAGTAGCTGCAGTACTTGCTGCAGCCTTCCATGATCGACACGAACGCGCTCGGACCTTCGACGCGCGCCGGCGGCAGGTAATCGAACTTCTCGATTTCGGGAAACGAAATGTCGACCTGCGCGCGGCCGCTCGCGCGGCGCTCGTCGATCAATTGCGGCAGGCGGTGCAGCGTTTGCGGACCGAACACGATATCGACGTACGGCGCGCGCGCGACGATCGATGCGCCTTCCTGACTCGCGACGCAGCCACCCACGCCAATGATCAGATTCGGATTCGCGTCCTTCAGCTCGCGTACGCGGCCGAGGTCGGAGAAGACTTTTTCCTGCGCTTTTTCGCGCACCGAGCAGGTATTGAACAGGATCACGTCGGCGTCTTCCGGCGTGTCGGTCTTGACGAGTCCTTCAGCGGCACCGAGCACGTCGACCATCTTGTCGGAGTCGTACTCGTTCATCTGGCAGCCAAAGGTCTTTACATAAACTTTCTTGGTCATCGAATTTCGCCGGTCGCAGTGGTTAACCTGGGGGCGTCGTAAAAAGGTGAAGGAGGCCGCGGCGCGGGACAGCGCGGCGCGTGATGGCCAGCTTGCGCGTGTCTTTGCAGCGTAACTGCATATTATAGCCCTTCACGCAACGGGGGTTTCGGCGCTGATTGGCCGGTCCGGCGGCAGTCCCAGCAGGCTTTCCAGTTCATCCGACACCTGCGCGAAGCGCTCGGCGAGGAAATCGAGCAGCACGCGCACGCGCGGCGCCATGAAGCGATTGCGGTGATACAGCGCGTGCAGGGGGGCATCGGGGTAGCGCCATTCCGGCAGCAGGATCTTCAGGCGACCGGCGCGCAGGTCCGCTTCCACGTCCCACATCGATTTGATCGCGATGCCGTAGCCGCGCAGCGCCCATTCGCGCGCGACCGCGCCGTCGTTGGTTTCGCGCGCCGCTTCGAACGGCACGCTGTAGTGCTGCACCTCGTCACCGCGCGTGAAGCGCCATTCGCTGGCCGGCCCCGATGCGGTGCCGAGCACGATGCAGTCGAAATTGGCGAGGTCGAGCGGGTCCTTCGGCTCGCCGCGACGCCCGACGTATTCCGGTGATGCGCACAGCACCCGCCGGTTCGGCGCGAGCCGGCGCGCGACCAGCGAGCTGTCCTGCGGCACGCCGAAGCGGATCGCCAGATCGATGTCCTCCTGCACGAGATTGGCCAGCGCATCCGACAGCGTCAACGCGAACGTCACGTCGGGGTACAGCGCGTTGAATTCGTCGAGCCAGTGCATCAGCAGGTTGCGGCCGAAGTCCGAGGTCGCCGACACCCGCACCTTGCCGCGCACGACGCCCTGGCCCGCTTGCAGCGCGGCTTCGGCGTCGTCCAGCGATTGCAGCGCCTGGCGGCAGCAGTTCAGGTAGAGGCGGCCTTCGTCGGTGAGCCGTAGCTGCCGCGTGGTGCGCTCGAACAGGCGCGCTTTGAGCCTCGCTTCCAGTTTCGCGAGCCGCGCGCTCGCCGCGGCGGGTGTCAGGCCCATCTTGCGGCCCGCCGCCGACAGGCTGCCTTGCTGCGCCGCTTCGACGAAGAGGCGGATGTCGCCGAGGTTATCCATCGCTGGCTTTCAAGCAGAATTTGAAAATGCTTCAAATGCTACGTCAATTATCAAATTGGCGTCACGCCGCGACAATGCAGCCGTCGAAACTCCGCTGCTGTCCTTCGCCATGCAACTCGATCACGCGACCATCGTCACCGCGCCAAGCCTTTCAACCCAAACCCTGATCCCACCTCATTCCCGGAGCGGAAAAATGCCCATTCCATTACTCGCGCTCGCGATTAGCGCCTTCGCCATCGGTACGACCGAATTCGTCATCATGGGCCTGTTGCCCGAAGTGGCGCGCGATCTGGCCGTGTCGATCCCGTCCGCTGGCCTGCTCGTCAGCGGCTATGCGCTCGGCGTCGCGGTCGGCGCGCCACTGCTCGCGGTAGTCACGAGCAGGATGTCGCGCAAGTTCGCGCTGCAGCTGCTGATGGGCGTGTTCATCGTCGGCAATGTGTTGTGCGCGGTGGCGCCGGGCTATTCGGTGCTGATGATCGCGCGCGTCGTGACCTCGTTCGCGCACGGCTCGTTCTTCGGCATCGGCGCGGTGGTCGCGGCCTCACTCGTGCCGGCCGAAAAGCGCGCGAGCGCGATCGCACTGATGTTCACGGGCCTAACGCTCGCGAACGTGCTTGGCGTGCCGTTCGGCACCTTCATCGGCCAGCAGTTCGGCTGGCGCGCGGCGTTCTGGATCGTCAGCGGCTTCGGCGTGCTGTCGCTCGCGGGCATCTGCGCGCTGGTGCCGAACCGCCACGACACCGGCCCCGCCGGCCTCGCCCACGAAGTGCGCGTGCTGAAGGACCCACAAGTGTGGACCGCCCTCGCGATGACGGTGCTCGGCTTCGGGGGCGTGTTCGTCGTGTTCACCTATATCGCGCCGATCCTCGAGCAGGTGAGCGGTTTTTCGCCGCGCGGCGTGACGCTGATCCTCGTGCTGTTCGGCGTGGGCCTGACGGTCGGCAACATGGTCGGCGGCAAGCTTGCGGACCGCGCGCTGATGCCGTCGCTGATGGGCACTCTCGCCGCGCTCGCGGTCGTGATGGCGATCTTCGCGCGCACCAGCCATTCGCAAGCGGCTGCCGCGATCACGGTGTTCGTGTGGGGCATCGCGGCGTTCGCGACGGTGCCGCCGTTGCAGATGCGTGTGGTCGAGAAGGCGGCCGCCGCGCCGAATCTCGCGTCGACGCTGAACATCGGCGCGTTCAACGTCGGCAATGCGGCGGGTGCGTGGCTCGGCGGTCTCGTGATCAATCACGGTCACGTGCTCGATACCTTGCCGTGGGTCGCGGCCGCGGTCAGCGTCGCCGCGCTGCTGCTGACGTGGTTCGCGGCGCGCATGGATGCGCCGGCGCGCGCGCTCGCGCAAAGCGCGTGAGTCGTCAGTTGCTTGCCTCCGCCATGCTGATAACAGTGTGAAGATAACTTCGTTGGGTGCGGCGAAAGCCGATGCTATCTTGCTTCCAATTACTGCTCTTGCGCCGCCTGGCGGCGCTCTGGAGGCCAATATGCATTCCCCGCTCGCGCTGGTCCGCGATCCGTCGGCCGATGCCGATACCGATGCGGCGGCGCGCTCCGCCGAACCCTTCGATGCGCTCGAACAGCTGGTCGGCGTGAATCTGGCGCGGCTGCGCGCTGAACGGCAGCTTTCGCTCGATGCGCTGGCGCGCGCGTCAGGCGTGTCGCGCGCCATGCTCGCGCAGATCGAGTCGGCGCGCAGCGTGCCGTCGATCAAGGTGCTGTGCAAGGTGGCGGCGGCGCTGAAGGTGTCGGTGGCGGCGTTCCTGCGGCGTCACGCGACCAACGGCTTCGAGCATCTGCCGGCCGAGCGCTCGGCCCGCGTGGTCAGCGCGAACGGTCGCTACTCGGTGCGGCCGCTGTATCCCGACCACGAGTCGATCGCCGTCGAGTTTCACGAACTGCGCATCGCCCCGCTGCATACCGAAGCGGGCGTGCGCCGCGCGCCCGGCACGACGGTGAATCTGGTGGTCAGCGACGGTACGCTCGAAGTCAGCGTGCACGACCAGCGTCAACTGCTCGCGACCGGCGACGCGATCGTGTTCGACGCCGACCAGCCGCACAGCCTGCGCAATCCCGGCGACACCGAGGCGCGCGCGTTTCGCGTGACGCTGCGGGCTGAGACGCCGCCGCGCTGGGAAGTCCCGGCCGCGGGTGCCGCACGCGACGAAGCCGCGCGCGAAGGCGTGCCGGGTTGAGAATCGACGGCGTCCGAGGTTCAAGCGCGGGTCAGGGCGTCGATGCAGGTCCAATGCAGTGAGTAGGGTCTTTGTTCGTCGCGCTGCAGCGCTCGCGCGACTGTTGTATGCTTCGCCCGCCGGTCGAACCGGCAATCAGTGCGTCTTCAGGGCGGGGTGAAATTCCCCACCGGCGGTAGGCCGGCAGCGCGACAGCGTGAGCCGGCAAGCCCGCGAGCGCCCGCATCGCTTAGCCTTCGGAATAGCGGAGACAGGCGCGGGGTCAGCAGATCTGGTCAGAAGCCAGAGCCGACGGTCATAGTCCGGATGGAAGAAGATGTGCATACAGTCATGTGCGTTCCGTGCCGCCGCCTGTAGCCTGGACGGCGTATCAGCGTCCGCTTTCGCGCGGCGCCTGGGCGCGGCGCGTGTCAGTCTGTTTGCAATGCCCTGAAACGTTTCTCGCCCAACTTTTGCGATGAGCGTTTCAACCATGTCCTTTGCTACTTTTCCCGCTCCGTCGACGACTGCAGACGATGCCTTCGCCGATCTCCCGCTGCTTGCCACCGAAGCCGTTCCGCCGCGTATCGCCGCCGCCTTGCAGGCGCTGCGCGAGGGCCGCGCCGTGGTGCTGCAGGACGACCACGACCGCGAGAACGAAGCCGATCTGATCGTCGCGGCCGAGCGCCTGTCGGTCGAAACGATGGCGCTGCTGATCCGGGAATGCAGCGGCATCGTCTGCCTGTGCCTGCCCGACGACAAGATCCGCGCGCTCGAACTGCCGCCGATGGCCGTCAACAACGAAAGCCGTCACGGCACCGCGTTCACGGTGTCGATCGAAGCGCGCGAAGGCGTCAGCACCGGCGTGTCCGCGCAGGATCGCGTGACCACGATCCGCGCCGCGATCGCCGATACGGCCAAACCCGCCGACATCGTGCGCCCCGGCCACGTGTTCCCGCTGCGCGCGATGCCGGGCGGCGTGCTGGCGCGGCGCGGCCACACCGAAGGCACCGTCGATCTGGCGATTCTCGCGGGCCTGAAGCCGGCCGGCGTGCTGTGCGAACTGATGAACGCCGACGGCACGATGACGCGCGGCGCGGACGTCGAGCGCTTCGCCGCGCAACATGATCTGCCGATGCTGACGATCGCCGAGCTGGTCGAGTTTCGCGCATCGCTCGCGCAGGTGCGCGAGGGCGCGACGGCCGAGGCTTGACGGGCCATCCATCGAGCGGCACGCGACGTCATGACGCAAAAAGCCGGTTCTTCTTCCGAAGAACCGGCTTTTTTATCGGCGTTGCGCAAAACCGCTACGACTGCACGTCGCCGAATTCGCCGCGCACGCCTGCCTCGATGAGCGCCGGCAGTTCATCCATATGCCTGGTGATTCGCGTGATACCCATCGCGCGCAGCTCATCCGCGTAGCCGTCCGGAATATGGCTCGCGCCGACGAACGCGATCGTCTTCATACCTGCCGCGCGCGCCGCGTTCAACCCCGCGACGCTGTCCTCGACGACGAGGCAACGCGCCGGCTCGACGCCAAGCGTCGTCGCCGCGAACAGATAGACGTCCGGATACGGCTTCGGCCGCGCGACCTGCTCGGCGCTGAACACGCGCTCGCCGAAAATTTGCTGCAGACCCGCGCGCCGTACCGATGCGGCGACGCGCGACATACGGCTGTTCGACACGACCGCTGCCGGCAGCGTCACGCGTTGCAGCGCGTCGCGCACGCCGTGGATCGGACCGAGCGACGCGGCGAGCGCGAGCTCGACGTTGTGCTCGATCGTACCGAGGAAGTTCGCGGGCAGCGTGATGTCGAACCGCGTTTCGAGGCCGGCGAGAAAGCGCGAGGTTTGCTGGCCGAACGCGGTTTTGACGACGGGGGCGAAATCGATGCCGGGGAAGGTGGCCGTCAGCGTGTCGAACATCACGCGATCGGCGATGACTTCACTGTCGACGAGCACGCCGTCGCAGTCACAGATGAGGTGGTCGATCATGCCTGAAAAACGGTAAGCGCAAAGCGCGCGGGCGGCGGGTTGCGGGCCCGCGCGCCGGGATGAAAAGCGTCATCATACGTACTTTCGGACCGCGTCCTTTTGGCGTTCTGCGCGCCCGCGGCCTTACGGCGTATCGGCCCAGGCCTTCGCCGCGCGGATCGCGCGCTGCCATCCATCGAGGCAGGTCCTGACCTCCGCATGCGGTAGCGCCGGCGTGAAGCGGTGCTCGAGCTTCCACTGGCTTTTCAACTCGTCGATGTCCTTCCAGTAACCCACCGCAAGACCGGCCAGATAGGCGGCGCCGAGTGCGGTCGTCTCGGACACCTGGGGGCGCACCGTGTCGACGCCGAGGATGTCGGCCTGGAACTGCATCAGCAGATTGTTCGCGCAGGCGCCGCCATCCACGCGCAACTCGCCGATGCGAATGCCCGAGTCGGCTTCCATCGCCTTCAGCACATCGAGCGATTGATAGGCGATCGAATCGAGCGCCGCGCGCGCGATATGCGCGGAGGTCGTGCCGCGCGTGACGCCGAACAGCGTGCCGCGCGCATGCGCGTTCCAGTGCGGCGCGCCGAGGCCGGCGAAGGCGGGCACGAGATACACGCCGTCGCAATGCGGCACGCCGCGCGCGAGCGTTTCGATTTCCGCCGCGTTCCTGATGATGCCGAGGCCGTCGCGCAGCCACTGCACCACGGCGCCGCCGATGAAGATGCTGCCTTCGAGCGCGTAGTCGATACGCTCGCCGATCTGCCAGGCGATCGTCGTGACGAGATTGTTCTTCGATTCGATCGGTTTGGCGCCCGTGTTCATCACGAGGAAGCAGCCGGTGCCGTAGGTGTTCTTGACCATGCCGGACTCGGTGCACATCTGGCCGAACAGCGCGGCGTGCTGATCGCCGGCGATGCCCGCGAGTGGAATCTTCGACGCGAACACGGTGGTCACCGTCGGTCCATACACTTCCGACGACGGCCGTACTTCCGGCAGCATGCTGCGCGGAATGTCGAGCGCGGCGAGCAGTTCGTCGTCCCACTTCAGGGTGTGGATGTTGAACAGCATCGTGCGCGACGCGTTGGTCACGTCGGTGACGTGCAGCGCGCCCTTCGTGAAATTCCACATCAGCCAGCTGTCGACGGTGCCGAACGCGAGCCGGCCCTGACGCGCTTTTTCGCGCGCGCCTTCGACGTTGTCGAGAATCCAGCGGATTTTGGTCGCCGAGAAATACGAGTCGATCGGCAGGCCGGTCTTCGCGCGCACGCTCGCTTCGAGACCCTGCGCTTTCAGGTCGTCGCAGAAGTCGGCGGTGCGGCGGTCCTGCCAGACGATCGCGTTGTAGATCGGGTGGCCGGTTTCGCGATCCCACACGATCGTGGTTTCGCGCTGGTTCGTGATGCCGATCGCCGCGATCGACGTGCCGTTCATGCCGGCTCGCGTGACCGCTTCGGCGGCGACGCCGGCCTGCGTCGACCAGATTTCCTGCGGATCGTGCTCGACCCAGCCCGGGTGCGGGTAGATCTGCTGGAATTCCTTTTGTGCGGTCGACACGACGTTGCCGCGCCGGTCGAACAGCATCGCGCGCGAGCTGGTGGTGCCTTGGTCAAGCGCGAGAACGTACTGATCCAGCATTGTCTCTTCTCCATGCATGTTACGGATCGCCGGATTGCTGACCGGCGATGCGGGCGGCGTGTTGTTGTGAGCGGGCCGCCATAGTGTGAGGGCGCGTGCCGGTGTCGTCCAGCCGAAGCTGCGGTGGGGCCGGCCCCGGGACGCGCGGATGGTGTGCGCCCTCTCTACGGGCTCGCGCCGTTCGCTTCACCCGGCATTGGCGCCGCGTTGTGTTTGCCGCCGCTTTTGTCGGGGAATGCCAGTTTGCCCGGCAGGGCCGCCTACGCGCTCTGCCGGGCCGGTTCGCGCGCGAACCACGCGTCGATATCGCGCGTAACCTCATCGAGCGTGCCCGGCTCGACGTGCAGGCCGAGCTTCGAGCGCCGCCACAGCACGTCCTGCGCGGTGCGCGCCCATTCGGTATCGCGCAGATAAACCAGCTCGGCTTCGTGCAGTCCCGGCGCGAACTCGCGACCGAGCTCGGCGCGCGAGCGCGCGAAGCCGATCACGCGATTCGCGCGCGTGCCATACGCGCGCGCGAGCCGATGCACGAGCGACGCCGGCAGCCACGCATGCTCGCGCGAGAACTCACCGAGGAAGCGATTGAAGTTCGCCTGTGCGATGTCGCCGCCCGGCAGCGGCGCGTCGACGGTCCACGCGGACCCGCCGTGGCGCAGCGCGTCGGTGAGCGTATCGACGGCCTGCTCGGCGAGCTTGCGAAACGTCGTGATCTTGCCGCCGAACACCGACAGCAGCGGCGCCTGTTCCGCGGGCGCGTCGAGTTCGAGCGAGTAGTCGCGCGTGACCGCCGACGGATTGTCCGCGTTCTCGTCCTCCAGCAGCGGGCGTACGCCCGAATAGCTCCAGCGCACGTCGGCCGGCGAGATCTTCTGCCTGAAGTAGCGGTTGATCGAATCGCACAGATACTGCGTTTCGTTGGCGTCGATCGCGACTTGCGACGGGTCGCCGCGATATTCGAGGTCGGTGGTGCCGATCAGCGTGTAGTCGTGCTCGTAGGGAATCGCGAAGATGATCCGCTTATCGGCGTTCTGGAAGATGTACGCGTGGTCGTGTTCGAACAGGCGCCGCGTGACGATGTGGCTGCCCTTGACGAGCCGCACGCTATGCGACGATGGCCGGCCGAGCGCGCCCTTGAGCAGCTCGCCGACCCACGGGCCCGCCGCGTTCGCGATCGCGGCGGCGCGCACGTCGAGCGTCGTGCCGTCCGCGCGTTGCAGTTGCGCGCGCCACTCGCCGCCGGCGCGCTCTGCGTTGACCAGCTTCGTGCGCGTGAGGATCGTCGCGCCGCGCTCGTGCGCGTCGAGCGCGTTCAGGACGACGAGGCGCGCGTCGTTGACCCAGCCGTCCGAATAAACGAAGCCGCGCTTGATCGTTTCGACGAGCGGCGCGCCGGCCGGATGCCGGCTCATCACGATGCCGCGCGAGCCCGGCAGCAACTCGCGTTTGGCCAGATGGTCGTACAGGAACAGACCCGCGCGGATCAGCCAGGCGGGGCGCAGATCCGGCATATGCGGCATCACGAAGCGCAGCGGCCAGATGATGTGCGGCGCCGCGCGCAGCAGCGTCTCGCGCTCCTGCAGCGCCTTGCGCACGAGCCCGAACTCGCGGTACTCGAGGTAGCGCAGGCCGCCGTGGATCAGCTTGGTACTCGCCGACGAGGTGTGCGCGGCCAGATCGTCCTGCTCGCACAGCAGCACCGCCAGGCCGCGGCCGGCCGCGTCGCGGGCGATGCCGGCGCCGTTGATCCCGCCACCGACGACGAGCAAATCGTATTTCGTGCCTTGCGTCATCTGGTGAGCCTCTGCATCGAATCTGGGAGTAAGTTGGAAAGCGGATTGAACGAATCATGTTCGTTTTCGAACTTTAATGAACATATTCGAAAAAGTAAAGTTCGCTTGGACCCGAGCATGCCTGGGTCGAATAGCACGGGAGTGGCGCAATACGCGACCGCGGACGATACTCTCGGCAGCAGCCATTTCGAGGTGATGTATGCGTGGACTTTTGATGATCGGCGCGGCCGCGCTTGTGGCGGGATGCGTGAGTACGCCGAGTCTGGAAGGGACGAGGGGCGCAACGTCGTTCGAGGCGTTGCAGAAGATGTGCTCGCCGCAAACCGTCGACTACGGCAGCGACGCGCAGATCGTCTATGAGACGTTTTTCGATGCCTATGTGGCGAACCGGCGCGGCCGGCTGTCGAACGACGACTTCTGCGCGTTCCAGGCATCGATCGCGCAGCGCCATGCGAGCGAGGCGACGAGCAGCGATCCGAAAGTGCGCAACCAGTGGGTCGAGTTCTTCAACGAGCAGCGCGCAAGGGCGATCAGCTGGCGTGCGAGTGCCGATCCGACCTTGCGTAACGGGTAAGCGGCAGCGGCTCGACCGGCGAGCCTCACTCTCGCGCCGCCCGCCCGGCGCACCGGTTCACTTGTGCGGCGCCAACGCTCCGCGCCACAGCATGCGCAAAATCTGCGCGAACACGGCTTCACGTGATGGCTGCGGCGCTCCGTCGCCGGCGGAATCGGCCTGTTGCGCCGCCGACGGCGGTAGCTGGTTCGCGAGCGCAAGCATCGTGAAGCCGTGCAGGCTCGTCCAGTACGCATAGCCGATCAGGCGCGGATCGCCTTCGAGAATACCCGCCTCGACGAGCCGCTCGAAGTGCGCTTCCAGCAAACGCCACGCGCGCTGCGACGCCGCGGCCAGTTCAGGGTAAGCGCCTTGCTGTTGCGGCGTCTGATCGAACATCAAACGGTAGGCGTGCGGTTCATCGAGCGCGAAGTCGACGTAGGCCCGGCTGACGGCGCTGTGATCGATGGCGGGGGCGTTCGCGGGGATGCCGCGCGCGGCCGCCTCGAGGCGCGCGGCGAAGCGGTTGAACGCGGCGGCGCGGACCATCGCCAGAATTTCTTCCTTGTCGCGGAAATAGCGATACGGTGTCATCGCGCTGCAGCCGAGCTCCTTCGTCAGCTCGCGCATCGTCACGCCTTGCGCGCCGCGGGTTGCAAATGCGTTTTCGGCGACGCGTCGCATGGCTTCGCGAAACTGCTGGATGTCGTCGGCGGAGAGCGTCTTGGGCATGCGCGAGGGCGGGAAGTCCGTCGCGTGAATTTACTGTGTAAATGAGATGCGCACAACAAAGCGCCGCGAATGCAGCTCGCTGTCAGGTGAATTGAACGATACGAGCCCCGGCAGTCGCGAGCGAAGCGCGCGGCGCATCCGCCAAGGCGGCGCGGATACGCCGCCAACGGCTCTCGGATCGAACGACAGGGAATCTCAGGAAAAACGTTTGATGGCCCGCAATGCGGTGTCGCCGGTTTCGGTCACGCGCCATTCTTCGTTGCCCGATGCGAGGCGCTCGAGTTGCACCAGTTGGCGTTCGAGCAACGCATCGAGTTCTTCTCGGCCCATTTCGACCTGGTTGGGGGCGTCCTTGACTAGCAACAACGTGGCGAATTCATGCGGACTCAGCATCGTTCTCTCCATGTCAGCAAATTGCGGACAACCTTGCAGTCGACCGGCAGGCCGGGGCGGGGTCCGCTAAAGGATCAGTGCGGGAGGTACGGCTTACACGACAGATTCACATAACCGACGCCGTGCGAAACTCGCAACGCACGTTGGGGAACTGGAGTGTAGGCGAGCACCGATGAAACGCCAACCCGGTCCCCGTAAATTTTCCATTTGACAATTTGCCGCGCGATAGGCGGTCTGGCCCCGCGGCCAGATTCTTGATTTCACGCGAGGTTTTGCGTGCACCGCAGCATGGCGGAGATCGCCTGGAATTATCCGGCGATATAGATTTGACAATTCGCGGCGTTCAGCGCCTCGGCCATGTCGGCGGGCGGCGCGGCGTCGGTGAACAACGCGTCGATCTGCTCCAGATGCCCCTGGCGAACTAGAGCGGGGCGGCCAAACTTGGAGTGATCGGCAGCGAGGAACACGGTGCGTGCGTGCTGGATGATCGCCTCGGCGACACGCACTTCGCGCGTGTCGAAATCGCGCAGCGTACCGTCCGTTTCGATGCTCGACGTGCCGATGATCGCGAAATCGACTTTGAACTGCCGGATGAAGTCGATCGCCAATTCACCGACGATGCCCTTATCCCACGGCCGCACGATGCCCCCCGTCACCAGCACTTCGCAATCCGGGTAGCCGCTCATCATGCTCGCGACGTTCAGATTGTTCGTGATCACGCGCAGTTCACGGTGGCGGTTCAGCGCGCGAGCCACTTCCTCGGTGGTCGTGCCGAGGTTGATGAAGAGCGATGCCTGATCGGGAATGTGAGTGGCAACTAGCGCCGCGATGCGTCTTTTCTCTTCATGAAACATGCGCTGGCGCGCGGTGTAGGAGACGTTCTCGGAACTGGTCGGCAGACTGGCGCCGCCGTGATAGCGGCGCAGCAGATTCATATCGGCGAGCCAGTTGACGTCGCGGCGGATCGTCTGCGGGGTGACGTCGAAGTGGCTCGCGAGGTCGTCCACGGTCACGAAGCCGTCGCGTTGAACCCACTCCAGCAATTCCTGTTGCCGGGCGTTGAGAGTCAGGCGGGGGTCTCGTGTCATGTGTCTCGTGTGGTGGCTGTCGTGTCGGCGTGGTCCGTCGCGATCATCAAGCGACGGGCAGGAAGCCCGCCGTCGACGAACGCGATTGCGGCTATTGTAAGACCACTGCGCCCCATGTCCGCCAACTGGCGCAATCCGCTGGAACTCGCCGCGAACGCTCTGAACCTGCTCGAACCTTCATTCAGGCACAATATGCATTTATTCATTTGATAAATGAATTTGTTTTTTGGCTCGCTTCGCGATGCAATCCTGGGTTCCGCGATTTACCCGCCTTACAACCTTTCCCATGATGTCCGGCGACTTTTTCGTGCCGGCCCGCGCTTTCGAGAGTGTTCGACATGACTGGCTTCAGCAACTGGCAAAACCCTTATCCGACGCAACGTCTGCCCGTATTCGCACGCAATATCGTTTCGACCTCGCATCCGCTCGCGGCGCAGGCCGGGCTGCGCATGTTGTGGAAGGGCGGCAATGCCGTCGACGCGGCCATCGCGGCCGCCGCAGCGATCACAGTGGTCGAGCCGGTGTCGTGCGGCCTGGGCGGCGATGCGTTCGCGCTCGTGTGGGACGGCAAGAAGCTGCATGGTCTGAACGCTTCGGGCGTGTCGCCGGCTGCGTGGAACGTCGATTACTTCAAGCGCAAATACGGCGAGGAAAACGGCTTCGCGAAACAGCCGAAGCGTGGCTGGGACGCCGTCACGGTGCCGGGCGTGATCGCCGGTTGGGAAGCGCTGCACCAGAAGTTCGGCAAGCTGCCGTTCGCCGACCTGATGGAGCCGGCCATCGAGATCGCCGAGCGCGGTCACGCGGTGGCGAGCATCGTCGCGTACAAATGGGCGGCCGCGGTGCCGGAACTGAAGGATCAGCCGGGCTTCGCGCAGACCTTCATGCCGCGCGGCCGCGCGCCTGAGGTCAGCGAGCTGGTGCGCTTCCCCGGTCACGCGAAGACGTTGCGCCTGATCGCCGAGCAGGGCCCGCGCGCGTACTACGAAGGCGAGATCGCCGAGCGGATCGCCGCGTTCGCACGCGAAGGCGGCGCCGCGCTGAGCGCCGACGATCTCCGCAACTACCGCGCGGACTGGGTCGAGCCGATCGGCAAGGACTATCGCGGCTACACCGTGCATGAGATTCCGCCGAACGGCCAGGGCATCGCGGCGCTGGTTGCGCTCGGCATCCTCGAGAAGTTCGACGTGAAGTCGCTGAAGGTCGACAGCGTCGAGTCGCAGCATCTGCAGATCGAAGCTATGAAGCTCGCGTTTGCCGACCTGTATCGCTATGTGGCCGATCCGCGGTCGATGGAAGTCACGCCCGAGCAGATGCTAGACGACGCGTACCTGAGCTCGCGCGCCAAGCTGATCGATCCGAAGCGGGCGACGCACTTCGACTTCGGCATGCCGAAGGCGGGCGGCACCATCTACATGTCGGCCGCGGACGAGAGCGGCATGATGGTCAGCTTCATCCAGTCGAACTACATGGGCTTCGGCTCGGGCGTGGTGGTGCCGGACAGCGGCATCGCGCTGCAGAACCGCGGCTGCGGCTTCTCGATGGATCCGAAGTCGCCGAACGTCGTCGAGGGCGGCAAGCGGCCGTTCCACACGATCATCCCGGCGTTCCTCACCCAGCAGGTGAACGGCCAGCAGGAAGCGGTGATGAGCTTCGGCGTGATGGGCGGCGACATGCAGCCGCAAGGCCATCTGCAAACTGTGGTGCGCATGCTCGACTACGCTCAGCAGCCGCAGGCCGCGTGCGACGCGCCGCGCTGGAAGGTCAACCGCGACTTCACGGTCGATATCGAGTCGACGCTCGATCCAAAGACCACCGAGGGCCTGCAGAAGCTCGGCCACACGATCAAGTCGGTCGACGATCCGTACATGGACTTCGGCTCCGGCCAGTTCATCTGGAAACTCGATCGCAACGAGCCGGAGCGCGGCTACGTCGCAGCCAGCGACAGCCGCCGCGACGGTCTCGCCGCCGGCTTCTAGGCCACAACGAGGCAACGTCCGGGGCCGAGGTCCGCACCGGGACTCAGGTCCGACACCCGGGTAACACGTAACGAACGCGCGGCATGCCGTATGCCGCGCTATTGCGCGCCCGCCAGCCGCCTCGCTGACCCAGGCGGTGCCGCACCTACCACAGCTATCACGCAGCAGACAGGCAGGAGACCATCATGAACACCCCCGCGTCGCACTCGACGACCGCTTCCCCCCACGCCGCGCCGCTTTCGAAAGCGATGGTGCGGCGGATCGTTTTCTCGTCGTCGATCGGTAACGCGCTCGAGTGGTTCGACTTCCTGGTCTACGGCTACTTCGCGACGATCATCGCGAAACAGTTCTTCCCGATGCAGGACGAGTGGCTGTCGACGCTGCTCGCGATCGCCACTTTCGGCCTCTCGTTCCTGATGCGCCCGCTCGGCGCGATCGTGCTCGGCGTATACGGCGACCGCAAGGGCCGCAAGGCGGCGCTCACGCTCGCGATCGCGCTGATGATGGTCGGTACTTTCACGATGGCCGTGATGCCGCCGTTTTCGACGATCGGTCTCGCGGCGCCGCTGCTGGTGCTGCTGGCGCGGCTCGTGCAGGGCTTCGCGGTCGGCGGCGAGTTCGGCAGCGCGACCGCGTTCATGGTCGAGCACAGCGCGACCCGGCGCGGCTACTACGCGAGCTGGCAGTTCGCGAGCCAGGGTCTCGCGGCGATCACCGCGGCGGCCTTCGGTTCGCTGCTGACCGCGTGGCTGCCGGCCGAGCATCTGAACAGCTGGGGCTGGCGTGTGCCGTTCGTGTTCGGTCTGCTGGTCGGGCCAGTTGGCTACTACATCCGCTCGCATCTCGACGAGACGCCCGAATTCCTCGCATTGCGTGAAGAACGCGCGGCTCGCGAGGCGGCTGGCGAGCACAAGGTCGTCAGCGGAACGAAGGACGCGTCGTTCTCGAATCAGTGGGTCAACCTGCTGCTCGCGATCGGCATGGTTGCGCAGTCGACGGTCGGCGTGTACGTGCTGCAGCTCTACATGCCGCTTTACGCGGTCAAGCAGCTGCATATGGCGGCGGCTGCGTCGTTCGGCGTGGTCGTGCTGAACGGCGGCATGCAGTTCATCTTCTCGCCGATCATGGGCGCGCTGTCCGATCGCATCGGCCGAATTCGCATCATGCTGAGCACGTCGATCCTGATGGGCCTGCTGATCTATCCGATGTTCGCATGGCTGCAGACACATCCGACGATTGGCTGGCTGCTCGTGCTGCAAGGCGTCGCCGGTATTTTCAAGGCCTCGTACTCGGGGCCGATGCCCGCGCTGATGTCGGAGATCTTCCCGACCCAGGTGCGCTCGACTGGCCTTTCGATCGGTTACAGCATCGGCGTGACGATCTTCGGCGGCTTCGCGCCGACCATCGTCGAAACCTTCATTCATTTGACCGGCGACAAACTCGCGCCAAGTTATTACGTCCTGCTTGCGGCAGTGCTCTCGGGCGTATCGCTGATCATCGTCGCGCTGCGCATGCGTCGCGTGCGTCCCATCGCGGGCGACGTCCAGCCTGCCTGAGGAAGAGGGGCTCGCCTGGAGGGCCCGCCCGTGTCCCCGACCCCGCCGGGTCTGATGTCTGTCCGAAAAGCCAGCCTTTTGGGCTGGCTTTTTTTTTGCCTTGCGCACATGTTTTAACACGTTGGAAGATTTCGACTATCTTGAAATCGGAACTGCGTCGATGCGGCATGGTCTGTGCTGTGTGATCTGCATGGTCGGACATCTCCGGCTACCATGCAGAGTACAAGGGCCCAACTCTAATTCACGGCGTTGTATCCGACACGCAGAAACATCACGGCGAGCGCGGGGGGCAGTTGCGAAGAACTCCACGGGTCGGTACAGCATGGGAGCAAGACACGATGCACACAGAGCTGAACCATGTCATGCCCTGGCGGATCGAAGACATCGATCTGACGCGCATTGACCGTCAGAAGGCCGCGGCCAACGAGGACCTGCTGCTGTTGCTGTGCGCGGCTTCGTTCATCGAAAGCGGCACCGATCTCTACACCAGCAATCTGAGTACGTTTTTCAACGACGACCCTGAGGTCTCGGCCTGGCTCAACCACGAGTGGGAGCCCGAGGAAATGCAGCACGGCCGGGCGCTGAAGACCTATATCGCGTATGTATGGCCCGAGTTCGACTGGGACACCGCGTTCCGCAATTTCATGGGCGAGTATTCGCTCACGTGCTCGGTCGAGGATTTCGAAAAGACCCGCGCGCTGGAGATGGTCGCGCGTTGCGTGGTCGAAACGGGTACCGCGACGCTGTACCGCGCGATCAACGAGTGCTCGGACGAAGCGGTGCTCAAGCAGATCACCGACAACATCCGCACCGACGAAGTCCGTCACTACAAGCACTTTTTCAGGTACTTCAAGAAGTACAACCGGATCGAGGGCAACGGTCGGCTCGCGGTGCTCGGCGCGTTGATGCGTCGCGTGATGGAAATCAAGAACGAAGATTCGGAGATCGCATTGCGGCACGTGTTCGCGATTCGCTATCCGGAGCGCGTGCACGACTCCGCGTATAACCGCGAGCGCGCGGCGCGCATCAACAAGCTGGTGCGCCGCAATCTGTCCGCCGACATGTGCGTGAAGATGCTGCTCAAGCCACTCGATCTGCCGGCGCGCATTCAGCCGGGCGTGCATTATCCGCTCGCGAAGATCACGCAACACGTATTCTTTCGCTGAGCCATCGATCGTTGCGCGAGGCATCGGCTGAATGCAGCTGCAACGACCTGACGAAACGAACCAGAGCCCGCTTATGCGGGCTTTGGTTTTTTCGAGGCATGATGGAGCTTTACCGACTACTTCGACTGGATCGATGGCATGAGCGCTTCCTCCTCCGCATCTACGTCCGCGCGTCCGCTCGAACAGATCGTGTTCGACGAATGGCCGGCCAACGTGCGCGCGTTGTTCGACGGTTCGTCGCTTGCGGACAAGCTGGGCTTCACCGCGTCGCTACTGACCGTCGATGCGAACGGCCACGTGCGCACATCTCTGCTGAGCGTCGGCGAACTCTATGCGCCCGACTCGCGCACGCTGTGCGTCGCGCTATGGCCGCAGGCGCGCGCGACGCGCGCGATCGCGCAAAGCGGGCGCGCGGCGCTGAGCTTCGTCTGTGACGCGGCGTTCTATCAGGTGCAGTTGCGTGTCGCGCCGCTGCCCGGTGTTGCTGGCGACGACAGCGGGCTTGTCTATCTGCTCGGCTCGATCGACACAGCGGAGGCACAAAGCGTCCGTTATGCGCGCCTGACGGGCGGCATCACGTTCGAATTGCAAGGAGAGGGGAGTGTGGTGCTCGAGCGATGGGAACGGCAGGTCGAGCATTTGAAGCAGGCTGCCGCCGCGAGCAGCCGTTAGTCTTCGAGCAGGGAAGCGCTAACGGCTGATGCGCGGGCAGCCTTTAGGCCGCGCGACGCTTAACGGCCACGGTCGCCGTTGCGCGACGGTTGCGCACGACGCGGCGCATCGTTGCGCTTCGCGCCGCCGCCGAGCAACGCGCCCGGATTGCCGTTGTGCGAACGATTGCCCTGCGGCTTGCGCGGCGCATGATTCGCGGGAGCGCCATCATGCGCGGCGGCACGCGGCCGATCGTCGTGACGCTGCGTATCGCGACGCGGCTGATTGCCATTGCCGGCCGGCTTCGTACCTTGTGGCCGCGGCGTGGGCTGAGCGTTCGACGCACGCTGGCCCGAACGCTGACCCGTGCCTTGTCCCGAACGCTGACCGGAGCCTTGAGCCGGCTTGGCCGGTGGGCCACCACCAGCACCGCCGTCACGACGCACCGCACCTTGTCCCTGGCGCGGCGAGCGCCCGCCGCCGCCCTGCCCGCGTCGCAGGATCGGCTCCGGCTTCGCGGTCGGATCCGGCTCGAAACCGGCGATCACTTCCTGCGGGACCGGACGCTTGATCAGCTTCTCGATGTCCTTCAGCAACTGCAGTTCATCGACGCACACGAGCGACACCGCCTCCCCGGTCGCACCCGCGCGACCCGTGCGGCCGATGCGATGCACGTAGTCTTCCGGCACGTTCGGCAGATCGAAGTTGACCACGTGCGGCAACTGATCGATATCGATGCCGCGTGCGGCGATGTCGGTCGCCACCAGCACCTGCAGCGTACCGTCCTTGAACTCGGCGAGCGCGCGCGTGCGTGCCGACTGGCTCTTGTTGCCGTGAATCGCGAGCGCGCTGATGCCGTCCTTCGCCAGCTGCTCGGCGAGGCGATTTGCGCCGTGCTTGGTGCGCGTGAACACGAGCACCTGGGACCAGCTGTGCTGACGGATCAGATGCGTGAGCAACTCGCGCTTGCGGTCGCGATCGACCGGGTGAATCTTCTGCGCGACCGTTTCGGCCGTCGTGTTGCGGCGCGCGACTTCGATCAGCGCCGGCGAGTCGAGCAGGCCATCGGCGAGTGTCTTGATCTCATCGGAGAAGGTCGCCGAGAACAGCAGGTTCTGGCGCTTCGGCGGCAGCTTCGCGAGCACGCGCTTGATGTCGTGGATGAAGCCCATGTCGAGCATGCGGTCGGCTTCGTCGAGCACGAGGATCTCGAGATGCGACAGGTCGATGGTCTTCTGCTGCATGTGATCGAGCAGACGGCCCGGCGTCGCGACGACGATATCGACGCCGCGCCTGAGCGCATCGATCTGCGGATTGATGCCGACGCCGCCGAACATCACGGTCGACTTCAGCTTCAGATACTTGCCGTAGGCGCGCACACTTTCTTCGACCTGCGCGGCGAGTTCGCGCGTCGGCGTGAGGATCAGCGCGCGGACCACGCGCTTGCCGCCGGCGGCCGGCGGCATCGAATTCAGGCGCTGCAGGATCGGCAGCGTGAAGCCGGCGGTCTTGCCGGTGCCGGTTTGCGCGCCGGCGAGCAGATCGCCGCCGTTGAGCACGGCCGGGATCGCCTGAGTCTGGATCGGAGTCGGGCTGGTGTAGCCGAGTTCATTGACAGCGCGGACCAGCGGTTCGGACAAGCCGAGGGAATCAAAAGACATAAAAGCTCTTTGCAATGCAGTGTCGCGAACGGCCCCGCTGGGTCCAAAGGACCCCAACGCGGAAAAACCAGCGCGGAATCGACACGCCCGCATGGCGTGTTCGAGGGCCGAGGCCCGGTTCCGTTCACGGAGAAATCGGCGGCACGCTCACAGATGTGCCGAATGTTTCAACGCGCTATGCAGACACGTCGACTGGCCTTAAGTTGCAATTCGTCGCCGTGGAATGTCACGCGACATAGCGCGCGACACTGACGAATTGACACAGACTGCCCGCCAGTACGAACAGGTGCCAGATACCATGTCCGTGGCGGATGCGCTCGTCGTTGATGAAGAAATAGATGCCGACGCTATAGATGACGCCGCCGGCCACGAGCCACGCGGTCCCCGCGGCCGGCAACGCCTGCACCAGCGGGTTGACGGCTACGAGCGCGAGCCATCCCATCAACACATACAGCACCATCGACACGCTGCGGGTGCGTCGCCCGAGCGTGAGTTCCTGCACGATGCCGAGGGCAGCGAGCCCCCAGCTCACGCCGAATAACGACCAGCCCCACGGTCCACGCAACGTGACGAGCGTGAACGGCGTGTAGCTGCCGGCGATCAGCAGGTAGATCGCCGAATGATCGCATTTCTGCAGAATCGCCTTCAGACGCGGATGGCTGACGCTGTGATACAGCGTCGAGATCGCATACAGCACGAACAGCATCGCACCATATACGGCGAAGCTGACGACCTTGTAGGCGTCGCCGGCGAGCGCGCCCATCGTGACGAGCGCCGCCAGCCCCACCACCGACAGCACGGCGCCGACGAGATGGGTAATGCTATTCAAACGCTCACCGAAGGGCACAACTCTTTCCTCCTGCACGGTCCCGCGAGGGCGACCACCAACACAAACAGGCCCACATGATACCGGTCCTGAAAAAACGAAGGGCGCGGCCGCGAATTTCGCAGGCCGCGCCCGGGGTGCATCGAACCCTGCTTAGTCGAGCGGCGCCGAACGCAAGTCGGCCACTTGCTGCGGCGACACGGCCGTGCCGTGGTTGCCCCAGGACATACGGATGTACGTCACGACCGCTGCCACTTCCTGATTCGACAGAGCCTGCGCGAACGGCGGCATGCCATACGGATGCGGGTTCCCCTCCGTGCTCGGCGGATAACCACCGTTCAGCACCATGCGGATCGGGTTGACCGCGGACGGCATCTGGATCGACTGGTTGTTCGCGAGCGGCGGGAATGCCGGCGGCCGGCCGAGACCGTTTTCCTCATGGCACTTCGCGCAGTTGTCAGCGTAGATCTTCTGACCTTGCTTCAGCAGTTCGCCGCCGAATTTTTCCGAGGTTTCGAGCTGCAGCGGTTCCGGTGCTTCGCTCTTCTGCGGAATCGTCTTCAGGTACGTCGCCATCGCGTTGATGTCTTCGGTCGACAGATACTGCAGGCTGTTGTGAACCACTTCGGCCATCGGACCGAACACCGCGCCGCGGCTCGACACGCCGGTCTTGAGCAGGTCGGCGATGTCCTTGAGGTCCCAGTCGCCGAGGCCGGCTTCGCGGTTCGACGTCAGCGATGGCGCATACCAGTTCTGTAGCGGAATCAGGCCGCCCGCGAACGCGGCCGAGTTGACCGGGGCGCCCATCGCATTGATCGACGTGTGGCACATGCCGCAGTGACCAAGGCCTTCGACCAGATACGCACCGCGGTTCCATTCGACCGACTTGGTCGGATCCGGCTTGAACTCGCCTTCACGGAAGAACAGCGTGCGCCAGCCGATCAGCATGTTGCGCTGGTTGAAGGGGAATTTCAGTTCGTGCGGACGGCTCGGTACGTTGACCGGCGTGACCGAGCGCAGATATGCGTAGATCGCGTCGGAGTCCGCGCGCGTGACCTTCGTGTAGCTCGTGAACGGGAAGCCCGGATAGAGCAGGCTGCCATCTTTCGAGCGGCCGGTGTGCATCGCGCGATAGAAGTCGTCCTGGGTCCACTTGCCGATGCCGTACTGGTCGTCCGGTGTGATGTTCGGCGTGAACATCGTGCCGAACGGCGTGGCCATGGGCAGGCCGCCCGCGAACGGCAGGCCGCCGCGCACCGTGTGGCAGGCGATACAGTCGCCGGCGCGGGCGAGGTACTCGCCCTTCTTGATCAGGTCGGCTTGGTCCGCGGGCGTTGCCGCCACGGCCACGCCGCTGCTATGCAGATGATCGCCGCCCGACCACAGGACGGGAACGAGTGCGGCGGCCGCGACCACGACGACTGCCGAGAGGGCGAACAAAGACTTGCGTTTCATTTGAATGTCTCTCCCGGCGCCTTATTGCGGTTCGCTGCCGCAGGCAAGCGGAGTCTTCAAGGAGCGGGCCGGAGCCGGCACGGGGTTTTGCGGAGCCTGCTGCATGGAAAGCCAGGCCGCGACGGCGTTCACGTCTTCGTCGCTGAGGCGCGTGGCGATGGTGTGCATGCAGTCCGGCGCGATCGCGCGACGCGTGCCCGAGCGCCATGAGCCCAGCTGCGCGCTGATGTAGTCGGCGTGCAGGCCGACGAGACCCGGGATTGCCGGTTCCATACCGGTCAGCGCCTTGCCGTGGCAGGCCGCGCAAGCGGGCACCTGCTTGTTCGCATCACCGTGCAGCACGATCTGCTCACCGCGCGCGAGCGTGGCGGCCGAGACCGTCGGCTTGGCCGGCGTCGGATACGGCGGGCGCTGTTGCGAGAAGAAGCTGGCGATCTGACGCAGGTAGTCGTCGGAGAGATACGTGACGAGGTAGTTCATCGGCGGGTACCTGCGGCGCCCTTCACGGAAGTTCTGCAATTGATTGAACAGATATCCCGCCGGCTTGCCCGCGAGGCGTGGGAAGTAGTCGTTGTCTGTACCTTGCCCATGCGACCCGTGGCAGGCCGTGCAGCCTTGCACGCGCGCTTCCATCGTGTCGGGGGCCTTCGGTTGAGTCTGCGCTTTCGCTGCGCTATAGACACCCGCGGTGCCGATCAACAGAAGGGCAAGCAACGGGCGGAAGAGGCGTCTTGAAGACACGCGTAACTCCATCAGAATCGGGGACCTGACCGAACTTCGGGCGGCTCGGTGTGAAGGACAACCGTCGCTGCGGCGACGCAGCATTCTATCATCGAAGGGTAATAGTGACTATTTGCCGCATTAGAGACGGTTCCAGGTGTGACCGCCATGCGACAGTGTGTCGCGTTATGCCGGTTTCTGAGTTTGATTGCGTCACGGAACGTGGTCGACGTCTTTGCCTCAAAAATAATCACGGCGTCGCGGCCGCAAGCGTGATGCCGCGCGACGCATTCGATCTAGCCAGGTTGAACCGATCCCCACGCGCACCATCGAAGCGTACACTTCCGGGCTCGCCGGCCGTCGTGCAGACGATGCGCCTCGCCGGCCCGCCTATGTTCCGTTCGTTCTCATCCGCTATCGGCCTTACATGAAGCTATTCGATTTCTCCTCGTCGACGCTGCGAGCGTTGATGTCCGGCGCGGTGGCGCTGGCCATGTCGTCCACCGCGTTCGCGCATGCGCATCTGATCTCGAGCGTGCCGGCCGCGAACGCCGACGCCGTCGCGCCTACCGACCTGACGATCCATTTCACCGAGCCGCTCGAGCCCGCATTCAGCAAGATCACACTCGCCGATGCAAACGGCAAGCCCGCGACGCCGGGCGCGTCGACGGTCGATAGCGCGGACCCCCGCGTGATGCACCTCGCGCTGCCTCAGTTGACGAGCGGCCGCTATGCGGTGCACTGGATCGCGGTGGCCATCGACGGCCATCGTACTCATGGCGACTTCGCGTTCAACGTCAAATGAACTTCGACGGACTGTGGATCGGGCAGGTCGCAATGGCCGCGCTCATGAACGTCTCGTTCGGCTTCGCCGTCGGCTCGGCGCTACTCGGCGCATGGCTCGCGAGGGACGGGCTCAAGGGCACTTCACCGGCGCGTCCCGGCTGGATGCGCGCGCAACGCTCGATGCTCGCGGCCACCATCGTGCTGGTGCTCGCGGATCTCGGCTGGCTCCTGTATCAGGCGGCGTCGATGAGCGGTGTCGCGTTGTCCGCGGCGTTCGGCGTGGTGCCGACGGTGCTGACGCAAACGCATGTGGGCTATGGCTGGAGCGTCGCGTTCGGCGGCGCACTGGTGCTGCTCGGCACCGCGCTGAGCCATGGCACGGGCATGCTGCGCAATACGCTGCTGTGGCTCGCGGTACTCGCGATCGCGGCGGGTAAGGCGTCGCTCGGTCATGCGGCCGATGCCGGCGTCGTGTCGGCCGCGATCGGCATGCAGACGCTGCACGTGCTCGCAACGAGCGTATGGGGCGGACTCGCGATGGCCTCCGGCCTGGCGGTGCTGCCGGCGCTCGGGGCATCCACCGCGCGGGGCATGCTGATCCGCACGGCGACCCAGGTGTCGAACGTGTCGATCGTCGCGGTCGCGTTGGTGTTGCTGTCGGGCGTCTTCAATGCGGTGCGCGACTCGGGCAGTTCGTTCGAAGCGATTCAGGCGAGCACGTGGGGTCATGTGCTGACGTTGAAGCTCGTGCTGGTCGCGCTCGCGCTGGTGCTCGGCGCGCTGAACCGCACATCGGCGCTGCCACGCCTGCGTCGCACCGCATCGACGATGGATGCGCACACCTTCGTCAACGTGATGTATCTGGAAGCTCTCTTGATGATCGGCGTGTTCGTCGTCGCGGCCGCGTTGTCACACACCGTGCCGGCGTTCGCTGCGCTCGGTTGAACGCGCGGCGCGGCATAGGCGATTGACCAATCGGCGATGGATGCGCGACGGCCGCGCGCGTCCATCGCGCGTCAGTTCTACGACAGCACCCGCGAATGCGCGCCGCGTAAAAAAGCGCCGCACTGCGAAGCCCGCTTACTCGAAGCCGAGGCGATGACCGAGAATCGGCGCGCAGAACAACGCGATCGCGCAGCCCGCGGCCTTGCCTTCGAGTTCGGCGCCGGCCGCGTGCGAGCCGACCATCTGCGTGAGCAGATCGAAGACCTGCGGCAGGCAGTACAGCACCGCCGCGGCGATAAAGCATTTCCCGACCACCGAGATGTTCCATCCGCGCTCGTACGCGAGCATCGCGCCGATGATGCGCAGCACGCCGAACGCAACCAGCGCGCCGACCGCCGCCTGTTCGCGGATCAGATAGTCGGGAAGGAATTCGCCCATGGTGTTCCTCGCTGCATGCGTTGTTGGCATGCATTTCAGCAAGGAGCAGGCCATACGTATGTCCGATACCGAACAAACGTCGCGAAAGCCAGGCGGGATAAGGCTCGGCGGGGAGTGATGCAGGTCGGGGCGGCAGCGCTCGAACGCCGGTTCGGGCCGCCTGGTCCGGGATGTTACGTTACTGCGACGGCCTGAGTGTCACGTGGCCCGCCGGCGGCATTCCGCCTGTTTCGTTCAGGTGTTCAGATCACCATTCGGCGACGCTGCCGTCCTCGTGACGCCACACCGGATTGCGCCAGCGGTGACCGACTTTCGCCATTTCGCGCACCTTCTCTTCGTTGACCTCGATGCCGAGTCCGGGGCCCTGCGGAATCGTCACAAAGCCGTCTTCGTACTTGAAGACTTGCGGATTCTTGATGTAATCGAGCAGGTCGTTGCCCTTGTTGTAGTGGATGCCGAGGCTCTGTTCCTGGATGAACGCGTTGTAGCTGACCGCGTCGATCTGCAGACAGGTTGCGAGCGCGATCGGGCCGAGCGGGCAATGCAGCGCGAGCGCGACGTCGTAGGCTTCCGCCATCGCGGCGATCTTGCGGCACTCGGTGATGCCGCCCGCGTGCGACGCGTCCGGCTGGATGATGTCGACGTAGCCGCCCGACAGGATGTGCTTGAAGTCCCAGCGCGAATAAAGACGCTCGCCGAGCGCGATCGGCGTGTTGGTCTGATTGACGATGTCGCGCAGCGCCTCGGCGTTTTCCGACAGCACCGGCTCTTCGATGAACAGCAGCTTGTACGGGTCGAGTTCCTTGGCGAGCACTTTCGCCATCGGCTTATGCACGCGGCCGTGGAAGTCCACGCCGATTCCGATGTTCGGCCCGACCGCCTCGCGCACCGCCGCGACGTTGTTGATCACGCCTTGCACCTTGTCGAAGGTGTCGATGATCTGCAGCTCTTCCGAGCCGTTCATCTTGACGGCCTTGAAACCGCGCTCGACCACCGCGCGTGCGTTGTTCGCGACATCGCTCGGACGGTCGCCGCCGATCCACGAGTACACCTTGATTTTGTCGCGCACCTGGCCGCCGAGCAGCGCATGCACCGGCACGCCGTGATGCTTGCCCTTGATGTCCCACAGCGCCTGATCGACGCCGGCGATCGCGCTCATCGTGATCGGGCCGCCGCGATAGAAGCCCGCGCGGTACATCACCTGCCAGTGATCCTCGATCAACAGCGGGTCCTTGCCGATCAGATAATCGGACAGTTCCTCGACGGCCGCGGCGACCGTATGCGCGCGGCCTTCCACCACCGGCTCGCCCCAACCGACGATGCCCTCGTCGGTCTCGATCTTGAGGAAGCACCAGCGCGGCGGGACGATGAAGGTTTCGAGCTTGGTGATTTTCATGGTGTGTGTCTCCGGTGTCGATCGAAGTTGGCGCTTTGGCGCTTACTCCGAACCCATGCAAAGCAGGTCTGCGGGCATGCAAAATTTCGGGGAATTCCATGCTACAACAAAACCGCATTAAAATACTATTAATAGTATTATTTGCCACATAGTGGTGAGATCTGGCCGCCTTACCGCGCGCGTTGCGCGACGGGATCATCAACCGCGAGGAGAAAACCATTCCGCACGATCTGCACGGGCGAGTCGCCCAACTGCTGGCGACCGCGATTCTGCGCGGCGACTATGCGCCGGAGTCGATCCTGCCTCGCGAAGCCGAGTTAATGGAGATGTTCGGCGTGAGCCGCACGGTGCTGCGCGAGGCGCTGCGCACGTTGACGTCGAAAGGGCTGATCGAATCGCGGCCGCGCGTGGGTACGCGCGTGCGGGTCAAGTCCGCGTGGAATCTGCTCGATGCCGATCTGCTCGACTGGTATTCGCGCGTCGCCGAGCCGATGGCGTTCGCGCTCAAGCTGCAGGAAATGCGCGAGATGGTCGAACCTTATGCCGCCGGCCTCGCAGCCGCCGCGCACACCGTCGACACGTTGGGCGCGCTTGCGGCCGCGCATACCTCGATGGTGGCGGCGCGCAACGTCGATGAATGGGTGCGCGCGGATCTGCAGTTCCACCTGTGCGTGCTCACCGCGTGCAGCAACGAACTGTTGATCCCGCTTGGCGCGCTGATCGAGCGTACGCTCGAGGCACAATTGCGGCTCAATGCGAAACGCGCCGATGTGTTCAACGCGTCGCTCGCCGAGCACACGGCGGTGTTCGACGCGATTCGCGCCCGCGATGCCGCCGCGGCGTACGCGGCGATGGCGTCATTGCTCGGCGTGACGCGCGGGCGAATCGAAGGCTGAGGCGGACGGCGTCAATCCATCGCCGCATGCGCGACCGACGCGTCCGGTGCCTTGTGCGACGGCCGGATCAGCAGCAACAGCGGGATGACCAGCAGCGTCGCCACGAACATCAGCTTGAAGTCGTTCAGATACGCGATCATCGTGGCCTGCTGCGTGATCGACGCATTCAGCGACGCGATGTCATAGTTCGAGCCGCTGCTGAGCATCGACTGGAGCGCCGGATTGAACGCGGTCACGTTCGCAGCGAGGTCCGCGTGCGAGATCTGCGTGTTGCGCGTCATCAGCGTCTGCACGATCGAAATGCCGATACTGCTGCCGATATTGCGCATCAGGCTATAAGTCGCGGTGCCGTCCGCGCGCAGCTCCGGCGACAGCGTCGAGAACGTCAGCGTGGACAGCGGCACGAACACGAGGCCGAGTCCGAAGCCCTGGATCACGCCGGGCCACACGATGTCCGATGCCGATAGCACGATCGTGTACTGCATCATCTGCCACAGCGCGAACGCCGAAATCAGGAAGCCGCAGAGCAGCAGCAGCCGCGCGTCGACGCGCTTGAGCAGCCGGCCGGCGATCAGCATCGCGACCATCGTGCCGGCACCGCTAGGCGCGGTGACGAGGCCGGTGGTCCCGACCGGATAGCCCATCAGGTTTTGCAGCATCGGCGGCAGCAGCGCACGCGTCGCGTACATCACCGCGCCGATCACGAAGATGAAGAAGGTGCCGGTCGCGAAGTTCGGGTCCTTCAATAAGTTGTACTTGAAAAACGAGCGCTCGCCGACCGTGGCCGTGTGGACCAGAAAAAACGCGAAGCTGATCGCCGCGACGAGCGCCTCGATCACGATCTCGGTCGACGAAAACCAGTCGAGCTGCTCGCCGCGATCGAGCATCGCCTGCAACGCGCCGATCGCGAGGCCGAGCGTGATGAAGCCGAACGCGTCGAACTTCACGTCGTGTTTAGGTTCGCGAGTCGGCAGGAAGGTCGCGACGCCGAACAGTGCGAACGCGCCGATCGGCACGTTGATGAAGAACACCCAGCGCCAGTTGTAGCTATCGGTGAGCCAGCCGCCGAGCGTCGGACCGAGGATCGGCCCGACCATCACGCCCATGCCCCACACGGCCATCGCCTGGCCCTGCTTTTCACGCGGGTTGATGTCGAGCAGGATCGATTGCGACAGCGGCACCAGAGACGCGCCGAAGATCCCTTGCAACAGACGCGACACGACGATCTGCGGCAGCGTCTCGGAGAGTCCGCACAACGCGGAAGACACGGTGAAGCCGCCGATCGCGATCAGCAGCAGCCGCTTCACGCTGAGGCGATCCGCCAGCCAGCCGGTGAGCGGCGTGGCGATCGCGGCGGCGACGATATAGGAGGTCAGCACCCACGTGATCTCGTCCTGCGACGCGGACAGCGTGCCTTGCATATGCGGCAGCGCCACGTTGGCGATCGTGCTGTCGAGCGTCTGGATCAGCGTCGCGAGCATGATCGAAATCGTGATCATCGGCCGGTTGAGCAGCTCAGTGGCGCTCGCCGACGTGGAGGCGGAAGACATGAATGGTGGGGAGGGTCGATATAGTAAGCATGCTTAGTATATCGTCAATACGGGTTGGTGCTATCGGGAGTTGTGCTGAGGATAGAACGCATACGCAGTCGCGCTGTACGCCGAAGCGCTTCCGTATAATTCGCGCATGAAAACCCAATTCGAAGAGCGCTTCGGCTTTCTGATCTCCGACGTCGGCCGGCTGACCGGCAAGCGTTTTGACGATCTCGCGAGGTCGTCGGTCGATCTGACGCGCGCGCAGTGTCGCGTGCTGGCCTATCTCGGCCACTACGGCGACATCAATCAGGCCCGGCTCGCGGATCTGCTCGAGGTCGCGCCGATCTCGGCGGGCCGGCTGCTCGACCGGATGGAGGAGGGCGGCTGGATCGAGCGGACCGCGAATCCGCAGGATCGCCGCGAGCGCCAGGTGCGCATGACGCCGAAAGCTGAGCGCACGCTCGGCAAGGCGCGCAAGGTCGGCGACGAGGTCGCGCTCGAAGCGCTCAATGGTTTCAGCGATGAAGAAGCCGCGCAGTTAATTGCCCTGCTGCAGCGGGTGCGCGGCAATCTGAGCCGGCTCGTGGATCGCTGAAGCGTCGCGGAGTTGGCGCGACGCCGAAGTCTTTCGCGCGAGCCGGGGTTACGTTGAGCTCGCGCTTCAAATCACATTATTTGGATTCCGACGCCGGCGTGGCGCCGCTCGGCGGTACCAGCTCGTAACAGCCCGGCGCCACCGACGTTTTTGCTTTTGCATCCGGCTGCTGCGGATCGATGCATTTGAACGCGCTCTGATCGCGCTGCACGAAGATCGTGTCGGCGGGACCCTTGTTGACCACGGCGACGATCTTGTAGCCGTCCTGCAGCAGCGTCGGGAGCATGGTGGAACTGGCGCGCCATTGACTGTCGGCGGTGCTCGGCGTTTGAGCTTGTGCGGTGAGGGCGGCGGTCGTGCCGGCGAGCGTGAGCGCAGTGGTTGCGGCGAGCGCGACGGTGCGGAGCGTCATTAAGGAACCTCTCGAAGTTGCGACGGAATTGCGGAAGGAAGCCTGTCAGGTCCTGCATCGTAGGCGCGCGTTAGAACCCTAAGAGAGAACTTGCCAGGCTTGCTCGTGACGCTATTCTCTCAATAGAGGAGGTGCCAACAAAACCCGCGGCGCTTCACTGCCCATACCCTGCGACGCCGCTGCTCATCGTTCGTTCCATCAGAAACTCGCGCAACGCACGCTGGCAAGCCATGCTCGCCACCCGCCAAACTCCGAGATATCGGTTCCCGACTGCACGCCATGCGGCTCGCAGAGGAAACCGGAAACCCACGAACCGTCGACGAGTTCGACCTTCCCCAGAACCAACGGAGACGGAACGGTCGAAATAAACGAGCCGAACTCCGCGCTGGGCATTTCCCACACTTCGACAGCAATTTTTGCGCCGCCATCGGTGACGCGCCACAGGCCTGGACGCCTCGTGCCGTCCGCCGACGCAGGCAGCGCCGACAACCGGTATTGCGCGGCAGTCTGAGTGGCCTGCAAGAGCCGCGCGCGTCGGGCAAGCAGATCGCGGTTGAGGGACAAACCTTGCATGTGTGCGCCGCAGACCGCGATCCGCATGCGATCGTGACTCGCCGCGCATCGTTCGCCGCGCGGCTCCGGCTCGACGGTTACGCCTCCGACGCAGTGCACGCCGCTCTTTCGTTGCAGCAGGTCGGCCACACCCAACAGATACTGGTCGGTGAACGCGCGGCCAAAGACGGTCACGCCCCAGGGCAGACCATTCTTCATGAAACCGGTCGGCGTAGCGACGGCGGCATAGTCCAGCAGATTCATGAAGTTCGTGTAATAGCCGAGCAGGGAGTTCGGACCAATGGGGTCGCGCTCCAACTCGTCGAGCGTCACGGCACGCGGATACGTCGGCGTCAGAACGAAATCGAGTGAATCGATCGACGCATCGCAGAGGGCCTTCAATTCCTGCAAGCGGTACTGCGCGCGAAACAGTTCGACCGCGCTCGCGCCGGGTGCCTTCGCCAACACATCGCGAATGACGGGCAAAACCGCAGCGGGTTTCTCCGTCATCAACTCGCCCGCCACGCTATAACGCTCGGCCACCCACGGCCCCTGGTAGAGCAGATTGGCGGCTTCGACAAACGGCGTGAAGTCGATTTCGACAGTTTCACCACCTGCTTCTTCGAGCAACGCGCGCACCTTCGCGAACAGCCCGGGGCTCTCGGAACAGCCGGCGAATTCCAGTTGCGCCGGCACACCGAACCTGAACGCCGTGGGCCTGCCAAACGCGCGTGCCGTATTCCATTGCGGATTCGCGCGGCTGTATGCATCGCGAGGATCGGGGTGCGCGCTCAACGCAAGCAACTCGCTCGCTTCTTCCGCCGTCGCCGTGAAGAACGTCACGCAATCGAGCGTGCGGCACGCGGGCACCACACCCGCGGTGGACAGCAGGCCTTTAGTGGGCTTGAGACCGACGAGATTGTTCAGCGCGGCAGGCACGCGACCGGAACCGGCCGTGTCGGTCCCGAGCGCGAAACTGGCGACGCCGAGCGCGACCGCGAGTGACGACCCCGCGCTCGAGCCGCCCGACGGATAGTCGGGATGCACACTATTGCGACACTTGCCATACGGCGACCGGGTGCCGTTCAGACCGGTCGCAAACTGGTCGAGATTGGCTTTGCCGAGCGGTACCGCGCCGAGCGCGATCAATTGGGCAACGACGCTCGCCGATCGCGACGGCGTGTACGCGAACGCGGGGCACGCGGCGGTCGTCTGAATGCCGGCGAGATCGATGTTGTCCTTGATCATGAACGGAACGCCATAGAGCGGCAGGCTTTCGACCTCCTGCGTGTCGAGCCAGTCGAGGTAGGGCGCGACTTCATCTTCGGTCAGAAGATGGATGAACAGATTGAACGATGGATTGAGCACCGCAGCTTTTTCGAGCAGTTCAGCGACGAGCCTGCGCGGCGTGAGCGTTCCATCACGGTATGCGGCGCGAAGTGTCGGGAGGCGAAGATCGAATGACGAGAATGAAGACATGGTTTGCGTCCAGATAAT
The DNA here is from genome assembly GCF_014201005.1 of Paraburkholderia lebeckiae. Lineage (NCBI taxonomy): Bacteria > Pseudomonadati > Pseudomonadota > Betaproteobacteria > Burkholderiales > Burkholderiaceae > Paraburkholderia > Paraburkholderia lebeckiae. The sequence goes on along the minus strand of NZ_JACHDK010000006.1, from coordinate 209,596 downwards.
TAGTGACGTTCGACGACGGCGACGCGTTGCCCCGCGCGCACGGGCGAACCCGGCGCCACGTAGATCTCGCCGACCGTTCCGGCGCACGGCGCACACACCGAGATTTCCATCTTCATCGACTCGATGATGAGCAGCACGTCGCCCGCGTCGACCGCGTCGCCGGTTTTCACCTTGACTTGCCAGAGGCTGCCGGCGATCTCGCTGTCCACGGCGACTTCGCCGTCGTGAAGCGGAGCTAACTGAGTGTCTTCGGTGACCGGTGTCTCGAACGTGACTTCCGAGGTGCCCGCTTCACGCCACCGCTCGCGCTCGGCCTGGAAGGCCGCCTGCTGCCTTGAACGGAACTGCTCGATGCTGGCGGATTCGCTAGCGAGAAACGCCTGATAGTCGGGCAACGAAAGCTCGGACTCTTCGATCCGCAACGGAAAACGCCCAAGCGGAAAGTCCGCGCGGATGCGCAACAGTTCGTCGGCCGATACTTCGTAGAAACGAATCTGGTCGAAGAAGCGCAGCAAATAATGCTGTCCGGCGAAATCCGCGACTTCGCGGTAGCGATTCCACATCTGCAACGTGCGGCCGACGAATTGATAGCCGCCAGGCCCTTCCATGCCATACACGCACAGATACGCGCCGCCGATGCCGACCGAGTTCTCCGCGGTCCACGTACGGGCCGGGTTGTATTTCGTCGTGACCAGCCGGTGACGAGGGTCGAGCGGTGTCGCGACGGGTGCGCCGAGGTACACGTCGCCGAGGCCCATTACCAGATAGCTCGCATCGAAGACGATTTGTCTGACCGCGTCGATGGAGTCGAGGTCGTTGATGCGGCGAATGAATTCGAGGTTGCTCGGGCACCACGGCGCGTTCTTGCGCACGGTGGTCATATATTTTTCGATCGCGAGCTGGCACGCGGGGTCGTCCCATGACAGCGGCAGATGAACGACCCGCGATGGCACGCGCAGATCCTTGTGCAACAAGACCTCGTCCCACGCCCGCGCGACGATGTCGAGCAACCTGGCGAGCGGCAGATCCTCGGGCCGGTAGTGGATCTGCAGCGAACGGATGCCCGGCGTGAGATCGATGACGCCAGTCAGATGCTGCGCTTCGAGGGACTGCATCAGCGCATGTCCGCGAAACCGTGCCACGAGATCGAGCTCCGCTGGACCGATTTCGAGCAGCAGATGTGTGTCGCCGGATACACGTGCGACGAGTCTGTCGCGGTCCGCCCCGGTATCGAGCACGATGGGCGACGTCAGCGATGCTCTTCTTTCGCTCGGCGCACCCGGTGCAATCTCGAGGCTCTCCAGTTCCCGACGACGCTCACGCGCAGCCTCACGCGCTTCTTCGACTTCGACGGGCGCGAAGCGGATCTTGTCGCCTGCTTTCAACTGGCCGATCTGCCAGAGGTCCGCCTCGATGATCGTCACCGGACAGACGAAGCCGCCGAGACTCGGGCCGTCGGGTCCGAGAATCACGGGCATGTCGCCGGTGAAGTCGACGGCGCCGACCGCGTACGGATTATCGTGAATGTTCGACGGATGCAGTCCAGCCTCGCCGCCGTCCTCGCGCGCCCACTCGGGTTTCGGTCCGATCAGGCGCACGCCGGTACGGCTGGAGTTGAAGTGAACCTCCCACTCGGTGTCGAGCAACTGCGCGATATAGCGGGCGCTGAAGTATTCGGGTGCGCCGTGCGGGCCATAGATCACGCGAACGGTGCGCACGCCGTCGAGCGTCGGCGCGTTGACGAGCGCCGCGCCGGCCTGCGCATCGTCGAGCGGATAAAGATGCAGCACGTCGCCCGCGCGGATCGCGCGGCCGCCATGTCCGCCGAACTGGCCGAGCGTAAAGGTGCTGCGGCTGCCGAGATACAGTGCGACGTCGAAGCCGCCGCGCACGCACAGATAAGCGCGCGCGCCCGCGCCACGTATCGTGCCGAGCGCGAGCGTCGAACCCGCCGGCACGTGGAGGCTCGTGTTCAGCGGCTGAGCGACATCGTCGAGCAGCACCGGAATCTGCGCGCCGGTGATGGCGACCACGGCATTCGTGTTGAAGCGCAGCGTCGGCCCGCTCATCGTGACTTCGAGAGCGGCGGCGTCGGCCGCATTGCCGAGCAGGCGATTGCCGAGCCGCATCGCCCGGTCATCCATCGGCCCCGACGGCGGGATGCCGACCGCCCAGTAGCCCAGGCGGCCGGGATAGTCCTGCACCGTCGTCTGCGTGCCGCCGCTGACGACTTCGACCGTGCTGGCCCGATACCTGAGCCCTTCGAGACATCGAGTCCACGGTTCGCCCGACGCAAACGGCCGGTCGCGCAGAATCTGGCGCAGATAGTCGCGATTGGTCTCGACGCCGTAGAGTCGGGTGTCGCGCAGCGCATCGTCGAGCGCATCGAGCGCTTCATCGCGAGTCGGCGACCACGCGATCACTTTCGCGAGCATCGGGTCGAAGTACGGCGGCACCTCGCAACCTGCCTCGATCCATGTATCGATGCGCAATGCGCGCCCGTCAGCGTGCGGGAACGCGACATCGGTCAAGAGGCCCGGACTCGGTTTGAAATCACGCCCCGGATCTTCCGCGTAGAGCCGCGCCTGGATCGCGTGCCCTCGCGGCGTTAGACTCGCCGCCAGGTCCTTCAGGGGCGCGAGCGTGCCGGCCGCCAGTTCGATCATCCAACGCACGAGATCTACGCCCCACACCTGTTCGGTGACGCCGTGCTCGACCTGCAGACGCGTATTGACTTCGAGGAAGTAGAACTGTTCGGCGGCGCTGTCGTACACGAATTCGACGGTGCCGGCGGAGCGATAGTCGACGGCTTTCGCGAGCTTGACCGCTGCCTCGCAGAGCGCGGCCTGAATGCCGTCCGGCAGGCAGGGGGCGGGCGTTTCCTCGAGCACCTTCTGATTGCGCCGCTGCACCGAGCAGTCACGCACGCCAAGCGCGAGCGCGTCGCCTTTGCCATCGCCGAATACCTGCACTTCCAGATGCCGCGCCCGTTCGATGTACTTCTCCAGAAACACGCCGGCATCGCTGAAATTGTTCTCGCCGAGGCGCTTCACGGCATCGAAATGAGCGCGGAGTTCGGCGGCGTTCCAGCACACCCGCATGCCGATGCCGCCGCCGCCCGCGGTGCTCTTCAGCATCACCGGATAGCCGATGCCCTGTGCCGCCGCGAGCGCCGCCGGCAAGTCCGCGAGCAGCCCGGTGCCTTCGAGCATCGGCACCCCTTCGTTGGCCGCGATTTCGCGGGCCGTGTGCTTGAGGCCGAACGCGCGAAGCTGCGCGGGTGTCGGTCCGATGAACGCGATGCCGGCCGCTTCGCAGGCTTCGCCGAACGCCGCGTTCTCCGATAAGAAGCCGTAGCCGGGATGGATCGCCTGTACGCCTTCGCGACGCGCAATCGCGAGGATCTTGTCCACGTCGAGATAAGTCAGCGCGGCCGGACCCTCGCCGAGCGCATGCGCGACAGGCGCTTCGCTGACGTGGCGGCTCGCTCGGTCGGCTTCCGCATAGATGGCGACGCCGGTGACGTCGAGTTCGCGCAACGTCCTGAGAATGCGGCACGCGATAGCGCCGCGATTGGCGATCAGAATCTTCTCGAACATGGAAGGTGTGTTGATTCGGAGGCGGGCCGTCCCGCCGTGGGAATGGCCGGCCGTGGTCGTCCACGGCCGAAGTCGCGTCAGCGTTGCGTCTGGGTCAGTTCTTCGCGCGTACGGCTGAAGTACCGGCCCGAGCGAACCAGCATGAGGAGAAAAAGCCAGTGGCGGATGCGCTTCAATTCCATATCAGCAGCTCGGCGGGCGTCGGGTTGTAGGCGTTGCACGGATTGTTCAGCTGCGGGCAGTTGGAGATCAGTACGATCACGTCCATCTCCGCGCGCAATTCGACGTATTTGCCCGGCGCGGAAATGCCGTCTTCGAAGCTGAGCCCGCCCGTGGCCGTGACCGGCACGTTCATGAAGAAGTTGACGTTCGCGCCGATGTCCTGCTTCGACAGGCGGCCGTCATGTGCGCAGGCACGCAGGAAGTTGTCGCGGCAGCTGTGCATGTAGCGCTTCTCCAGTGCGTAGCGCACCGTGTTGCTCTCCTGCGCGCAGGCGCCGCCGAGCGTATCGTGGCGGCCGCACGTGTCGGCGACGATCGTCAGCATCGGATTGCCGAGGTTCGAGTACAGCACGGAGCCCGAGGTCAGGTAGAGGCTCTTTTGCCGGCACAACGTGCGTTGCGGGTCGAAACGCTCGCGCGGATCGGCGAGGCTGTAGAACAGCGTGTCGACCGCCTGGTTGCCTTCGAGATCGACGATGCGCAGCGTTTGCCCGGCCTTCACCTCGTGAAGCCACGGCTCGCCGGCGGCGAGTGTCTCGCGATAGACCGCGGTTTCCGGACGTTTGTCGCTGACGATAAGCGTGCTGATCATAAGCGTGGCCTTCGCTCAAAGAAAGAAGCGTTCTGTGTTGATGAAACCGCGTGCGTTCTCTTCGCATGCGGTGCGGCAAACTTCGGCGACCTCGGGCCGCGCGTCGCTCAATTCGAGCTTGACCGGCCTCGGCGCGTACTCGGGGTTCGGGTCGAGCGGGTGCTGGATCGCGGTGAGCACGACAAGCGTGTTCATCGGTGAGTAGAGTTCGACGTAGTCGCCGGCTTTCGAGTTTCCTGGCACGAAACTGAGCACGCCGTCGTCGCTGACATCGACACGGCTGAACAGGTTGAGCGTCATCAGCAGGTCAGTGATGCCGAGTCCCCACTTGCCCATTTCGACGAGCAGGTTGTCCGTGCCGTTGCGATAGAACGCGTTGCGCAGCTCCTGGTAGCGGCCTGCGCCGTATCGTTCGCGGACCTCGTCGGCATTCGACACACCGCCGATGCTGTCGTGCCAGCCACAGGTATCCGCGACGATCGCGGCAAGCACGCGGCCCATGTCGGAGTACAGGCAGTGCCCGACCGTGAGCCTGGCCGTGTGCTGGCACTTCAACGAATCCGGCAGATTGAGCCGTTCGCTCTTTTCCGTCGCATTGACCATCATCACGCTGACGTTCGCGCCGCCGCGCAGGTCGGTAACGCGCAGCGATTGACCGCGCTTGACGATCAGCGATGTATGACCACCACCTGGAACGGTTTCTTCAAGCAATAAGGTCGTATCTGAGTTCATACCTGAGTTCCCTTCAGTCGGAGACCAGTTCGATATGCGATGCGCCTCGCACGGCAGCCTCGGCGATATGCACGGCGGACCTGGAATCGCGGCTATGGTCGAGCGGAATGTTGTAGGTGATGCGCGCGCCATAGGCGCCCGGCGCCTGCGGGTCAACGCGCACCTTGTCGAAAACCAGCACGCGGCTTCCCAACGTGAAGCCCTCTTTCAGGTCATGCGTGACCATGAAAATCGTGAGCTTCGCTTCGCGCCACAGGCTGGAGAGCAGCTCATGCATGTCCTTGCGGATGCCGGGATCGAGCGCGCCGAACGGTTCGTCGAGCAGCAGCACGCGAGGCTTCATCGTCAGCGCCTGCGCGATCGCGAGGCGTTGCTGCATGCCGCCCGACAACTGCTGCGGAAACTTGTTCAACGCAGCGCCCAAACCGACGCGCTCGAGCATGGCCGCTGCCTCGTCTCGCGCCACGCGCCGACGGGCACCGAATAGCCGGCCGGTGAACTTCGCCTGTGGAAGCTCCAGCCCCAGCATCACGTTGCGCAACACGCTCAGATGGTCGAACACCGAGTAGCGTTGAAACACGACGCCGCGATGTCTGTCCGGTTCGGCGGGCAGCGGTTTGCCGTCCAGCAGGATCTCGCCGCGCGTCGCGCGCTCCTGACCCAGCAGCAGGCGCAGAAACGTCGACTTGCCGCAGCCGGACGCGCCGACCATCGAACAGAACTCGCCTTCCTTGACGGTCAGATTCAAACGCTCGAGCACGACCTGGTCGCCGTACTCTTTCCAGACGTTGCGGACTTCGATCATCGCGCGCCTCCGTACCACGGGAAGCACCATTGCGTGATCCGGCGCAGCAGCTCGTCGGTGAGCCATGCGAGCAGCGTGATCCACGCGACGTACGGCAGGATCAGATCCATCGACAGATAGCGGCGCACGAGAAAGATGCGGTAGCCGAGGCCGTCGGTCGACGCGATCGCTTCGGCGGCGATCAGAAAGAGCCACGCCGCGCCGAGAGACAGACGCGTCGCCACTAGCAGACGCGGCAGCAGTTGCGGCAGCACCAGACGCAGAATCAGCGTCCAGCTGGTGGCGCCGAGCGTCTGCGCCTTGACCCACAGCTCGACCGGAATCTCGCGGGCGCGAGCATGCAGATCGCGAATGATCACCGGCGTGATGCCGACGACGATCAGCACGACCTTCGACAACTCGTCGAGCCCGAACACGATGAACAGGACCGGCAGCACCGCCAGCGGCGGCACCATCGAGATCACGGTGATGAATGGCGAGAGCGTCGCGCTGACGAGCGGCAACGAACCGGTCGCGATCGCGGCTACCAGTGCGATCACGGCACTGACGACAAGGCCGATGCCGAGCCGCCGCAAGCTCGACAGCGTGTCGGTCCACAACAGATACTCGCCGGTGCGCTTGTCCTCGGTGAAGGCGGCCGACTTCACCGCGTCGCTCATTTGCGCCGCACTCGGCAGCAGCTTGTCATCGGGATTGAGCGAGAGTCGCATCGAGGACCCGGTGAAGTAGACCGCGAACAGCAGGACGAACGGCAGCAGAAGCAGCATCAAGCCGCCGATCCGGCTCGGATGTCGATTGACGAGTCGCATGGTGAGCGCCTGGTTGGAAAGCTGGGATGCGAGCCCGGCATGCGAGCTCGCAGCGAGAGCCTGGAAGGTCCGTCTCAGAGCTTGCCCGCGGCCGCCATCGCGACGTAGGTCGGATCGAAACGCAGCTTGACGTTGTTCTTGTTGCCGACGACGACGCCCTTGTCGAACGCCATGCCGACCGCGTCCGCGCTCTTCGCGTCCTGGCCGAGCAGGCCGTGATCGAAAGAGAACTTCGCGACGCGCGTCATGATCTTCGGCATGTCGGCGCTGGTGATGAAGTCGAGCGCCGCTTGCGGCGAATAGAAGAGGGCGGTCGTCGAAAGTTGGCCCTTGAAGTTGGCGAGGTCGGTGCCCGAGGCCTTCGCCATCGCGGTCAGCGCGGACGTGCTGGCCGCGGAGTCGGTGTGCATCAGCGCGACCATTTCGAACCATGCACCGGTCAGCGCCTTGCCGAGGGCGGGGTTCTGCTGCAACGTCTTCGTGTTGACGACCATCATGTCCATGATTTCGCCGGGGATCTTGCTGGAGTCGAAGACTTCGCTGACGTTCGGCTGCGACTTCAGGTCCGCGAGCATCGGATTCCAGGTGACCGCGTTGTGAACCGTGGGGGTCGCGAATGCGCCCGAGATGTCGGCATCCGAGGTGTTCACGACCTTGAGGTCGCGCTCGCTCATGTGAGCGCTTTCGAGCGCGCGTGCGAGCAGGTAGTGGGAGACGGAGAACTGCACGAGGTTGATCTGTTGGCCCTTCAGGTCGGCGATCTGCTTGCCTTTGCCCTTCATCAGTACGCCGTCGTTGCCGTTCGAGTAGTCGCTGACGATCAGGGCCGTCGAATCCACGCCGCCGGAGGCGGGAATCGTGAGCGCGTCCATGTTGGTCATCGCGCAGCCGTCGAACTTGCCGGCCGTGTACTGATTGATGGACTCGACGTAGTCGTTCAGCTGCACGACATCGACGTTGATGCCGTATTTCCTGGCCCATTTGGACACGATGCCCTGGGTTTTCGCCTCACCCCATGGCATCCAGCCGGCGTAGATGGTCCAGCAGACCTTGAAGTCGTTGCGGCCCGCGGCGAACGTGGGGCTCGAGGCGAAGGTGGCGAGGGAGACGGCGGCGATGCCAAGACAGCGAACGAGCTTGAACATGGGTTGACCTCGGAGGGGACGGTTAGCGACGGCAGGGAGCAGCGCAAACATCGCGTTCTCTCCCGGGCTTTTGTCCCGCCGTGTAACCTCGCCTGAGGTCGACAGCTCTCGGACCAGCACCTGCGTGAAGCAGGCCGGAACCCTAGCCGTCCATTTCCAGATTGTCTGTCGAACCGGAGGTTGCGCCGGCTCCTTGCGCGCTCTTTAAAGCGGGAAGTGTGCCAGGGGCCATACCGCGGGTTGGTCGTTAGCTTTGTGCGGCGAAGGGCAAGTTTTTGCCCTGGGGCGGGGAAGGTGTGCACTGATGTGTGTCAGGGAGTGCACTCGATTCGGGCGTGAGAGGACGGGTATCCGACTCAGCGATGCCAGATAAGATGCAACGGTCGTAGCGGGCTGCCTTGCTGCTCGCATGCGTCTGCGCCATTCGAACGTGTTATTTGATGCCATCCCTATCGAATGCGAAACGAACCGCAAGTCAATGTCGTCCGGCAGATTCCACGCAGCGTGTGGGTTCTAGGATGTGTGAGTCTTTTCATGGACATCTCATCCGAAATCATCCACAGCCTGCTGCCGATGTTTCTGCTGGCAAGCCTTGGCGCCGGCGCCGGCACGATTGGGCTCATCGAGGGCATCGCGGAGGCTACGGCCCAGATGGTCAAGGTGTTTTCGGGAACGCTGAGTGACTACCTCGGCAATCGAAAGTGGCTCGCCGTAGCCGGGTATTCGCTCGGCGCAATGAGCAAGCCGCTTTTTGCCATTGCGTCCTCGGTTGGAGTCGTGGTGACGGCGCGTGTCATTGACCGTGTCGGCAAGGGCATTCGCGGTGCGCCTCGCGATGCACTCATCGCAGATGTCACGCCGCAGCACCTGCGTGGCGCGGCCTTCGGCCTGCGCCAGTCGCTCGATACGGTCGGTGCGTTCCTCGGACCGCTGCTGGCCGTTCTCATCATGCTGATATGGGCAGGTAATTTTCGGCTTGCCTTCTGGCTTGCCGTCATTCCCGGTGTGCTCGCGGTTGCGCTGTTGACGTTTGGTATCACGGAGCCTGAGCACGAGCCTCGCGCCAAAAGAAGCGATCCTGTGCGGTGGCGGAGTCTCAGGGAGCTTGGTTTGGACTACTGGTGGGTCGTGGGGATAGGCGCTGTTTTCGCGTTGGCGCGATTCAGCGAGGCTTTTCTGGTTCTTCGTGCGATGGGCAGCGGCGTACCGATTGCGCTCGTTCCGCTGGTCATGGTGGCAATGAATGTCGTCTACGCGCTGTCCGCTTATCCGTTCGGCAAGCTCGCGGACACGATGCGGCATACACGGCTGCTGATAGGTGGTCTGATCGTGTTGATTGGCGCCGACCTCGTGCTGGCACACGGCACCCGCTGGAGCGTAGTCGTCGTGGGCGTGGCGCTGTGGGGGCTGCACATGGGGATGACGCAAGGCCTGCTCGCCACGATGGTCGCGCACACGGCACCTGCGCATCTGCGCGGGACTGCGTTTGGTTGCTTCAATCTGCTGAGCGGCATCGTGACGCTGGTTTCGAGCGTTATCGCAGGCCAGTTGTGGGAACGTCTGGGCGCAGCCACGACCTTTTATGCGGGCGCAGCCTTCGGTCTGGTGACCGTGGTGGTGCTGCTCTTTCACCCGACACCGGCCGAATCGCGTAACGACCTCAGCTGACGTGGCCTATCCGGGGTCGTCAGGCTTCGTGGCAGCGTTTCAAAACAAAAAAGCCGCTGTCCTTGTGGGACAGCGGCTTTTTCTTGAAGCTGGTGGCGAATCAGGGACTCGAACCCCGGACCTGCGGATTATGATTCCGTCGCTCTAACCGACTGAGCTAATTCGCCGAAAGAAGCGAGATTATGCTGGGGCAGCCGGAGGCTGTCAACCCCCCGGCTCACAACTTTTTCAGATAGCCCCGGCTGTCGGTCCACTCAATCCTTCGCGTAGATATCCGAGTCCTTGGTTTCGCGCACGAACAGCATGCCGATCACGAAGGTGACCAATGCGATGATGATCGGATACCAGAGCCCCGAGTAGATGTTGCCCTTCGCCGCGACGATCGCGAACGCGGTGGCCGGCAGGAAGCCGCCGAACCAGCCATTGCCGATGTGATATGGCAGCGACATCGACGTATAACGGATGCGCGTCGGGAACATCTCGACCAGCATCGCCGCGATCGGCCCGTAGACCATCGTCACGTAGATCACGAGGATCGTCAGGATCACGATGCTCATCGGCCAGTTGATCTGAGCCGGATCGGCCTTTGGCGGGTAGCCGGCGGCCTTCAGCGTCGCGGCGAGCGTCTTCTCGAACGTCTTGGCTTGCTCCTTCGCGTCGGCGGCGCGGCCGTCGAACGTGTTGACGACCGTATCGCCCACGCGGATCTGCGCGATCGTGCCGGCAGGCGCCGCGACGTTGTCGTAGTTCAGGCCGGCTCGCGACAGCGCGCCCTTCGCGATGTCGCATGAGCTCGTGAACTTCGCCGTGCCCACCGGGTTGAACTGGAACGAGCACTCGGCCGGATCGGCGATCACGACGATCGGCGACTTCGCGGTTGCCGCTTCGAGCGCCGGGTTCGTGTAGTGCGTGAGCGCCTTGAACAGCGGGAAGTAGGTGAGTGCGGCGATCAGCAGGCCGGCCATGATGATCGGCTTGCGGCCGATGCGATCCGACAGCGAGCCGAAGAACAGGAAGAACGGCGTGCCGATCAGCAGCGCGAGCGCGATCATGATGTTGGCGCTCGAACCGTCGACCCTCAGCGTCTGCGTGAGGAAGAACAGCGTGTAGAACTGGCCCGTGTACCAGACGACAGCCTGGCCGGCCGTCAGGCCGAGCAGCGCGAGAATCACGACCTTCAGATTCTTCCATTGGCCGAACGCTTCGGAAAGCGGCGCCTTCGAGGTCTTGCCCTCGGCCTTGATGCGCGCGAACACTGGCGACTCATGCAGTTGCAGGCGAATCCACACCGACACCGCGAGCAGCAGGATCGACAGGACGAACGGAATGCGCCAGCCCCAGGCGCCGAACGCGTCTTCGCCCATGAACGTGCGAACGCCGAGAATCACGAGCAGCGACAGGAACAGACCGAGCGTGGCGGTGGTCTGGATCCATGCGGTGTAGAAGCCGCGGCGGTTCGCCGGCGCGTGTTCGGCCACGTAGGTCGCGGCGCCGCCGTACTCGCCGCCGAGCGCGAGACCCTGCAGCAGGCGCATCGCGATGAAGAGCACCGGCGAGGCGATGCCGATCGCCGCGTAGCCCGGCAGGAAGCCGACGAGAAACGTCGACAAGCCCATGATGACGATCGTGATCAGGAACGTGTACTTGCGCCCGACCATGTCGCCGAGCCGCCCGAATACGATCGCGCCGAACGGCCGCACCGCGAAGCCCGCCGCGAAGCTGAGCAGCGTGAAGATGAACGCCGCGGTCGGATTGACGCCGGAGAAGAAGCTCTTGCTGATGAAGGCCGCAAGCGAGCCGGCCAGATAAAAGTCATACCACTCGAAAACCGTACCCAGCGACGATGCGAAGATCACCCGCTTCTCATCGCGCGTCATCGGCACGCGCGAGAATTGCCCGCCAACGGTAGCCATATGTCGTCTCCAATATTGATATACACGCGGATCGCCGGCGCAGGCGTTCCCGTGCAACCGATTATTGGAGTGGAAACTTACGGCGTTCTGACTCGGCGCCTGAACTTGGGGTAGTCCGGTAAGCCGACGAATAGGCGTTCAATTTCCGTTAATGTGCTGGTATGTTCGCGCAAGCCGCGCTGAAGTATCTTAAAAATACGCTGACCGTCAAGCTGACGATAGAGGCGCGTTAGGGTAAGTCCCGCCCCGTTCGAGCACGTGCAAGCTGACGCGCACCAGTGTGCCGGCGAGCGGCGGCGACTCCTGGTAGACGTTGTCGTCGATGGCGAGCTCGCCGCCGTGCATTGCCGCAATCTCGCGCACGATCGCGAGGCCGAGGCCGCTGCCGTCGCCCTCGCGGCCCAGAATTCGGTAAAAGCGCTCGACCACGCGCGAGCGCTCGCTGGCCGGAATGCCGAGCCCGGTGTCCTCGACTTCCAGATGCACGAGCCGCGCGGGGGCGTCGTGCCGCACGCGCACGGTGATGCGGCCGCCCGCCGGCGTATAGCGGATCGCGTTGTCGATCAGGTTCGACAGCATTTCACGCAACATCACCGGATTGCCGGCGACTTCGACGGGCTCGTCGGGCGCTTCGTAGCCGATGTCCATCTGCTTCGCGAGCGCGGCCGGCACCCATTCGCGCACCGCGCTGCGCGCGAGTTCGCCGAGTTCGACCGGCGCGAAGATCTGCCCCGATCGACGGTTCTCCGCGCGCGCCAGCGCGAGCAATTGCGTGACGAGCCGCGCGGCCTGCTCGGAGCTCGTCGCGATCTGTTCGAGCGAGCGACGAACCTCGGCCGACGCGTTCTGGCGCAGCGCGAGCTCGGCCTGGGTGCGCAGGCCGGCCAGCGGCGTTTTCATCTGATGCGCGGCGTCGGCGATGAAGCGCTTCTGTAGCTCCATGTTCTGTTCGAGGCGCGTGAGCAGATCGTTGAACGACGTGACGAGCGGCTCGATTTCCGGCGGCGCGCGGCGCGCTTCGAGCGGCGACAGATCGTCCGGCCGGCGCGCGCGGATATGCGCCTGCAGCGCATGCAGCGGCTCGAGCCCGCGCGACAGCCCGAACCACACGAGCAGGATCGCGAGCGGCAGGATCACGAACTGCGGCAGGATCACGCCCTTGATGATGTCGTTGGCGAGCTGGCTGCGCTTGTCGAGCGTTTCGGCGACCTGCACGAGCACGGCCTGCGCGCCCGGCGTCTGCGGAAACTCGACGGTCGTGTAGGCGACGCGAATGTCGTTGCCGCGCAGCACGTCGTCGCGGAATTCGACGAGGCCCGGTGGCGGGCGGTCCTCCTCGTGCGGCAGCGGCATGTCGCGCTCGCCGGCCACGAGCTCGCCGCGCGTGCCGAGCACCTGAAAGAAAACGCTGTCGACGTTGTCGGCACGCAGGAAATCGCGCGTCGATTCGGGCAGCGACAGCTCCGCGACGCCGTTGACCGGATGGATCTGGCGCGCGAGGACGTAGGCATCGGTTTCGAGCGCGCGGTCGAACGGCCCGTTCGCGATCGACTTCGCGACCAGATAGGTGACCGCCAGGCTCATCGGCCACAGCAGCAGCAGCGGCGCGAGCATCCAGTCGAGAATTTCGCCGAACAGCGAGCGCGGACGCGCTTCGGCGGCGGCTTCGGTTTCGTCGGGCGGGGCGAACGGATTGGCGTAGCGCGCGTCGCGCGCCTCGTCGAGGTCCGCCGCGTGCGCCGTGGCGCGATCAGCGCGTGCGGACATCGCTGGCCTCTATTTGTAGTGGTGGCTCGCCGGCATCGCGGCGGACGACGGCGAAATTGATGCTTGTGCCGCTTGCGGCTCGGAGCCGGCCGGGGCGGCGGGCGCGCTAGCATTTGCCGGCGGCGCCGCTTTTTCGAGACAGTAGCCAAGCCCGCGCACGGTGATGATGCGCACGCCGCTCGGTTCGATCTTCTTGCGCAGTCGGTGCACGTAGACTTCGATCGCGTTGTTGCTGACTTCCTCGCCCCATTCGCACAGATGGTCGACGAGTTGCTCTTTCGAGACCAGCCGGCCGATCCGTTGCAGCAGCACTTCGAGCAGCCCGAGCTCGCGCGCGGACAGATCGATCGCCTGGTCGTTGACGTAGGCGATGCGGCCCACCTGATCGAACGACAGCGAGCCATGCCGCACGACGGTCGGGCCGCCGCCCGCGCCGCGCCGTGTCAGCGCACGCACGCGCGCTTCGAGTTCGTTCAGCGCGAAGGGTTTGGCCATGTAATCGTCGGCGCCGAGGTCGAGGCCCTTGACGCGTTCGTCGACACTATCGGCGGCGGTCAGGATCAGCACGGGCAGGTTCGAATTGCGCGCGCGCAGGCGGCGCAGCACCTCGAGCCCGGACATGCGCGGCAGGCCCAGATCGAGGATCAATAGGTCGAACGTCTGCATTGACAACGCGGTATCGGCTTCCACGCCGCTTTTGACGTGATCGACCGCATAGGCCGATTGGCGGAGTGATCGAACCAGACCGTCCGCGAGTATGCTGTCATCTTCGGCAATCAGAATTCGCATGATGCGCCAGCCTGGCTTTGCCGGCACCGTAGGGTTGCCCCGGCGCGCGGCGGTCTCCGAACATTATTGTGGGTAGTTGGGGCGACGCGACAGTAAAAATGCGCGTTCGCATCACAATCGCGCTTGCCAAAACTACTGTTTTTTTATACAGTGTCTGCGTTTCGTGTGATGTCCTTGAGACTCCGCTCAATTCGAGTGGAACCACGGGCGCACACCTGCCTCAGACGCCGTTCATCATAGCAAAGGACGATTCATGGAAGAAAGCAAGAAAGGCTCGGCTGGACTGACTGCTGAAAAGAGCAAGGCTCTCGCCGCCGCGCTCGCGCAGATCGAAAAGCAGTTCGGCAAAGGGTCGGTCATGCGGCTCGGCGCAGGTGAGGCAGTCGAAGACATCCAGGTGGTCTCCACCGGATCGCTCGGCCTCGACATCGCACTGGGCGTCGGCGGTTTGCCGCGCGGCCGCGTGGTCGAAATCTACGGTCCGGAATCGTCCGGTAAAACCACGCTGACGCTGCAGGTCGTCGCCGAAATGCAGAAGCTCGGCGGCACCGCGGCGTTCATCGACGCGGAACACGCGCTGGACATTCAATACGCGGGCAAGCTCGGCGTGAACGTCGCCGACCTGCTGGTCTCGCAGCCGGACACTGGGGAACAGGCGCTCGAAATCGCCGACGCGCTGGTGCGCTCGGGCTCGATCGACATGATCGTGATCGACTCGGTCGCGGCGCTGGTGCCGAAGGCGGAAATCGAAGGCGAAATGGGCGACTCGCTGCCGGGTCTGCAGGCGCGTCTGATGTCGCAGGCGCTGCGCAAGCTGACCGGCACGATCAAGCGCACGAACTGCCTCGTGATCTTCATCAATCAGATCCGCATGAAGATCGGCGTGATGTTCGGCAACCCGGAAACCACCACGGGCGGCAATGCGCTGAAGTTCTACGCGTCGGTGCGTCTGGACATTCGCCGCATCGGTTCGATCAAGAAGAACGACGAAGTGATCGGCAACGAAACGCGCGTGAAGGTCGTCAAGAACAAGGTGGCGCCGCCGTTCCGCGAAGCGATTTTCGACATCCTGTACGGCGAAGGCATTTCGCGTCAGGGCGAAATCATCGACCTCGGCGTGCAGGCGAAGATCGTCGACAAGGCCGGCGCATGGTACAGCTACAGCGGCGAGCGCATCGGTCAGGGCAAGGACAACGCGCGTGAATTCCTGCGCGAAAACCCGGACATCGCTCGGGAAATCGAAAACCGTATCCGCGAATCGCTGGGCGTCACCGCGATGGCGAACGCCGTGACCGGCGCGGACGCTGAAGTCGCGGGCGAAGAAGAGTAAGCATCAAGTGATACGCAAAGGCCGGCCGCTGTCCGGTTCCGACTCCGGACGCTATCCGGACGGCCCGCGCGACGCGGCGGATGGATCGCCTGAGTCCGGCGATCCATTCGATCCGTTCGAATCGTTCGACGCACACGACCGCGCCGCTGCCCGCGGCCCGCAGCGTACGCGGTCTGCGCCCGCTGCAGCGTCGTCCAGCCGGGATTCCTCCGGACTCGATTCCCCAATCCCCTCCGAAGTCACCTACACCCGCTCGCGCCGCCAACCCGGCGAAGAGACACCGGGCCGGTCCGACGAAGACGACAGCAGAAAATCCCAACGCCCCGCCCGTTCGCTGAAAGCGCGCGCGCTCGGCTATCTGTCGCGCCGCGAATATAGCCGCGCCGAACTCGCCCGCAAGCTGAAGCCTTACGTCGAGGAAACCGATTCGCTCGACACGGTGCTCGACGCGCTGCAGGCCGAAAACTGGCTATCCGACTCGCGCTTCGCGGAAAGCCTGATCCATCGGCGCGCATCGCGGCTCGGCACGAGCCGCATTCTCGGCGAACTGAAGCAACACGCGCTCAACCCGGCGCTCGTCGAAGAGGCGAGCGCGCAATTGCGCGAAACCGAGCTCGCGCGCGCCCAGGCGGTCTGGCGCAAGAAGTTCGGCCAGTTGCCGCAAACGCCGGCCGAGCGCGCGAAGCAGGCGCGCTTTCTCGCGTCGCGCGGCTTCTCCGGCGCGACGATCGGCAAGATCCTGAAGGGTATCGACGACATCGGGGACGGCGACTAGCACGCCAGTCTCGACGGGTAGGGCGATTGCCGCGCCGTAACCTGGCGCCAGGCCGTGCGCAATCGGGGCTGTCCCAAATACCCGTTATGCTAAAATCCAACGGTTTTCCAATCCGGCCTTTCCTTCCCGCATGTCGCTCTCCCCGCCAGTGTCCCGTCAGTTGCGCCATCGTCGTGCAATCAGAGCGGAAGCTTACGAGCGAGTCGATGGCCTGTGGGATGTGGAAGCGTGCCTGACCGACGAAAAGCCACGCGATGTGGCGCTTGCGTCGGGTGTCCGGCCCAATGGTCAGCCGATCCATGAACTCTGGCTTCGCATCACCATCGATCGCAAGCTCAATGTCGTCCACGCCGAGGCGTCGTCCGACTGGGTGCCCTATCCAGGGTTGTGCCAGGCCAGCAATCCCGCCTACCGTGCCCTCATCGGGCTCAATCTGCTCCACAACTTCCGTCGCGATGCTGCCCGTTTGCTGGCCGGCACGGCCGGTTGCACGCATCTCACGGAGTTGTGCGCGATCTTGCCGACCGCCGCGATCCAGGCGTTCGCCGGCGACGTGTGGAACACCGATGACGGCACGCCGGGCGCGAACGCGGGTTCGGGAGACGAATCGTCTACCGGCACAGGCGAGCATTCCAACGACAAACCGCCATTCCAGCTGGGACGCTGCCACGCGCTGCGTTTCGACGGCGAGGCGGTGAAACAGTTTTATCCGCGCTGGTATGGCCACGCACCGCGTCCGGCGCAACGCGCGGCCTCGTCGGACGGCGCGGCGGCCAGCGAACGAAGCGGCGACGCGTCGGCCTGAACGGCGGCAACGGAATCGAAGTTCTATCCAACTCTCAGACTGAAGGGAATCACGCATGAAGATTCACGAGTACCAGGGTAAGGAAATCCTGCGGAAATTCGGCGTCGCGGTACCGCGCGGCAAGCCGGTCTTCTCGGTGGATGATGCGGTCAAGGCCGCGGAAGAGCTGGGCGGCCCGGTGTGGGTCGTCAAGGCTCAGATTCACGCGGGTGGCCGTGGCAAGGGCGGCGGCGTCAAGGTCGCCAAGTCGCTGGAACAGGTTCGCGAGTACTCGAACCAGATCCTCGGCATGCAGCTCGTCACGCACCAGACCGGTCCGGAAGGCCAGAAGGTGAACCGCCTGCTGATCGAAGAAGGCGCTGACATCAAGAAGGAACTGTATGTCGGTCTCGTGATCGATCGCGTTTCGCAGAAGATCGTCGTGATGGCGTCGAGCGAAGGCGGCATGGACGTCGAAGAAGTCGCGGAAAAGACGCCTGAGCTGATCCACAAGGTTGCCGTCGATCCGTCGACCGGCCTGAAGGACTCGGAAGCAGACGACCTCGCGAAGAAGATCGGCGTGCCCGACGCTTCGATCCCGCAAGCTCGCGCGATCCTGCAAGGTCTGTACAAGGCATTCTGGGAAACCGACGCATCGCTCGCCGAAATCAACCCGCTGATCCTGACCGGCGACGGCAAGGTCATCGCACTCGACGCGAAGTTCAACTTCGACTCGAACGCGCTGTTCCGCCACCCGGAAATCGTCGCGTACCGCGATCTGGACGAAGAAGATCCGGCTGAAATCGAAGCGTCGAAGTTCGACCTCGCGTACATCTCGCTCGACGGCAACATCGGCTGTCTGGTGAACGGCGCCGGCCTCGCAATGGCAACGATGGACACCATCAAGCTGTTCGGCGGCGAACCGGCGAACTTCCTCGACGTCGGCGGAGGAGCTACGACCGAGAAGGTCACCGAAGCGTTCAAGATCATGCTGAAGAACCCGAACCTGACCGCGATTCTGGTCAACATCTTCGGTGGCATCATGCGCTGCGACGTGATCGCGGAAGGCGTGATCGCGGCGTCGAAGGCGGTGTCGCTGAAGGTGCCGCTCGTGGTCCGCATGAAGGGCACGAACGAAGACCTGGGCAAGAAGATGCTCGCCGAATCCGGCCTGCCGATCATCTCGGCGGACAGCATGGAAGAGGCGGCTCAGAAGGTCGTCGCGGCTGCTTCGGGCAAGGCGTAAGCCAGCTGTCCACGGCGCATTTACCAGCTCATTTGCCAGGTTTACGAGTGGCGGCGCGCAAGCGACACAGGCGTGAAGCATCGCGCCGAGTGGCGCTACCGCGCGACGCCAAACGAACAGAGGTCAATACATGTCGATTCTGATCAACAAAGACACCAAGGTCATCACGCAGGGCATCACCGGCAAGACCGGTCAGTTCCACACGCGTGCTTGCCGTGAATACGCAAACGGCCGCGAAGCGTACGTCGCGGGCGTGAACCCGAAGAAGGCCGGCGAAGATTTCGAAGGCATCCCCATCTACGCGAGCGTCGCTGAAGCCAAGGCCGAAACGGGCGCGACCGTGTCGGTGATTTACGTTCCGCCGGCAGGCGCTGCCGCCGCAATCTGGGAAGCAGTCGAAGCCGATCTGGATCTCGCAATCTGTATCACGGAAGGCATTCCCGTCCGCGACATGATCGAGATCAAGGATCGTATGCGTCGCGAAAACCGCAAGACGCTGCTGCTCGGACCGAACTGCCCGGGCACGATCACGCCGGACGAGCTGAAGATCGGCATCATGCCGGGTCACATCCACCGCAAGGGCCGCATCGGCGTCGTGTCGCGTTCGGGCACGCTGACGTATGAAGCAGTCGGCCAGCTGACCGCGATCGGCCTTGGCCAGTCGTCGGCAGTCGGTATCGGCGGCGACCCTATCAACGGTCTGAAGCATATCGACGTGATGAAGATGTTCAACGACGATCCCGATACGGACGCCGTCATCATGATCGGCGAAATCGGCGGTCCGGACGAGGCGAACGCCGCGCACTGGATCAAGGACAACATGAAGAAGCCGGTGGTTGGCTTCATCGCTGGCGTCACGGCGCCTCCGGGCAAGCGCATGGGCCACGCCGGCGCGCTGATCTCGGGCGGTGCGGACACCGCCGAAGCGAAGCTGGAAATCATGGACGCGTGCGGTATCAAGGTCACGAAGAACCCGTCGGAAATGGCGCGTCTTCTGAAGGCGATGCTGTAAATCGAATTCGCGTGCCGTTGGCGCGCGATTTTGATACGCTTACGAACTCCTTTCGTGAGCGGGCGGTCCCGAAAAGCGGGGGAGTGCAGACTCCTCCGTTTTTTTTCGTCCGCGCTTGCGCCGCGGTTCTGCCCGCGCGGTCGATCTTTCTTATGCTTCTTT
The DNA here is from genome assembly GCF_014201005.1 of Paraburkholderia lebeckiae. Lineage (NCBI taxonomy): Bacteria > Pseudomonadati > Pseudomonadota > Betaproteobacteria > Burkholderiales > Burkholderiaceae > Paraburkholderia > Paraburkholderia lebeckiae. The sequence goes on along the minus strand of NZ_JACHDK010000006.1, from coordinate 190,246 downwards.
CCATGCTCGAATTTTTCACGACCCTCCATTGGGGCTCGGTATTTCAGATCATCGTCATCGACGTTCTGCTCGGCGGCGATAACGCGGTCGTCATTGCGCTCGCCTGCCGCAACCTGCCGCAGTCGCAGCGCATGCGTGGGATCGTGTGGGGGACCGCCGGCGCGATCGCGCTGCGCGTCGTGCTGATCGCGTTCGCGGTCGTGCTGCTCGACGTGCCGTTCCTGAAGTTCGCGGGCGGCTTGCTGCTGCTGTGGATCGGCGTGCGCCTGCTCGCGCCGGCGCACGACGCTCACGACAACGTGAAGCCGGCCGACAAGCTGATCTCGGCGGTGAAGACGATCATCATCGCGGATGCGGTGATGAGCGTCGACAACGTGATCGCGATCGCGGGCGTGGCCGAAGCCGCGGAGCACGAGCACCGGTTGGCTTTGGTGATCTTTGGCCTCGTCGTGAGCATTCCGCTGATCGTGTGGGGCAGCCAGCTGATTCTGAAGCTGCTCGATCGCTTTCCGGGCATCGTACTGTTCGGCGCGGGCCTGCTCGGCTGGATCGCGGGTGGTCTGATGGTCAACGACCCGGCCGGCGACCGCTGGCCGATCCTCGACACGCCAGTCGCCGAATACGGGATGAGCATCGCGGGCGCGCTGTTCGTCGTGATCGTCGGTTATCTGTTGAAGCGCCGTAACGCGAAACGCGCGGCGGTGTGAGCATGGCGTTGACGCTGCATCGCAGCCTGCTTCGTGATGCCGTCCGAATGCAAGCCTGGCCATCCGGCTGACTGTGACGCGCGAGCTTCGCTCGCTACGATTGAAACGCCTGTTCCCGATCCACGGGCCAGGCGTTTCTCGTATCAGGAGTCTGCCGATGATCGTTACCCTGCCATATTCCCCATACTCTCAATCGACGCAATCCCCGCGTAGGTCGCGCCGCGCACGCTGGCGCGCGAGCTGGTTCCCCCGCATCTGCCGCCGCTGCGGCGTCGGCTTCACGCTGATCGAGTTGATGATCGTGCTCGCGATCGTCGGCGTGATCGCGGCCTACGCGATTCCCGCGTATCAGGACTATCTGGCGCGCAGCCGGGTCGGCGAGGGTTTGTCGCTCGCGGCGTCGGCGCGGCTTGCGGTCGCCGAAAACGCCGCGAGCGGCAACGCGTTCAGCGGCGGTTATGCGTCGCCCCCCGCCACGCGCAACGTCGAGTCCATCCAGATCGACGACGACACTGGTCAGATCACGATCACGTACTCGACGCGTGTCGCGCAGGCCGGCGCAAACACCATGACGCTGGTGCCGTCGGTCCCGGACAACGTCGATGCGCCGAGCGCGCGCGTCGCGTTGAGCAAGGACGCGGTGCAGACCGGCGCGCTGACGTGGGAATGCTTTGCGAGCGGCAAGAGCGCGTCGTCGTTGCCGGCGCCGGGTTCGGGGCCGATGCCAAGCGAAGCGCCGACGCTCGCCGCGAATCTGGCGCCGCCCGAATGCCGTTCATAAGGGGCAAATGAGTAAGTGAACGAGACAGGCAGCCGAGCGCTGACTGGATGAGTCGAAGCCACAACGTAAAGGGCTGATTTTCAGCCTATTTCGGCCGGACCGGCGCACAGTGCAACGAAATTTTTGTATAGTGCGCCGGTTGCTGATGCCCACCGTTGATTCGATGCCCACCCCTTTCGCACGCTACCTGTCTCTCGTACTGCTGGCTCTTGCGTTGATCCTGCCCTACGCGGTTGCCAACCATACGTATCCGATCCCAACCTTTTACGCCGAATTCACCACGCTCGCGCTGTTTCTGCTGACCGGTGCGGCCGTCGTGCTGCTGGTCGCGACCACCCGGCCGCGCGTGAACTTCGCGTCGCCCACGGTCGCGCTCGTGCCTTTGCTGTTCGGCCTCGTGCTGGTCGTGCAGACGCTGGTTCTGCCGGTCGCAGAGCCATCGATGAACTGGCTCGGCGCGGGCTTCCTGCTCGCTGCGTGGATGGCCGTGCACATGGGCTATGGCTTTACGCGCGTGAAGCTCGACGAGACCGCGTTGCGCTGGGCGGCGGGGGCGTTGATCGTCGGCGGTCTGTTCGCGGTGTTCAGTCAGGTGATCCAGCTGTTTCACCTCGAGACGCGCGTGGCTCCGCTCGTCGTCGCGTACAACATGACCGTCGAGCGCCGGCCGTTCGGCAACATGGCGCAGGCGAACCACCTCGCGACGTATATCGCGTTCGCGATGGCGGGCGCGCTGTACCTCGTGCAGACGCGCCGCATCGCGGTGCCCATCTGGCTGCTCGTGTCGACGATTTTCTCGGTCGGCCTCGCGCTGACCGTGTCGCGGGGTCCGTGGCTGCAGATGGGCGTGATCGTCGTGGCGGGCTTCTGGATGGCCTTCGCGCAGACGCGCAACGAACCGAATCTGCGCCGCAGCAACCGTGAATGGCTGGTGCCGATCGCGCTCGCGGTGCTGTTCTTCGTGGTCAATGCGTTGATCCGCTGGGCCAACGTGCGCTTTCACCTCGAACTCGGGCAGTCGGCGGCCGAGCGCTTCCAGGATGCCGGCCAGATCGCGCCGCGCCTCGCGCTGTTGAAATACGGCTGGACGATGTTCAAGCAGCATCCGCTGCTCGGCGTCGGCTGGGGCGAATTTCCGAGCCATCAATTCGAGCTCGTCAAGCAGCTTGGCGGCGTCGAAATCGCCAACAACTCGCACGACATTTTCGTCGACCTGCTCGCGAAAACCGGTCTGATCGGTCTCGCGATCGTGCTGGTGGGTCTCGTCGCGTGGCTCGTGCGCGTCGTGCGTGCGCCGCAAAGCGCCGCGCGCGTGTTCGGCATCGCGCTGATCGGCGTGCTGACGATGCATGCGCTCGTCGAGTATCCGCAGCAGTACATGTTCTTCCTGTTGCCCGCGATGTTCGTGTTCGGCCTGCTCGAAACGCGGCCGTTGCGCGCGGTGCCGGCGAATCTGTCGCTCGGCGCGTTCGCGGTGGTGGTGTTCGGCGGACTCGCCGCGCTGTATCCGGTGTATCGCGACTATGCGCGTGCCGAAGTGCTCTACTACGGCGCGCGTCCGGCCGAGCAGTACAGCGCCGATCCGTCGTTCATGTTCGGCGCGTGGGGCGAATACGGTCTCGCGACGCTGCAGCCGATGAATCCGCTGAACCTGCAGCGCAAGCTCGCGATGCACAAGCAGGCGATCGCGCTGTTGCCGGGCGAGACGGTGCTGCGTCGCTACGCGGTGCTGCAGGCGCTGACCGGCGATACCGCGGCGGCGCTCGATACGGTCGAACGCTTGCGGATCTTCGCCGAGGAATTGAAAGACTGGCCGGCGCAGCTCGGCTATCTCTACCAGCTCGTCAACGAGCAGAAGTCGCTCGCGGGCTTCAAGGAGCAGTTGGTGAAGCGCTACGGCAGACCGGCGGCCGATGCGACGCCGGATGACGACAGCGACGAAGATTGATCGTGCCGCGTAGGCTTGGGCATGCTCGCGTCAAGGTGCTTGCGCGCGTCAACTTCAAAGCTCGGAATACTTCGCGGCCGTGCCTTTCGCCTTGTCGATGGGGTAGCGCGCTTCGTTCAGCTTCAGTTTTTCCGCTGCCGCGTCGACGAGGTCGAAGCCTGCGGTATGGGCAACCAGCAGCAGGTACATGAACACGTCGGCGCACTCGTGCCTGAGGTTCGTCGATTGCGCGGGATCACCGAGCAGCGCGTCGATCTGCGCATCGGTCTTCCACTGAATCGTCTCCAGCAGCTCGCCGGCTTCGATGCCGGTGGAGACGATCAGGTTGCGCAGCGTGTGAAACTGCCGCCAGTCGCGCGCGTCGCGAAACGCCAGTAGCTGCTCGAGCAGTTCGTCGATGGTCATGTTGCTATCCGGATAGTTGTCGAACCGCGCGTCAAGCTTGCGCCACCCAATCCCCCGATTTCCCGCCATGCTTTTCCATCACCTTCACATCGGTGATGGTCATGCCGCGATCCACCGCCTTGCACATGTCGTACACGGTCAGCAGCCCGATCTGCACGGCGGTAAGCGCCTCCATTTCGACGCCCGTGCGTCCAAACGTCTCGACCTGGACCGTGCAATGCACGCCGGGCATCTGCTCGTCGAGTTCGAAATCGGCCTTCACGCGTGTCAGCGCGAGCGGATGACACAGCGGAATCAGATCGGCGGTGCGCTTCGAGGCCTGGATCGCCGCGATCCGCGCGATGCCGATCACGTCGCCCTTTTTGGCGTTGCCGTCGCGGATCAGCGCGAACGTGTCGGGCAGCATGCGGATCGAGCCACGCGCGATCGCGATGCGCCGGGTCTCCTGCTTGCCGCCGACGTCCACCATATGCGCGTCACCGGCCGCATCGAAATGAGTGAGTTCAGGCATGGTTGACTCCTTCAGAGGGCGCCTATCATAGCAGTGCGGCGCGGCCTCGAATCGTCGCGGCGACTGATTCCGCTTGCGCTGTGTCGTGCTCTGAGTTTTGCCTCGTACGCGTCCTGCGACGCCCTTGCCCGTTATCTTAGTCCGGGCCACGCGCGGCGTTTTCGACTTCGTCAGACCGGCTTCGCGATGCATTCAAAACGATTCCTCGCTGCGTTGCTATCTGTCGCGCTCGCGATGCCGCCGGGCGCGTTCGCGCAATCGACGGGCGGGGCGGCCATCGTGCCGGGAACGTCATCGTCCGAGGCGCCGCTAGTGAGCGGCCCGAGCGACGCGCATGCCGATCCGATCCTGCCGCCCGACATCGCGCGCGGCGTGTTCGGCACCTACGGCGGCGCCCAAAGCCGCTTTTTCAATGGCGGCGGTAGCGATGGCACTGGCGGGAAAACCGGCAGCAACGACTGGCGCGCGCCGATCGTCGCGCAGCAGTTGCCCGATCTCGGCAGCGGCGGCGCCGGCTCGCTGACTCCACAGGCCGAACGCAAGCTCGGCGAGCGCGTGATGCGTGAGATACGCCGCGACCCCGACTATCTCGACGACTGGCTCGTGCGCGACTATCTTGATTCGGTCGCCGCCAAGCTCGCGGCAGCGGCCAGCGCGCTGTACATCGGTGGCTATCGTCCGGATTTCGAGCTGTTCGCGGTACGCGACGCGCAGATCAACGCGTTTTCGCTGCCGGGCGGTTTCATCGGCGTGAACACGGGGCTGATCGTGACGACGCAGACGGAGTCCGAGCTCGCGTCGGTGCTGGGTCACGAGATGGGGCACGTGCTGCAGCGGCACATCTCGCGGATGATCTCGAACGGCGAGCGCGGCGGCTACGCGGCGCTCGTCGGTGTGCTGTTCGGCGTGCTGGCAGGCGTACTCGCGCATAGCGGCGACCTCGGCAGCGCGATCGCGCTCGGCAGCGAGGCGTATGCGGTCGACAGTCAACTGCGCTTCTCGCGATCGGCCGAGCAGGAGGCGGACCGCGTCGGTTTTCTGCTGCTCGCCGGCGCCGGTTTCGATCCCTACGCGATGCCCACGTTCTTCCACCGGCTCGACCGCGCCGCGATGAACGAAAACGGCGTTCCGGCCTACGCGCGTACGCATCCGCTGACCGGCGAGCGGATCGCCGACATGGAGGACCGCGCGCGCGGCGCGCCGTATCGGCAACCGCATCAGGACCCCGAGTACGGCTTCGTGCGGGCGCGTTCGCGTCTGTTGCAGGACCATTCGCGCAACGAATACGCGGACGAGATTTCGCGGCTGCGCTCGGAAATCGAGGACCGCACCGCGCTGAACGTCGCGGCGAACTGGTACGGCATCGCTTACGGGCAGATGCTGCTCGAGCGCTACGACGACGCGGCGGCCTCGCTCGCGAACGCGCGCGCGGCGTTCGTCTCGGGCGCGCGCGCGCAAGGCGAGCCCGAACGCGATTCGCCGAGCCTCGACGTACTCGCGACCGACATCGCACGGAGTGCCGGTCACGCCGACGAAGCCGCGCGTCTCGCCGAGCTCGCGCAGAAGCGCTGGCCGCAATCGAACGCGGCGATCGACATGCATATCCGCACGCTGTTGACGCTGCATCGCTTCACCGACGCGCAGGCGCTCGCGAAGCAGGAGACCCGCGCGCATCCCGATCAACCCGCGTGGTGGCTCTATCTCGCGCAGGCGAGCGCGGGCAGTGGCGATGCATTGACGCAGCATCGCGCGATGGCGGAGAAGTTCGCGCTGGAGGGCGCGTGGCCATCGGCGATCCGGCAGCTGAAGGACGCGCGCGACCTGAAGACGATCGGCTATTACGACCTCGCGACCGTCGACGCGCGCCTGCACGAGATGGAGAGCCGCTACAAGGAGGAGCGGCTCGACGAGAAAGGGTAGGGTGGACGTGAGCGCGCGTCAGAGCTGCGCCGCCGGGCTCGCAACGAAGCCAAAGCGCGCGGCCACCTGATCGCGTCGCACGCTTTGCAGCGGCAAGGCGCGCTGAACACTCCAGTGGAACGCACCGCTCAATGAGCCATCGTCGGCGAGCGTCGCGTGATCGGAGAAGATCTCGAGGTCGTGATCGTGCAGCACCGCGATACGTGCTGGCTGCGAGCGATCGGCAAACAGAATGCCGCCGTCTTCATCCACGAACACCGCCGCCGGCTCGAACGCGCCGCCGCCCTGGTCGTGCAGCGCGAGCGCTCCATCCGCGTGCGCGGACAATCTGACCACCCACGGCGTATAAGCCAGCTCGACATACACACGCTGTGGTCCGTTCTGAAAAAACCACTGCCCGCGCTCATCGGCCTCGTAATTCCGGTTGATGAAGCCAAGCAGCGCCTCATGCCGGATCGGCACGCCGGGCGTGCCGCTCGCCTGGGCCGCTTCGTCGCGCATGCGCCAGTTGCCGCGCCGGTCGAGCATCAGCCAGCCGGTGCAACTCGGCACGTTCGGCCATTTGGCGAGCGCCTGTTTGACGATGTCATCCATGATCGACGTGTCGCTCCAGATAGCCGAACACGCGCCGCGACAGCCAGTCGATGCGGCCCGGGAACGGCCCGGTCATGAAGCCCGCGTGGCCGCCGTGCTCAGGCTGATAAAGCTCGACCGCCGCCGACACCTCGTGCCGTGACGGCAGCGCTTCGGCCGGCAGGAACGGGTCGTTGCGCGCGTTGAGCACGAGCGTCGGCACCTGAATGTGCGGCAGCAGCGGGCGGGTGGTTGCGATGCTCCAGTAGTCGTCGGTATCGCGAAAGCCGTGCAGCGGCGCGGTCACGACGTTGTCGAACTCGTACATCGTGCGGCTCGCGAGCATCGCGTCGCGATCGAACAGGCCCGGGAACTGCTCGAGCTTCTGGCTGGCCTTGCGCTTTAGCGTCTTCAGGAAGCTGCGCGTGTAGACGAGGCCGAAGCCCTGCGACAGCGCACGGCCGCCCGCATGGACGTCGATCGGTGTCGAAATCGCGGCAGTGGCGGCTACCACCCGCGCCGCATCGGCTTGCCGCTCACCGAGCCAGCGCAGCAGCACATTGCCGCCGAGCGACACGCCCGCCGCGACCACCGGCCCGCGATGCGCGGCGCGCAAGCGGCGCAGGATCCAGTCGACCTCGTTGCTGTCGGCGAGATGGTAGAAGCGCGGCAGCCGGTTCAGCGGGCCGCTGCAACTGCGAAAGTGCGGCACCACGCCGTGCCAGCCGTATTCGCGCGCGGCGGCCATCAGCGCGACCGCGTAGTGCGACGACGAACTGCCTTCGAGGCCGTGAAACAGCACGAAGAGCGGCGCGGTGTCGGTGGGCGGAGTATCGTGCGCGACCCAGTCGAGATCGATGAAATCGCCGTCCGGGGTGTCCCAGCGCTCACGGCGAAACGATACCGCGGGGCGGCGCGCGAACAGCGACGGGACGATCGTCTGCACATGCCGGTTCGGCAGCCACAGCGGCGCGCGGTACAGCAGCTCGACGGTCGCCCCGACGGCGGCCGCCACCTTGATGGGGGCCGTACCGGAGGAAGCGGGTTTATGTGGCGTCGAACTCATACCGGCGGAAAAGCGAGAAAACGTGATTCTGAATCTGTCGTGGTGCCGCGCGTCAGTGCAGCGGGCCCTGGCCATGCCGCATCTTCGTCGCGAACTGGCTGGCGGTCTCGTTCGGCATCGGGCTTGCGTGAATATGCGCAATGCGCCACTCGCCGCGTTCATGGACCATCACGTAGGTGGTGAAGACCATCGCGGGCGTGGCGGTCGGGTCGGCCGGACGATGCGCCTCGGCAATCGCATAGACGACGGTGCCGAGGCTGTCGTAGACGCGGATGTCGAGCGGCTCGATCGACACCGGCAGCGCTTCGAGCTGGACCTGCAAGCCATTGCGGATGCTCTCGAGGCCGTGCAGATGCGAGCCGTCCGCGCAGATGCAGCTGACGAACTCCTCGTCGATCCACAAGCCCATCAAGCTGTCGATATTGACCTCGGCGACGGCCTGATAGTAGGCGTTCAGGGTATCGGCGGCGGCTTCGAAGATGTGGGCAAAACGTGGCATGGCTCGTCAGTCTCTTGTGCGCGGCGCGCGGTTGCGGGTCAGCGGTAGCGGGACGGTCCAGAGCGCCGGACCATCGCTCCCGGCGTCAGCTTGCCCGTGCCGCAAGGCGCGAACATGACGCGACGCGCTCAGGGGGCGTGCGGTGTTGCGTGCAAGTACCAGTCGGCTCAGCGCTGCGCGAGCAGCATGCCGCGCAAATCGCCGAAAACCTGCTCGGCGCTCAGCTGCTTCAGACAGTTCAGATGACCGAGCGGGCACTCGCGCTCAAAACAGGGGCTGCATTCGAGATGAAGCCATTGTACCTTCGCGAGCTCGGACAAAGGCGGGGTGTGGCGCGGATCGGTCGAACCGTAGACGGCCACGAGCGGGCGGCGCAGCGCGGCGGCGACGTGCATCAGTCCGGAGTCGTTGGTGACGACGGCGTTGGCCCGCGAGATCAGCGCGCAGGCCTCGCCGAGTGCGGTCTGGCCGCACAGGTTGCGCACGTTCGGCGCTTTCTCGGCGATCGCTTGCGCGAGCGGCGCGTCTTTCGGCGAGCCGAGCGCGACGATTTGCGTGTACGGGAACGACTGGCCGACTATCTGCGCGAGCGACGCGAAGTGCTCGGGCGGCCAGCGCTTCGCGGGACCGTATTCTGCGCCGGGGCAGAACACCAGCAGCGGCACGCGCGTATCGAGATTGAAGCGCGCCGACACACGCGAGGCCTCGTTCAGGTCCGTGTCGAGGCGCGGCATCGGCAGATCTTCGGGGACCTTGGCGCCTGGCGCATAGGCGAGGGCGGCGTAGTGGCCGACCATCGGCGGGCGGGCGTCCTTGCGCGGATTCGCGTGACGCACGTTCAGCACGCCGTAGCGACTCTCGCCGGTGTAGCCGATGCGCAGCGGAATGCCCGTCAGCCACGGAATCAGCGCCGACTTGAACGAATTCGGCAGCACGTAGGCCGCGTCGTAGCCGACGTCGCGCAGATCGCTCGACAGCTGCCAGCGGCGCAGCATCTGCAGCTTGCCGTGGGCGAGATCGGTCGCGTAGACGTCGCGGATTTCCGGCATGCGTTCGAGCACGGGTGCGACCCAGCTGGGCGCGACCGCGTCGATGACGATGCGCGGATGCAATTTCACGAGGCGCGCAAACAGCGGCTGCGCCATCAATGCGTCACCGATCCAGTTCGGTGCGATAACCAACGCGCGACGCATCAGAGTGAGTGTCCGGTGTCGATAACAAGCGCCGCGCGCGCGATGCGCGCGGCACTCGGATAGGTAAATGGGGAAAGCGCAAAGCCGCACGGCGCGATGCCGTTTGCCCACACGCGCCGCGATGGCGGCGCGGCGAGCGCGTGATTCAAAACGCGCGCCTCGTGCCGCGCAAGCTGGCTCAGAACCGCTCGATGCGTCGGATCAATGGCCCTTGATCACTTCGCCGTCGCGCAGCTTGTAACGCGTGCTGCAATACGGGCAACGCGCTTCGCCGTGCGATACGTCGATGAAGACGCGCGGATGCGCGCTCCAGCGCGGCATAGCCGGGTTCGGACAATACGCCGGCAGATCTTTTGCCGACAGTTCGACCAGCGGCATTTCCTTGATTTCGCTCATGAGATTTTCTCGTTGTATGCGGGGTGCTTGCGGTGGGCCGCCGTTGGGCGGCGCGGAGCATCTCGAAACGTCGCTCAGATCTTCGTGAGCCAGTGCGCGTATTTCGCGCTCCTGCCGTTCACGACGTCGAAGAAAGCCGACTGCAGCTTTTCGGTGATCGGGCCGCGCGAACCAGCACCGATCGTGCGATTGTCGAGCTCGCGGATCGGCGTGACTTCGGCCGCCGTGCCGGTGAAGAACGCTTCGTCGCAGGTATAGACTTCGTCGCGCGTGATGCGCTTTTCGATCACCTGCAGGTCCATGTCGCGCGCGAGCGTGATGACGGTGTCGCGCGTGATGCCGTCGAGGCACGACGACAGATCGGGCGTGTACAGCTTGCCGTTGTTGACGAGGAAGAAGTTCTCGCCCGAGCCTTCCGACACGTAGCCGTCGACGTCGAGCAGCAGCGCTTCGTCGTAGCCGTCGGCGATCGCTTCCTGGTTCGCGAGGATCGAGTTCACGTACCAGCCCGACGCCTTCGCGCGCACCATCGACACGTTCACGTGATGGCGCGTGAACGACGACGTCTTCACGCGGATGCCCTTGGTGATGCCCTCTTCGCCAAGATATGCGCCCCACGGCCACGCGGCGATCGCGACGTGAATCGTGTTGCCCTTGGCCGACACGCCGAGCTTTTCCGAGCCGACCCAGATGATCGGGCGCAGATAGCACGACTCGAGCTTGTTCTCGCGGACCACTTCGCGCTGCGCGGCGGCGAGCGTTTCATGGTCGAACGGCACGTTCATCTGGAAGATCTTCGCCGAGTTCAGCAGGCGCCTAGTGTGCTCCTGCAGGCGGAAAATCGCGGTGGCGCCGTCGGCGGTCTTGTAAGCGCGCACGCCCTCGAACACGCCCATGCCGTAGTGCAGCGTATGGGTGAGCACGTGGATTTTGGCATCACGCCACTCGATGAGCTCGCCATCCATCCAGATCTTGCCGTCGCGGTCGGCCATTGACATACGGTTCTCCAGCAGGTGCGTTATGAGGTGCGGCCATGAGCGCAGGACATGGCCGGGAGCGCTATTTTAGCGTCTTTTGCACACACGACGGGCATTTGGGCGCACCCCGGACGCTATAATCCAGCGCACGCATAAATCAAATCCGGATGCGCCAGCGGGTGGTCTCGCAAGCTGGCGCCGACCTGGCCTTCTTGACGGCGTTTCCTGCGCCCGCACCCTTCGCCCGATGCTCGCTCGACTGTCCGACACCGATCGCCGCGCTTTTCGTGAAGGCGCGCGCGCCTATGCCCCCACGCTGATGGCGATTTTTTCCTGGGGCCTCGTGACCGGCATCGCGATGAGCAAGTCCGTGCTGACGCTGCCCCAGGCGCTCACGATGTCGCTGCTGTGCTACGCCGGTTCGTCGCAGCTGGCGGTGTTGCCGCTCCTCGCGGCGAAGCTGCCGGTGTGGACGGTGCTGCTGACCGCGGCGATGGTCAACACCCGCTTCGTGATCTTCAGCGTCGGCCTCGCGCCGCACTTCTCGTATCTGTCGATGTGGCGGCGCATCGTGCTGGGCTATTTCAACGGCGACGTGATCTATCTGCTATTCGTCAAGAAGAGCTTTCCGACCGGCTACGTGCCGGGCAAGGAGGCGTACTTCTGGGGCATGGCGGTATCGAGCTGGCTGTCGTGGCAGGTGTCGTCGATCATCGGCATCCTGCTGGCGAGCCTGATTCCGGACAACTGGGGGCTCGCGCTGGCCGGCACGCTCGCGCTGCTGCCGGTGATGGTGTCGGCGATCGCCACCCGCTCGACGCTGGTCGCGGTCAGCGTGGCCGGCATCGTGTCGCTGCTCGCGCTCGATCTGCCGTACCGGCTGGCGTTGCCGCTCGCGGTGATCGCGGCGATCGCGGCCGGCAGTGCGGCCGACCTGATGATCGAGCGCGCCGACCTGCGCCGCATCCGTGGCGTGAACGATCGCGCCAGAGACTCCCGATGACCTCCACGCAAATCTGGCTCGCCATTTTCGGCATGACCTTCGTCACCGCGCTCACGCGCGCGATGTTCCTGATCGGCGGCGAGCGCACGGTACTGCCGGCGCGCGTGCAGAAGATGCTGCGCTACGCGCCGGCCGCCGCGCTCGCCGCGGTGGTGGTGCCCGACGTGCTGACGACGCCCGACGGGCTGTCGTTCGCGGCGTCCAATCATGAGCTCTACGCGACGCTCGCCGGCCTTGGCTGGTTTTTGTGGCGACGCACCATGCTCGGCACGATCGTGACCGGAATGGTCGTATTCACGCTGATGCGCGTCTTCCTGTGAAGGCCGGGGTGCGGCGATGAATGCTACGCCGCGGCATCTGCGGCCTTGCGATCAAATGCGCGACATTCGCCGTGTCGCGGATCAGAAGGCCGTTGGGATCAGTTAAAATGCCTTTTCCGGGTTGAGCGCGCCGCAGCAAGGCGCCTGGTGCCGCGGCCGCCGGCGCCCGATCCCGCGGAGCCGTTGGGCCGAAGCGCTGGAGTCCGCTGCGCTTTGGCCCTGCGCGCTGTCCGTCACCGCCTTCTCATCAACTCGCATACTCAAGCCCATGAACAAGGTATTGCGTCTCTCCGACCTGATCGCCGAAGGCAAGCTGTCCGGCAAACGCGTGTTCATCCGCGCCGATCTGAACGTGCCGCAGGACGATCAAGGCAACATCACCGAAGACACCCGCATCCGCGCTTCCGTGCCGGCCATCAAGGCCGCGCTCGACGCCGGCGCCGCGGTGATGGTCACCTCGCACCTTGGCCGTCCGACCGAAGGCGACTTCAAGCCGGAAGATTCGCTCGCGCCGGTGGCGAAGCGTCTCGCGGAGCTGCTCGGCCGCGACGTGCCGCTCGTCGCGAACTGGGTCGAAAACGGCGTGAACGTCGCGCCGGGCTCGGTCGTGCTGCTCGAAAACTGCCGCGTCAACAAGGGCGAAAAGAAAGATTCCGACGAGCTCGCGCAGAAAATGGCCAAGCTCTGCGATATCTACGTGAACGACGCGTTCGGCACCGCTCACCGCGCTGAAGCGACCACCCACGGCATCGCGAAGTACGCGCCGGTTGCCTGCGCGGGCCCGCTGCTCGCCGCTGAGCTCGAAGCGCTCGGCAAGGCGCTCGGCGCGCCGAAGCGTCCGCTCGTGGCGATCGTCGCGGGCTCGAAGGTGTCGACCAAGCTGACCATCCTGAAGTCGCTCGCGGAGAAGGTCGACCAGCTGATCGTCGGTGGCGGCATCGCCAATACGTTCATGCTCGCGGCCGGCCTGAAGATCGGCAAGTCGCTCGCCGAAGCGGATCTCGTCGACGAAGCGAAGGCGATCATCGACGCGGCCAAGGCCCGCGGCGCCTCGGTGCCGATCCCGACCGACGTCGTCACGGCCAAGGAGTTCTCGCCGACCGCGAAGGCAGAAGTAAAGGCCGTCGCGGATGTGCAGGACGACGAGATGATCCTCGACATCGGCCCGGAAACGGCCAAGATGCTCGCCGCGCAACTCGAGAAGGCCGGCACGATCGTGTGGAACGGCCCGGTCGGCGTGTTCGAGTTCGACCAGTTCGGCAACGGCACGAAGACGCTCGCGGACGCGATCGCGCGCTCGGCTGCGTTCTCGATCGCAGGCGGCGGCGATACGCTCGCGGCAATCGCCAAGTACGGCATCCACGACAAGGTCAGCTACATTTCGACGGGCGGTGGCGCATTCCTCGAGTTCCTCGAGGGCAAGAAGCTGCCGGCGGTAGAAATTCTGGAATCGCGGGCTTAACGTGGCGACGCGCTCCCCAGCGGCGAAGTCGACCAAGGCGCGTGGCGTGAAAGTGCCGCGCGGTAACGCGGCAACGCCGGCAGGGGAGCGCGCGACACGCGCGGCCGCTGCGTCGGTAGCGGCCGGACAGGACGTGGCTGCCGAAGCGCTGGTAGCGCCCGCGGCCGCCGAACCGGCGCTACCCGCCGGAGCGCCCGCGGAACCGGTTGCAGCGCATGCTCCGACCGGCGACGCGGAGCAGCCCCCAACGGCACAGGTCGAATCTGCTCAACACGATTCGGCCCAGCCGGAACAGCCTTCCGGCAAGCAGGACAGCAAATCTCCGGCGCGCGAGGCACCGGTCTCGAATACCGCATCACCCGCATCACTCCACAAAGCGACCCCGGCCCCAGCCGGCGCGCGCCCCCAGGCAGCATCTTTCGATGCGCAGACTCCGCAGCAGCCCCGCAGCGCTCTTTCCAGCGATCCTATCCAGACGAGGAGACTCATGCATCGCGCCACCAAGATTGTCGCTACTATCGGTCCGGCTTCCAGCACACCGGAAATCCTGCTGCAAATGATTCAGGCGGGCCTGGACGTGGTGCGGCTCAATTTCTCTCACGGCACAGCGGACGACCATCGCCAGCGTGCCGAATTCGTGCGCGAGGCGGCCCGCCAGGCCGGCCGCGAAGTCGCCATCATGGCTGACCTGCAAGGCCCGAAGATCCGCGTCGGCAAATTCGAGAACGGCCGCACGACGCTCGTCACCGGCAATCCGTTCGTCCTCGATGCCGACTGCGAGCTCGGCAACGACGAGCGCGTCGGCCTCGACTACAAGGATCTGCCGCGCGACCTGAAGCCGGGCGACGTACTGCTGCTCAACGACGGCCTGATCGTGCTGAACGTGCAGCGCCTGATCGGCAACGAGATCCACACGGTCGTGAAGATCGGCGGCGAGCTGTCGAACAACAAGGGCATCAACCGCCAGGGCGGCGGTCTGTCCGCGCCCGCGCTGACCGCGAAAGACATGGAGGATATCCGTACGGCGATGTCGCTCGGCGTCGATTTCATCGCGGTATCGTTCCCGAAGAACGCGACCGACATGGAAATGGCCCGCCAGCTCGCGAACATCGCCGGCGCGCCGTACGGCATCAAGCCGAAGATGATCGCGAAGATCGAGCGCGCGGAAGCGATTCCGGCGCTGCAAGGCATCCTCGACGCGTCGGACGGCATCATGGTCGCGCGTGGCGATCTGGCCGTGGAAGTGGGCAATGCCGCGGTGCCGGCACTGCAAAAGCGCATGATCCGGATGGCGCGCGAATCGAACAAGTTCGTGATCACCGCGACGCAGATGATGGAGTCGATGATCCACGCGCCGGTACCGACCCGCGCGGAAGTGTCGGACGTCGCCAACGCGGTGCTCGACGGCACGGACGCGGTGATGCTGTCGGCGGAATCGGCGGCGGGCAAGTACCCGGTGCAGACCATCGAGACGATGGCCGCGATTTGCGTCGAAGCGGAAAAGTCCGAGCAGTCGGAGCTCGACAAGGACTTCCTCGACCGCACGTTCACGCGGATCGACCAGTCGATCGCGATGGGCGCGCTGTTCACCGCCTATCACCTGGGCGCCAAGGCCATCGTCGCGCTGACCGAATCGGGCTCGACCGCGCTGTGGATGTCGCGTCACTGGACCCACGTGCCGATCTTCGCGCTGACGCCGCGCGTCGGCAGCGAACGGGCGATGGCGCTGTACCGCAACGTGACGTCGCTGCATCTGGACACCAACACCGACCGCGACACGGCGCTGCAGCAAGCGCTCGAAACGGTGGTCGGCAAGGGCTACGCGTCGCACGGCGACATGGTCGTGCTGACGGTCGGCGAGCCGATGGGTCAGGCGGGCGGCACCAACACGTTGAAGATCGTGCGGGTCGGTGAACCGTACTGATCAGGCAGGACCGCTCGATCGGCACAGGCTCGATTGAGCGAAGCAGGGCGGCGAAACCCGCACGGTCCATGTGCGACGGCGCACCAAAGCGCCGGTGTCATCGCGGGAACGCCGCCTGCTTCGCGATAAAATCGCCGCAAAAGATGCCGACGGCAAAAGAATTCGTTTCAATCTAAGGAGTTTCAGCATGCCTCTCGTATCAATGCGTCAACTGCTGGACCATGCTGCGGAAAACGGCTATGGCCTTCCGGCATTCAACGTGAACAACCTGGAGCAGGTGCAGGCGATCATGGCCGCGGCCGACAAGGTCAACGCCCCGGTCATCATGCAGGCGTCGGCCGGTGCGCGTAAGTACGCGGGCGAGCCGTTCCTGCGTCATCTGATCGAAGCGGCGGTCGAGTCGTATCCGCACATTCCGGTCGTGATGCATCAGGACCACGGTCAGTCGCCGGCGGTGTGCATGGCGGCGATTCGCAGCGGCTTCACCAGCGTGATGATGGACGGTTCGCTCGAAGCCGACGGCAAGACGGTCGCATCGTACGAGTACAACGTCGAAGTGTCGCGCAAGGTCGTCGAGGCGGCGCACTCGATCGGCGTCACCGTGGAAGCGGAGCTGGGCGTGCTCGGTTCGCTCGAAACGATGAAGGGCGACAAGGAGGACGGCCACGGCGCCGAAGGCACGATGACGCGTGAACAACTGCTGACCGATCCGGAGCAGGCCGCCGACTTCGTCAAGCTGACCCAGTGCGACGCGCTGGCCATCGCGATCGGCACCTCGCACGGCGCCTACAAGTTCAGCAAGAAGCCGACGGGAGATATTCTCTCGATCCAGCGCATCAAGGAAATCCATCAGCGCATTCCGAACACGCACCTCGTGATGCACGGCTCGTCGTCGGTGCCGCAGGAGCTGCTCGCGGAAATCCGCGAATTCGGCGGCGACATGAAGGAAACCTACGGCGTGCCGGTCGAAGAAATCCAGGAAGGCATCCGTCACGGCGTGCGCAAGGTCAACATCGATACCGACCTGCGTCTGGCGATCACGGCCGCGATCCGTCGCTACATGGCGACCAACCCGGGCAAGTTCGATCCGCGCGATTACCTGAAGCCGGCGCGCGAAGCGGCGATGAAGATCTGTATCGACCGTTACACACAATTCGGCTGCGAAGGCCAGGCTGGCAAGATCAAGCCGGTTTCGCTTGATAAAATTGCGGAGAAGTACAAGTCGGGCGAGCTCGCGCAAGTCGTCCGTTAAGCTGTAGTTTTGGCTCCGCGCCTGGCCGTTTGGCCAGGTTGTCGTCCGATCGCCGTTCCCGCATCATCGGGGGAACGGCGTTTCCCTTTTGTTCCGGTCACATTTTTGCCCTACTTTTAGCGAACCACGACGATGTCTACCCTCTACGAATCCACGCTCCGCTCGCTGCCGCTGCTTGGCCGCGGTAAAGTCCGCGACAACTACGCGGTGGGCAACGACCAGTTGCTGATCGTCACGACCGACCGGCTGTCGGCGTTCGACGTCATCATGGGCGAGCCGATTCCGAACAAGGGCCGCGTGCTCAACGCGATGGCGAACTTCTGGTTCGAGAAACTGAAGCACGTGGTGCCGAACCACCTGACGGGCGTCGCGCCGGAGTCGGTGGTCGCGCCGGACGAAGTCGAGCAGGTCAAGGGGCGCGCGGTGGTCGTCAAGCGACTCGAGCCGATCCTCGTCGAAGCGGTGGTGCGCGGCTATCTGGCCGGCAGCGGCTGGAAGGATTACCAGGCCACCGGCTCGGTCTGCGGCGTGCAACTGCCGCCGGGCCTGCAGAACGCGCAGAAGCTGCCCGAGCCGATCTTCACGCCGGCCGCCAAGGCCGAGATGGGCCACCACGACGAAAACATCACCTACGACGAGATGGAGCGCCGCATCGGTACCGAGCTGTCGGCCACGATCCGCGACATTTCGATCCGTCTGTATAAGGAAGCCGCTGATTACGCGGCCACGCGCGGCATCATCATCGCGGACACGAAGTTCGAATTCGGTCTGGACAACCACGGCAAGCTGTACCTGATGGACGAGGCGCTGACCGCCGATTCGTCGCGCTTCTGGCCGGCGGACCAGTACCAGGTCGGCACGAACCCGCCGTCGTTCGACAAGCAGTTCGTGCGCGACTGGC
Source organism: Paraburkholderia lebeckiae (assembly GCF_014201005.1). NCBI lineage: Bacteria > Pseudomonadati > Pseudomonadota > Betaproteobacteria > Burkholderiales > Burkholderiaceae > Paraburkholderia > Paraburkholderia lebeckiae. The sequence continues at coordinate 172,408 of NZ_JACHDK010000006.1, read as the reverse complement.
TCGAAACCCAGCCGTGGAAGAAAGAGCCGCCGGCGCCGAAACTGCCGGACGACGTGGTCGCGAAAACGGGCGAGAAGTACCAGGAAGCGCTCGAGCGCCTGACGGGCCACAAGCTCGACTGATCTGATTGCGCGGGCCGTGTCAGGCGCGCATCGCCGGGAAACAAGGAAGCCGTAAGATGAGTGAAGCACAAACCGCCCATACGCATGATGCGCCGGTCGTCGGCGTATTGATGGGCTCCAGTTCCGACTGGGAAGTGATGAAAAACGCCGTCGCGATTCTGCAGGAATTCGGCGTGCCGTACGAAGCGAAGGTCGTGTCCGCGCACCGCATGCCCGACGAAATGTTCGCCTATGCTGAAAGCGCGCGCGAGCGCGGCATTCGCGCGATCATCGCGGGCGCGGGCGGCGCGGCACATCTGCCCGGCATGCTGGCCGCGAAGACCACGGTGCCGGTGCTCGGCGTGCCAGTCGCGAGCAAGTATCTGAAGGGCGTCGATTCGCTGCATTCGATCGTGCAGATGCCCAAGGGTGTGCCGGTCGCGACGTTTGCGATCGGCGAGGCGGGTGCCGCGAACGCGGCGCTGTTCGCGGTGTCCCTGCTCTCCGGCACCAGCGCCGAATACGCGGATAAGCTCGCTGCATTCCGTGTGCGCCAGAACGAAGCGGCTCACGCGATGGTATTGCCGGCGCTGTAAGCGCGCTGGTTGTTTAATAAGACGTCTCCTGTCCGACCCCCGGCCGGATGCCCGCCGCTCGTTGCATGAGCGCGACGCGTATCCGGCCGCGACCGACCACCAAGATGAACCCTGACAACACACCGGTTTCACCGATTCTGCCCGGCGCATGGCTTGGCATGGTCGGTGGCGGCCAGCTCGGCCGCATGTTCTGCTTTGCCGCCCAGGCGATGGGCTATCGCGTCGCCGTGCTCGATCCGGACGAAACCAGCCCGGCCGGCGCGGTCGCCGACCGCCACCTGCGCGCGGCCTACGACGACGAAGCGGCGCTCACCGAACTCGCGCGGTTGTGCGCGGCGGTGTCGACCGAATTCGAGAACGTGCCGTCCGCGAGCCTCGACTTTCTCGGCAAGACCACCTTCGTGAGCCCGGCGGGGCGTTGCGTCGCCGTCGCGCAGGACCGGATCGCCGAGAAGCGCTTTATCGCGTCGTCGGGTGTGACGGTTGCGCCGCACGTCGTGTTCGAGTCGTCGGATGCGCTTGCGGCGCTGGGCGATGCCGAGCTCGAAGCGGTGCTGCCCGGCATCCTGAAAACGGCGCGCATGGGTTACGACGGCAAAGGCCAGATTCGCGTGCGCAACGCCGAGGAAGTGCGTGAGGCGCATGCGTCGCTCGGCGGCGTGCCGTGTGTGCTCGAGAAGCGCCTGCCGCTGAAGTTCGAGGTGTCGGCGCTGATCGCGCGTGCGGCGAGCGGGGCGTCGGTTGTCTATCCGCTCGCGCAGAACACGCATCGCGACGGCGTGCTCTCGCACACCATCGTCCCCGCGCCGGACGCGTCGCCGGCGCTCGCGCAGCAAGCTCAACAGGCCGCGCTGCAGATCGCCGAGAAGCTCGGCTACGTCGGCGTGCTGTGCGTCGAATTCTTCATTCTCGAAGACGGCTCGCTGGTCGCCAACGAAATGGCGCCGCGCCCGCACAACTCTGGCCACTACACGGTCGACGCATGCGCGACGAGCCAGTTCGAGCAGCAGGTGCGCGCAATGACCAGCATGCCGCTCGGCGACACGCGCCAGCATTCGCCGGCGGTGATGCTGAACATCCTCGGCGACGTGTGGTTTCCGGACGGTCCGAAGCGCGCGGCGGTCACGCCGCCGTGGCAGGAAGTCGCCGCGATGCCGTCAGCCCGGCTGCATCTGTACGGCAAGGAGGAGGCGCGTTGCGGCCGCAAGATGGGCCACGTGAACTTCACCGCGCCGACCCTCGAAGAAGCCCGCACCGCGGCGCGCGATTGCGCGCGGCTGCTGCACATCGCTACCAGCTGACGCGCGCGCCATGCCGGATCAACTGAAACCCGCCAAGGACGCTACCAACGCGTTGCCGGTCAGCGCCGCGCAGATCGAGCACGCGGCGGCCTTGCTCGACGCGGGGGGGCTGGTCGCGTTTCCGACGGAAACCGTGTACGGCCTCGGCGGCGATGCCGAGAACCCGGACGCGGTCGCGCGCATTTACGCCGCGAAGGGGCGGCCGGCCAATCATCCGGTGATCGTGCATCTCGCGCCGCACGGCGATCCGAACTATTGGGTCGAGCATTTGCCGGCGGATGCGCAGCGCCTGATCGACGCATTCTGGCCGGGACCGCTCACGCTGATCCTCAAGCGCGCCGCGCGCATTCCCGCGGCGGTCAGCGGCGGGCAAGATTCGGTGGGACTGCGCTGTCCGTCGCATCCGGTTGCGCAGGCGTTGCTTGAAGCGTTCGGCGCCTTGCGCGGCGGGCATGGCGGCGTCGCCGCGCCGTCGGCGAACCGCTTCGGACATGTGAGCCCGACCACCGCGCAGCATGTGCGCGACGAGTTCGGTAGCGCGATTCATGTGCTCGATGGCGGCGCGTCGGATGTCGGCATCGAGTCGACGATTCTCGATCTGTCGCGCGGCTTTCCGGCGCTGCTGAGGCCCGGTCGCGTGACGCCGCAGGATATCGCCGACGTGCTCGGCGAGGCGCCGCGTCTGCCCGACGGGTCGGACGCGACCGCGCCGCGCGCGTCGGGCACGTTGAAAGCGCATTACGCGCCGCGCACGCCGCTCGTGCTGCTGCCGTTCGGTGAACTCGAGCCGCTGCTCGCGGTGCGCGAGCCGGGCGAGCGCGTCGCGCTGGTCGCGCGCGCATCGCGTGCGGGACAGTGGGCCGATGTCGACGGCGTGCATTTCGTCGCCGCGCCGGAAGATCCGCACGTCTATGCACGCGAGCTCTATGGCTTGCTGCGCGCGCTCGATCGCGCGAACGTCATGCGGATTCTGATCGAGAAGCTGCCCGATACGATCGAATGGATTGCGGTCAACGATCGGCTCGGGCGCGCGGCGGCGGCGTTCGAAGCGCACGAGTCCTGAAGGCGCTACGTTTTCGCCTCTGATACACTTCGCGCGCCAAGCAAAAGCGAACACGCAAAAGCAGAAAGCCCGACTCGAATGAGGCGGGCTTTTTTCGTATCGAACTAAAGTTCGAGAAGACGTTAGCGGGAGACAACGCTCCCGCCGGACGCCGGATGTGCGCTTACTTGCCCAGACCCGTCGCCGCGATCTGCTGTTCGACGAAAGTTGCGAACGCAGCGTGTGCGTGCGTCGTCGGATGGAGCGTGTCGGCGAAGACGTACGACTGGTCGGCGCCCGCTACCGTGAGGGTCTGCGGCGAGCAGAACAGCGACGAGCCGAATTGCTGGCCGTACTGCTGCGCCGTCATGCCGCCTTGCAGCACCGACGGATTGGCCGTCGCATAAGCGGTCGCGTTCTGCTCCATCTGTTGGAGCGCGCAGGCCGTGCCCGTTGCATTGGAAAATCCCTGCGACTGGTAGCTGGCGAGCAACTGATGCTGCCAGGCGAACGAGCTGACCGGAATCACTTTCGTGTCAATCCCGGCTGTCTTGAGTCCATTCGCGACCAGCGTGTTGTATGCGGTCACGATGGCAGTAATCAGCGTCGGCAGTTGCGGCGCATTGCTTGCTGCCGCTTGGGCAGCCGCGAGCGGCGCCTGGCCGATGTCCGGCACGTCCATGACGACGACATGTGTCGCACCTTTCGAGAGGGCGGTGCCGACGACGCCCACAAAGCTCTGGATAGTCGTCTGAAGCTGCGTTCCAACCGCCGTCCCAATGATCAACTGCTGTTGCTGCAAGGAGGTGGCCGTCGCGAGCTGGGTCTGGAGGTCGGTCATGAACTGCGTGTTCTGCAACAGTTGCAGGACGTCGTTGGCGCCGCCGCTCACCAGCACGAGCTGATTCGAATTGAAGCTGCCGTGGTCCGTCAGGTACTGCGCGATCTGCGACGTGACAGGTACGGTCGTGGCCGCCATGCTATTGGGTGCGAAGCCAATGCCGATGGGGTTCGCCACATCGGAGCCGCCTTGCGCATAGCCCAAGCCGCCGTTGGCCTTCAGTGGCACTCCGAAGCCGCCCACAAAAGCTGGCGTCAGCGTATCCCCATAGTACTCAGCGACTTTCTGCGTCCAGACTTCGCCAGGATTCGTCGTGAAACGACCGCCGCCGAAACTGGCCTGGATCACCGGCGAATACGTGCCGACGTCCGACAGGCTGTCGCCGAACGACACGACCTGCAACTTGACGCCACCTGACGGCGTGCTGCTGCTCGAACTATTGTTGTCGCCGCCACCGCCGCATGCCGCGAGCGCGGCGAACGCTGCGCTCGCCACTGCGATCTGCGTGACCCGCAACCATTGCTGTTTCTTCGAAGCGGTTTGATTCATGTTGACTGCATCTCCTCGTATGTGTGGCCCTTGATGCCATGTGTTGCAGGCGGCGTCCACCGCGTTGGCGGCGTGACGACAGCTTACAGAATCTTCTACGGCCTGCGCGATGTCCGAAGCGCGACCGTATGGTTTGAGTTCAAGCCGGCTCCCTTCGCGCGTTGCGCATGATAAGCGGCGGCCCAGGCGGGCGGCGCGAACAGCGCACGCCATTTGTTGCGCCAGCCGCGCAGACTAGCGAAGTCTGCGGCCATCGACGCCCATTCGTGAAACGTCGCCTTCAGCGGGTTGTACGTGTCCAGTGGCTCGACGATGCCGTACTGCGGCGCCTCATGCGGATCTTCTTCGACGTAGCTGCCGAACAGGCGATCCCACATCACCAGTACACCTGCGTAATTGCGATCGATGTAGCGATCGTTGCGCGCATGATGCACGCGATGGATCGACGGCGTATTGAACATGTATTCGAGCCAGCCGAGCTTGCGGATCACCTGCGTATGCACGAAGAACTGGAAGCCGAGATTGATCAGCACGATCGCGACGATCTGCTTCGGGGGAAAGCCGAGGATCGCGAGCGGAATCCAGAATACCCACATGCCGGCGATCGGGTACATCAGACTCTGGCGGAACGCGGTCGAAAAATTCATCCGCTCCGACGAGTGATGCACGACGTGGGCGGCCCACAGCCAGCGCACGCGATGACTGCAGCGATGAAAGACGTAATAGAGCAGGTCCTGCGCGACGAACAGCACGACGAACGACAGCCACGTCGCCGGCCATGTATGAATGCGGTAATGCTCGTAGAAAAACGCGTAGACAGGGATGATCGCGAGCCACGCGAGCTTGTCGGCGGCCTGCTGCAGCAGCGCGAGCGCGGCGTTGCACAGCGTGTCGCGCCAGCTGTAGAGCCGCTCGGCCGGGCGCGTGCGGCTCACGTGCCACGCCTCCCAGCCGATGCAGGCGAGAAAGACGGGCGCCATGGCGAGCAGCAGCAATTCGGCATCGAATTGCATCTTGTCTCCCTTCCTGGTCCCTGAGCGCCGCGCGGTACGCAGCGGGTGGTGTCGTTATCGTTCGTGAGGTCGCGCGGTCTGCGCGACCGGCGCGACCGGCGCCCTGCGCGGCAAGCCCGTGATGTCGCGCGCCGCATGCTGCCCGACAGCGTACACGGTTAGCAGCTTGCCGCGCGCGGCATCGCTAGAAGGAATACTCAGTGGCTGCCGCGCTTGCGCGGGTTTTTCCTGGGCTTCTCGCGCGCTTCCCCGATGGGCGCGGAGACCTTCGTGAAGCCCTGCGAAGGGCCTTCGTACACCCATTCGAGCAGCGCGTCGTGCGCGGCGCGCGCCGCTTCCGAATGCGCATCGTTGATCAGGCTGACGACGACATAGCTGTTGCCGTCGGCCGACGCGACGTAGCCGGCGATCGCGCGTACGTCGCGCAGCGTGCCGGTCTTGATGTGCGCGTTGCCGCCCGCGCCCTGGCTGGTCAGGCGGTTGCGCATCGTGCCGTCGACACCGGCGATCGGCAGCGAGTCGACGAACACCTGCGCGACTGGGCTCGCGTTCGCGCGTTGCAGGACATCGGCGAGCGCGAGCGCGGTGATGTGTTCGTCGCGCGACAGGCCCGAGCCGTTATCGAGCGACAGGTATTCGGTGTTCAGGCTGTCGCGCGTCAGGAAAGCTTCGACCGCGTGCGCGGCTTTCGCGGGCGTGGCGGGCGGCCTTTCCTCGGCGGCGCCGATCGTCAGGAACAGGTTGCGCGCCATCGTGTTGTTGCTGAACTTGTTGATGTCGCGAACGATGTCCGACAGCATCGGCCCCTCGTGCGTGGCGACGAGCTTCGCGCCGGCGGGCACTGCGCCTTCGCGGGTCGCGCCCGTGAAGGTGCCGCCGGTTTGCTGCCACAGCGCGAGGAAGCCGCGCGCGAAGAACGTCGAGTGATCGAGCACGGCGACGTTGATCGTGCGCGCGTCGCAGCGCACCGGAAAGTCGCCGATGAACGACGCGACGAGCGTGCCGTCAGGCTCCGGCGTGACGGTCGGCGTCGGCAGCTCGCCCCGGCATGGGCCGCTCGTCGCATGCAACTGGTTGTCGATGCGCAGTTGCGCGAGCGCGGGCAGCACGTCGATCGCCACAGTGCCGTCCGGCGATGGCGTCAGCGTGAACGACAGCGATTTGAACGCGTACAGCAGCGGATCGGGGCCGACGTTGTACGGCGCGTTCACGTCGTCGTCGAACGCGGGCAGGTCGCGCGTCGACCGATCGAAGTAGCGCTTGTCGAGCACCAGCGCGCCGTCGATACCGTTGATGCCCGCCTTGTGGATCTTCTGCACGAGGTCGATCAGTTCTTCGGGCACGAGCTTCGGGTCGCCGGTGCCCTGGATGTACAGATTGCCGTGCAGCACGCCGCTCGCGTCGAGCGCGCCGTCCGCGTACGCGCTGGTGCGCCAGCGGTAACCGGGCCCGAGGATCGACAGGCCCGCATAGGTGGTGACGAGCTTCATCGTCGAGGCGGGCATCATCGGCTTGCCGGCGTTCAGCGCGAGGAGCGGCGTGCGATCGCCGACCTTTTCGACGACCACGCTGATCGACGACAACGGCACGTGCGCGCGCTGCAGACCGACCATCACCGGCTGCGGCAGTACCGTCGTGACGTTGACGCTCGGATGCGTGGCCTTGACGCGGGCCTCCCCGGTCAGCGGCAGCAGCGTGCCTGCGCCGAGCGCGGCGGCGCAGAGCCAGACGGCCGCGCGCGGCATGACGCGGTTGGGCATGAAGGCCGCGCGATCGAACATACGGCGCGAGCGCAGCGCCATACGGCGTGCGACGGAAGACAGAAAAGCGTGCGTCATGAACGGGTGAACGGGCAAACGGACGGGCAGGATTTCAAGGTGTGCGGCGAGCGGCGTGCGGCGTGCGCGGGACAATGGAACGGCAAGCTGGGCGCCTTGACGGCGCGGTGGCGCGCCGCGGTCTAACCGACGGCCGTCGCGCGACGCAAAGCGCCCATTGTAGTGACATCCCGCGAGGCTGCGGTGAAAAAAGCGCCACACGCCGCGCGGGCCGGAAGCGGGCGCTAGAATGCGGCATCATCGAATGTTTTGGAACGGACAACCATGCGCATCCTGCTAGTCGAAGATGACCGGATGATCGCCGAAGGCGTGCGCAAGGCGCTGCGCGGCGAAGGCTTCGCCGTCGATTGGGTCGAGGACGGCGAAGCGGCGCTGCGCGCGGCGGCGGCCCAGCCTTACGACCTCGCGTTGCTCGACCTCGGTCTGCCCAAGCGCGACGGTCTCGAGGTGCTGCGCGCACTGCGCGCGCGCGGCCATGCGCTGCCGGTGCTGATCGTTACCGCGCGCGACGCGGTCGCCGATCGTGTCAAGGGCCTCGACGCCGGCGCTGACGATTACCTTGTCAAACCTTTCGATCTCGACGAACTCGGTGCGCGGATGCGCGCGCTGATCCGGCGCCAGTCCGGCCGCAGCGATTCGACGATTCGCCACGCCAATTTGACCCTCGATCCCGCGTCGCACCAGGTGACGCTCGATGGCGCCCTGGTCGCGCTATCCGCGCGCGAATTCGCGCTGCTCGAGGCGCTGCTCGCGAGACCCGGCGCGGTGCTGTCCAAGAGCCAGCTAGAGGAAAAGATGTATGGCTGGGGCGAGGAGATCGGCAGCAATACCGTCGAGGTCTATATCCACGCGCTGCGCAAGAAGCTCGGCGCCGATCTGATCCGCAACGTTCGCGGGCTTGGCTACATGATCGCGAAGGACGCCTGAGCCGATGCGCTCGATTCGCCGACAACTGTTGTTCTGGCTGCTCGCGCTCGTGCTGCTCGGCGTCGGCATCGCGGGCTGGCTGATCTACCGGCAGGCGCTTGCCGAAGCGAACGAGCTGTTCGACTACCAGCTCGAGCAGATCGCCGCGGCGCTGCCGGCGGAACCGTTCTCGCAGGTGCTCGGCCGCGATACCGGCGACGAGGGCATCGTGCTGCAGATCTGGAACCGCAACGGCATGCTGATGTATTACTCGCGGCCGCGTGCGCCGCTCGCGCCGCGCGCCGAACTCGGTTTTTCGACCGAGCGCACCGACCGCGGCGAATGGCGCGTATATGGCGCGATCGTCGGCGATAACGTCGTGCAGCTCGCACAGCCGCTGTCGGTGCGCAATCGGCTCGCCGCCGATGTCGCGCTGCGCACGCTGTGGCCGCTGATCGTGCTGCTGCCGCTGCTCGGACTGGCGGTATGGGTGATCGTCGGCCGCGGGCTGCAGCCGCTGCGGCGCGTGACGAGCGCGCTCGACACCCGTCATCCCGAAGCGCTGGATCCATTGCCTGATCAGCGCCTGCCGCTCGAAGTGCGGCCGCTCGTGCGTGCGCTGAACGGGCTGCTGCAGCGGCTCGCGACCGCGCTCGATATCCAGAAGGCGTTCGTCGCCGATGCCGCGCACGAATTGCGCACGCCGCTTGCCGCGGTACAGATTCAGGCGCAACTGGTCGCGCGCGCGAAGGACGACACAGCCCGCGGCGAGGCGCTCGCCGATCTGCAGGCGGGTGTCACGCGCGCGACGCGCCTCGCCGAGCAACTGCTCGCGCTCGCGCGCGCCGAGCCGGACGGCGCCGCCGGCGCAGTGATGCTCGATCTGCGCGAGCTACTGCGGGAGTGCGTCGCGACCTACGCGCCGCTCGCGATGAATCGCGGCGTCGACCTCGGCATCGAGGCGAGCGAGGCCGCCAGCGTGACCGGCGACGCCGAAGCGCTGCGCGTGATGTTCAACAACCTCGTCGACAACGCGACCAAGTACACGCCGCGTGGCGGCCGCGTCGACGTCAGCCTGCGTGTCGAGGACGGCCATCCGGTCGTGCGGATCGCCGATAGCGGCCCCGGTATCGATCCCGCCGATCGCGAGCGCGTGTTCGACCGGTTCTATCGCGCGGAAGCGGGCGCGAATCGCGCGCGCACCGACGTGGCGGGCAGCGGCCTCGGTCTCGCGATCGTGCGTCGGATCGCCACCCAACATCATGCGCAAGTGTCGCTCGATGACTCGCCGGCCGGTGGTTTGCAGGTCGTCGTACGCTTCTGATCATGGTGATTTACTGTTCGGCCAAAGCTGGCGTTCATGCTGGCGCGGCGGTCCGTAACGGCCGGTCCGATAAGCTTCCCATGATCTGGCGCTGCTTAAGACTCTTTTAAGTGATGCCCCTTACGCTCCTCGACATCCAAAGTCACTTTCTCCAGTCAGGAGCTCATGATGAACGCGAAAACCTTGTCCCGCGGCGCCGTTGCGGTAGCTGTGGCCGCTGCGCTTTCAGCCGGCTATGTGGCGGGCCATCGCGATGTGCCCGCACCGCAGATCATCTCGCCGGCGCAAGCCGCTGCGATGATGCCAGCCGAAGCTGCCGCCAAAACCGGTATCCCCGATTTCTCCGGGCTCGTCGAGACCTACGGTCCGGCCGTCGTCAACATCAGCGCGAAGCACGTGGTCAAGCAAACCGCGATGCGTGGTAATGGCGGCAACCTCAACGGCAACCAGCTGCCGATCGATCCGAACGATCCGTTCTATCAGTTCTACAAGCGGTTCTTCGGCGGCGTGCCCGGCATGCAGGGCGGCGATGGCGGAGACTCGCCCGACCAGCCGAGCGCGAGCCTCGGCTCGGGCTTCATCATCAGCAATGACGGCTACATTCTGACGAACGCGCACGTGGTCGATGGCGCAAACGTCGTCACCGTGAAGCTCACCGACAAGCGCGAGTTCAAGGCGAAGGTGGTCGGCGCCGACAAGCAGTCCGACGTCGCCGTGCTGAAGATCAACGCGAGCGATCTGCCGACGGTGAAGATTGGCGACCCGCGCCAAAGCAAGGTTGGTCAGTGGGTCGTCGCGATCGGCTCACCGTACGGCTTCGACAACACCGTGACCTCGGGCATCATCAGCGCGAAGTCGCGTTCGCTGCCCAACGAGAACTACACGCCGTTCATCCAGACCGATGTGCCGGTGAACCCTGGCAACTCGGGCGGTCCGCTCTTTAATCTGCAAGGCGAAGTGATCGGCATCAACTCGATGATCTACTCGCAGACGGGCGGCTTCCAGGGCCTGTCGTTCGCGATCCCGATCAGCGAGGCGATCAAGGTCAAAGACGATCTCGTCAAGACCGGTCACGTGAGCCGCGGCCGCCTCGGCGTCGCAGTACAGGGCTTGAACCAGACGCTCGCCGACTCGTTCGGCATGCAGAAGCCGCAAGGCGCGCTGGTCAGCTCGGTCGACGCCAACGGGCCGGCGGCCAAGGCTGGCTTGCAGCCGGGCGACGTGATCCTGTCGGTGAATGGCGACGAAGTCAGCGATTCGGCGGATTTGCCGTCGAAGATCGCAGGTCTCGCGCCGGGCAGCGCGGCGACGCTGAAAGTGTGGCGCGATAAGGCCAGCAAGGACGTGAAGGTGACGATCGGCTCGTTCTCGGACGCGAAGGTTGCGTCGGCGAACAAGACTGATCAGCAGACCCAGTTGCAAGGCCGCCTCGGCGTCGCGGTGCGGCCGCTGACGCCGGAAGAGAAGAGCAGCGCGTCGGTGTCGCACGGTCTGCTCGTGCAGCAGGCAGGCGGTGCGGCGGCGAGCGCCGGCATCCAGGCGGGCGACGTGATTCTCGCGGTCAATGGCCGTCCGGTCACGAACATCGATCAGTTGAAGCAGATGATTTCGGGCGCAGGCAACAGCATTGCGCTGCTGATCCAGCGGGACAACGCGCAGATTTTCGTGCCCGTAGATCTCGGCTGATCCAGTATCCGGGCGGTTCGAACGGATCGCCCACCCCAGTTTGAGCTGTAGTAGCGATTGCCGGTCCTTTGCATTTACTGCAAGGACCGGTTTTTTTTCGCCTGTCCGCACCGTGCTGCGGCGAGCAGCGCGGACAGGACGAAGCGCGCCAAGCGACTTGGTGCCACGGTCGCGCATGTCAAGTCGACGCGACCGGATGCTTGGCACGCAGGTTGCGTCGGTCTTGATTTTGGCCTGTTCGGAGACTGGGCAAGGACTGCAACAAGGAGAGCGAATCGATGAAAACCCAACGCAATCAGCAAAGGATCGTAGCCGTCGCGCTGTGCGCGGCGCTCGCACTCGGACTGGCGGGCGGTGTGTACGCGCAGCAGGCGGGCGTGACCGGTGGCTCGACGACCGACAACACCAGCGCGGGCAACACCAACGGCGGCGGTCTGCCGCAAGTCCAGCAGCAGGGCGACGTGTCGTACGTGTCGGGCGGCGTCGGCCTCGACGAATCGCGGGCGTTGCGACAAGCGCAAAGCCAGTGGCCACTGACGCTGCGCTTCACCGGGCCCAACGCCGAGTTTCTCGCGGATGTGCACGTGCGTATCGTCGATGCCCATAACGGCGAAGTGCTGAATACGACGTCGCGCGGACCGTTCATGCTGGTGCGCTTGAGCCCCGGCCGCTATACGGTGCACGCGAAATACAACGACAGCGAGCAAACCCGCTCGGTTAGCGTGCCGGCGCACGGCAACGTCAAATCCGCGTTCATCTGGAACGCGAAGTAACGGGTCGATCCGTCTGCCGCCGCGCAGCAAGCTAGCGCAATCGGCCGAAGTTTGGCCGATAATGAAGCCACGGGCAGCTCCCGTGGCTTTGCCGTTCCCGCGGCAATAGCCGGCAGTGCAGCACCCACCCCATCACGGAGCCTGGACATGACCGATGCGTCGACATCTGCGGGACGGCTGGACGGCCATACCATCGTGATCCGCGACAACGGTCACCGCGTGCGCGTGATTCACGGCGGCGTGACGATGGCCGACACCCAGGCCGCGCTGACGCTATCGGAGACCGGCCTCGCCGACGTGTTCTATTTCCCGCGCGAGCACGTGAACATGGCCCGGCTCGAACGCTCGACGCACACGTCGCATTGTCCGTTCAAGGGCGACGCGTCGTACTTCCATCTGCGCACCGAAGATGGCGTGATCGAGAACGCGGTGTGGTGCTACGAGGCCCCGTTCGAGCAGGTCAGTCGCATCAAGGGCTATCTCGCTTTTTACGCATCGCGCGTCGACCGCATCGATCAGACGTCCTGATCCCGCAGTCGGCGCGTTCATCGGGGAGGTTGTCATGGAACTGAACGACGCGTTACGGATTCCGCTGGCGCCGTCCGAGGTCTGGGACGCGTTGCAGGACCTCGCGCTGTTGCGTGCCAGCCTCGACAACTGCGAGTCATTCGTGCGTCTCGCCCACGGCGAATACGCGCTGACGATGACCGTGCCGCTCGGCCCGTTGCGCGCGCACTATCAGGCGCGCGCGCACGTCGCCGGCCAGGATTCCGGCCCGGCGGACGCGCAGCGCCGCACCATCAACTTCAAGGCCCTGGCCGAGGGCATCGGCGCGTTGCGCGGTCAGATCGAAGTGCGTTTGCGCGCGGACGAGGGGCGGGAGCGCGGCACGCGCATCGACTACACATTGTGGGCGACGTCGTCGGGACCGCTCGCCGAGCTGCCGACGCGCCAGCTCGAGAACGCCTTGCGTCAGATTGCCGACGATTTTTTCGCCGAGTTCGACGCCGTCGTGCGCGCCAAGCACGGCAAAGGGCCGAACCGCGCGCGTGGCACGGCGCCGCGTCGCCAGTACGTGTTTTTGCGGCCGATCACGCTCGGCGGCATCGCGCGGCGAGCGCGCATCGAGCACAGCCATGCGCTGTCGGGGCGCGCGGCGAGCGCGTCGCATAGCTGGTCGCATCACGAGCCCGGTCAGCATGTCGTGCCGTACTGGGCGTGGGCCGGGATGATCTTTCTGGTCGCACTATTGTTGTATGTCGCGCGCTGGTTCAGCGAGCATTGAGGCCGCGAGCCGCGCGCAGCCCCTGATGGAACGCGCGACAGACATCCCCGCGCGACTACGAAATCCCGGTGACGCACTACGAAATAGCGGTGCTCCCGCCGCCTTCATCTAATCCCCGCGAAACTCCCGCCGCCACGCGCTCGGCGACGTGCGAAACGCGTCCGCGAAATGCTGCCGCAGCGATGCGGCCGAGCCGAATCCGGCGCTCGCCGCGATCGCTTCGACCGACCCGTCGGTGCTTTCCAGCAGCTGTTGCGCACGCGCGAGCCGCTGCGCGAGCAGCCACGCGCCGACGGTGGTGCCGGTCGCGAGCCGGAAGCGCCGCGTGAAGGTGCGGCGACTCATCAACGCGCGCGCGGCGAGCGTGTCGAGCGTATGCGGCGCGGCCAGGTTGCCGCTCACCCAGTCGAGCAGGCCGGACAGGCGATCGCCGCGCGGGTTCGGCGGCATCGGCTGCTGCACGTATTGCGCCTGGCCACCCTGGCGATGCGGCGACACGACGAGCCGGCGCGCGACGTGGTTCGCCATCCGCGCGCCGCAGATCTTGCGCAGCACGTGCAGGCAGCAGTCGAGGCCGGCGGCGGTGCCGGCCGAGGTCAGCACGTTGCCGTCGTCGACGTACAGCACGTCGGCGTCGAGCCGCACGCGCGGGTAGCGGCGCGCGAAGTCGTCGGCCCAGGCCCAGTGCGTCGAAGCGGGCCGTCCATCGAGGATGCCCGCGGCGGCCAGCACGAAAGCGCCGAGGCACAGGCCGACGAGCAGCGCGCCGCGCGCATGCGCGGCCCTCAGCGCGTCGAGCAGCGCGGCGGGCGGGGTTTCGGCGGGATCGCGCCAGCTCGGCACGATGATCGTCTGCGCGTCGGCAAGAGCTTCGAGTCCGTGTATGACCTCGATCGAGAAGCCCGCGGTCGTCGCCAGCGCGCCTGTTTCCGCGGCGCAGACGCGGAAGTCGAAGTCGGGAACACCGCCGCCGCGACGGTCTTCGCCGAACACGACGCACGGCACCGACAGATGGAACGGGCTGATGCGGTCGAACGCGACGACGGCGACGACGTGGCGCGGCGCCTGACCGGAGACGTCGTCGGAAGATGCGAAGGTGGTCATGCCGGGCGCCTCATGAAAGCCATAAGTATGGCCCGATCCTAGCGAATGTTGTCATTCGGGCCGCTGTCGACAGGCGGGCAGCGGAGCAACAATGCCGTCATTGCCGTTGCGCCGCGGCCACCGCGCTGGGCGCGCGCCATCGACCGCTTTTTCTGACAAGGAGCCTTGCCATGAGCACACCCGCGCCGCGCCGTGCGCTGATCGTCATCGACGTGCAGAACGAATACGTGAGCGGCGACCTGCCGATCGAATTTCCGGACGTGCGCACGTCGCTCGCCAACATCGGTCGCGCGATCGATGCGGCGCGCGCCGCCAGCGTGCCGGTCGTGGTCGTGCAGAACGTCGCGCCCGCCACCTCGCCGCTGTTCGCGCGCGGCAGCGCGGGCGCGGAACTGCACACGGTCGTGAGCTCGCGCGTTCATGACCATTTCGTCGAGAAGTCGCTGCCGAGCGCATTCGCTGGGACCGATCTGGCCGACTGGCTCGCCGCCCGGCAGATCGATACGCTGAGCGTCACCGGCTACATGACCCACAATTGCGATGCCTCGACGATCAACCACGCGGTGCATGCTGGCCTCGCCGTCGAGTTCCTGCACGACGCAACCGGCTCGGTGCCGTATGAAAACAGCGCGGGCTTCGCGAGCGCGGAGGAGATTCATCACGTGTTCAGCGTGGTGCTGCAGTCGCGCTTCGCGGCGGTCGCGAGCACCGATCAATGGATCGCGGCGCTAAAGAGCGGCGCGCCGCTCGAGCGCGGCAACATCTATGCGTCGAATCAGGCGGCGCGAGCACGCCGGGCGGTTGCCTGAACCCGGCGCAGGGGCGGTGGTCCGGTCCAAAAACAGAAGCGGGCGGTTCACCGAACCGCCCGCTTTTCCAATCCGTCACCCTCGCGCGACTTCTACGCCGCCTTCCTGCGCAACGCCGGACTCAGGCGCAAGGCGTCGAACATCGCTTCCACCATCTGCTGCGCATGCGCGCCGAAGTCGGTCGCGTCGGGCAAAAACAGCATGTCGCGCAACGAGCCGCCGACGAACGCGTGGACCATCGCCGCGGCAAGCTTCGTGTCGAGGTCGACGGGCATCTGGCCTTTGGAGATCGCATTGCGCAGACCGCCCTCGATCTTCGCGAGCCCCTCGCGCATATTGGTCTGATACCGTTCCATGACCGGCCCCATGTCTTCGACCAGCTCGCACTTCAGAAACAGGATGTCGAACACGCGGCGGCGGCGCGGATCGTTGGCGGTGTCGCGCAGGCAGACGATGCAGACTTCCATCAGTCGCCCGAGCGGATCGGCTTCGTTCGGATCGAGCGATGCCGCCTTCAGTTCGTCGAGCGGCAGCAGCACGCGGTCGAACATTTCGGTGAACAGCTCGCTCTTATGCGCGAAATGCCAATAAATGGCGCCGCGCGTGACGCCCGCGGCCTGGGCGATATCGGCCAGCGACGTGCGCGATACACCCTTCTCGAAGAAGACCTGTTCGGCCGCGTCGAGAATCCGGTTGCGCGTCTCCAGCGCCTCTTCTTTGGTTCTTCTGACCATATTGGTGTAGCCTGCGCTGATCCTGGGGTTTATGCGGACAGTTTTAAGTCAGTCTGATGACGCTTTGACTACTTCTGAAGCGAATTGCGACGCGAATCTGCGGTACCCCGGCCTCGGAAGATATGAATGCACTTTTACATGCATTCATGAATGTATATATAATAGCACCCCACGATCGGATAGCCCAAGCCGTGACGAGCGGTTAATATCCGTCACTGTTGCCTTTCGAAAGCGCTTTCGCGGCCGCCAAATGGCGGCGCTGCGCGGCATTCCCCGGTATGGCGCATTCGTAGCAGGGTGCCCTGCAGGCGCAGGTTTGCATCCATGGGCTTCCGGTCGAGCGTCGCGAGACGCTTGTGTGCGCTGTCGTCCCCGGGGTAGGGATGCGCGCACTTTTTCATTACTCAGTCTTTGACAGAGGTCGCTCCATGCGCGTCGAACGGGTTCCATTCCGCTTAATCAGTGCCGCGACGGCTGCCATCTTGCTGGCGGCGTGCGGACCAAAACAATCTGCCCCGCCGCCACAGACGCCCGAAGTCGGCGTCGTCACCCTCCAGCCGACGACCGTGCCCGTCGTCACCGAACTTCCCGGCCGTACCAGTGCCTTCCTCGTCGCGCAGGTGCGTGCACGGGTCGACGGCATCGTGCTGCGCCGCGAGTTCACCGAGGGTAGTGAGGTCAAGGCCGGCCAGCGTCTCTACAAGATCGATCCGGCGCCGTACATTGCGTCGTTGAACAACGCGAGGGCATCGCTCGCGAAGGCGCAGGCGAACCTGGTGACGACCACCGCGCAGGCCAATCGCTACAAGGTGCTGGTCGCGGCGAACGCGGTCAGCAAGCAGGACTACGACAACGCGGTCGCCGCCGAAGGCCAGGCCGCCGCCGACGTCGCCGCGGGCAAGGCCGCGGTCGATACCGCGCAGATCAACCTCGGTTACACCGACGTGACCTCGCCGGTGACCGGCCAGATCGGCGTGTCGCAGGTCACGCCGGGCGCCTTCGTGCAGCAGAGCGCGGCCACGCTGATGTCCACGGTCCAGCAACTCGATCCGGTCTACGTCGACCTCACGCAATCGAGCCTCGACGGTCTGAAGCTGCGCCGCGAGGTCCAGGAAGGGCGTCTCAAGACGACCGGCCCGGGCGCCGCGCAGGTCACGCTGGTGCTGGAAGACGGCCGCATCTATTCCGAGAAGGGCAAGCTGCAGTTCACCGACGTGACCGTCGACCAAGGCACCGGTTCGGTCACCGTGCGCGCGATCTTCAAGAACCCGAACCACGTGCTGCTGCCGGGCATGTTCGTGCGCGCGAAGATCGACGAGGGAGTCAACCAGAACGCGCTCATCGTGCCGCAAGTCGGCGTCACGCACGACCAGAAGGGTCAGCCCACCGCGCTCGTCGTCGGCAACGACAACAAGGTCGAGCTGCGTCAGCTCGTCACTTCGGGCACCTTCGGCTCGTACTGGGTGGTCTCGGACGGCCTGAAGCCGGGTGACCGCGTGGTCGTCCAGGGCACCGACAAGGCGCGTCCCGGCCAGCAGGTCAAGCCCGTGCCGGCGCAACTGCCCGGCACCCCGGCTTCCGACGCAGCCGCGAACGGCGCGCAGACGGGTCAACCGGCGGCTCAACCTGCCTCCGCCGCCTCGGGCGCGTAATAACAGGGAGCCCGCCACATGGCAAAGTTCTTTATTGATCGCCCGATTTTTGCATGGGTGATCGCCATCATCCTGATGCTCGCGGGTCTCGCGTCGGTGTTCACGCTGCCGATCGCGCAATACCCGACCATCGCGCCGCCGTCCATCCAGATCAGCGCAACCTATCCGGGTGCTTCGGCGAAGACGGTGGAAAACACCGTTACGCAGGTGATCGAGCAGCAGATGAGTGGTCTGGACCACCTGCTGTACCTCGCGTCGACCTCGGACGACTCGGGCACGGCCACCATCACGCTGACGTTCGCGGCCGGCACCAATCCTGACATCGCGCAGGTGCAGGTGCAGAACAAGCTGCAGCTCGCTACGCCGTTGCTGCCGCAGGCGGTGCAGCAGCTCGGCACTAGGGTCACGAAGTCGAGCAGCAGCTTCCTGCTGGTGATGGCGTTCGTGTCGACCGACGGCAGCATGAACAAGTACGACCTCGCGAACTACGTCGCGTCGAACATTCAGGATCCGATCAGCCGTATCGACGGCGTGGGCACGGTGACGCTGTTCGGCTCGCAGTACGCGATGCGGATCTGGCTCGACGCGAACAAGCTGAATAACTTCGGTCTGACGCCGCTCGATGTCGAAACCGCGCTGCAGGCGCAGAACGTGCAGGTCGCGGGCGGCTCGCTCGGCGGCACGCCGTCGGTGCCGGGCCAGGTGCTGCAGGCCACGATCACGCAGGCGACGCTGCTCAATACCCCCGAGCAGTTCGGCAACATCCTGCTGAAGGTGAATCAGGACGGCTCGCAGGTGCGTCTGCGCGACGTGTCGCGCGTCGAGCTCGGCGGCGAAAACTACAACTTCGACACCAAGTACAACGGTCAGCCGACGGCAGGCTTCGGTATCCAGCTCGCCACGGGCGCGAACGCGCTCTCCACCGCGAAAGCGGTGCGCACGAAGATCGCCGAACTGTCGAAGTACTTCCCGCACGGTCTCGTCGTGCAGTACCCGTACGACACGACGCCGTTCGTGCGCCTGTCGATCGAGGAAGTGGTCAAGACACTGCTCGAAGGTATCGTGCTGGTGTTCCTCGTCATGTACCTGTTCCTGCAGAATCTGCGCGCCACGCTGATCCCGACGATCGCGGTGCCGGTGGTGCTGCTCGGTACGTTCGCGATCATGAGCGTGGTCGGTTTCTCGATCAACACGCTGTCGATGTTCGGTCTCGTGCTCGCAATCGGCCTGCTGGTGGACGACGCGATCGTGGTGGTGGAAAACGTCGAGCGGGTGATGCAGGAGGAGGGCTTGTCGCCTCGCGATGCAACCCGCAAGGCGATGGACCAGATCACCGGCGCGCTCGTCGGCGTGGCGCTCGTGCTGTCGGCGGTGTTCGTGCCGGTGGCGTTCTCGGGCGGCTCGGTCGGCGCTATTTACCGGCAGTTCTCGCTGACGATTGTCGCGGCGATGGTGCTGTCCGTGCTCGTCGCGTTGATTCTGACGCCGGCGCTGTGCGCGACGATCCTGAAGCCGATTCCGAAGGGGCATCACGAAAAAGCCACCGGCTTCTTCGGCTGGTTCAACCGTACCTTCAACACGAGCCGCGACAAGTATCACTCGGGCGTGCACCACGTGATCAAGCGCTCGGGCCGCTGGCTCATCATCTACATGGTGGTGATCTTCGCGGTGGGGCTGCTGTTCGTGCGTCTGCCGAAGTCGTTCCTGCCTGACGAAGACCAGGGCACGATGTTCGTGCTGGTGCAAACGCCGTCGGGTTCCACGCAGGAAACTACCGCGCGCGCGCTGAAGGACGTGTCGGACTACCTGCTGATCGACGAAAAGGCGATCGTCGAATCGACCTTCACGGTGAACGGCTTCAGCTTCGCGGGTCGTGGCCAGAACGCGGGTCTCGTGTTCGTGCGGATGAAGGACTACGCGCAGCGCCAGCACGCGGACCAGAAGGTGCAAGCGCTGGTGGGCCGTCTCTACATGCACTTCAGCACCTACAAGAACGCGACGGTGTTCCCGGTCAATCCGCCGTCGATTCCTGAACTCGGCACCGCGGCGGGCTTCGACTTCCAGCTGCAGGACCGCGCGGGTATCGGTCACGCGAAGCTGATGGAAGCGCGCAACATGCTGCTCGGTCTGGCGGCAAAAGATCCGACGCTCGCGCAGGTGCGTCCGAACGGCCTGAACGATACGCCGCAGTTCAAGGTGAGCATCGACCACGAGAAGGCTTCGGCGCTCGGCGTTTCGCTCGCCACGATCGACCAGACGTTCTCGATCGCGTGGGCCTCGGCGTACGTGAACAACTTCCTCGACACCGACGGCCGGATCAAGAAGGTCTACCTGCAGGGCGACGCGCCGTTCCGGATGAAACCGGAAGACGTGAACGCCTGGTTCGTGCGCAACAGCGCGGGCGCGATGGTGCCGTTCTCGGCCTTCGCGAACACCGAGTGGACCTTCGGTTCGCCGAAGCTCGAGCGCTACAACGGTATTTCGTCGGTGGAAATCCAGGGTGCGGCCGCGCCGGGCAAGTCGACCGGTCAGGCGATGGCGGCGATGGAACAGATCGTCACCAAGCTGCCGGCGGGAGTCGGCTACGAGTGGACGGGTCTGTCGCTGCAAGAGCGTCAGTCGGGTTCGCAGGCGCCGATCCTGTACGGCATCTCGATTCTCGTCGTGTTCCTGTGTCTCGCGGCGC
This sequence comes from Paraburkholderia lebeckiae, assembly GCF_014201005.1. Classification (NCBI taxonomy): domain Bacteria; kingdom Pseudomonadati; phylum Pseudomonadota; class Betaproteobacteria; order Burkholderiales; family Burkholderiaceae; genus Paraburkholderia; species Paraburkholderia lebeckiae. The sequence goes on along the minus strand of NZ_JACHDK010000006.1, from coordinate 152,168 downwards.
TGTATGAAAGCTGGTCGATCCCGTTCTCGGTGATCATGGTGGTGCCGCTCGGCGTGATCGGCGCACTGCTGGCCGCGACGCTGCGCGGGCTCGAGAACGACGTGTTCTTCCAGGTGGGTCTGCTGACCACCGTGGGTCTGTCGGCGAAGAACGCGATTCTGATCGTGGAATTCGCGCGAGAACTGCAGCAGAGTGGAGGCATGGGACCGATCGAAGCCGCGCTCGAAGCGGCGCGTCTACGGTTGCGTCCAATCCTGATGACCTCGCTCGCGTTCATTCTCGGCGTGCTGCCGCTCGCGATCAGTAACGGCGCGGGGTCGGCAAGCCAGCACGCGATCGGTACCGGCGTGATCGGCGGCATGTTGACGGCGACCTTCCTCGCGATCTTCATGATCCCGATGTTCTTCGTCGTGATTCGCGCGAAGTTCGGCGGTGAGAAGGAAGACCCGGATGAGGCGCTGCGCCACTACGAACAGCACCATCCGCGCGATCCGCAAGGCGGCGCGGCGGGTGGCACGACCGACGGCTCGGATGGCAATGGCTCGGGCAAGGATGGGCATTGAGATGCAAAAACACTCTTTGATTGCAGTAGCGGTCGCGCTGCTCGCCACGGGTTGCACGCTGGCACCGCACTACCAGCGGCCCGCGGCGCCCGTGACGGCGACCTTCCCGACCGGCGGCGTGTACGACCAGCAGCCGGGCGCGCAGGGCGCGCGCAGCGCGAACGGTCAGGCCGCCGCGGACATCGGCTGGCGCGACTTCTTCGTCGATCCGCGTCTGCAGCAGCTGATCGGAATCGCGCTGAAGAACAACCGTGATCTGCGTGTGTCGGTGCTGAACATGCAGGCGTCGGCGGCGCAGTACCGTATCGTGCGCGCGGGCCTGTTCCCGACGCTCGACGCCGCGGCCTCGCAAAGCAAGTCGCGCACGCCGAAGGACCTGACTTTCACCGGCGTGACGATCTCCAACACGTATTCGGTGGGCTTGAACGCGTCGTGGGAAATCGACTTCTTCGGGCGCGTGCAGAGCCTGAAGGATCAGGCGTTGGCCACGTACCTCGGCACCGCGCAGGCGCGCAAGGCGGCGGAAATCGCGCTGGTGTCGCAGGTGGCGAACCAGTACATGACGGTGCTCGAACTGGACGATCTGCTGAAGGTCACGCAGAACACGTTGAAGACGGCGCAGGAGTCGTATCGGATCACCAAGCTGCAGTTCGATAACGGCACCGGTTCGGAACTCGATCTGCGCCAGGCGGAAACGGTCGTCGAGACCGCGAGCGCGGACCTGCAGACGCAGACGCGTTTGCGGGCTCAGGCTGACAACGCGCTGGTGCTGCTGATCGGCGAGCCGTTGCCGGCTGATCTGCCGGGCGGCCTGCCGCTGAACGACCAGAGCCTGCTCACGGATATTCCGGCGGGCCTGCCGTCCGATCTGCTGACGCGTCGTCCCGACATCATCGAGGCCGAGGAGAATCTGCTCGCGGCCAACGCGAACATCGGCGCGGCGCGCGCGGCGTTTTTCCCGAAGGTCACGCTGACCGGCAGCGCCGGCACGCTGAGCCCGACGCTCGGCGGGCTGTTCAAGCCGGGTTCGGCGGCGTGGAGCTTCGCGCCGTCGATCACGCTGCCGATCTTCGAGGGCGGTCAGAACATGGCCAACCTCGATCTCGCCAACATCGAGAAGAACGTGCAGATCGCCACGTATGAAAAGGCGATCCAGACGGCCTTCCGCGAAGTGGCGGACGGACTGGCCGCGCGCGGCACGTACGACGAGCAGATCGCGGCGCTCGAGCGGGATGTCGCGGCCGAGCAGCGCCGGCTGGATCTGTCGACCCTCCGTTATACGAACGGTGTCGACAGCTATCTTTCGGTGCTGACCGCGCAGACCTCGTTGTACGTGGCTCAGCAGGCGCTGGTCACCGCGCGCATGGAACGTCTGCAGAACCTGGTCACGCTGTACCAGGCGCTCGGCGGCGGCTGGATCGAGCACAACGGCGACCAGCCGCGTCCCGCCGACGCGCCGGTCGACTACGGTGCGGCGAGCGCACCGGTCGCGGCTTCGGCGGCGACGGCAGGGTAAGCGCTTCGGCTCGACGAACCGCTGAAGTAAAGCAAAAACGCCACGGCATGCCGTGGCGTTTTTGTTGATTCGCGGCGTTCGGTGCCGCTCGCCGCATTATCGACGCATCCAAAGCTCAATGCAGATCCGCCGCCCGCAGCATCTCGTTGCTCTGCGGTTCGCCGCCCGCGCTGGCGTCGAGATCGTGCCCGGCGCGGCGAAGCTCGCTCTTCGCCTTCTTCTCGCTCTTTACGCCGTTGAAGATCAGGTTCAGCGCGACCGCCGACACCGACGCGAGCAGAATCCCGCTATGTAGCAGCGGCGACAACGCCGGCGGCAGTTGCGAGAAGAAGTGCGGCGAGACGACCGGCACGAGGCCGAGCCCGATGCTGACCGCGACGATGAAGAGGTTGTGCTGATTCCTCACGAAGTCGACGCGCGACAGCACCTTGATGCCGTTCGCCGCGACCATGCCGAACATCACGATGCCCGCGCCGCCGAGCACGAACGCCGGCACCGACGCGACCACCTGCGCCATCTTCGGGAAGAGGCCGAGCAGCACGAGGATCACGCCGCCCATCGCGCACACGAAGCGGCTCTTCACGCCGGTCACGCCGATCAACCCTACGTTCTGCGAGAACGACGTATGCGGGAACGAGTTGAAGATACCGCCGATCAGCGTGCCGAGACCGTCGACGCGCAAGCCACGCACCAGCGTTTTCTGATCGACCGGACGATCGACCATGTCGCCGACCGCGAGAAACATCCCGGTCGATTCGATGAACGTGACGAACATCACGGTGACCATCGTCGCGATCGACAGCGGATCGAAGTGCGGCAGACCGAAGTGGAACGGCATCACGAAGCCGACCCACGGCGCGTGTGTGACGCCGTCCATGTTGACGCGGCCGAGCATCAGCGCGATCGCGAAGCCCGCGACGATGCCGAGCAGCACCGAGATGTTGGCGACGAACCCCCTGGCAAACTTGTTGATCAGCAGGATCAGCGTCAGCACGAGCAGCGACAGGCCGAGATATACCGGATTGCCGTAGTCGGGATTGCCGACACCGCCGGCCGCCCAGTTGATGCCGACCTCCATCAGCGACAGGCCGATCACCGAAATCACGACGCCGATCACGACCGGCGGGAAGAAGCGCAGCAGCTTGCCGACCGCGGGCGCGAGCAGAATACCGATCACGCCGGCCGCGATCGTCGAACCGAAGATATCGAGGATGCCGAGCGAAGGATTGGTGCCGATGGCGACCATCGGGCCGACGGCCGCGAACGTGCAGCCCATGATGACGGGCAGACGGATGCCGAAGATCCACAGTCCGAGCGTCTGGATCAGCGTGGCGATGCCGCACGAAAACAGATCGGCGCTGATCAGGAAGGCGATCTGGTCTTTCGGCAGCTTCAGCGCGGCGCCGACGATCAGCGGCACCGCGACCGCGCCGGCGTACATGACCAGCACGTGCTGGATGCCGAGAGTGAGCAACTGGCCCGCCGGTAGGCGCTCGTCGCACGGGTGAACCGTGTTCGCTTGCATATCGTCTGTCTCCACCATCTCGTGTTGGGATGACTCCAAGGTATCGGGGACGAAAAGTCGCAACAAGACCATACGTGGCTATTCCGGCATTCCCGGCGACGATATGCAGGGACCTGTTTTGAAAGGCAAATTAAAGCCACGAGTGGGACGGATCGGCCGTCGGACGCCAGAGAGCCCCATGCAGTGGGGGCTGCGGGCGGTGCATGGCGTGCGCGGCGCGGGTTCGTGGCGCGAGGGGATATGTGTGAGAATCAATGACGTGTATCACGCTTCACGCATAGTCCTGTTTTGATGACGCTCGCAGCACGGCGGGGTTAACCCGCGAATGGTTTTTTTCGCGTGTTTTCCGAGCTGTTTGTTCAACGTTCGCGGCGTCTGTGCAGCTTCGCCTTTGAGCTTCGCTTTCCCACTTCGTCGCCAGTCTCGCTGGCTCCTTCTTCATCTCATTTCAACGTCCCTGCGCTCATGAGTTTTCTCGGCATCGACCTCGGCACCGGCTCCCTGAAAGCGGCAATCGTCGACGAACATGGACGCGAGCAGGCGGTATCGAGCGTCGCTTATGCGCTCGTTACGCCGCACGCGGGTTGGGCCGAAAGCGACGTCGAGACCTGGTGGAACGCGCTCGTCCATGCGATGGCGGGCCTGCCGCGCGAGCTGCGTGACGGCGTGCGCGCGATTGGCTTCTCTGGCCAGATGCACGGCGTCGTGCTGCTCGATGCAAACGGCGCAGCCGTGCGGCGCGCAATGCTGTGGCCCGACTCGCGCGCGCTCGCCATGCTCGACGCGTGGCCCGAGCCGCAACCGAATCCGGTCGCGCCCGGCATGGCCGGACCGCTGCTGCGCTGGCTCGTGCTGCAAGAACCGGAAGCCGCGCGCCGCACGCGCTGGGCGCTGCAGCCGAAGGACTGGCTGCGCGTCGCACTCGGCGGCGCGTGCGTGACCGATGCGTCCGACGCGTGCGCGACCGCGCTCGCCGATCCCGCCGGCGCGTGGAACACGGCGCTGCTGCAACGCCTCGAGATTCCGACCGAGTGGTTCGCGCCTGTGGCGCCGTCGTATGCGGCGGCGGGCGCGCTGTCGCCGCAGGCCGCGCAGGCACTTGGCTTACGGGCCGGTATCGTGCTCGCCACCGGCGCCGCGGATACGCCGTGCGCGGCGCTCGGCAGCGGACTCGTGCGTGACGGCGACGCGCTGCTGACGACCGGCACCGGCGGACAGATCGTCGTGCTCGGGAACGACGAGCCTGCGCCGCTGAAGGGCTTGCATCGCTATCGCGCGGCGAGCGATCACTGGTATCGGATGGCGGCGATGCAGAACGTCGGCATCGCGCTGGAGCGGGTGTGCGGGTGGCTGTCGTTTGGGTGGGCGGAGGCTTACCGAGAGGCATTTGACGATGCGGCTGATTCAAGCGCTCGTGCCGCCGCTGAAGTGGCGTCGACGCTGAGCTTCCTGCCGTACCTGACCGGCGAGCGCACGCCGTGGCTGAACCCGCGGGCACGCGGCGGCTGGCTCGGTTTGTCGCTCGAGCATACGCGCGGCGCGATGATGCGTGCCGCGTTCGAGGGCGTCGCGTTCTCGTTGCGCGCGGGGCTCGACGCGATTCGCGCGAGCGGCGCACCGGTGACGGCGCTCAAGCTCGCGGGCGGCGGCTCCGTCGATGCGCGCTGGCGACAACTGCTCGCCGATGCGCTCGACGTCGACCTGCATGCGGTCGATTGCCCGAACGCGGCGCCGCGCGGCGCGGCGATCCTCGGCGGTCTCGCGTGCGGCCACTGGCAGACGCGCGATCTCGCCGCGCTCGCGCCGCGCGCGACGCGCGTCGCGGGTCCACGAGGCGATGCGGCGCTGGCTGAACGCTATACGCGCTTCGTCGATCTGTATGGCCGGGTCGAGCCGTGGTTTGGTGGTAGCGCGCCGGGCGAAGCGAAGTGACAGCGACGGCGTTGAACACGGTGCCGAGCGCAGCCATCGGCGACGCAGCCTTCACGCACTATGCAATACCATGACGCTTTTCGCGTGCCACGTAGTCGCCCGGCACGCGATGCCATTTCGCATTCACGCATTCACGGACTCACAGGAGCATTGACGATGAAGACCAAAGCAGCAATCGCATGGAAAGCCGGCGCCCCGTTGACGATCGAGGAAGTCGATCTCGAAGGTCCGCGCGCCGGTGAAGTCCTGATCGAAGTGAAGGCGACGGGCATCTGCCACACCGACTACTACACGCTGTCGGGCGCCGATCCCGAAGGCATCTTCCCGGCGATTCTCGGCCACGAAGGCGCGGGCGTGATCGTCGATGTCGGGCCGGGCGTCGGCACGCTGAAGAAGGGCGATCACGTGATTCCGCTCTACACGCCCGAATGCCGTCAGTGCAAGTTCTGCCTGTCGCGCAAAACGAACCTCTGCCAGGCGATCCGCGCGACGCAGGGCAAAGGCCTGATGCCCGACGCGACCTCGCGCTTCTCGCTCGATGGCAAGCCGCTGTTTCACTACATGGGGACGTCGACGTTCTCGAACTACATCGTCGTGCCGGAGATCGCGGTCGCGAAAGTGCGTGAAGACGCGCCGTTCGACAAGATCTGCTACATCGGCTGCGGCGTGACAACCGGCGTCGGCGCGGTCGTGTATTCGGCGAAGGTCGAGGCGGGGGCCAACGTGGTCGTGTTCGGGCTCGGCGGTATCGGGCTGAACGTGATCCAGGGCGCCAAAATGATAGGCGCTGACAGGATCATCGGTGTCGATCTCAACCCGGGCCGCGTCGAACTCGCGAAGAAGTTCGGCATGACGCACTTCATCAACCCGAACGAAGTCGAGAACGTCGTCGATCACATCGTGCAACTGACCGACGGCGGCGCCGACTACTCGTTCGAATGCATCGGCAACGTGAAGGTGATGCGCCAGGCGCTTGAATGCACGCACAAGGGTTGGGGGCAGTCGTTCATCATCGGCGTCGCGGCGGCGGGCGAGGAGATAAGCACGCGGCCGTTCCAGCTGGTGACGGGCCGCGAGTGGAAGGGCTCGGCGTTCGGCGGCGCGCGAGGTCGCACCGACGTGCCGAAGATCGTCGACTGGTACATGGAAGGCAAGATCAATATCGACGATCTGATCACGCACCGTCTGCCGCTCGAGCGCATCAACGAGGGCTTCGATCTGATGAAGAAGGGCGAGTCGATCCGCTCGGTCGTGCTCTACTAAGCGAGGAGCGTCGCGATGCTCGAACTACTATCGTCGCACGCCTGCCACGGCGGCGAGCAGCGCTTTTACCGGCACGAGTCGCGCACCATCGGTCTGCCGATGCGCTTCTCGGTCTATCTGCCGCCGCAGGCGTTGCGAGGCAATGCGAAGGTGCCCGCGCTGTTCTACCTCGCGGGGCTGACCTGCACCGAAGAGACCTTCGCGATCAAGGCCGGCGCGCAGCGCTGCGCGGCCCGGCACGGCATCGCGCTGATCGCGCCGGATACGAGCCCTCGCGGCGCGGGCGTGCCCGGCGAGAGCGATGCCTGGGACTTCGGCGTCGGCGCGGGCTTTTATGTCGACGCGACCGAGGAGCCGTGGGCGCGGAACTACCGCATGTACTCGTACGTGCGCGACGAGCTGCGCGAAACGGCGCTTGCGAACCTGCCGATCGATGGCGTGCGTCTCGGCATCTTCGGTCATTCGATGGGCGGGCACGGCGCGCTGATGCTCGCGCTGCGCAATCCGGACATTTATCGGTCGGTGTCGGCATTCGCGCCGATCGCGGCGCCGATGCGTTGTCCGTGGGGCGAGAAGGCGTTTAGCGGTTATCTCGGCGAGAACCGTGAAGCGTGGAAGCAGTACGACGCGAGCGAGCTGGTTTCGCACGCGACGCACAAGTTCGCGGAAGGGATTCTCGTCGATCAGGGGCTCGCGGATCAGTTCCTGCCCACGCAGCTCAATCCCGACGTGTTCGAAGCGGCGTGCAAGGCCGCGGGTCAGCCACTGACGTTGCGCCGGCATGCGGGTTACGACCACGGCTACTACTTCATCTCGACGTTCGTCGAGGATCATCTCGCGCATCACGCGAAGGTGTTGCTCGGCTGAAAACGTCGGGTAGCGCGGCATGAAATAACAAACGGCGGCACGTGTGCCGCCGTTTTTCCGTGTGATCGGCGTAAGCGCCGCTCAATGCCGCTTCAACAGACTCCCGCCATACACCACCGCCGACAGCGCGGTGATCCAGAAGCTCGTCGGCCAATCGGTATGGAACGCGAGCGTCAGCCCGAGCCACGCCTGCGCGAGAGCGAACACGGCCGCGAGCACGAGACCCGTCGACAGCCGCGTGCTCAGGTTCTGCGCGGCGGCGGCCGGCCCCACCATCAGCGTGAACACGAGCAGCACGCCGACGATCTGCGTGCAAGCGGCGACGGCCAGCGCGGCGATCGCAAGAAACAGCACCGACACGCTGCGCAGCGACACGCCCTTCGCTTCGGCCAGCTCCGGTTGCAGTGACGCGAACAGCAGCGGCCGCATGATGGCCGCGAGCGCGACCAGACTGACGACGCCCAACGCCGCGAGCACACCGAGCGTCGCTGCACTGACGCCGAGCACGTTGCCGAACAGCAGCGCCGTGACCTGCGTCGCGTAGGCGGTGAAGAAATGCAGAAACAGCAGCCCAAAGCCGAGCGACAAGGAAAGGATTACGCCGATCGCGACGTCGCGGCCGGCGAGCCGTTCGCCGAGCGCGCCCATGCCGACACCGGCCGCGAGCGTGAAGCCGATCATCCCCCAGATAGGCGGGATGCCGATCAGCACCGCGCCGGTCGCGCCGGTGAAGCCGACATGCGACAGCGCGTGGCCCGCGAAGGTCTGTCCGCGCATCACCAGAAAATAGCCGACCACGCCGGCCAGCACCGCGACGATCCCCGAGGCCGCGAATGCGTTCACCATGAAATCGTATTCAAACATCGTGCGTGTGTCCGTCGCGTAAGTCGTGGGGGGTTGGGCGACTGTGCGAGTGGCCGTGCGAATGCGTATGTCCGCCGTCCTCGTCGTGTTCGTGCTCGTGATCGTGCTTCTCGACTTCGACGCCGCCCGACATCACGAAGATGCGGCCGTTCACGCGCATCACGTCGATCGGCGAGCCGTACAGACGCGACAGCACCGGCCGCGTGATCACTTCGTCGACGGTGCCGAGCGCCGCGACGCCGCTGCCGAGATACAGCACGCGATCGATCGAGTTCAGCAGCGGATTGAGTTCGTGCGCGGAGAACAGCACCGCGATGCCGAGCTCCTGCTGCACGCGCCGCACCAGTTCGACGACGCTCTTCTGGTGATGCGGATCGAGACTGATCAACGGTTCATCGAGCAGCAGCAGTTTCGGATTGCCGAGCAGGCATTGCGCGAGCAGGAGCCGCTGCCGTTCGCCCCCCGACAACTCCGACAGTGGCCGCTTCGACAGATTCGTCCCGCCGACGAGCTCGAGCACCCGATCGACGTCCGCGCGCGTTTTTGCATCCGCATGCGGCAAGCCCCAGCGATGACCATCGGCTGCCATCGCGACCAGATCGCGGCCGCGCACGCGACGGCCGGCGAGCGCGCTGCGCGTCTGCGGCATATAGCCGATCGACGCGTTGCCGCGCTCGACCGTCTGCCCGAGCACGCGGATCGCGCCGCCCACGGCCGGCACGAGGCCGAGCACCGCGCGCATCAGCGTCGTCTTGCCCGCGCCGTTGGGCCCGAGCACGCCGATGAACTCGCCCTGGTTCACGACGAAGCTGGTGTCGCGCAGGATCGTGCGGCCGCCCAGATCGAGCGTCACGTTGGCGAGTTCGAGCACGGGCCTGTCGCCGCGCGCGGTGGGTGCGCCTGATTGCGCACCTGCTGGCGTTTGATGGCCAGTCGGAATCATGGAGCCTTTCCTTGCGCGTTCGCGCTGGTCGCGCCAATCGCGCCGTTCGTGTCACCCGCCGCGAGCGCTTTCTGCAACGCATCGAGCTGCGTCAGCATCCACGTCTGATAGGTCTTGCCGGGCGGCAGGGTTTCGGTGACGCTCATCGTCGGTACCTTCGATTGTTGCGCGAGCTTCAGCATCCGTTGGGTCAGCGCCTCGGTGGCCTGGCTGTTATAGATCAGCACGCGCACGCGCCGCTCACGCAGATCGCGTTCGAACGCGGCGATATCGGCCGCGCTCGCTTCGGTGTCGTTCATCGTGGCGAGCTGGAAGCGCTGGTTGCGCATGGCGAGGCCAATCGCGTCAGACATATAGCCGAACACCGGCTCCGTCGCCGTGACCGGCAAGCCCGCATAGTGGCCGTGCAGCTCGGCGACCTTCGCGTCGATCGGCTTCAGCGAATCGAGAAACTTCGCGAGGTTCGCATCGTACGCCGACTTGTGCGCCGGGTCAGCAGCGCAGAGCGCGTCGCTGACCGCGCGCGCGACTTTCGGCATCGTCGCCGGGTCGTACCACAGGTGCGGATTGTCGCCGCCTTTTTTGCCGACGAGGTCGGCCGCGACGATCATGGTGCGATGCGTGCCTTTCGATGCGGCCAGCAGCTTCGCCATCCACGGATCGTAGTCGGCGCCGTTGTAGACGACGAGGCTCGCATGCTGCAACGCGCGCGCGGTGGCCGGGCTCGCTTCGAACAGATGCGGGTCCTGGTCCGGGTTGCTGAGGATGCTGATCACGTCGACGCGATCGCCGCCGAGTTGCCGGACCACGTCGCCATAAAAGTTCTCCGCGGCGACGACCGGAATTTTCGCGTCGGCGGCGAACGCGTTGTGGCCGAAGCTGAGCGCCGCGATCGCGAGCAGACAGGTGTACAGGGTGCGCACAGACGTCGAACGCTTCAGCGCGCGGTGCGCTCTGGACAACATCGAGCCGATTGTTTTCATCGTTGTTTCCTGCTGGGTGAGAGTTGAATCAGCCACTCGCGGTGGCAAGGCCAAATACGGGGTGGCACGGGGTGGCGCTTAGCGCGGCGCCGCGCATCTGATCACGACGAATTGCCTGCTGCTTCGCCGGTGCCGCCAGGCTTCGCCGCTCGCGCACATGGCCCGCACAGTCCACTTAGCTCGATCACCTGACGATGCACCTCGAAGCCATGCGCCGGCGCGCTGTGCGACAGGCGGTCGGCGAGTTCGTCGCCGGGAATCTCGACGGTCGCGCCGCAGCCGTCGCACATCAGGAACTGGCTGCGATGCGGCACGCCGATTTCGCAGCAGGCGACGAACGCGTTCTTCGATTCGATCCGGTGCACGAAGCCGTGCGCGACGAGGAAGTCGAGCGCGCGATAGACGGTGGTCGGCGGCATGCGACCGCGCTCGGGCGCGAGCGCGTCGAGCAACTCGTACGCGCCGACCGGCCGCTCGCTCGCGACGATCGCCGCGTACACCTGGCGGCGCAGCGGCGTCAGCGCGAGCCCCTGCGCCGCGGCGTGCGCGTCCGCATGCGCGAGCCGCATGGCGTGCTGTTCGGCGAGCGAGGTGGTCATCGGCGTGAATCTCCTGACATGGCGGCCCCCGAGCGGGCTGCAAGGTCGAAATGATATAACGTAGCGCGATTTTTTGTCAGCGGCGCGAATCTTCGCACGGCGGCACGCAGCGAACGCGTCGTGGCGACCCATGGCGCAATGGGCTTGCTCCTGCCGCGCTGCACCATCGAAATTCGTCCGCGTGCCTTGACATGATCCGGTCCGTATCCGATCATTCGATCACTAGCCGAGCAATTGATCGCGCGATGGGCGTTCGCTCACCGCGCGCCAAAATGTAAAAACGAACCGGAGACAGGCAGTGGCACGATTGCAGGACAAAGTCGCCATTCTGACGGGCGCGGCCAGCGGTATCGGTGAAGCGGTGGCCCTGCGCTATCTCGACGAGGGTGCGCGCTGCGTGCTGGTCGACGTGAAGCCGACCGACAGCCTCGGCGGCGCGCTGCGCGGCATCTACGGCGAGCGCGTGTTGAGCGTCAGCGCCGACGTCCGGCGCCGCGAGGACATCGAGCGCATCGTCACGAGCACGCTCGGCTGCTTCGGCCAGATCGACATCCTGTTCAACAATGCGGCGCTGTTCGACATGCGCCCGCTCCTCGACGAATCCTGGGACGTGTTCGACCGCCTGTTCGCGGTCAACGTGAAGGGCATGTTCTTCCTGATGCAGGCGGTCGCGCGGCAGATGGTCGAGCAGGGCCGCGGCGGCAAGATCATCAATATGTCGTCGCAGGCCGGGCGGCGCGGCGAGGCGCTCGTGTCGCACTACTGCGCGACCAAGGCGGCGGTGTTGAGCTATACGCAGTCCGCGGCGCTCGCGCTCGCGCCGCATAAGATCAATGTGAACGGCATCGCGCCGGGCGTCGTTGACACGCCGATGTGGAACGAGGTCGATGCGCTGTTCGCGCGCTACGAAAACCGGCCGCTCGGCGAGAAGAAGCGCCTCGTCGGCGAGGCCGTGCCGCTCGGCCGCATGGGCGTGCCCGACGACCTGACCGGCGCCGCGCTGTTCCTCGCGTCGGCCGATGCCGACTACATCACCGCGCAGACGCTGAACGTCGACGGCGGCAACTGGATGAGCTGAATAAAGAGCAGGGAGCGGGCACGTTGACTGCTCCGAGCGGCGCGTCATTCCGTCAAACGAACGCAGCATCATATAACGTACGAAAAAGGAGACAACGATGAAATCAGCTTTCAAATTTGCGCTGAAGGCGGCCGGTGCCGGCGCGGCCACCTGCTTCGCGCTGAGCGCATCGGCGGCGACGGTGACGATCGCGACGCTGAACAATCCGGACATGATCGAGTTGAAGAAGCTGTCGCCCGCGTTCGAAAAAGCGAATCCGGACATCAAGCTGAACTGGGTGATCCTCGAGGAAAACGTGCTGCGTCAGCGCGCGACGACCGACATCACGACCGGCAGCGGCCAGTTCGACGTAATGACGATCGGCGCGTATGAAACCCCGCAATGGGGCAAGCGCGGCTGGCTCGCGCCGATCACCAACCTGCCGGCGAGCTATGACCTCAACGACGTCGTGAAGACGGCCCGCGACGGCCTGTCCGCGAACGGCCAGCTGTACGCGCTGCCGTTCTACGTCGAAAGCTCGATGACCTATTACCGCAAGGATCTGTTCGACAAGGCCGGTCTGAAGATGCCCGACCAGCCGACCTACGACCAGATCGCCCAATTCGCCGACAAGCTCACCGACAAGTCCAAGGAGCAATACGGCATTTGCCTGCGCGGCAAGGCGGGCTGGGGCGAGAACATGGCGTACGGCACGACGGTCGTGAACACCTTCGGCGGCCGCTGGTTCGACGAGAAGTGGGACGCGCAGCTGACGTCGCCGGAATGGAAGAAGGCGATGACGTTCTACGTCGATCTGCTGAAGAAGGACGGCCCTCCGGGAGCAAGCTCGAACGGTTTCAACGAAAACCTGACGCTGATGTCCTCGGGCAAGTGCGCGATGTGGATCGACGCGACGGTCGCGGCCGGCATGCTCTACAACAAGCAGCAGTCGCAGATCGCCGACAAGGTCGGCTTCGCCGCGGCGCCCGTCGCGGTCACGCCGAAGGGCTCGCACTGGCTGTGGGCGTGGGCGCTCGCGATTCCGAAGTCGTCGAAGCAGCAAGATGCGGCGAAGAAGTTCATCGAGTGGGCGACCTCGAAGGAGTACATTGAACAGGTCGCGAAGGACGAAGGCTGGGCCTCGGTGCCGCCGGGCACGCGCCAGTCCACTTACGCGCGCCCCGAGTACAAGCAGGCCGCGCCGTTCGGCGACTTCGTGCTGAAGGCGATCCAGACCGCCGACCCGGATCATCCGACCTTGAAGCCGGTCCCGTACACGGGTGTGCAGTTCGTCGGAATTCCCGAATTCCAGTCGTTCGGCACGGTTGTCGGGCAGAGCATCTCCGGCGCGATCGCTGGTCAGATGACGGTCGACCAGGCACTCGCGGCCGGCAACGCGGCCGCGAATCGCGCGGTCAAGCAGGCGGGTTATCAGAAGTAACCCGGCAGGCCCGCCGCATCGACCGATGCGGCTCATGCAGCAGGGCGGCCGTTCGTCTGCGCCCGATGCGATGCGGCGCGTGTCGTGCGCCATTCAGGCACGGCACGCCGCGTCGCACATACGCGGCTCCGGCGAACGCTCCGCGCATTACCGAACAGGTGGTCCATCATGCGTCCTTTGCGCCTACCTCTGATGCAAACCCATCCCCAGACAGAAAAAGAACGCGAGCAGCGTAAGGCCAGTTCGGCCCGCTGGCTCGTGGCGCCGTCGGTCGGCGTGCTCGTGCTGTGGATGGTCATTCCGCTCGCGATGACGATCTGGTTCTCGTTCTCGCACTACAACCTGCTCAATCCCGATCTGCGCGGCTTCGCCGGCTTCGACAACTACCGCTATCTCGCGACCGATCCGTCGTTCGGCCCGTCGATCGCACATACGATCGAGCTGATCGTATGGGTGCTCGTGATCACCGTGGGCGGCGGCGTGCTGATGGCGATCCTGTTCGACCGCAAGTTCTACGGGCAGGGGGTGGCCCGCCTGCTCGCGATCGGCCCGTTCTTCGTGATGCCGACGGTCAGCGCGCTGATCTGGAAGAACATGATCCTGCACCCGGTGTACGGCCTCGTCGCGCAGGGCATGCGGGCGCTCGGCATGCAGCCGATCGACTGGTTCGCCGACTATCCGCTCACCGCGGTCATCATGATCGTCGCGTGGCAGTGGCTGCCGTTCGCGTTCCTGATCCTGTTCACGTCGATCCAGTCGCTCGACCAGGAGCAGAAGGAAGCCGCGAAGATCGACGGCGCCGGTCCGTTCTCGATGTTCTTCTACATCACGCTGCCGCACCTGCGACGTGCGATCGCGGTCGTCGTGATGATGGAGACGATTTTCCTGCTGTCGATCTTCGCCGAGATCTATACGACCACGGGCGGCGGTCCGGGCAACGCGACCACCACCCTGTCGTACCTGATCTTCGCGCTGGGCCTGCAACAGTTCGACGTCGGTCTCGCCTCGGCGGGCGGTATCCTCGCGGTCGTGCTGGCCAATATCGTGTCGATCTTCCTCGTGCGGATGCTCGCGAAGAACCTGAAAGGGGAGTACGAAAAATGAGCCACGTTGCCTCCACTACGGCATCGACGACGCAGCCGGTCGCGGTGCCGACCAAATCGCCGTTCGACACGATTCGTCGCGGCATTCCCGGCGTGATCGCGTGGCTCGTCGCGCTGCTGCTGTTCTTCCCGATCTTCTGGATGACGATCACCGCGTTCAAGACCGAGCAGCAGGCCTATGCGTCGTCGCTGTTTTTCGTGCCGACGCTCGACAGCTTCCGCGAGGTGTTCGCGCGCAGCAACTACTTCGCGTTCGCGTGGAACTCGATACTGATCTCGGTTGGCGTCACACTGCTGTGCCTGATCCTCGCGGTGCCGTGCGCGTACGCGATGGCGTTCTTCCCGACGCGCCGCACGCAGAAAGTGCTGCTGTGGATGCTGTCGACGAAGATGATGCCGTCGGTCGGTGTGCTGGTGCCGATCTATCTGCTGTGGAAAAACAGCGGCCTTCTGGATACCGTGTCGGGCCTGATCATCGTCTACACGCTGATCAATCTGCCGATCGCGGTCTGGATGGCGTTCACGTACTTCGCCGAGATTCCGCGCGACATTCTCGAAGCCGGGCGCATCGACGGCGCGGCGACGTGGCAGGAGATCGTCTATCTCCTGATGCCGATGGCGCTGCCCGGGCTCGCATCGACCGCGCTGTTGCTCGTGATCCTGTCGTGGAACGAGGCGTTCTGGAGCATCAACCTGTCGAGCTCGAACGCGGCGCCGCTGACCGTGTTCATCGCGTCGTATTCGAGTCCCGAAGGTTTGTTCTGGGCCAAGTTGTCGGCCGCTTCGTTGCTGGCGGTCGCGCCGATCCTGATCGTCGGCTGGCTGTCGCAGAAGCAGTTGGTGCGCGGGCTCACGTTCGGGGCCGTCAAATGACGGCTGGCCCGGGCATCGTGCGCTATGCGTTGATCTGCGATTGCGACGGCGTGCTGATCGACAGCGAAGCGGTGGCCGCGCGCATGCTGGTGCGTGAACTCGAGGCGCGCTGGCCCGGCATCGACGTCGAGCCGGTCGTGCTGCCGCTGCTCGGGCTGCGCATCGAGCGCGTGTTGCAGGACACCGCGACTCAGCTCGGCAAACAGCTCGGCGCCGACGATATCGATGCGATCCGCCGCGCGGTCGAAGCTGCGGCGATCGAGGCGCCCGCGGTCGACGGTATCGAGATGGCGCTGACCCAGGTGCCGCTCGTCAAAGGCTGCGCGAGCAATAGCTTCCGGCCGTACGTCGAGACGGTGCTGGCGCGCACGGGCCTGAAGCGTTTTTTCGGCGAGCGGCTGTTCTGCGCCGACGCGGTGCCGAATCCGAAGCCCGCGCCGGACGTGTATCTGGCGGCGGCGCAAGGCTTCGGGCTGGCGCCCGGCGCGTGCCTCGTCGTCGAGGACAGCGTGACCGGCGTTACGGCGGCGGCCACGGCGGGCATGGCGGTGCTGGGGTTTATCGGCGGCGGTCATGCGAGCGATGCGCAGATCGATCGCCTGCACGCGGCGGGCGCGCGTCATGTGTTCGACGACATGCGGCAGTTGCCCGACCTCGTTGCGCAATGGACACTGTCCGCAACGGCCGCGGCGCCATGAGCGCGCGAATGCACGCGACACGACACGGCATCTGGTAGCAGCACGAAGTAACGAGCAGCATCGAACAGCATTACACGGAGACACATCATGGCAAGCGTAACCTTGCGCAACATCAGAAAGGCCTACGACGAAAACGAAGTGATGCGCGACATCAATCTCGACATCGCCGATGGCGAGTTCGTCGTGTTCGTCGGGCCGAGCGGTTGCGGCAAATCGACCCTGATGCGGATGATCGCGGGCCTGGAGGACATCACGGGCGGCGATCTGAACATCGACGCCGTGCGCATGAACGACGTGCCGCCGGCCAAGCGCGGCATCGCGATGGTGTTCCAGTCGTACGCGCTGTATCCGCACATGACGCTGTACGACAACATGGCGTTCGGCCTGAAGCTCGCCGGCGCGAAGAAACCGGAGATCGACTCAGCCGTGCGCAACGCGGCGAAGATCCTGCACATCGACCATCTGCTCGATCGCAAGCCGAAGCAACTGTCGGGCGGCCAGCGTCAGCGCGTCGCGATCGGCCGCGCGATCACGCGCAAGCCGAAAGTGTTTCTGTTCGACGAGCCGCTGTCGAATCTCGACGCCGCGCTGCGCGTGAAGATGCGCCTCGAGTTCGCGCGCCTGCACGACGAGTTGAAGACGACGATGATCTACGTGACGCACGATCAGGTCGAGGCGATGACTTTGGCCGACAAGATCGTCGTGTTGTCGGCGGGCAATCTGGAGCAGGTCGGCAGTCCGACGATGCTGTATCACGCGCCGGCGAACCGCTTCGTGGCCGGCTTCATCGGCTCGCCGAAAATGAACTTCATGGAAGGCGTCGTGCAGTCGGTGTCGCACGACGGCGTCACGGTGCGTTACGAGACCGGCGAGACGCAGCGCGTATCGGTCGAGCCGGGCGCGGCCAAGCAGGGCGACAAGGTGACGGTCGGCATCCGCCCCGAGCATCTGCACGTCAGCACGACCGAGGACGGGATCGAGGCACGCACGATGACGGTCGAATCGCTCGGCGATGCCGCGTATCTGTACGCGGAGTCGAGCGTGGCGCCGGACGGATTGATCGCGCGGATTCCGCCGCTCGAACGGCATGCGAAGGGCAACGTGCAGAAGCTCGGCGGGACGCCCGAGCATTGCCATCTGTTCGACAGCGAAGGCAAGGCGTTCCAGCGCAAGATCGTCGAGGTGCTGGCGGCTTGATCGCGCGATGACGCATTGCATAAACAGGCGGCGCACGCAAGGCGCTGTCCCTGGAGGGCGTTAGGCGCTTTGCATTGCAAGGTGAAATGAAAGAACGGAAAATCTACCGGACGGCGGGGAGTCGTCCGGTGCGAGGAAGCGCGGGCTCCGCCTCAGTGGTCTGCTTCCACGCCGTCGGATCGCACTGGTAGCCAAATTCCTCCTCGAAGGCTGAGTCAAGGTTTCCAGCAGGGTCGCTCTTGAACCGGTCTATGTCGGCCACCGTCGCGTTAATCATGTCCGGCGTGCATCCGCTTGTGCAAGCCCGTGTGCCAGCGTGGTCTATTTAGTGCCGGACATATACTTTCGACCATCAAAAAAGTAACGCTTACGAACACTCTCCTCAGCAGTTCCAGAGATGACGGCAATGCCAACAAAACCGCCGCGTGACTTCCCAGCAATCGACACACTATAGCCACCAGTTGAAAGCATCAGTGAAGGATTGCCTGTTGACGGCTTTTCCACTAGCCAAATAGGTCCTAGCGCCGCTCCCCATCCACAAGCCTCACTAGTTGTGACAAACCACGTAGATACCAAACTATCCGACGACAGTGGAATTTTTTTCCTTGCACCTTGCAATTCAGCGACCCGTAAGGTCTAAAGGAGATGTCTGATTCGATGGTCGAGCGAATCACCTGTGGGATTGGCCCAAGGTCTTGGCTCTCCACAGATGCAAGTGGCTCTGAACCGTATGCAAAACAGGCTGCGCAGACCGTCACCAAGATCAACAATATTGCTTTCATGTCGACCCTCAGTCTGCTACGTTAGAACAAATGTTTATTCAAGATAAGACTAAGCCCGTCGGCGCCGGCATCTTTTCGATGAAAAAGGGGATCACACGCAGTCAAATTTCAACGGCGCTCGTCGCAAAAATTGACGGTTTTTGTTATCGGCCTAACTTCCTTGCCATCATCACTAAGATAAAAAATTCTTTCCCGACACTCTTCCTCAGAGATTGCACTTCGATCAATATGATATTGCGCGACCAACATCTTGCTATTGGGTTGACTAACGAGACTGGTTACATAATTTCGTCCATCAGAAGTTTTCTGAGAGCGCCTCTCATCATTCGAAAACATATCGAGCGCGTTTGATTCCGATCCGCTTACCAAGTTCGAAAGCGTATAGTATCTACAACTCCCACCACAACTATGAGTCCCGATATAATATTTACCAGCAAAATTTATCTCAATCGGGGAGACCATTTTTCCCCAATCATCACGCCACTCACCATCCACTTTTTTATAGTAATTCGGAATCTTTAGAGTGCCATGATACACATCAACGGAATAGTCCGAAAAATTCGGCAGCGTCCTGTTGTCGGCTGCGTGAACAAAGGCGAATTCACTGACAAAAAAACCATCAAGGCTCGAAATATAGCTTTCATTTTTGCCTCACTTAATCAAATCATCGAGGCCACCGATCGGCACAGCCAAATCACTCTTTCCAGCCAGCTCGTCTTTCAGATATTCTGTAAATTTGGCATTTACTGTATCCATTCCCACGCCACCTTGCCCATATTGATCACCCGGCAAACTCGCCCATTCGAGATTGCAGTGGTCCGCAAATATTGCTTTCTTTACATCACCGTTTTTGATGTCACTAAGTGCATGACGCTTATGCCTCAAAAGAATAACGCAATATCTATCCTGGGAAATCGGTGAAAAATCGTTAATTTCATATTGCTTTCGGTACGCGACATAGGTTGGGTCGTCCCAGTTATATCCCATAACCTGATAGGCGCCTGCGGCACTGGAGCTATAGGATTTACCTGTCTTTTTATTCGCTTTGGTAATCACAATCCGGGGATGATCATCGAAGTCTTTCCCGTAATCTCTGATAAACGATTGCCCGCCGAATAGGCGCTCATAACCGGTAGGCGTTTGTGTTCCCTCTCCGACCGGAATCATCCTCAAAAACGCACGGATCCTCGCCTCTTCAAGCGTCAGACGGCCTCGAATTGCCCCCATGAAGTTGCTAATCAGAGCAATCGGATTGATGTGATAGATATCAGATCCGGGGAAGCCTGGGACTTTAGCCGCCACCTCATCCCACCACACGAGCTTATCGATCCGCTTCTGCTCTTCCTGGTGCTGCGGCTTGGGCCCCGTCTGCTTCTCCAGCTCGGCGATCAGCTGCTTCCATTTTCCCGGTTTCGCCCACTCGCTCTCGTGCTTGACGATCAGCCGGGACGCCGCTTGCATCAGCCACGGATACCCACCACGCTCAATCTGTGACAGCGTGCATAGCTCATCAGCTGCCTGCTTCCCATCGCCTTTCCTGAACAGGGCGTCGTACACCTTGAGCATCAACGGACTGAGATTCGAACGCGAAGCGAGGTCGGCAACATTGGCGCCGCTCGCATAATCGACCCACTGCTGGGTGGTCGCAAAAATCGTATGCGCCGGATCATGGGCGTCTGACAGGCACTCGAAGTCGATCCACTTCTGCGAGAGTTCCAGCGTCACCCGGCCGCTCGCGTGGTTGAAGTCGCACACCCAGCCGTCGATCGGTTGACCTTGTGCACTCACGCCGTCGACGTGCCACCAGTTCACCGGGTAACCCGGGTCGGGATGGGGATGCGGCTCGGGGATCCGTCGATTCGGGTTACGCGCCAGTTCGGCGAGCGAATACACCTGAACGGCGTCCGTCTTTCTCGACTGCAGGTTAGCACCCGGGACAAACTGATTGTCCCGAGTACGTTGATACAGCACCGTGCCCGGTGCGATCCGCAGGATCGTCGGCTCGGACGACAGGCCCAGTGCCGCCCAGTCCTCCTTGTGCGGACCGTGCCGGTTGACCCATGCGCGCCCCTGTTCGAGGAACGACCGGATGCTGTCGTCGCAGAACACCTCGATGTGCGCCATCCGCGTTCCGGACGTGCCTTGATTCAGCGAGTCGTAGCGGCCGAGGTGACCGATCAGGTCTCCCGCCTTGACGGAAATACCGCCGCCTGTTCCCTGCGGATCGCCGGGGCTGCACGTCTGGTTCATTGCGACCACTATCCGGTCGAAGGTTGAATCCGGGAGGCTCTCTTTCGCGACCGGGCCGCCATTCTGCGCGCCCAGGTAGATCCAGCCGGAAGTGGCTACAGAGGGCGCGACATAGCCGCCCGTCTCGGGCGGATAGAGCGTTGCCCCGTTCAGATCCGTTAGCTGGCCCCACGGTGCGCCGTGCACCGTCGCTGTCTTGCCGACGGTCACGCTCACGCCCTGCGGCAGGATGCCAAGCACTGCGCCGTTAGGCGTCTTGCGCACATGCAAACCAACCTGCAAGGGGTCCACAGTTTGTCCAGCGCGCGGCGACGGTCTGTCCTGGGCGTACTGTGTAACCCGCCACCGCCGCGACCAGTACGCCGGTTTCTGCCGCTTCGGGAAATGGCTGTCGTAGTCGGCGTTCGACATAAGGTGCATGTACAGGCTGTAGAACGTCAGCTTCGAGCCGCGCGGAAACTCCATCTCGTGCCGCACGAGGGCAAAGCCCGTACTGTAAGGGGCTCGAAGCGGTACGTTACTGCCGTCCACGCTCACTTCGCTGATCGGATAGTCGCTGTCGGCGCGATAGGTGACCAGCACGCCGTCCGCAATGCATCGCAATCCGGCGTCAAGGTCCAACGCCTGCCCCGCGCCTGCGTCCGTGACATGTATCCCACCGTTCCATATACCCTTGCGGCTCACAAGGTACGAACCGGACGGCTCGTTCAAGGCCAGCAGCCGGTAAATCTCGTGCTCGTCGGTGAATCGGGCTGGTGCCCCCGCATTGCCTTGCGCCTTGTGCAGGAAGGGAAAGGCAAATGCCGGTTGCTTGAGGCCGGGCGGTGGTGGCGTTTGCGGGTTATGCGGTACCGACTTGCTCGTCATGGATTCGGTGCACTCCGTATAGATGAGGTCGCACCACCTTATGACGGATCTGCCGGTGGCCCGTGTCGATTACGACGATGCACAAGGGCTCGTGACCGGGGCGCACTCGATACCCGGCAATCCGTACGATGGCCATGCACTGGCCGAGGCGCTGGAGCAGGCGGCGATCCTGAACGACGTGAAGCCGGAAGTGGCCGTTGTTGATCGCAGCTACAAGGGCGTCGCCGTCAATGGCGTGAAGATTTATCACCCGGGACTGCGACGTGGAAGCACGCGGGGTTTGCGCGCGATGATCCAAAGGTGAAGCGAGATCGAGCCGACCATCGGTCACATGAAGGCGGACGGCAAGCTCGATCGGAACTGGCTCAAAGGTGCGCTCGGCGACGCGATGCACGCAGTGTGCGTGCGGCGCCGGCCATAACGTGCGGATGATTCTGACGAAGCTGAGGCTCTTCTGCGCCATTGTTCTGATCGCTTTGCTCAACCGCCCAATCGCTGTGGCATTTCAACCGTGAGGCAAGGGCCGACCAAAGCGAATTATTCAGAACTGACTAGGTAATCGCGCCGGACAGATTAAAACAGGCGGCCACCTTTTTATGCCTTGCGTCGAAAGAGTCATGCGTTTGACGGGCGCGCACTACAGACCGTCAGGCGAAAGGTGCTTTCGGGCATTTGACGCGATAGAGCGCGACCGGCACGCTACCGCAGCTCACGCCTCCAACGCCGCCCGCGCACACAACTCATCGGTAACGAGCCCCGACAACCACCCCCCCTTGAGCACCGCGATCAGCGCCTCGCGCTTGCGCAGCCCGCCCGCGAAGCCGATGGTCGGCCGCCGTGGCGGCGTGTCGAGCGCGATGCTCGTCACGCGTCGGCCGGTCGGCGATTCGACGTGCGCGCCGGCCGCATCGATTGGCAGGCCGAGCATTTCGGCGACCGCGCCGTTGTGCATCAACTCGTTCACCTCGCCTTCCGTGATGAAGCCGTCCTCGTGCAACGGACAGGTCATGCCGATGTTGCCGATGCCGACGAACGCGACATCGGCCTGCGCGGACAGCGACTCGACGATCCGATAGAGACGGTGATTGCACCACTGCGCGCGCTCGGCCTCGCTGTCGGCAAGCAGCGGCGCGGGCAGCAGAAAATGCTTGCCGCCGGTCTTTTCGGAAATGTGCAGCGCGACGTCGTAACGGTTCGAGGAGCCGTCCTGCGCGATCGCGCCGACCATCGATACCAGCCGATGCTGCGGACGGTCTAGCTGCGCGATCTGATCGACCGCGGCCTTCAGCGTGCGGCCGCTGCTGACCGCGACGACCATCGGCTTTTCCTCGCTCAGATAGCGCTCCATCACCTGCGCGCCGGCTACCGCGAGCTTACGGTCGACTTCCTCGGAGGTATCGCCGTCGATCGGCACGATCTCGCATAGGCTGAGGCCATAGCGCTTCGACAGCTGATCGGCGAGCGACAGGCAATCAGCGAGCTTGTGATCGACCCGCACGCGGATCAGGTTCTTTTCGACCGCGAACGCGACGAGCCGCTGCGCGACCGGCCGCGATACCTGCAGCTTCTCGGCGATTTCGTTCTGGGTATTGCCCGCGACGTAATAAAGCCACGCGGCGCGCGTGGCGAGATCGAGTTTTTCTGTGGACCTGGGCACGATGAGTTTTCGGTTGAAGTGCGCCGATGATAGCGGCCGGCGGCGCGTCTGTCGCGCGGGCCGGCTGCGGTTGACGCTCAGGCGAGCGGTGCGCGCGCGGGATCGAACAGCGGCCGTACGTGGCGATACAGCGCGCGATACGCTTCGAGTCGCGTGCGCAATTGCGCGTGGCGGCGCGGATTCGGCGTGAACTCCTTTTCGACGGGCGGCTTGGTCAGCACGGTGGCCGGCTCGCCACCGGCGGCGAGCCAGCCGAGACGCGCCGCGCCGAGCGCCGCGCCGGTTTCGCCGCCGCCGTGCTTGACGGTGACGGTGTCGAGCGCATCGGCGAGCAACTGGGCCCAGTAGTCGCTGCGTGCACCGCCGCCGAGCAGCGACAACACCTTCGCCTCGGTGCCGGCCGCGCGCAGCGCGTCGAGGCCGTCGGTCAGCGCGAGCGTCACGCCTTCGAGCACCGCGTAGCCGAGCAGCGCGCGGTCGGTTGCGTGAGTCATGCCGAAGAATACGCCTTGCGCATAGGGGTCGTTGTGCGGCGTGCGCTCGCCCGACAGATACGGCAAAAAGAGCGGCGCGGTGGTCAAGGCCTCGGCGGGCAACGCCTCGATTTCGGCGAGCAGCGTCGGCTCGTCGGTCGACGTCAGCTTGCAGACCCAGCGCAAACAGCTCGCCGCCGACAGCACCACGCTCATCTGATGCCAGCGGTCCGGGATCGCGTGACAGAACGCATGCACGGCGGAGGCCGGGTTCGGGCGGAAGCTGTCGCCGACCACGCACAGCACGCCCGACGTACCCAACGACACGAAGCCGTCGCCCGGTTGCGTCGCGCCGATGCCGATCGCGCTGGTCGCGTTGTCGCCGCCGCCGGCCGCGACGATCACGTCGTCGCGCAGGCCGAATTCGCGCGCGAGTTCCGCCAGCAGCGTGCCGGCCGGCGCGCTGCCTTCGCGCAGCGCCGGCATCTGCGCGCGCGTCATGTTGCAGGCAGCGAGCAGCGAATCGGACCAATCGCGTTTCGCGACGTCGAGCCACAACGTGCCGGCCGCGTCCGATGGATCGGACACCTTGCCGCCCGTGAGTTGCAGGCGCAGATAGTCTTTCGGCAGCAGCACGCAGGCAGTCCTCGCGAAAATCTCCGGCTCGTGACGCGCGACCCACAGCAGCTTCGGCGCCGTGAAACCGGGCATCGCCAGATTGCCGGCGACGCTGTGCAGATCCGGCGCGCGCTCGGTCAACTCCGCGCACTCCTTGTCGCTGCGCATGTCATTCCACAGGATCGCGGGCCGCAGCACGCGGTTTTCCGCGTCGAGCAGCACCGCGCCGTGCATCTGCCCCGACAGGCCGATGCCGCGAATCTGCGCGAATTCGTCGGGATGACGCGCGCGCAACGCGGCGAGCGCCGTGCGCGTGCCGGCCCACCAGTCTTCGGGATTCTGCTCGGCCCAGCGCTGGTGCGGACGCGAAACGGTGAACGGCGAGCCTGCGGTGCCGATCACGCGGCCGTCGGAGGCGAGCAGCAGAACTTTCACTTCGGACGTGCCGAGGTCGATGCCTAGGTACATGGGAGCGAAACCTTCGTCGTTGGGGATGCGCTACTTTAGCGGTTCATCGCGCGCGCTGTCATGCGCATTAAGCCTGGCTAGTCGCGCCGCGTTTGGCGAGCCATGCGTCGACCCGCGCGAGCGCGCCCGCGAGCGCCGCTTCGAGCTCGGGCGTCTGCGCCATGCCGCCCCACAGCAGCCGGTCGGCCGCGAATGCGCGCAGCGGATCGGGGGCCGTGAAAAAGGCGTGCGCGACGCGCTCGTCCATCACGCCGTCCTGATACGCGTAGGGCAGCTTGCCCGTGTGCCAGCGTTCCAGAAAGCGGAAGAACAACGCGGGCAGCATAGAGGTCGCCGCCGGCGTGACGCCGCGCTCGAAGCATTCGGCGAGTGTCGGCGCGATGAAGCCGGGTAACTTCGAGAAGCCGTCGGCGGCGACGCGCTGGTTCGTGTCGAGGATATGCGGGTTGCTGAAGCGCTCGAGCACGACGTCGCGATAGCGTTCGAGATCGAGCGGACTCGGTGTCAGACACGGGATCACGTCCTCGGTCACGTAGTCGTACGCGAACTGGCGGATGTCAGCGTCGAGCGTGCCTTCGTGAATGTAGTTCAGGCCGACCAGCGTGCCCGCCCACGCGATGCAGCTATGCGTCGCGTTGAGAATGCGGATCTTCGCTTCCTCGTACGGCAGCACTGAATCGACGAGTTCCGCGCCGACCTTCTCCCAGGTCGGCCGTCCCGCGATGAAGCGGTCTTCGATCACCCACTGGATGAACGCCTCGCCCATCACCGGACTCGCATCGTCGACGCCGGTCGCGGCCTTCACGCGCTCGCGCACGTCGGGCGTCGGACGCGGCGTGATGCGATCGACCATCGAACACGGGCATGACGTGTTGTCGTCGAACCATTGCGCGAGTTCGTTCGCGCCGCGTCGTTCGAGAAACTCGCTCATGCCCGCATGAAAACGCTCGCCGTTGCTGCGCAGGTTGTCGCAGGTCTGCAGCGTGACGGGTCCCGCGCCGCGCTTCGCGCGCGCGTCGAGAATCGCCGCGAGCGCGCCGTAGATCGTCGTGTGCCCACCGGCGAGGTCGGCGGCGAGATCGGCATTCGCGGTGTCGAGCCGGTCGTGTTCGTCGAGGTAATAGCCGCCTTCGGTCACCGTGAACGCGATGATCTTGCAAGCCGGATCGGCGCCCGCTTCGATCAGTCCGTCGAGGCTTTCGCTCCACGGCAGCACGCGCTCGATCGAGCGAATCGTCTCGTAGGCGCGCTCGCCTTGCGGCGTGACGGTTTCGAGCGTGTAGACGCCGTTCTGCGCGGCGAGCGCTTCGAGCACCGGGTTCATGTCGCTGCGAATGTTGCCGACGGTGAGCGACCAGCGCGGCTCGCCGGCCGTGCCCGCTTCGTTCAGCCGGTGCAGATACCACGCCTGATGCGCGCGATGAAACGATCCCGCGCCGATGTGCAGGATCACGTGTGCGGCCGCGCCGCTGCCTTGCCCGCTGTTCATGTTGTGTCTCCAAAAACTTGTCCGCGGCGCTCGCGGCGCGCGTTCTGTGCGTGCAGAGCATTTGCTCTGTATGTGAGCGAATGATCGTACCCGGAGAAACGAAAGTCAAGGCAAGGGGCGGGCTTTTGATGGCGCAGCGCGGCATGGGCGATGCGCCGGCGGCAGCGACGAGCGTTCGAGGCGACAAAACAAATCGCGGTACTCATATTGCATTGCATCAAATTTGACCGCGCGCGCGTCGGGAGTAACCCGAATACAAAAAAGTATCGGTTCGCGGTTTCTTTTAAAGTGGTTGCCAACGCGTTTGGCGGTTACTTTTCGCTTTACAAGATCAAGATCGGCGGCGCCTCCCGCACGCCGCTTCATGGAGGCAGACAGTGCAACCTGATCTCGAAATCGTGGCCGTACGCCACGACGAATCGTTCAAAGTATGGTCGCATGGCTATCCGTATCGCACGGTGCGCTGGCACTTTCATCCGGAGTACGAGATCCATCTGATCGTCGCGACGACCGGCAAGATGTTCGTCGGCGATCACATCGGCAGCTTCGCGCCCGGCAACCTCGTGCTGATGGGGCCGAACCTGCCGCACAACTGGGTCAGCGACGTGCCCGAAGGCGAGAGCGTCGCGCAGCGCAATCTGGTCGTGCAATTCGGCCAGGAGTTCGTATCGAACTGTCTCGAGAGTTTTCCGGAATGGCGTCAGGTCGAGGCGCTGCTCGCCGATGCGCGTCGCGGCCTGTCGTTCGGTCTGGAGACATCCGCGCAGATCAAGCCGCTCTTTCTCGAACTGCTCGCGGCGCGTGGGCTGCGCCGGCTCGTGCTGTTCATGTCGATGCTGGAGATCCTGATCAACGCGCCGGATCGCGACACGCTCGCGAGTCCCGCTTATCAAGCCGATCCGACCAGTTTCGCGGCGACCCGCATCAATCACGTGCTCGCGTATATCGGCAAGAACCTCGCGAACGAGTTGCGCGAGTCGGAGCTTGCGCAACTCGCCGGCCAGAGCGTCAGCGCGTTTTCGCGATATTTCCGCCGCCATACCGGGCTGCCGTTCGTGCAGTACGTGAACCGCATGCGCATCAATCTCGCGTGCCAGTTGCTGACCGATGGCGAACTGAGCGTGACCGACATCTGCTTCAAGGCGGGCTTCAACAACCTGTCGAATTTCAACCGGCAGTTTCTTGCGATGAAGGGCATGGCGCCGTCGACGTTTCGCCGTTATCAGCAACTGAACGATGCGAGCCGCGTTGCCTCCGAGCAAGCGGCCGCGCATGGCAGGGGCATCGACAACGCGCCGGCGATCGTGCTCGCGCCGGGCTTGCCGCGTAGCGGCGTCGCGTACCCGGTCACATAGTGGCCGCCCGGTAGTTCGCAGCTTTATTCCACTCGCGTTTCAACACGCATCGATCGCGCTGTGCGCCCACAGCGCGAGGGGGCGTGCTCACTTCAAAAAATGGAGACAACCATGAAGCCGTCTACTCTTTCGCTCAACCCTTCGATGATGTTCGCGCGCCGTGTCGCCTCGCTCGCGTTCGGTTTGTCGCTAGTCGCCATGTCGGCCGCGCAGACCGCGCAGGCCGCGCCGCTGAAAATCGGCATGACGTTCCAGGAACTGAACAACCCGTACTTCGTGACGATGCAGAAAGCGCTGAACGACGCGGCCGCGTCGACCGGCGCGACGGTCGTCGTCACCGACGCGCATCACGACGTCAGCAAGCAGGTCAGCGACGTCGAAGACATGCTGCAAAAGAAGATCGACATCCTGCTCGTCAATCCGACCGACTCGACCGGCATCCAGTCGGCGGTCACGTCGGCGAAGAAGGCGGGCGTCGTCGTGGTCGCGGTCGATGCGAACGCGAACGGTCCGGTCGATTCGTTCGTCGGCTCGAAGAACTACGACGCGGGCGTGATGGCGTGCGACTACCTCGCGAAGTCGATCGGCGGCAGCGGCGAAGTGGCGATTCTCGACGGCATTCCGGTCGTGCCGATTCTCGAACGCGTGCGCGGCTGCAAAGCGGCGCTCGCGAAGTCGCCGGGCGTGAAGCTCGTCGATACGCAGAACGGCAAGCAGGAACGCGCGACCGCGTTGTCCGTCACCGAGAACATGATTCAGGCGCACCCGAACCTGAAGGGCGTGTTCAGCGTGAACGACGGCGGCTCGATGGGCGCACTGTCGGCGATCGAATCGTCGGGCAAGGACATCAAGCTGACGAGCGTCGACGGCGCACCGGAAGCGATCGCCGCGATCCAGAAGCCGAATTCGAAATTCGTCGAGACGTCCGCGCAATTCCCGGCCGACCAGGTGCGCATCGCGCTCGGCATCGCGCTCGCGAAGAAGTGGGGCGCCAATGTGCCGAAAGCGATTCCGGTCGACGTGAAGATGATCGACAAGAGCAACGCCAGGGGCTTCAGCTGGTAACGCAAGCGCAGGCTGCCGCGCGTGCGGATCATGCGCGGCGGCGCGCGGCACAGGAACATGCGATGGACACGATTCTGAAGCTCGACAACATCAGCAAGAGCTTTCCCGGCGTGAAGGCGCTGCAAGGCATTCACCTCGAGATCGCGCGCGGCGAGATTCACGCGCTGCTCGGCGAGAACGGCGCGGGCAAGTCGACGCTGATGAAGATTCTGTGCGGCATCTACCAGCCGGACGAAGGCACGATCACGCTCGACGGCGAGCAACGCCACTTCGCGAACTATCACGACGCGGTGGCCGCGGGCGTCGGTATCGTGTTTCAGGAGTTCAGCCTGATTCCGTATCTGAACGCGGTGGAGAACATGTTTCTCGGCCGTGAATTGCGCAACCGCTTCGGTCTGCTCGAACGCGGCAGCATGCGGCGCGCGGCGGCGCGGATTTTTGAGCGGCTTGGCGTAGCGATCGATCTGTCGGTGCCGATCCGGGAACTGTCGGTAGCGCAGCAGCAGTTCGTCGAAATCGGCAAGGCGTTGTCGCTCGATGCGCGCGTGCTGATTCTCGACGAACCGACCGCGACGCTGACGCCCGCCGAGGCCGCGCATCTGTTCACGATCATGCGCGAGCTGAAGCAGCAGGGCGTTGCGATGATCTTCATCTCCCACCACCTCGAAGAGATTTTCGAGGTGTGCGACCGCATCACGGTACTGCGTGACGGCCAGTACGTCGGCATGACCGAGGTCGCGCAATCCGACGTGGGCCGGCTCGTGCAGATGATGGTGGGACGCCGCATCGAAAGCAGCTTTCCGCCGAAACCGACGCCGCGCGCCGACGCGAAGGTCGTGCTCGACGTCGTGCGCTTGCAGCTGTTCAAAGACAGCCCCGAGTTGAGCTTCACGCTGCGCGAGGGCGAGATTCTCGGCTTCGCGGGACTCGTCGGTTCGGGGCGCACCGAGACCGCGCTCGCGGTGATCGGCGCGGACCGTGCGTACGCGAAGGAAATTCGCGTCAACGGCGCGGCCGCGAAGCTCGCCGATCCGGCCGATGCGCTGCGCGCGGGCGTCGGCATTCTGCCCGAGAGCCGCAAGACCGAAGGGCTCGTTACCGAGTTCTCGATCAAGCAGAACATCTCGATCAACAACCTCGGCAAGTACCGGTCGCTACGTTTCTTCATCGACCAACGTAGCGAAGCGCGCGCGACCGCCGACATCATGAAGCGCGTCGGCGTGAAGGCCCCAACGATGCACACCGAAGTCGCGACGCTGTCGGGCGGCAATCAGCAGAAGGTCGTGATCGCGCGCTGGCTCAATCACCACACCAACATCCTGATCTTCGACGAACCGACACGCGGCATCGACGTCGGCGCGAAGGCCGAAATCTATCTGCTGATGCGCGAACTGACCGCGCGCGGCTACTCGATCATCATGATCTCGTCCGAGTTGCCGGAGATCGTCGGCATGTGCGACCGCGTCGCCGTATTCCGGCAGGGCCGCATCGAAGCGCTGCTCGAAGGCGACGCGATCGAATCGAACGCCGTGATGACCTATGCGACCGCCGGTTCGCTCGGAGCCTCTCATGAACATGCCTAATCCTTCCTCTTCGCCGAAAACATCGAGCGTCGGCAGCGATACGCCGGGCGCGCCGGTGCGTTTCACGTGGGCCGCGCTGAAACGCTCGACACTGTTCTATCCGTTCATCGGCCTGCTGGTCGTCTGCGTCGTGATGGTGTTCGCGAGCGACAGCTTTCTGTCGGCCGCGAACATCGAGAACGTGCTGCGCCAGGTGTCGATCAACGCGATCATCGCGGTCGGCATGACCTGCGTGATCCTGACGGGCGGCATCGATCTGTCGGTCGGCTCGGTGATGGCGCTCGCGGGCACGCTGTCGGCCGGGCTGATGGTCGCCGGCATGAATGCGGTGGCGGCGCTGGCGGTCGGCCTCGCGGTCGGTCTCGGCTTCGGCGCGGCCAACGGCTTTTTCGTCGCGTTCGCCGGCATGCCGCCGATCATCGTCACGCTCGCCACGATGGGTATCGCGCGCGGCCTCGCACTGATCTACACGGGCGGCTATCCGATCGACGGTCTGCCCGACTGGGTCAGCTTCTTCGGCAGCGGCAAGATTCTCGGCGTCCAGGCACCGGTCGTGATCATGGCGGTGATCTATCTGATCGCGTGGGTGCTGCTCGAACGGATGCCGTTTGGCCGCTATGTGTATGCGATCGGCGGTAACGAGCAGGCGACGCGATTGTCCGGCGTGCGTGTGGCGCGCGTGAAGCTGATCGTCTACACGATCGCGGGTTTGACGTCCGCGTTCGCCGCGATCGTGCTGACCGCGCGCCTGATGAGCGGCCAGCCGAACGCGGGCGTCGGTTTCGAACTCGACGCGATCGCCGCCGTCGTGATGGGCGGCACTTCGATCTCCGGTGGGCGCGGCTCGATCATCGGCACGCTGATCGGCGCGCTGTTACTCGGCGTCCTGAACAACGGCCTGAACATGGTCGGCGTGAATCCGTACGTGCAGAACGTGATCAAGGGCGGAATCATTCTGCTCGCGATCTATATCAGCCGCGACCGCAGAAAGTAACGCTGTCTTCCCCACATCCCTCTTTTCGCAGGACCATGCAATGACTCAATCCGACAAGCAGAGCATGACGGCAATCGTCTGCCATGCGCCGAAAGACTATCGCGTCGAACAGGTACAAAAGCCGCGCGCCCGCGCGCGTGAACTCGTGATCCGCATCGCCGCGTGCGGTATCTGCGCGAGCGACTGCAAATGCCATTCGGGCGCGAAGATGTTCTGGGGCGGCCCAAGCCCTTGGGTCAAGGCGCCGGTGATTCCGGGCCACGAGTTCTTCGGCTATGTCGAGGAACTGGGCGAGGGTGCGGCCGAGCATTTCGGCGTGCAGAAGGGCGAGCGCGTGATCGCCGAGCAGATCGTACCGTGCGGCAAGTGCCGCTATTGCAAATCCGGCCAGTACTGGATGTGCGAAGTGCACAACATCTTCGGCTTTCAGCGCGAAGTCGCGGACGGTGGCATGGCCGAGTACATGCGCATTCCGCCGACCGCGATCGTCCACAAGATCCCGGACGGCATCTCGCTCGAAGACGCCGCGATCATCGAGCCGCTCGCGTGCGCGATTCATACGGTCAATCGCGGCGATCTGCAACTCGACGACGTGGTCGTGATCGCGGGCGCGGGGCCGCTCGGTCTGATGATGACGCAGGTCGCGCATCTGAAGACGCCGAAGCAGCTCGTCGTGATCGATCTCGTCGAGGAACGGCTCGCACTCGCGCGCGAATATGGCGCGGACGTGACGATCAATCCTCAGAAGGACGACGCGCTCGCGATCATCCATTCACTGACGGACGGCTACGGCTGCGACGTCTATATTGAAACGACGGGTGCGCCGATCGGCGTGAACCAGGGCATGGACCTGATCCGCAAGCTCGGGCGCTTCGTCGAATTCTCGGTGTTCGGCGCGGATACGACGCTCGACTGGTCGGTGATCGGCGATCGCAAGGAACTCGACGTGCGCGGCGCGCATCTTGGGCCCTATTGCTATCCGATCGCAATCGATCTGCTCGCGCGCGGACTCGTTACGTCGAAGGGCATCGTCACGCACGGCTTTTCGTTGGAAGAATGGGACGAAGCGATCAGGATCGCGAACTCGCTCGATTCGATCAAGGTGCTGATGAAGCCGCGCGCGTGAATCTGGTGCGCGGCGTTTCAACGGAGACTCTATGAACTACGTCATCGGCGTCGATATCGGCACGCAGAGCACGAAGGCGCTGCTGGTCGACGAGCACGGCGCGATCGTCGCGCAGCATGCGTCGAGCTATCAGCCCGAAACGCCGAAGCCATTCTGGGCCGAGCAGTGGCCCGTGGTGTGGCTGAAGGCGGTGGTCGAATGCGTGGCCGAGTGCGTCAGCGAGGCGAAGGCGGCCGGCATCGCGCCGGGCGCGATCAAGGCGCTGTGCGTGAGTAGCCTGTACGGCGGCTCGGGCATTCCGGTCGACAACGACATGCGGCCGCTCGCGCCCTGCCTGATCTGGATGGACCGGCGCGCGACCGCGCAGGTCGACTGGGTGCGCGAGAACATCGATCTTGAACGGCTCTATACGATCACCGGCAACGGAGTGGACAGCTACTACGGTTACACGAAGATGCTGTGGCTGCGCGAAAACGAGCCGGACGTGTGGGCGCATACGCGCTATTTCCTGCCGCCGAATACGTACGTGATCTATTTGCTGACCGGCGAGGTCGCCGTCGATCACAGCTCGGCCGGCAATATCGGCGGCGTCTACGATATCGCGCGGCGCGACTGGTCGGACGAAGCGCTCGACATGCTCGGCATTCCCGCGACGATGATGCCGGAGCGGCTCGTCGAATCGTCGGAGGTGGTGGGCGGGCTGTTGTCGCAATGGACCGCGCAGCTCGGGCTCGACGCGGGCACCGCGATCGTCGCGGGTGGCGTCGATGCGGCGATGGCGACGTTCGCGGCCGGCGTCACGCGCGCGGGGCAGCACGTCGCGATGATCGGCACCAGCATGTGCTGGGGTTACATCAATCAGCGTGTCGACGCACGGCACGGTTTGATCAGCATGCCGCACGTTTTCAACGGGCAGCACGACATCTACGTATTCGGCGGTGCGATTACCGCGGGCGCGTCGGTCACGTGGTATCTCGAGCAGTTTTGTCATGCGGAGATCGAGGCCGCGCGCGCGACACCGCATGGCGATCCCCATCGGCTACTCGAAGAGCGGGCCGCGCAAGTACCGGCCGGCGCCGACGGCGTGCTGTTCCTGCCGTATCTAATGGGCGAGCGCAGCCCGGTGTGGGATGCGAAGGCGAGCGGCGCGTTCGTCGGGCTGTCGCTGTTTCATACGCGCGCGCATCTGTATCGCGCCGTGCTCGAAGGCGTGTCGTTCGCGCTGAAGCACAACATCGAGGCGGGGCGCAAAGGCGCGCGATCGCTCGACGACAAGCTGATCGTGGTCGGCGGCGCCACGCATTCGGACCTGTGGATGCAGATCATCGCCGACGTCACCGGCTATCCGGTCTGCACGATCGAGCAGGACGTCGAAGCCGCGATGGGCGCCGCGCTGCTCGCCGCGCTCGGCGTCGGCCTCGTGTCGCGCGAAGCGGCGCAAGGCGGCTGGGTCACGCTGATCGAGCGCGCGCAGCCCGACGCACGGCGCATGGCGCTATACAAAGAGCGCTTCGGCGTGTACACGGACCTCTATCCGGCGTTGAAGCCGGTCATGCATCGCTTGCAATCGTCATGAACGCTACTTTCGATTTTTCCGGCCGCTCGATTCTGGTGACGGGCGCCTCCAGCGGCATCGGGCGCGCGACGGTCGAGGCGCTGTGCGCGAGCGGCGCGTCGGTCGTCGCGGCCGCGCGCAACGTGAACGAGCTCGCGCGGCTCGCCGAGGAAACCGGCTGCGAGCCGTTGAGGCTCGACATCAGCGACGAAGCCGCGATCGACGAAGCAATGGCCTCGCTCGAACCGTTCGACGGTCTGGTGAATTGCGCGGGCATCGCGTTGCTCGAACGAGCGGTGGAAACGACGGCCGCAAGCTTCGATCGCGTGATGGCGGTGAATGCGCGCGGGGCGGTGCTGGTCGCGAAGCATGTCGCGCGTGGCATGCTCGACGCGGAGCGCGCGGGCAGCATCGTCAACGTGTCGAGCCAGGCCGCGCTCGTCGCGCTCGACGATCATCTGAGCTATTCGGCGTCGAAGGCCGCGCTCGATGCAGTCACGCGCGCGTTGTGCATCGAGCTGGGGCCACACGGAATTCGCGTGAACAGCGTGAACCCGACGGTCACGCTGACGCCGATGGCGGTGCTGGCGTGGAGCGATCCCGCGAAACGCGATCCCGCGTTACAGGCGATTCCGCTCAGGCGCTTTGCCGAATCGGCGGAAGTCGCCGCGCCGATTCTGTTTCTGTTGAGCGACGCGGCGTCGATGATCAGCGGGGTGTGTTTGCCGATTGACGGTGGTTACACCGCACGCTAGAGGGTGTCAGGCACTGCCGGTTGCCGGGTGAAATGGAAGTACGCGGAGGCGCTACAGCATCGTCCGCACGTGCCAAAGCTCGGGAAACAGCACCACGTCGAGCATCTTGCGCAGATACGGCGCGCCGCTGGTACCGCCGGTGCCCTGCTTGAAGCCGATGATGCGCTCGACTGTCGTCACGTGGCGGAAGCGCCACTGGCGGAACGCATCCTCCAGATCGACGAGTTCCTCGGCCATCTCGTACAGCTCCCAATGCTCGGACGGATTGCGATACACCTCGAGCCACGCCGCTTCGACCGATGCATCATGTTCGGTCGGCTTCGTCCAGTCACGTTCGAGCCGCGCGGGCGAAATCCTGAAGCCGCGGCGCGCCAGCAGCCTCACCACTTCGTCGTAGAACGACGGCGCTTCGAGCGATGCCTTCACTTGCGCGTACACGTCGGCGCGATGCGCGTGCGGCTTCAGCATCTGCTCGTTCTTGTTGCCGAGCAGGAATTCGATCTGCCGGTACTGATACGACTGAAAGCCCGACGAACTGCCGAGGTACGGCCGCATCGCCGTGTATTCGGACGGCGTCATCGTCGCGAGCACGCTCCACGCCTGCACCAGCTGCTCCATGATTCGCGACACGCGCGCAAGCATCTTGAACGCGGGCGGCAGCTCGTCGCGATGCACGGCCGCGAGCGCCGCGCGCAGTTCGTACAGCGCGAGCTTCATCCATAGCTCGCTCGTCTGATGCTGGATGATGAACAGCATCTCGTTGTGATCCGGCGACAACGGATGCTGCGCGTCCAGCACCGTGCCGAGCGACAGATAATCGCCGTAGCTCATCGACTCCGAGAAGTCGAGCTGCGCGTCGTGCCAGCCGCTGTCGGCCGCGCTCGCGGACGGCGGCGAAGCCGTCCGTCCGTGCCCGAACGGGCAGCCTTGTGCCGCCGGTTCTTCTGGCAAGCCCGGCGTGTGCATGTGATCGGTCATTCTGTCGTCCTCAGGTAACGGCGCCGCGCTGGGCGAATTCAGGCGCCCGCCAGGCCTCGCGGGTGAGCACGTCGCGCAAGCTTTCGACGGCGTCCCATACGTCGACGAAGCGCGTGTACAGCGGCGTGAAGCCGAAGCGCAGCACGTGCGGCTCGCGATAGTCGCCGATCACGCCGTGCGCGATCAGCGCCTGCATCACCTCGTAGCCGTGCGGATGTTCGAAGCTCGCGTGCGAGCCGCGCTGCGCGTGCTCACGCGGCGTCACGAGCTTCAGTGGAAATTCGCCGCAACGTGTCTCGACGAGTTCGATGAACAGATCGGTCAGCGCGAGCGACTTCTGGCGGACCGCCTCCATGGTCGTTTGCAGGAACACGTCGAGCCCGCATTCGACGAGCGCCATGGACACCATCGGCTGCGTGCCGCACAGGTAGCGGCCCACGCCGTTGTCGGGCTGATACGTCGGGTTCATCTCGAACGGCGCGCGATGCCCCCACCAGCCCGACAGCGGCTGCGCAAACTCGTTCTGGTGACGCCTGGGCACCCACACGAACGCGGGCGAACCAGGACCGCCGTTCAGATACTTGTACGTGCAGCCGACCGCGTAGTCGGCACCGACGCCGTTCAGATTGACTGGCACCGCGCCCGCCGAATGCGCGAGATCCCACAGTGCGAGCGCGCCCCTGTCGTGAATCAGCTTCGTCAGCGCGGCCATGTCGTGCATATAGCCGGTGCGGTAGTTCACGTGCGTGATCATCGCGATCGCGGTGTCCTCGCCGATCGCGCTGGGCAGTTCAGACGGATCGTCGACGAGGCGCAGCTCGTAGCCGCGATCGAGCTGCTCGATCAGGCCCTGCGCGATGTACAGATCGCTCGGGAAGTTCGAGCGCTCGGACACGATCACGCGACGCTTCGGATCGCGCGCATTGGCGAGCCGCACGGCGGCCGACAGCAGCTTGAACAGGTTGATCGAGATCGTGTCGGTAATCACGACTTCGTCTTCGGCCGCGCCGATCAGCGGCGCGAGCTTGTTGCCGAGTCGGCGCGGCAGCGCGAACCAGCCGGCATTGTTCCAGCTGCGGATCAGTCCCTCGCCCCATTCGGCGGCGATCACGGTCTGCGCGCGCTGCGCGGCGGCGGCTGGCGGCACGCCGAGCGAATTGCCGTCGAGATAGATGGTCGTCGGCGACAGCGCGAACTGGTCACGCAGCGCTGCGAGCGGTTCGGCGCTGTCGAGCGCCACGGCTTCATCACGATGGTTCATGGTGGTTCGATGGGTTGGGTTGTCCGGTTGATCGCTCGTCGGGGAACGTGGCTGAGCGCGAGCCGGGCAGTGCACGCAGCACCGCGCGCACCGGGCTCGCGTCGAGCGTGGTCAGCTTCAGCGGCAGCGCGATCAGCTCGTAGTCGCCAGGTTCGACCGCGTCGAGCACGATGCCCTCGAGAATCGCCATCCGGTGAGCGCGAATGCGGTGATGCGCGTCCATCGTCTTCGATTCCTGCGGATCGAGCGACGGCGTGTCGATGCCGAGCAGCATCACGCCGCGCGCGGCGAGCAGGTCGACGGTCTCGGGCGCGACCGCGCAGAACGCACTATCCCACTCGCGCGTCGGCGCTTTTCTGTAAGTGCGCAGTAAGACTCGCGGCGGTAAATCGTCGAGCGAGCCGGCCAGATGTTGTGGCGTCACAACAGGCGACGCGCCGATACAGTCAATCACTCTGCATAAACCGAGATATGCGTCGAGCGGCACGTTGCCGATCGCGGCGCCGTCGACGTCGTAGTGCAGCGGCGCATCGGTATGCGCGCCGGTGTGCGGCGAGATCGTCAGACGCGCGACATTGACCGGCGAGCCAGCTTCCATGCGCCAGACGCGCTCGATGCCGACCGGCGTGTCGCCCGGCCAGACGGGCGTGGCGGTATCGACGGCGGGGGTGATGTCCCAGAGTGCTCGCATGACGGAGTCGACGGTTGCTAACTATCTCTAAATGATAGAGGTCAAGCGGTGAAATGTGATTGCGAAAAAATCTCCTTACCAGCCGTGTCTTGGAACATAATTTGAGTCAAACGGGAAAGGGAGACCGAATATGAACGCGATCTCGCTCGACGCCACCGATTGCCGTATCTTGACGGTGCTTCAGCAGGAAGGACGAATCAGCAATCTCGACCTGGCGGAGCGCATCTCGCTCTCGCCATCGGCCTGTCTGCGACGCCTGCGTCTGCTGGAAGAGCAGGGCGTCATCGAACACTACCGAGCGTGCCTGAACCGCGAAGTTTTGGGGTTCGAGCTCGAAGCGTTCGTGCAGGTATCGATGCGCAACGACCAGCAGAACTGGCACGAGAGTTTTGCCGAAGCGTTGCGCGACTGGCCCGAAGTGGTCGGCGCTTTCGTCGTGACCGGCGAAACCCACTATCTGCTGCGCGTGCTCGCGCACAACCTCAAACACTATTCGGACTTCGTGCTCAATCGCCTGTACAAGGCGCCGGGCGTGATGGACATTCGCTCGAACATCGTGCTCGAAACGCTGAAGGAAGATTCGGGCGTGCCGGTGTCGCTCGTGAAGAAGAACAGCGGGCACGGAGCCACGCATAGCGACCGTTGAGGATGATGAGGGCGGGGGCGCGCCGTTTTCGACGCGTCCGACCGACAGGCGCTACAGACGCCAGGGAAGTGCCGCGCCGCTCAAAGCGGCTTCAGGCCGTGGAACTGCGCGTTCTGGAACACGAGCGGCAGCATGTCCGCGGCATTTTCATGCACACCGCAGCGCTCCACTTCGCCGACGAAAATCACGTGGTCGCCTTCCTCGTAGCGGCTGCGGTTATGGCATTCGAACCACGCGAGTGCGCCGTCGAGCACCGGCATGCCGGTGTCGCCCGCCGCGTGCGACACGCCCTCAAAGCGGTCGCCCTTCACGGTCGCGAAGCGCTTGCACAGATCGAGCTGTGTCGAGGCCAACACATTGATCACGTAGTGACTGTTGGCGCGGAACACCGGCATCGATGCGGAGCGCGTCGCGAGACTCCACAACACGAGCGGCGGAGAGAGCGACACCGAGTTGAACGAACTGGCCGTGATGCCGATCAGTTGGCCGGACGCGGCGCGCGTCGTGATCACGGTGACGCCGGTCGCGAACTGGCTGAGCGCCTGTTTGAACGCGGACGGGTCGAAGTTGGGTGGGCTCGCGCGCTTCATCGGGGCGAGGCCCCCGTCGCTCGCCGTGTGAAAGAACGACTGCAGCGCGAATCAAGGCGCGAATTGAAGCGTATACCCGCGCGGCGGGAAGCGGATGTTTCGAAAGTCATGGTGAAAATCGTTGATTTCTGCCAATTTTAACTGCAATCGCCGCGCGCGCCGCACGACGATGCGTGCGGCGCGTGGCAGCCGGCCGGTTGCATCGACGATCTCCTCGAAAGGCTGCACGCGAAAATTTACCGATCGTGCTGGATCGAGGTGCGGGCGTGGCGCTTGCGTGGGTTAGGCACGGTTATTCACCCGTCGCGTGCCGGCGTTTCTATACTCGATATCTGCACGGCCGAATTTGCGGTCATTGCGCGACGGGTGCCTGACTCATGCCTGACTGCGCCTTTCGGAACGCGCTTTCGGCCATATATTCGGATGCGGTGGCAGATACGGCGGCGCTGCGCAGGCCGGCTGCCGATCATTGTGTGAATCTGATCCAGGGGTGAAGCTTATGAACGAGACGGCAACGCTCGGCGGTGGATGTTTCTGGTGCCTCGAAGCGGTGTATCTGGGCGTCGAGGGCGTCAATGCGGTGGAGTCGGGTTATGCGGGCGGTCACACGCGCCATCCGAGCTACGAGCAGGTCTGCGACGGCGACACCGGCCACGCGGAAGTGGTCAAGGTCGACTTCGATCCGGCTAAGATCAGCTATCGTGAGATTCTCGACATCTTATTCGCGATCCACGATCCGACCCAGCTGAACCGGCAGGGCAACGACGTCGGCACGCAATACCGCTCGGTGATCTTCACGCATTCCGACGCGCAACACGAAACCGCGCTGCAGGCGATTCGCGAGATCGGCGAACAGCGCATTTACGACGGCAAGCTCGTGACCGAGGTGCTGCCGCTCGGCGACAACTACTGGCCCGCCGAGGCTTATCACCAGAACTATTTCGCGCAGCATCCGAATCAGGGCTACTGCTCGTTCGTGGTAGCGCCGAAAGTCGCGAAATTCCGCCAGAAGTTCGCGCATCGGATCAAGGCGGGTTAACGGCGCAGCGCGAGGTTTGGAGTCGGCAACGGGCGGATGCGTAAGACCGTCCGCTGCTGTTCGTCACTGCGGTTCCTGTGCTCGCGATGGCGCCTCGTCGCCGTTATCGCCGTGTCCCTGCGTGACACGCACGCAGGCTTCGACGATTTCTTCGGCCAGTTTCACGCAGCTGAGCGGCGCCGATCCCTCCGCCTTGTTGTTGACCGCGATCACGACCGGCTGACCAGCGAGCGCGTAGCGCGCGGCCAGCGCGGCGAGCGACGCGCGCGTCGCCGGATCTTCGTCGACGAGCCGGTTGAACGGCTCGTACTTCGCCTTCGCCTGTTCGTATCTGAAACCGCCGTGCAGGCTCCAGCGCACGATCAGCGGACCGGCCGGCTCGCCATCGAGCAGCGCGAGCGCCGCGGCCTGGCGCAGCGGATCGGGCATCCGCGCGTGAATGCCGACGCAGTAGCGCACGCCAGCTGTCTTCAGCATGCGGATGAAGCGCGGCGTGAGCAGGCTCGCGTCGCGAATCTCGACCGCGTAGCAACTGCCGTCGGGCAGCCCGGGCAGCGCGTCGAAAAACTCTCCCAGACGCTCGATGAATACGGCCGGCTGCGCAAGCATTTGATCCGGCAGCGGCGAAAACTGGAACACCAGCGCGCCGGCCTTTGCGCCGAGGCCTTCGAGGCAGGGCGTGACGAAATCGTCGATCGCCATCTGCGCGTTCAGGAAGCACGGGTTCAGCGACACCGGCTCGCCGCGCTCGGCGCGCACGGTGGCATCGGTGATCGTCATCGGCGCCTTGACGATGAAGCGGAAGTGCTCGGGCACCTGCTGCGCGTAGCGCAGGTATTCGGTGACCGTCAACGCCTGGTAGAACGAGCGGTCGATGCTGACCGTCTTCAGCAGCGGATGTGCGCCGTACGCATTCAAGCCCTCGCGCGACAGTTTGCTGTTGCTGTAGTCGTCGCCGTAGACGATGCCTGTCCAACCCGGGAACGACCATGTCGACGTGCCGAGGTGGATCTGCGGCGGCAATTGCGCCGCGAGCGCGAGCAGTTCCGGCGACGGCGGTGCAGCGAGCACGTCGCGGCTGCGGCGCTTTTTCGGGGCGTCGGCGGAGACCAGGGCGCAGTCTGGTTCAGGAGCGGGGCTGTCGGGCGGGGTGTCGTCTTCGAACAACGACGCGGGGGGATTGGATATTGCGGTCTTCGGCGTGCGCTTGTGCTCTGGCTGCGCGGCAGCGCTTGCGGCCGAATCGGCTTCACGTGCGGACATGGCCGGCGCTTCTGCCGCGGCCTCCACCGGCATCCCGAACAGATCGAACTGCTGCGTGGCCTGATGCACCGCATCGTCCGCGCTGCCGTCCTTGCCGTTCAACGGCTCTTCAACGTCACTCGTCCTGCTCTGGTCCATCAATGTCCGGCCTGCTGTTCATCAGAATTGCGCCGCGGCGCGCGCTTCATGCACGCCGCCGCGGCGCGACCGGTCACAAACCGGGTCACAGCCGGGTCACAGCGGTTTTTCGTACATGTAGCGGCGCGACCACGGCAGGGTTTTCGCGCTGCGGCCGGCTTTGCGGCACACCACCTGGAAAATCGACACGTCGTCGTTTTCGAACGCATACGCGCAGCCGGCCAGATACACGCGCCAGATGCGGAATTTTTCGTCGTCGACGAGCTTGCGCGCCTGGTCCGCGCGGGCTTCGAAATTTTCCGCCCAGATATCGAGCGTGTGCGCATAGTGACGGCGCAGGCTTTCGACGTCAACCGCTTCGAGCCCACCGCGCTGCATCGCTTCGAGCGCGAGGCTGATGTGCGGCAGCTCGCCGTCCGGGAACACGAAGCGATCGATGAACTCGCCGCCACCGAGCGCGGTTTCGCCGCTATCGGCGTCGCTCGACGTGATGCCGTGGTTCATCGCGATGCCGTCGTCGGCGAGCAGATCGTGCATCTTGTGGAAATAGCCGGGCAGGTTCTTGCGGCCGACGTGCTCGAACATGCCGACGCTCGTGATGCGATCGAACTGTCCCTGCACGTCGCGATAATCCTGCAGGCGGATTTCGATCTGGTTTTCGAGGCCCGCCGCTTTCACGCGCGCGGTGGCGAGGTCGAACTGGTTCTGCGACAGCGTGACACCGACGCACTTCGCGCCGAACTTCTGCGCGGCGCGCAGCACGAGCGCGCCCCAGCCGCAGCCGATGTCGAGCAGACGCTGCCCGGGCTGCAACTGGATTTTGGTCAGAATGTGATCGATTTTCTTCAGCTGCGCGGTCGCGAGGTCTTCGGTGCCGGTCTCGAAGTACGCGCACGAGTAGACCATGTTCTCGTCGAGCCACAACTTGTAGAACTCGTTCGACACGTCGTAGTGATACTGGATCGCTTTCTTATCCGACGTCTTCGAGTGATTGAAGTAGCGCCGCACGCGCGCGAGCTTGCCAGCGCTCGTCACGGTGCTGCGCGCGAGCTGATAGCCGATATTGATGATGTCCGACAGCTTGCCCTCGATGTCGATCTTGCCTTTGACATAGGCTTCGCCAAGATTGTCGAGGCTCGGTTCGAGCAAATAGGGCAGCGCGGTTGCGCTCTTCACGTGTAGCGTGACCCGGGGCGCGGCGAACTGCCCGAAGTCGTGTTGCTGACCGTCCCACAGCACGAGGCGTGCGGGCAGGTTAGCTGTGGTTTTGACATCTTCAACCCACTGCGCCAGCTTTTTCTCCCAGAACATGTGATCTCTCCGTGTTCGTTGATTTAAAGCAAAGCTATGTGGATCGCGACATGGCGCGGCGCATTCCGCGGGCCGCGCAACGCAATCCCGCCGGCGCGCGCCGCTACGTTGGCGCCGCCGCCGGCCTCATTCGTCCGGTCATCGACCGGTCAGGGCGACAGACGTGCGATCAGCCAGTTGGCGCTTTCTTCCGCGCGCGTGAAAAGCAGCCGATCGTGCAGCCGAGACGGCCGCCCCTGCCAGAATTCGATCGCGTCGGGCACCAGACGGTAGCCACCCCAGTGCGGCGGACGCGGAGGATTTTCGCCGTATTGCAGGCTGATTTCGCGTTCGCGTACTTCAAGCTGCGAACGGCTTTCAATCACCTGACTCTGATTCGATGCCCATGCGCCGATCCGCGAGCCGAGCGGACGAGACGCGAAATACGCGTCACTGTCTGCCTCGCTCGTTTTGACGACGCGACCCTCGATGCGCACCTGGCGTTCGAGTTCGATCCAGTGAAACAGCAGGCTCGCGTAGGGGTTCGCGCTCAGTTCGCGGCCCTTGCGGCTTTCATAGTTGGTGAAGAACACGAAACCACGCTCGTCGACGCCCTTGATGAGCACGATGCGTGCCGAAGGCCGGCCGCGCGCGTCGACCGTGGCCAGCGTCATTGCATTCGGCTCGGGCAGCTTGGCGTCGATGGCCTGCTGGAACCACGTGTCGAATTGACGGAACGGATCGTGGTTGACGTCGGCAACGTCCAGTGAGCCCAGCGAGTAGTTTTTTCGAAGCTCGGCGAGTGAGATCATGTTCTTATGCGAACGCTACAGTGGGCCAAGTATAGCTAAGGCGTCAGGTTTTTGCGCGTGAGCGGAGCAACGTATGGCGCGGCGCATGTTGCGCCAGCGCAAGCCTGCAACGCTGCGTCGCTGCTCGTGGTCCTGCGCGGCTGTTTGCACGTGTTCAGGCAAAATACGGGCTGCGCGCCCCATTTGCCAAAGCAATTTGCCAAGGCGATTTGCCAAAGCGCCACCGCCTGCTTTGTTCCGCCTGTGTTTTCGAGCCCTGCCATCATGTCCAGCACCGCCGCGCAATCCGATCTTACTACCAGCCTCGACGCGAACGAAACCGCCGACCGCGCGCGCCGTTTCGGCGGCATCGCCCGTCTGTATGGCGCGCCCGCGCTCGCCGCATTCGAGGGTGCGCACGTCGCGGTGATCGGCATCGGCGGGGTGGGGTCGTGGGTCGCGGAGGCGCTTGCGCGCAGCGCGCTCGGCACGCTGACGCTGATCGATCTCGACAACGTCGCGGAAAGCAACACGAACCGGCAGATTCACGCGCTCGACGGCAACTATGGAAAACCGAAGGTCGAAGCGATGGCCGAACGCATCGCGGCAATCAATCCGTACTGCGAGGTGCGGCTGATCGAGGACTTCGTCGAGCCGGACAATTTCGCGGCCACGCTCGGCGGCGGCTTCGACTATGTGATCGACGCGATCGACAGCGTGCGCACGAAGACCGCGCTGATCGCATGGTGCGTCGAGCGCAAGCAGCCGCTGATCACGGTCGGCGGCGCGGGCGGTCAGCTCGACCCGACGCGGATCCGCATCGACGATCTCGCGCTGACGATCCAGGACCCGCTGCTGTCGAAGGTGCGCGGGCAGTTGCGCAAGCAGCATGACTTTCCGCGCGGGCCGAAGGCGAAGTTCAAGGTGAGCGCCGTGTATTCCGACGAGCCGTTGATCTATCCGGAAGCGGCCGTCTGCGATATCGATGAAGAAGCCGAGCACGTGAGCACGTCGCCGGGACATACTGGGCCGGTCGGCTTGAACTGCGCGGGGTTTGGCTCCAGCGTGTGCGTAACCGCGAGCTTTGGTTTTGCGGCCGCGGCGTTTGTGTTGCGGGCGCTGGCGAAGAAGGCGACGGTTTAGGTGGCAACCCGGGCGGCGGTTTCAACCGCTCTGACCCAGGCTGCCATCGGGCAAAACATCACAATCGATCAATACAACGACGCGCTCAGCCTGCGCCGCCACTGCGACACCAGCTCCGGCTGATGCGCGGCCAGATCGAACACGGACAACATCGTCTTG
Source organism: Paraburkholderia lebeckiae (assembly GCF_014201005.1). Taxonomy (NCBI): domain Bacteria; kingdom Pseudomonadati; phylum Pseudomonadota; class Betaproteobacteria; order Burkholderiales; family Burkholderiaceae; genus Paraburkholderia; species Paraburkholderia lebeckiae. The sequence continues at coordinate 107,718 of NZ_JACHDK010000006.1, read as the reverse complement.
CGGCCGATATCGTCGCGGAACGTGCGGTCGCGTTGCACGATCGCGAGCAGATGTTCGAGCGCCTGCGCGTATTTGCGTCGCGCGATAAACGCATTCGCGAGATCGAAGCGTGCTTCGAGATCGTCGGGGTTGCCGGCGACACGCGCCTCGAGCGCATCGGTGGGCGGCAGGTCCGCGGCGGCGTCCACCGCGTCGAGCCGCGTCTTGATCGCGTTGAAACGCGCGTCGATGCCTTGCGTGGTTTTCGGCGACAGCAGATCGACTTCGTTGCGCGCCTCATCGGCGCGGTTGTCTTCGAGCAGTAACTCGATGCGGTCCATACGCGCGTCGTCGAAGCCCGGGTCGTAAGCGAGTGCCGCTTGCAGCAGGTCGTAGGCGTCGTCGCGCCGGCCTTCGGCGAGCGCGGTCTGCGCTTCGATGCGCGCGGCCGGCGCCCCTTGCGGCACGAGCCGGTCGAGGAACTCGCGCAGCTGTCCTTCCGTCAGCACGCCGACGAACTGATCGACGGCCTGGCCGTCGGCGAACGCGATCACGTGCGGAATGCTGCGCACCTGGAAGTGCGCGGCCAGTTCGTGGTTCTCGTCCACGTTGACCTTCACGAGCTTCCATTTGCCGGCGGCTTCGGCTTCGAGCTTTTCGAGCATCGGGCCGAGACTCTTGCAGGGGCCGCACCACGGCGCCCAGAAATCGACCAGCACGGGGGCCAGCATCGACGCCTTGATGACGTCCTGTTCGAAAGTGGCCAGAGTGGTGTCCATTGCGTCCTCGTCGATAGAAACGGTTTGTGAACAGGCACTAGGTGGGGCCGAATCGCGCGAATTCAATGCGGTGATTCGCGCGCGGGCCCGACGCCGTCACTTGCGCTGCGGCAGCGGAATCCATTCGGTTTCGCCGGGCACGTGGCCCATTTCCTGATTGGTCCACGCGAGCTTCGCGGCTTCGATCTTCTCGCGCGAGCTCGCGACGAAATTCCATTCGATGAAGCGCTCGCCGTCGAGCTTCTCGCCGCCGAGCAGCATCACGCGCGCGCCGTGCGTGCTCGCGAGCGTGACGGTTTCGTCGAGCGCGAGCACGGCCATCTCGGCCGCTTCGAGCGGCGTGCCGTCGATTTCCAGATCGCCTTCCACCAGATACACGCCGCGCTCCTCGTGCTCCGGTTCGAGCGCGAACGCGCTGCCCGGCGTGAAGTCGGCGGCGACGTACAGCGTGCCCGAAAACGTCGCGACCGGCGACACCGCGCCGAATGCGGTGCCCGCGATCACGCGCAGCGTCACGCCGTTGCGCTCGACGACCGGCAAGGTCGCCGCCGCATGATGCGTGAACGACGGCTCGGCGTCTTCATCGGCGAGCGGCAGTGCGACCCAGGTCTGGATGCCATGAACCGTCTGGCCGCGCGCGCGGTCTTCCGGCGGCGTTCGCTCCGAATGGACGATGCCGCGCCCGGCCGTCATCCAGTTGACGTCGCCGGGGACGATCTTCTGCTCGGAGCCGAGGCTGTCGCGATGCATGATCGCGCCGTCGAACAGATAGGTGACGGTCGCGAGGCCGATATGCGGATGCGGGCGCACGTCGAGGCCGCTGCCGGGTTCGAGGGTCGCGGGGCCCATGTGGTCGAAGAAAATGAACGGGCCGACGAGGCGCGCCGCCATCGCAGGCAGCACGCGCCGCACGGTCAGATTGCCGATGTCGCGTAAGTGCGGTTTGAGGACCGCTTTGATCGAGGAAGTCATGGGCAGGCTCGACGGGAAAGTGGAAGGAGAAGGCTGGAATGATCGATTCTACTGCGCGTCGCGCGCTGCCGACGGCAACGGCGCACGCTCGCCACGAGCGGGCGCAACGAAGCGAATTTGCGGCCTCCGTTACACTGCCAGATTGCACCGTTTCATTGGAGAGCCGGATGTCGCCCAGGGACTTGCTGCTCGCGCTGATCGTCGTGCTTGCGTGGGGCGTCAATTTCGTCGTGATCAAGGTCGGCCTGCATGGCGTGCCGCCGATGCTGCTCGGCGCGCTGCGCTTTACGCTCGCCGCGGTGCCGGCGGTGTTTTTCGTCAAGCGGCCGCAGATGCCGTGGCGGTGGCTGTTCGCCTACGGCGCGACGATCTCGTTCGGGCAATTCGCGTTCCTGTTCTCGGCGATGTACGTCGGCATGCCGGCGGGGCTCGCATCGCTGGTGCTTCAGGCGCAGGCGTTTTTCACGCTGATCTTCGCGGCGCTGTTTCTGCACGAGCGCTTCCGTTTGCCGAACGTCGCGGGTCTGCTGATCGCCGCGTGCATGTGGGCACTCGGCAACATCGTTACGAAGAAGGTCGGCAAGGTCGATCTGGTCGGACTCGTCGTGTGGGGGAGCCTGATTCCGCCGCTGCCGTTTTTCGCGGCGTCGTTCGTGTTCGAAGGGCCGCGCGAGATCGCCGCCGCGTTGACCGGTATCAGCGCGCTGTCGATCTTCGCGATCGTCTATCTGGCGTTTATCGCGACGCTGGTCGGCTATGGCTTGTGGAGCCGTCTGCTGTCGCGCTATCCGGCGAGCCAGGTCGCGCCGTTCTCGCTGCTGGTGCCAATCGTCGGACTCGCGTCGGCGTCGCTGCTGCTCGGCGAGCAACTGTCTGCGATGCAGGTGGCGGGCGCGTTGCTCGTGATGGCGGGGCTCGCGGTCAACGTGTTCGGCGGCTGGGTCGTGCGGCGCTTGATGCCGGCACGCTGAGCAACCGTTGCGCCACGGGTTGCGAGCGTGAATCACAAAACGGCCGGAGGGCCGTTTTGTGATTGGCTCGTGCGTGCCGACATCACGTCATGCGGCCCTTTGCGAGCGGCGGATTCGCCGCGAAATAGCGCTTGATGCCGGTCAGGATCGCGTTGGCCATCCTTTCGCGATACGCGTCGTCGTTCAGGCGGCGCTCTTCGTCCGGATTGCTGATGAACGCGGTCTCGACGAGGATCGACGGAATGTCCGGCGCCTTCAGCACCGCGAAGCCGGCCTGCTCGACCGAGCCCTTGTGCAGCTTGTTGATGTCGCCGATCTCTTTGAGCACGAAGTTGCCGTAGCGCATCGAGTCGCGAATCTGCGCGGTGGTCGACATGTCGAACAGTGCGCGATTCACGGTGGCGTCGGCGGACTTGATGTTGATGCCGCCGATCAGATCCGACGAGTTCTCCTTGTTCGCCATCCAGCGCGCGGCCGCGCTCGAAGCGCCGTGCTCCGACAGCGCGAACACCGACGAGCCCTTCGCCTCGGGCGTCGTGAACGCGTCCGCGTGGATCGACACGAACAGGTCCGCGCCGACGCGGCGCGCTTTCTGCACGCGCACGTTCAGCGGCACGAAGAAGTCGGCGTCGCGCGTCATCATCGCGCGCATGTTCGGCTGCGCGTCGATCTTCGCGCGCAGCTTCTTCGCGATGTCGAGCGCGACGTGCTTCTCGTAGGTGCCTGCGCCGCCGATCGCGCCCGGGTCCTCGCCGCCATGACCCGGATCGATTGCGACGGTGAGCAGTCGCACGGTGTTGCCGCGGCTCGACTTCGGTGTGGTGAATGCGTAGGTGTCGCCGCTGTCGCCGAGGTTGTCGTTGTTGCTGTCGAGACCGCGTGCGGCGCTGTTGCTGTTGCCGTTGGCGTTGCCACCCTTGTTGCGCGCGAGTGCGGCAGGCGGCGCGGAGGGCGCGGCCGGCGCCGCCTGCCTGCCGGCAATGACCGGCGCGGACGGCGCCGTCGTGCCATGCGTGGGCGGATGCGGTACGCCCGCGGCGCCATTGCCGGCGCCACCGTTCTGCGCGTAGTGCTCGAAGAACGCTTCGCTGTTGTCGACGGGCGGCGCAGTGCCGGGGCCGGCAAGCGTCGCGGGCGGCGCGCTGTTTTCTTCGTTGAGCGCCTGCTGCTTGCGCTCGGTCTGCGCGAGCAGATCCATCAGCGGATCGGGCGCGACAGCGGGATACAGGTCGAACACGAGCCGGTACTTGTACGCGCCGACCGGCGGCAGCGCGAACACCTGCGGCTTCACCGAGCCCTTCAGGTCGAACACCATGCGCACGACGTGCGGCTGATACTGCCCGACCCGCACCGACGAAATCTGCGGATCGTTCGGCGTGATCTTCGACACCAGTTCCTTGAGTGCCTGATCGAGATCGAGGCCGTTCAGATCGACGACGAGCCGGTCCGGTCCCTGCAACAACTGCTGCGTGTTCTGCAGCGGCTGATCGGATTCGATCGTCACGCGCGTGTAGTCGCGCGCGGGCCACACGCGCACGCCGAGCACCGAGCTCGCAAACGCGAGACGCGGAGCGACGAGGCCGAGCACCAGCGTCGACGCACCCGCGCGCAGGATCTGCCGGCGCCGCCAGTTATGCGTTGCGCCCGCCGCCGATTCGATCGAATGGAATGGTTTGATTAACATCTTTCGAGACATGCCTTTCCTGATTCGCTATAAGCGCGTGCGACGAGTACGCGTGCGTCCGCGTTTGCTTCTGTGTTGCCGACGAGCCCGAGCGAGAAGACGAGATCCGGCACGCCGAGCAGCGGTCCCGCGCGTTGCGGCCATTCGACGAGGCAGACCGCGCCGCTGTCGAAATATTCGCGAAAGCCCGCGTCGGCCCATTCGGCCGGATCGGTGAATCTGTACAGATCGAAGTGATAGAGCGCGAGTTCCCCGGCGGGCCGCTCGAGCACATACGGTTCGACGAGCGTGTAGGTCGGACTGCGCACGCGGCCGGTGTGGCCGAGGCCGCGCAAGGTCGCGCGCACGAGCGTGGTTTTGCCGGCGCCGAGATCGCCGACGAGTTGGACTTGCAAGCCGTGGAACGCGAGGCTGCTGACAGCGCCAGGCTGGGCTGGCTGTGCCTGATGCGAGGCCGCGCGCACGCTTTCGATCGCCTGTGCGAAGCGCGCGCCGAACGCCTGCGTGGCGGCTTCGTCCGCGAGCGCGAAAGAGCGTTCGAGCAGCACGGGAGCGGACGGTAGGAGCGCGTGATCGGGATTGACAGGCATTCTCGTAAAATGGCGTGATGAACCGAAGTCCGAAGTCCCCTGTTTTCTGCACGCCCGCATCGGCCGATGATGCCGCGCGAGCTTCTGGTGCAACGTCCCGTTTCGACGAGGCGGCGCTTAGTGCGCTCGCGCTCGACATCAAGACGTGGGGCCGTGAACTCGGTTTCGGGGCGATCGGCATTAGCGATACCGATCTGTCGGCCGCCGAAGCGCCGCTTGCAGCGTGGCTCGAAGCGGGTTGCCACGGCGAGATGGATTATATGGCCAAACACGGCATGAAACGCGCGCGGCCGGCCGAGCTTGTGGCCGGCACGCGACGCGTGGTCACCGCGCGCATCGCCTATTTGCCTGCGCAGACGCTGGAAGCAGAGGCGGCTGAAGGGGCGCATGAAGGGGGCCATGAAAGCGCGCCTGAAAGCGTGTCGCAAGACGTAACGCAACCCGCCTCACGCGCGACACCCCGCGCGCGCGACTGGCGCGCGGCCGAGCACGCGCGGCTCGCGGACCCGTCGACGGCGGTCGTGTCGATCTACGCGCGCGGCCGCGACTATCACAAGGTGATGCGTCAGCGCCTGCAACAACTGGCCGACCGGATCGAAGCGGCGATCGGGCCGTTCGGCCATCGCGTGTTCACCGATTCGGCGCCGGTGCTCGAAGTCGAGCTCGCGCAGAAGGCCGGCATCGGCTGGCGCGGCAAGCACACATTGCTGCTGCAGCGCGACGCCGGCTCGCTGTTTTTCCTCGGCGAGATCTATGTCGACGTGCCGCTGCCGACCGACGCCGAAACCTCGCCCGAGGCCGCGCCCGAAACGCCGGGCTCGCATTGCGGCAGCTGCGCGCGCTGCATCGGCGCCTGTCCGACCGGTGCGATCGTCGCGCCGTACAAGGTCGACGCGCGGCGTTGCATCTCGTATCTGACGATCGAGCTGAAGGGCAGTATTCCGCTCGACCTGCGGCCGCTGATCGGCAATCGGGTGTACGGCTGTGACGATTGCCAGCTCGTGTGTCCCTGGAACAAGTTCGCGCAGGCCGCACCGGTCGCCGATTTCGACGTGCGGCACGGGCTCGATCGCGCGTCGCTGGTCGAACTGTTCGCGTGGAGCGCCGAGGAATTCGATACGCGCATGCAGGGCAGCGCGATTCGCCGCATCGGCTACGAGAGCTGGCTGCGCAATCTCGCGGTCGGCATGGGTAACGCGTTGCGTGCCGCGCCCGGAAGTCTCGACCTCGATGCCCGTGGCGCGATCGTGCTGGCTTTGAGGCAGCGAGCCGACGATCCGTCTGCGGTCGTGCGCGAGCATGTGGAGTGGGCGCTCGAAGCGGCGTAAAGTCGTGGCAATTCGGTGCCGGCAATCTGGCACGCTAGAGGAGCAGGCAATCATGTTCAACGCAGTGATCGATGCGCCGTTCGGCAAGATCGGCATCCGGCTCGAAGGCGAAGCCGTGCGCGAGATCGTCTATCTGCCCGACTCGACGCCCAACGTCGCGCCCGACACGCCGCTCGCACGCGAGGTGGCCGAACAGATCGAGCGTTATTTCGAGCACGCGTCAGCGAAGTTCGAGCTGCCGCTCGCCGAGTGCGGCACCGCGTTCCAGCGGCGCGTGTGGCAGGCGATCAGCGACATCCCGCCCGGCGTCGTGCTGACTTACGGACAACTCGCCAAGCAGCTCGGCAGCGTGCCGCGCGCGGTCGGCCAGGCGTGCGGCGCCAATTTCTTTCCGATCGTGATTCCGTGTCACCGCGTGGTGAGTTCGAGCGGCATCGGCGGCTTCGCGCGCGATGGCGGCGACGGCTTCTTCCGCAACGTGAAGCGCTGGTTGCTCGCGCATGAAGGTGTGCCGTACGTATGAGCACGAGCACCACCACCGATACCGCTGTACACGTCGAAGACACAGCCGCCGCATCACCGCTGCTGCTGACCAGCTCCGCATCGATCGACGCCTTCTGCGACGCGCTGTGGCTCGAACATGGCCTGTCGCGCAACACGCTCGACGCGTATCGCCGCGACTTGCGGCTCTTCTGCGAATGGCTCGCGCACGTGCGCAACGCTTCGCTCGACACCGCGAGCGAAGCCGACCTGAGCGCCTACAGCGCGGCGCGGCAAAAGGACAAGGCGACCTCGGCGAACCGCCGGCTGTCGGTGTTTCGCCGCTATTACGCGTGGGCGGTGCGCGAGCATCGCGCGGCCGCCGATCCGACCTTGCGCATCCGCTCGGCGAAGCAGCCGCCGCGATTTCCGTCGACGTTGAGCGAGGTCCAGGTCGAAGCGTTGCTCGGCGCACCCGACATCGACACGCCGCTCGGCTTGCGCGATCGCACGATGCTCGAGTTGATGTACGCGAGCGGCTTGCGCGTGACCGAACTGGTCACGCTGAAAACCGTCGAGGTGGGACTCAACGAAGGCGTCGTGCGCGTCACTGGCAAGGGCTCGAAGGAGCGGCTGGTTCCGTTCGGCGAAGAGGCGCACGCGTGGATCGAGCGCTATCTGCGCGAGGCGCGCCCGGCGCTCCTCGGCCCGCGCGCGGCCGATGCGCTATTCGTGACGACACGCGCGGAAGGCATGACGCGCCAGCAGTTCTGGAACATCATCAAGCGACACGCGCAGGCCGCGGGCGTCCATGCGCCGTTGTCGCCGCACACGCTGCGGCACGCGTTCGCGACCCATCTGCTCAATCACGGCGCGGATCTGCGCGTCGTGCAATTGCTGCTCGGTCACACCGATATTTCGACGACGCAGATCTATACGCACGTCGCGCGAGAGCGGCTGAAATCGCTGCATGCGCAGCATCATCCGCGCGGGTGCCCGCGCGCTTCACACGAACTCGCGTAACCGGTGCTTGAGAATCTTGCCGGTCGATGCGGCCGGCAGCGCCGCGAGCACCCTCAGCTCGGCTGGCCGCTTATACGGCGCGAGCCGCTCGCCGCACCACGCGATCAACTCCGCGGGCGTGACCGTCGCGCCGGAAACCAGCTCGACGAACGCGATCACCTCCTCGTTGCCCTCGACCGCGTGTCCGATCACCGCCGACTGCACGACCTGCGGATGCGCGTTCAGTACGTGCTCGACCTCGGCCGGATACACGTTGAAGCCCGAGCGGATGATCAGCTCCTTGCTGCGCCCGACGATATGCAACGCGCCGTCCGCGGCCTGCCGCGCGAGGTCGCCGGTCTTCAGCCAGCCGTCCTCGGTGACGGTCGCGCGGGTCTGCTCGGGGTTGCGGTAGTAGCCGAGCATCACGTTCGGCCCGCGCACCCATAGCTCGCCGATCTCGCCCGGCGCGGCTTCGGCGCCGTCGAGCCCGACGAACTTCACCTCGACGCCTGGAATGACTTCGCCGACCGAGCAATCGGCGCGCGGCGCGTCGACCATCGTCTGCGACACGGTCGGGCTGCTTTCGGTCATGCCGTAGCCGTTGTGCAGCGGCAGACCGTACACCGCTTCGGCCTGCGCCTTCAGCGCGGCGGCGAGCGGTGAGCCGCCCGAGTAAGCGAAGCGCAGTCGCGGCGCGGACCATGCGTGGCCGTGCGTGTGCAGATGTTCGAGCAGCTTCGCGTGCATCGCCGGCACGCCCTGGAAGATCGAGACGTGCTCGGTGGCGAGGGCGAGGCGCACCGCTTCCGGCACGAAGCGCGGCGCGAGCCGCAACGTCGCGCCCGCATGCAGGCTGCCGAGGCACATCGACGCGAAGCCGTACACATGCGAGATCGGCAGCACCGCATAGACGACGTCGTCGGGCCCGACCTGGCGCAGCCGGCTCGACACGGCCGCGATGTACAGCAGATTGCGATGCGACAGCATCACGCCTTTCGGCGTGCCGGTGGTGCCGGTCGTGTAGATCAGCGCCGCGCATTGGCGGTCGCTGGCGGGTTCGACGGCTTCGGCTTGCACGCTGCTGTCCACCACATACGACCATGCGCCGATGTCCGGCGACAGCGTGGGTGCGTGCGTCGCTCGATGCCGCTCAGCGTGCTGGCGTGCGTCGGGCGAGCTTTCGAGCGCATACGCGACGACGCGCGGTTGCGCATGCGCGCGGATCGAATCGAGTTCGGCGGCCGACAGTCGGGCGTTCGACACGAGCGCCCACGCATCGAGCTTCGCGGTCGCGAACAGCAGCACGATTTGCGCGATGCTGTTCTCCGCGACGATCATCACGCGATCGCCGCCGCGCACGCCCCAGTCGCGCAGCAGCGCGGCGGCCGCATCGACGGCCTCGCGCAGTTGCGCGTTGGTCAGGCGGCGCGCATCTTCGATCAGCGCGACATGCCGCGGATCGCGTGCGGCGGCGAGCGCCGGGATGTCGCCGATGCGCGCGGGCAGGGCGGCGAGCAGCGCGGGGATATCGATCGTGGAACGGATGGATGAAGCCTGCTTCAACACTGTCTCCTCTTTACCAATTCGTGGCCCTGCGCGCAGTATCTCGCACCACGCCGGCATATTTTCGAACGATCGTGCCACAAGCGTCGAACCCGCACAATTGGCCATCCGTCAAATAGCCGTTGTGCAAACTCGCCATTACAATGCGCCGATGAGCAAATCCAGACACGTGTCCGAAACACCCGCCACGCAGCTGCTGCGCCGCCACGGCGTCACGTTCGGCGAGCATCCTTACGACTACGTCGAACATGGCGGCACTGCGGAATCGTCGTGCCAGCTCGGCGTCGACGAGCATCACGTCGTGAAGACGCTGGTGATGGAAGACGAGCACGCGAAGCCGCTGATCGTGCTGATGCACGGCGATCGCACCGTCAGCACCAAGAACCTCGCGCGGCAGATCGGCGCGAAGCGCGTCGAGCCGTGCAAGCCCGAGGTCGCGAACCGGCATTCGGGTTATCTGATCGGCGGCACGTCGCCGTTCGGCACGCGCAAGCAGATGCCGGTGTATGTCGAGTCGACCATCCTCGAGATGGACAAAATCTGGTTGAACGGCGGGCGGCGCGGCTTTCTCGTCAGCATCGAGCCGAAGGTGCTCACCGATCTGCTTGCGGCGAAGCCGGTGCAATGCGCGAGCGTGGACTGACGCCGATGAGCGGGTTGACGTTTGCCTGAATGTTTTTCGCGCGGACGCGTTCGGTAAAATGTGCGCCGCCCTGATTCGACGGGCATGCCCTGTTGCGGTTGGGGTATCGAATGTCAGACCGCGATCCTTATAAGAGTCCCAGATGCAAAACCTGATCGTCGCTGTCGTTGCCTATCTGATCGGTTCGTTGTCGTTTGCCGTGATCGTGAGCGCCGCGATGGGTCTCGACGACCCGCGCTCGTACGGCTCGGGCAACCCGGGCGCCACCAACGTGCTGCGCAGCGGCAGCAAGAAGGCCGCGATTCTGACGCTGATCGGCGACGCCTTCAAGGGCTGGCTGCCGGTATGGCTGGTCGTGCATTTCGGCGCGCGTTACGGGCTCGACGAGCGCGCGATCGCGATTGCGTCGCTTGCGGTGTTTCTCGGTCACCTGTATCCGATTTTCTTCCGCTTCAAGGGCGGCAAAGGCGTCGCGACCGCCGCGGGCGTGCTGCTCGCGATCAACCCGACGCTCGGCGTCGCGACCTTGCTAACCTGGCTGATCGTCGCGTTCTTTACGCGCTACTCGTCGCTCGCGGCGCTGTGCTCGGCGCTGTTCGCGCCGCTCTTCTACGTGTTTCTGTTCGGGCCGCGCATCGTCGCGCTCGCGGTTCTGGTGATGAGCCTGCTGCTCGTGTGGCGGCATCGCGGCAATATTGCGAAGCTGATGCGGGGGCAGGAGAGCCGTATCGGCGACAAGAAGAAGGCAGCCAGTCCGGCGGCGGGCAACGATCTTTGACGTGGGCTGAGCGCTTCGCCCGGCCAGATGGCCCGATGCGAAGCGCTTCCGGGTCCGTGGGAGGCTCGTTGCAAGCCCGGCGCGTCGTGCCGCTTAGTCGCGGAAGTTGTTGAAGTCGAGCGGCGTGTCGGTCACGTCCTTGCGCAGCATCGCGATCACGTTTTGCAGATCATCGCGCTTCGCACCGGTGATGCGCACCGCATCGCCCTGAATGCTCGCCTGCACCTTGATCTTGCTGTCCTTCACCAGACGCACGATTTTCTTCGACAGATCGCCCGAGACGCCCTTTTTGATCTTGATGACCTGCTTGACCTTGTCGCCGCCGATCTTGTCGATCTTGCCGTAGTCGAGGAAGCGCACGTCGACGTTGCGCTTGGCCATTTTCGACAGCAGCACGTCCTTCACCTGGCCGAGCTTGAAGTCGTCGTCGGCGTACGCGGTGATTTCGTTTTCCTTGTGTTCGACCCGCGCATCGGACCCCTTGAAGTCGAAACGCGTCGAAATTTCCTTGTTGGACTGCTCGATCGCGTTCTTGACTTCGATCATGTTCGCTTCGCAGACGACGTCAAACGATGGCATTGCTTTCTCCCAATAGTGCGGCAGTGCGCGACACAGCCGGTCGGCCGATCGCGAGGCACTCGCTATAATCACGGACCGGACGTCATTTTACCGACGCCGCTCTCTTTTGCCCAAGGCCGCCGCGCGGCGTCGCGACGGCGGGCGGCGCCGCTCGTGTCGTCAGGCGCGTCGTTGGTTGTTTTTCGTCGATTCCTGTTGCTTCCCGTCGTTGCCCGGTTGCCATTCCGATGTCCCAATCCGCTCTTGCCGCTCCCGCCGTCGCGTCCCTCATGGCCGACTATCCGCTGAAGGCCCACAACACGTTCGGCTTCGACGTGCGCGCGCAGTTAGCGTGCCTGGTCGAGCGTGAGGAACAGTTGCTCGCCGCGGTGCGCGATCCGCGCGTCGAGGGCCTGCCGCGCCTCGTGCTGGGCGGTGGCAGCAACGTCATGCTGACCGGCGACTTCGCCGGGCTCGTGCTGCTGGTGGCGCTGCGCGGGCGCCGCGTGGTGCGCGAGGATCAGGATGCGTGGTATGTCGAGGCGGCCGGCGGCGAGCCGTGGCACGAGTTTGTCGCGTGGACGTTGGCGCAGGGCATGCCCGGCCTCGAGAATCTCGCGCTGATTCCTGGCACGGTCGGCGCGGCGCCAATCCAGAACATCGGCGCGTACGGGCTCGAAATGTGCGAATGCTTCGCGTCGCTGCGGGCGATCGAGCTCGCGACCGGCGAGGCCGTCGAACTCGACGGCGATGCGTGCCGGTTCGGCTACCGCGACAGCTTTTTCAAGCGGGAAGGGCGCGAGCGCTTCGTGATTACGTCGGTGACGTTCCGTTTGCCGAAGGCGTGGCAGCCGCGCGCGGGCTACGCGGATCTCGCGCGCGAGCTGGCGGCGCGCGGTCATGCGGCGAGCGCTGGCCAAGCCGACGGTGCGGCCATGCAGCCGACCGCGCAAGCCATTTTCGATGCGGTCGTCGCCGTGCGGCGCGCGAAGCTGCCCGATCCGCTTGAACTGGGCAACGCGGGGAGCTTCTTCAAGAATCCGCTGATCGATGCCGCCCAGTTCGAGGCGCTGAAGCGTCGCGAGCCGGAAGTCGTGTCGTATGTGCAAGCGGATGGGCGGGTGAAGCTGGCGGCCGGCTGGCTGATCGACCGATGCGGCTGGAAGGGCCGCGCGATGGGCGCGGCGGCCGTGCATGAGCGGCAGGCGCTGGTGCTGGTGAATCGCGGTGGCGCGAGCGGCACGGAAGTGTTGGCGCTGGCACGGGCGATCCAGCACGACGTGTTCGAGCGATTTGGCGTGGAACTGGAGGCGGAGCCAGTTTGCCTGTGAGCGGCAGTTCTCTCTTTTCGCGCTGAGTTGCCCCGCGGAGCGTCGCCGCCGACGAATGCAAAAGGCGCCGGGAGTTTCCTCCCGGCGCCTTTTTTGTGCCCGCGGTTCCGGCGGGTGTACGGACCCGCGGCTCGCTCAGTGATTGAGCTTGCCGAGCAGCAGGTATTCCATCAACGCCTTCTGCACGTGCAGACGGTTTTCCGCCTCATCCCACACGACGCTCTGCGGTCCGTCGATCACTTCCGCGCTGACTTCTTCGCCGCGATGCGCGGGCAGGCAGTGCATGAAGAGCGCGTCGGGATTCGCGCGCGCCATCATGTCGGCGTCGACGCACCAGTCCGCGAAGGCCTTCTTGCGCGCTTCGTTCTCGGCCTCGAAGCCCATGCTGGTCCAAACGTCGGTCGTGACGAGATCGGCGCCCGTGCAGGCTTCGTTCGGGTCGTCGAATTCCTCGTAGAACGACGCGCTTTCCGCCGCGACGAGCGCGCGGTCGAGCTTGTAGCCGGGCGGCGTGGACAGGCGCAGCCTGAACCCGAGAATCTGCGCGGCTTCGATCCACGTGTACAGCATGTTATTCGCGTCGCCGACCCACGCGACCGTCTTGTCGCGAATTGGACCGCGATGCTCGAAGTACGTGAAGATGTCTGCGAGCACCTGACACGGGTGGTATTCGTTCGTGAGCCCGTTGATCACCGGCACGCGCGAATTCTCGGCGAAGCGCTGGATGATGTCCTGGCCGAACGTGCGGATCATGATGATGTCGACCATGCGCGAGATGACCTGCGCGGCGTCTTCGATCGGCTCGCCGCGGCCGAGCTGCGTGTCGCGCGTGCTCATGAACACGGCGTGGCCGCCCAGCTGGAAGATGCCGGCTTCGAACGACAGGCGCGTTCGTGTCGAATTCTTTTCGAAGATCATCGCCAGCGTGCGGTCATGCAGCGGGTGATAGGTCTCGTAGTTCTTGAATTTGCGTTTCAGGATGCGCGCGCGCTCCAGCACGTACTCGTAGTCTTCCAGCGAGAAGTCCTTGAACTGCAGGTAGTGGCGAATTTTCTTGGCGGTCATGAAACAAATACGGCGGTCTCACCCGGCAGGGTTGCCGGACTGCGCCGCCGTCGGTTTGGTGGTAACTCCATGCAGCATAAAGGATTTCGCCTCGTTTGACGAGTCGGCGGGAAGGCGCCGCAAGCGATTCGAAAGCGTTGTATCGGGCTTCACCGGGGTCATCGGAAGGCGCTTGTGTGCGCTGCGGAAAAGGGCCCGCTGCGCTATAATCTGCGGGTTATCCCAAAGCCCAGCAGGCCGGCGTTTCGCATGAAGAAACGCGGCTCGCGCGGCGCGGAAAGCCTGTCACGGCGTGGCCGCCATGACAGACGCAGAGCGGTTCAGCCGGTTCGCCGCAGCGGTTCTCGTGGTGCGGTTCGTCATTGTTGCGTTAGCGCCAGATCCCACGCACGTCGCAGGTGGCTGCAAGCGCTTGCCGTACATGCCGCTTGCGGTGAATTCGAGCGTACAACTGGCGTCTCCGGTTGGTCGTCATTCCGCTGGGCAGTCACACAGGTATTTCTACATGGCCGAAGCAGCTCCAATCGAATATTTCATTCAGGGCATTACGTCGACCGGAAAAAAATTTCGGCCGAGCGACTGGTCGGAGCGGCTCGCGGGCGTCATGTCGTCGTTCGGGCCTGGCGTGAGGAAGGGGCCGAACGCCTATATGCAGTACTCGCTGTACGTGCGGCCGACCATGATCGGCGACCTCAAATGCGTGATTCTCGATTCGCGGCTGCGCGACATCGAACCAATGGCCTTCGATTTCGTCATGAACTTCGCGAAAGACAACGACCTGCTGGTCACCGAGGCGTGTGAGCTGGAACTCGAGCATGCGCCTGCGCCACAAGCCAAACGGCACGTCATCTGATGTCAGTCGGCCGGATTGGCAAAAGCAAAAAACAAAAACCCGCAAGCAGCGGGTTTTTTTTGTGGCTGGCAATTCAACCAAAACAAATCTATGGTCAGCCTGACTTTTGCAAGCGAGGTGGTGTTGACGTAAATTGGGCTTGCGCAAATCTATCCGGGGTCGTTGTGGGAACAGGTTCCCGCCCCATGATGAGAGCCGCGCCGGGCAAACCTTAAAAAAAGCCGCAGTATCGGAATACTATTTGCTTTGCCAGGTTGCTTGCTCGGCCGTTGAGCCGTTTATGTCTTCACGTATCTCTCGTCGCAAAACCAGGAAGTGACCTGGGTCAGAAGGAGTAACGTAGGCGGCGCACAGTCAGGCTGCTGCCACAGCCTGAGCACTTTGGTAGTGTGTTCCGCGGGCGAGGATGGCCCAGGCGATCCTCGCCAATTTGTTGGCCAACGCACAAGCGACCACGTTGGAATGCCGTCGGGCCAGCAGGTCGCGGACCCAGGCCCCCAGGCGATCGGCGTGCCGCTCGATGTGCAGCATGAGCGCTCTCGCGCACTGGACTAACAGTCGCCTCAAATTCTTATCGCCGCGCTTGCTGATTCCCAGCAGCGTGGGCTTGCCGCCGGTACTGTATTGGCGTGGAACCAGCCCGATGGATGCGGCGAACTGGCGAGCGCAAGCGAACTGGTGGGCGTCGCCCAATTCGGTTGCCAGCACGCTGGCCGTGATTGGGCCGATGCCGGGAATCTCCAACAGGCGCTGGCTGCGTTCGTCCTCCCGCAGTTGCCGGATCAATTCGCTTTCGAGTTGCGCGACTTGTTCGTCGAGGTACTTGAAATGTGCCTGCAGACGCTCGAGCAGCGCGACTAGTCGCGGCGGCAGATCATGCGAGGCCAGCACGGCAGGAAGTCGGCGGATGACGCCCATCCCCTTGGGCAGGCTCACGCCGAATTCGAGTAGAAAGGCATGAATCTGGTTGATCGTGCCGGTACGGTCGCGCACCAGCGCTTCGCGTACCCGATGCAGCGCTGAGATCGTCTGCTGCACCTCGTTGCGCGGACTGACGAACCGCATGCTGGGACGTGACGCGGCCTCGCAGATCGCTTGCGCGTCGGCGAAGTCATTCTTGTTGCCTTGCACGAAAGGTTGGACGAACTGCGGGGATATCAGCTTCGGGTAGTGCCCAAGTTCCTGGAGGCGACGGGCGACCCAGTGAGCGCCGGCACAGGCTTCCATGACCACCGTGCAGCTCGGAACACGGGCAAGCAGTGTGAACATCTGGTTGCGCGTCAGCTTCTTGCGCAACACCATGTGGCCCGATGCGGACTGTGCGTGCAGGTGGAAGCAATGCTTGCCAAGATCGATTCCAATCAACGAGATGGTGTCCATGACGATCTCCCATAAGGAAACAGCCCGATCAGCGTAAGCCGATCGGGCTGTTTCGGTCAGGCTGACCATCTCATTAAAGCCCGCCAAAGCGGGCTTCTTGTGCAGCGGAAACAGGAGGTAGCCCGCCGAAGCGGGCCGACCGGAATTACTGCGCTGCGGGCGCTTGCAGACCCTTGAGGGCTGCAGCGAGGCGGCTCTTGTTGCGAGCTGCCTTGTTCTTGTGAACGATGTTCTTGTCGGCGATGATGTCGATGGTCTTCGACGATGCCTTGAAGATTTCGGCGGCCTTAGCGTGATCGCCTGCGTCGATTGCTTTGCGGACAGCCTTGATAGCCGTGCGGAACTTCGAGCGCAGTGCCGAGTTGTGCGAGTTTGCCTTCGCGGCCTGGCGGGCGCGCTTGCGTGCTTGTGCGGAGTTAGCCATGACGGTTCCTTATCCTGTTCCTGTTTCCAGTACCCGGCCTTCAAAGATGAGGCGAGGTGCTGCTTCTCGATCCGAACCCTTGGAAGCGATTGCCCAAGGGCGCAAAAGTGTCGAAAAAATCGATCGAACTACGCGAAGGCGGGCCCGTGTTTCAAGGCATCCGGATGTATTGACAGGCGGCGCGCCAACCTGAGAACCGCGTCCGAAGACCATTCGAAAACTGAGCAAGCTTCGAAACCGATAATTATAGCAACAAAATCAGGCACGTGACAACGAAAAACACGGGCCGGCGCCACGATGACCGGAGCGGCGTCATGTCGGCGCGTATGTGCTGGCCCTCCTGCGAGGGCGCCGATGGAAGGCGGGGGCGCTGCCGGGAAGACCGCAAAAAACACAAAAAATCGCGCTTTCCAGCCGATCGCGGCGAACGTCCGCGTGGCAAATCGGTCCGAATCGCGTTCTGGCTCGTCGCCCGCATTGGCGGGACCCGTATAATAAGCGCCCCATGA
Organism: Paraburkholderia lebeckiae; assembly: GCF_014201005.1. Classification (NCBI taxonomy): domain Bacteria; kingdom Pseudomonadati; phylum Pseudomonadota; class Betaproteobacteria; order Burkholderiales; family Burkholderiaceae; genus Paraburkholderia; species Paraburkholderia lebeckiae. The sequence continues at coordinate 90,826 of NZ_JACHDK010000006.1, read as the reverse complement.
ATCTATTCCGAGCCCTGCTGACGGTCAGCGGCTTCACGCTGCTGTCGCGCGTGACCGGACTGGCCCGTGAAACGCTGATCGCCCGTGCGTTCGGCGCCAGTCAATACACCGACGCTTTCTACGTCGCCTTTCGCATTCCGAACCTGCTGCGCCGCATTTCCGCCGAAGGCGCGTTCTCGCAGGCCTTCGTGCCGATCCTCGCGGAGTTCAAGAACCAGCAAGGCCACGACGCCACCAAGGCGCTCGTCGACGCGACCTCGACCGTGCTCGCGTGGGCGCTCGCCGTGCTGTCAGTGATCGGCGTGGTCGGCGCGTCGGGCGTCGTGTTCGTCGTCGCGTCGGGCCTCGCGCACGAGGGCCACGCGTACCAGCTCGCGGTCGTGATGACGCGCATCATGTTCCCCTACATCATTTTCATCTCGCTGACGTCGCTGGCGTCGGGCGTGCTGAATACGTACAAGAACTTTTCGTTGCCCGCGTTCGCGCCCGTGCTGTTGAACGTCGCGTTCATCGTCTCCGCCGTATTCCTCGCGCCGCGCCTGCAAACGCCGGTCTATGCGCTCGCCTGGGCAGTGATCGTCGGCGGCGTGCTGCAATTCGTCGTGCAGCTGCCGGGCCTCAAGAAGATCGACATGGTGCCGCTCATCGGCCTGAACCCGCTGCGCGCGCTCGCGCATCGCGGCGTAAAGCGCGTGCTCGCGAAGATGGTGCCGGCGATGTTCGCGGTGTCAGTCGCGCAGATCAGCCTGATCATCAACACCAACATCGCGTCGCACATCGGCCCCGGCGCGGTGTCGTGGATCAACTACGCCGACCGGCTGATGGAGTTTCCGACCGCGCTGCTCGGCGTCGCGCTGGGCACGATCCTGCTGCCGAGCCTGTCGAAGGCGCACGTCGATGCCGATTCGCATGAGTATTCGTCGCTGCTCGACTGGGGACTGCGCGTCACGTTCCTGCTCGCCGCGCCGAGCGCGATCGCGCTATTCTTTTTCGCCCAGCCGCTGACAGCGGTGCTGTTCAACTACGGCAAGTTCGACGGCAATGCGGTCGTGATGGTGAGCCGCGCGCTCGCCGCGTACGGAGTCGGCCTGATCGGCCTGATCCTCATCAAGATCCTCGCGCCGGGCTTTTACGCGAAGCAAGACATCAAGACGCCAGTGAAGATCGGCATCGGCGTTCTGGTCGTCACGCAGCTGAGCAACTACGCGTTCGTGCCGGTATTCGCGCATGCGGGTCTCACGCTGAGCGTCGGGCTCGGCGCTTGCGTCAATGCGTTGCTGCTATTCATTGGTCTGCGCAAACGTGGCATTTATATGCCGTCGAGCGGCTGGCTCAAGTTTTTCGTGCAGTTGCTCGGAGCGTGCCTCGTGCTCGCCGGCGTGATGCGCTGGCTCGCGATCAGCTTCGACTGGATCGGCATGCATACCCAGCCGGTCAGCCGCATGGTGTTGCTCGGTGCGTGTCTCGTGCTGTTCGCCGCGCTGTATTTCGGTATGCTTTGGCTGATGGGCTTCAAGTACGCGTATTTCAAAAGGCGAGTGAAGTGATCACCATGTCGCGGGTTCTCGATTATTTCAGTACGCTCGTCGCCGAAGACGAGAGCCTGCCGCTGACCGAGACGGCGCTCTCGATCGCGCAGGATGCCTATCCCGACCTCGATCTACAGTCGGTGCTCGCGGAGATCGACGAGCTGGTGCTGCGGTTGCGGCGCCGCATGCCCGACGATGCCGACATCCGTCAGAAGGTTGGCATCCTCAATCGTTTCTTTTTCCGCGAACTCGGTTTCGCGAGCAATCTGAACGATTACTACGACCCCGACAACAGCCATCTGAACGTCGTACTCAAACGTCGCCGCGGCATTCCGATTTCGCTCGCGGTGCTCTATCTGGAGATGGCCGAGCAATTCGGCGTTCCGGTGCGTGGGGTGTCATTTCCAGGCCACTTCCTGCTGCGCGTGACGACGCCCGACGGCGACGTGATGCTCGATCCGACCACCGGTCATTCGCTGTCCGAAACGCAGATGGTCGAGATGCTCGAGCCGTACGTCGCGTCGGCTGGCGATTCGGTCGGGCGAGCGCTACGCATGCTGCTGCAACCGGCCACGCGTCGCGAGATCGTCGCGCGGATGTTGCGCAACCTGAAGGCGATCTACCTTCAGACCGAGCGTTGGCAACGTCTGCTCGCGGTGCAGCAACGGCTCGTCATTCTGCTGCCGGACAATATCGAGGAAGTGCGGGATCGCGGTTTCGCGTATGCGCGGCTCGATTATCTGCGGCCCGCGCTCGAGGACCTCGAAAGCTATCTCGGCGATCGCCCCGATGCGGAAGATGCCACCGTGGTCGAGTCGCAGTTGCATGAATTGCGGCAGCGCACGCGGCATGATGGCGGCGAATAGCGACGCGCGTTTTCACGCTGCATAAAACACAAACGCCTGCACATGTCGCACATGTACAGGCGTTTTTTTATCGCCGTATGCGGGCCTTGGCCAAGCGTCGGCGACCAGATCGAGCGCTAAGCGATCCTCACTTCGGCTGCATGCGGATCGCGCCGTCCAGCCGGATCACCTCGCCGTTCAGCATCGGATTGTCGAAGATCTGCTTGGCCAGCATCGCGTATTCGGCCGGTTTGCCGAGGCGCGGCGGGAACGGCACCATCGCGCCGAGCGCGTCCTGCACTTCCTGCGGCATGCCGAGCAGCATCGGCGTTTCGAAGAGGCCGGGGGCGATCGTCATCACGCGGATCGCGTTGCGCGACAGGTCTCGCGCGATCGGCAGCGTCATACCGACCACGCCAGCCTTCGACGCGGAGTAGGCCGCCTGGCCGATCTGGCCGTCGAACGCGGCGACCGATGCGGTGTTGATGATCACGCCGCGCTCGCCGTTGGCGTTCGGCTCGTTCTTCGACATTTGCGCCGCGGCGAGCCGGATCATGTTGAACGTGCCGATCAGATTGATCGAGATCGTGCGCGTGAACAGATCGAGCGAATGGGGGCCATCCTTGCCGACGGTCTTCGCGGCCGGCGCGACGCCCGCGCAGTTGACGAGACCGCGCAGCGCGCCGAGCTTCGTCGCGGCTTCGACGGCCTGTTGCGCGTCCTCTTCCCGGCTCACGTCGCATTTGACGAAAACGCCGCCAAGTTCCTTTGCGAGCGCCTCGCCCGCGTCCAGATTCAGGTCGGCGAGGACGACCTTGCCGCCGTTCTCGACGAGCAGGCGCGCGGTGGCAGCGCCAAGCCCTGATGCACCGCCGGTGATCAGGAACACGTTGTCACGAATTTCCATGTCTTCTCCTTTGCTACGGTTGTTCAGTGCGGTCTCGAGCGAAGCATTTTTCGACGATCGATTGTAGCGGCTGTGCTGCGCTGCGGAAAGCGAAGCGGGCGGCGGTATGCGAGCGCTATGGAAAACTAACTAGTTCCGCTGGGCGTTCCCCGCCGCTTGCCGCTTTTGGTTTGCGCCCCGAGCCAAATAAAAAACCCGCCCAACGTGGGCGGGTTTTGGTCAAACGAAAACAGCGGTAATGTTTGGTCCAAGCCGGCTTACTTCAGCGCGTCGAACGCGCGGGCGCGAATTTCATCGACGCTGCCGAGGCCCGAAATGCGGCGATATTGGGGCGCCTTCACTGAGTTCGACGTATCTCCGTTCTTCGCCCAGCCGTTGTAGTACTCGATCAGCGGCTTGGTTTGCGATTCGTACACTGCCAGACGCTTCTTGACCGTTTCTTCCTTGTCGTCGTCGCGCTGGATCAGCGGCTCGCCGGTCACGTCGTCGATGCCCTCGACCTTCGGCGGATTGAACGTCACGTGATAGGTGCGGCCCGATGCGGGGTGTGAGCGGCGGCCGCTCATGCGCACGATGATCTCGTCGAACGGCACGTCGATTTCGAGCACGTAGTCGATCGCGACACCGGCCTGCTTCATTGCTTCGGCTTGCGGAATCGTGCGGGGGAAGCCGTCGAACAGATAGCCGTTCGCGCAGTCCGGCTGCTGCAGACGTTCCTTCACGAGGTTGATGATCAGCTCATCCGTGACGAGCTCGCCGGCGTCCATGAAGCGCTTTGCTTCGAGGCCGAGCGGCGTGCCAGCCTTGACGGCCGCGCGCAGCATGTCGCCGGTCGAAATTTGCGGGATGCCGAACTTTTCCTTGATGAAGGTGGCCTGAGTGCCTTTGCCGGCACCCGGTGCACCCAACAGGATCAAACGCATGGATATCTCCAAATCTATGTGAATTCTTTGTTGACGCGGCATGCTTCCCGGCGATTCTCGCAGGTTCCGCATCGGCTACCGTTGACTACCTCGCGCTGCACGTCGAATACGACGGCGCTGCAAGATCCGCACGGCGCGACAGGGATAACCCGAGTGTCGCCTGCGCTGGGAGACGCGCATAACCGTTCGATTATGCCACGGCTTCCCGCGCTCAAGACCCGAATAAGGCCCGTACGCGCGCGAGATCGGCGGGGGTATCGACCCCCGGCAACGGTACGTCTTGCGTGACGAGGACCGCGATGCGCTCGCCATGCCACATCGCGCGCAGCTGTTCGAGCGCTTCGACCTGCTCGATCGGCGAGATCGCGAGGCTCGGGTACGTGCGCAGAAATTTCACGCGATACGCGTACAGGCCGATGTGCCGGTATACGACGGCGGGCGCGGGCGGCGTCGGCATCGACGCGACGTTGGGCCAGAGCGGTTGCCATGCGTCGCGCGCCCACGGGATCGGCGCGCGCGAGAAATACAGCGCGACGCCGCGCGCATCCGGCACGACCTTGACGACGTTCGGATTGAAAATTTCGGCGGAATCGGTGATCGGATGCGCGGCCGTCGCGATCGCGCAGTCGCTCGTCGTTGCCAGATGCGCGGCGACGCCGCGCACGAGCGCCGGGTCGATCAGCGGCTCGTCGCCCTGCACGTTGACGACGATCGTGTCGTCGCTCCAGCCGAAACGCGTTGCCACTTCCGCGAGACGGTCGGTGCCCGACGGATGGTCGGCGCGCGTGAGTACCGCGTCGAAGCCGTGGTCTCGCGCCGCGTCGAGCACTTCCTGCGCGTCCGACGCGACCAGCACCTGCTGCGCGCCCGATTCGCGCGCGCGCTCCGCGACGCGCACGACCATCGGTTTGCCGCCGATGTCCGCGAGCGGCTTGTTGGGCAGACGGGTCGACGCGAGGCGGGCCGGCACGACGGCGATAAACGGATGAGGGATGGTGTGGATCATCGGATCAGGAACGGGCGGCGATCAGGCCGGAGGAAGAGGCTGCGCGCGCGACGCGCCCGCAGGGTCGGCGAAAACGGCCGCGGATCGATTTTGGAGAGCATGCGGGAAGGGGGCGTTGGCATCGATGAAGCCTGCGTTGACCCGCGCGCGAGCGAGACGTCGCGGCACCTCGGTGCCGCGACGCGCCGGGTCAGGCGACCGAGCCTGGATTCAGATCGACCGGCGTGCCTTCGACGGTCTGCCTCGCTTCGTCGACGAGCATCACGGGAATGCCGTCGCGGATCGGATAGGCGAGCTTGTCCGCGTTGCAGATCAGTTCCTGCGCGGCGCGGTCGTAGCTGAGCGGGCCCTTGCAAATCGGGCAGACGAGGATTTCAAGCAGGCGAGCGTCCACGGACTTTCTCCACAACTAATGCAGTGAGGCGGTGATCAAGCGCGGCTTCGACCGGGACTACCCAGATGCGCGCGTCATGCCAGGCCCCCAATTTTACCGCATCCTTTTCCGTAATCAGGATCGCGTCGGCGTCGACGTCGGTGAACGGATTGCGCTCGAACGCGTAGTGGTCGGGCAGCGCGCGCGTCGTGGGCGCGAGGCCGGCCGCGCGCACTGTCGCGAAAAAGCGTTCCGGCGCGCCGATGCCGGCCGCGGCCAGCACGCGTTGACCGGCGAATTGCGCAAGCGGGCGGCGCAGTGCGGGATTGTCGAGATGCCACGCGTCGGCAGGGGCGAGCTGTAGTGCGAACGTGTTCGGCCATGCGGGCAGCGTGCGCGCATACGGATCGTTGATCAGCGTCGCGTCGCGGCGGCGCGACAGCGGCTCGCGCAGCGGCCCGGCCGGTAGCAGGAAACCGTTGCCACCGAGCCGGTGATCGAACACGACGAGTTCGACATCGCGCGCGAGGCGATAGTGCTGCAAGCCGTCGTCGCTGACGATCACGTCGACGTCGCGATGCGCGGCGCACAGCGCCTGCGCGGCGACGACGCGGTCCGGACAGACCCAGACGGGTGCGCCGGTGCGGCGCGCGATCAGCAACGGCTCGTCTCCGCCGACCCGTGCCGACGAACCGGGCGTGACCTGGGTCGGCGTGCTCACGCGCGCGCCGTAGCCGCGCGACACGATGCCGGGCGTTAAGCCCGCGGCGCGCAACGCTTCGACGAGCGCGATGACGGTCGGCGTCTTGCCGGTGCCCCCGACCGTCACGTTGCCGACCACCACCACCGGAACGCCGACGCGCACCGATTTCAGCCAGCCGAGCGAAAACGCGGCGCGGCGCGCGGCCGCGACTGCGCCGAACACACAGGCGAGCGGCGTCAGCGCCCAGGCGAGCGGTCCACGTTGCTGCCATTCGCGCGAGAGGCGCGCTCCGAGACGGTCGCTGAGTTCGCTCATGGGCGGGTTGCGAGCACGGACTGCGCGCCGTGCGCACTACGCGGGGTCAACATCAACGCGGTTCTCCGGGCAATCGAATGCGAATACGGGTCAAAAAATGAGGTGCGAGCGGCGCGCCGAAAGGGCCCGCGCCCAGTGGCCTCGGGCCGGCAAGTTCTCCGCTGCGCTGCGCGATCGACATGCCGTCGAACCCGGCACTGTAGCGCGCGGGCGTCCCGCCCGGCAAGTCGCGTAAGGTCCAACGCACGCCGCTCCACGCTATGTGCGGTTGCCCACAGTCTGTGGATAACTTTGTGGAGAACCTGCCGTCCGATCGTCCGGAAGGGCCATTCCGTGCGCTTTGGATCGTAGTACTTGCTCGCTATCCAGATGCAAACGCCATATAAATCAAGGCTCTGCCACGAATTTATTGACGTTGGCGGGCGTTCTGGCGAAATTCGTCAGGCGGTTCCCGCCATGTGGACACTTTTAACAATCCTGCGATTCCGGCTGGACGCCGCTCTTCGCTCGGTCTATCGTCTGTCCGGCCAGCGCTACTTATTCCTTGCATGAACCCCGAAAATCCTTTTGCTTCTGCGGCCACACCAGGCGGTGAAGTCGTCGTTCCTGTCTCCGCGCTCAATCGCGCGATCGGCACGATGCTCGAACGCTCGTTTCCACTCGTTTGGGTCGCGGGTGAAGTGTCGAACTTCACGCGCGCCGCGAGCGGCCATTGGTACTTCTCGATCAAGGACGCGCAGGCACAGATGCGCTGCGTGATGTTCCGCGGTCGAGCTCAGTACGCCGAATTCACGCCGCGCGAAGGCGATCGCATCGAAGTGCGCGCCCTCGTCACGATGTACGAGCCGCGCGGCGAACTGCAGCTTAATGTCGAAGCGGTGCGCCGCACCGGCCAGGGGCGTCTGTACGAAGCGTTTCTGCGGTTGAAGGCGCAACTCGAGGCCGAGGGGCTGTTCGCCGCCGAGCGCAAGCGCGCGCTGCCGACGCATCCTCGCGCGATCGGTATCGTCACGTCGTTGCAGGCGGCCGCATTGCGCGACGTGCTGACGACGCTGTCGCGTCGCGCGCCGCATATTCCGGTGATCGTTTATCCGGCGCCGGTGCAGGGCGCGGGCGTCAGCGCGAAGCTCGCGGCGATGGTCGAGGCGGCTGGCGCGCGCCGCGAGGTCGACGTGCTGATCGTGTGTCGCGGCGGCGGCTCGATCGAAGATCTGTGGGCGTTCAACGAAGAAGTGCTCGCGCGCGCGATTTCGGAAAGCGTCATACCTGTGGTGAGCGGCGTCGGTCACGAGACCGATTTCACGATTGCCGATTTCGCCGCCGACGTACGCGCGCCGACGCCGACCGGCGCCGCCGAACTCGTCAGTCCACAGCGCGTCATGCTGCTGCGCGAACTTGATCATCGGCACGCGACGCTCGCGCGCGCGTTCGGCCGCATGATGGAGCGGCGCGCGCAGCAGCTCGACTGGCTGGCGCGCCGGCTCGTGTCGCCCGCCGAGCGGCTCGCTCGGCAGCGCACGCATCTGCAGCAGTTGCGCGTTCGGCTCGCGTCGGCGGGCGCCCGGCCGGTGCGCGACGCTCGTGCGCGATTTTCGCTGCTGCAGATGCGCTGGCAACGCTGGCGTCCGGATCTCGCGGCCGAGCGCACGCGCGTCAACGTGCTGGCGCAGCGTCTGAATGCGGCCCTATCGCGCCAGCATGAACGACAGGTCGCGCGCATCGACATGCTCAGCGCGCGACTCGAAGTGCTGAGTCCACAGCGCACGCTCGAGCGCGGTTATGCGGCCGTGCTCGATGCGCAAAGCGGTCGGGCGATTCGCACGCCGTCGTCGCTGAAACCTGGACGTCGTCTGACGATGCATCTCGCCGAAGGCTCGGCCGATGTCGCGCTCGCCGACGTGCAGACGCGTCTGACCGACGGTTTCTGACGTTTCGCCGGTGGGCGCGTTACGCCCGTTTACTGTCTTCCGACGCGCCGGGCACGCGCCATGCGCGCCCTTCTCAAGGGCCTTGCGCACGACGTGTTCGACATGCCGGACATAAAGGCCGTTGGTTTGCGGGGTTATTCCAACTCGCCTACAATCGAGTGCTCGATAGCGTCATCCGCAGACTCCCCACAACAGATACAGAGAAGGAAAGCACCATGGAACATACGCTCCCGCCGCTGCCGTTTGCGAAAAACGCGCTCGCTCCGCACATGTCGGAAGAGACGCTCGAATTTCACTATGGCAAGCATCACCAGACTTATGTGACCAACCTGAACAATCTGATCAAGGGCACGGAGTTCGAGAACCTGTCGCTGGAAGAGATCGTCAAGAAGTCGTCGGGCGGTATCTTCAACAATTCGGCTCAGGTATGGAATCACACGTTCTTCTGGAACAGCCTGTCGCCGCAAGGTGGCGGCGCACCGACTGGCGCGCTGGCTGACGCCATCAACGCGAAGTGGGGTTCGTTCGACAAGTTCAAGGAAGAGTTTGCGAAGACCGCGGTCGGCACGTTCGGCTCGGGCTGGGCATGGCTCGTGAAGAAGGCTGACGGTTCGCTCGACCTCGTGTCGACGAGCAACGCCGCCACGCCGCTCACCACCGACGCGAAGGCTCTGCTGACGATCGACGTGTGGGAGCACGCTTACTACATCGACTATCGCAATGCGCGTCCGAAGTTCGTCGAAGCGTACTGGAACATCGTCAACTGGGACTTCGCAGCGAAAAACTTCGCTTGAGATTGCCGGTTGCAGCTCGCCGTCTGATGTCGTGATCCTTGCGGTCGCGATTGAAGATGGTAGCCAGAGAAGAAAGCCCTCCATCGCGAGGGCTTTTTCTTTCTGGAGGTGATTGGAAGGGGAGGGATTGGTATTGCTTACACCGACGGATGCGCTTCTTACGCGCTTCTGAAAGAAGTTTGTCACAGTTAGTAACTGCGGTTTCGCGGGGCGCGGCGCTAAGCGAAATTGCCCTGAGGCTAATCGTCGGGGCCGGAATTCGTGGACATCTGTCGGTGCCGATGAGCCCGGTCCTCGCCCGTCGACTTCGCTGAACTGGCGGGGCCGGGCGCTGGCGGCGGATGGTTCATGTACTGGAAGTTCTGCGCGGTCGCGACGCTCGGGAAGGTCGTCGTGCCCGGTTGCTGGAGTACCACGTTCGGCGCGGCCGGCGTCGATGGGGCGAACCCGGGCGCGCTGCAGGCGACGCAAGCCCCTGCGGCGGCGAGAATGAGCCGGTTCAAAGAAGCGTTCTTCGTGTGGTCGATTGGGTTGGGCGGCGGAGATCGTTTGACGCGAGTGCAGGCCGCGCTTCTTGTCAATTGATGCCAGCTCATCTACAAGCATTACTTGATATAACGTACCAATCGCCGCAGCGACTAGCCAGCCGGACAAAAAACTTTCTGTAACTGAGCCGTAACCACGGAATTTCGCGATTAGCCTAACGTTTGAATTCCAATCCTCCGAAGTGCACCGCCATGAGTTCCAGCAATAAAACGATTAGCCTGGCGATTCCCGCCGCCGTCATCGCGCTCGCGTTAGGCGGTTGCGCAGTGGCGCCACCGAGCGGCCCGAGCATAGCCGCGATGCCGCGCAGCGGCGAGCCGCTCAGCCAGTTCCAGCAGAACGACTACGCGTGCCGCGACTACGCGAATCAATCGACGAATCCGTCCGGCGCTGCGCAGGCGGCCACCACGAACAGCGTGAACAGCGCGGCGCTCGGCACGCTCGGCGGCGCGGCGATCGGCGCGCTGTTCGGCGCCGCGGCGGGCAACGCCGGCGCGGGCGCGGCGATCGGCGCCGGCAGCGGTCTGCTGATCGGGGGCGCGAACGGCGCGAATGGCGCCCAGTATTCGGCGGCCGGCATGCAGGCGCGCTACGACACCGCCTACGCCCAGTGCATGACCTCGAAGGGCGAGACGATCGTTCAGCCGCAGCCTTACTATTCGACGCAACCGGTGTACATCGCGCCCCGTCCTTATTACGCGCCGCCCCCGCCCGTCATGTATGGGCCTTATCCGGCTTACTGAGCGGTGATAGCTGAGGCCGGCCGGCTTGCTTGTCTTGCATTTTCGGCCGGTACTGCGTTTCAAGTCCGAAGGACGGTTGGGCGGTAGCTTTTAGTGACGATCGTCGAATCCGTGCCGCTAACTTATTCCGCGCTGTCGGTTGACGCCGCTTTGCGCGGGCGACGGCTCCGGGACGCCGTTTTACGGGCTGCCTTCCTGGCGGCCTCAGACCCTTCTTCCGAGTTGATTGCTGGGGCAGGGACTTCGGCCGGCGCTGCGATCTCAGGTACTTCCTCGATCGTGCGTGGCGTGCTTTTCTTCACTTTGTTCGCGGCCGTTTTGCGCGAGGCGCGCTTTTTGGCGCTTTGACGCAGCGCGGGTTGGTCGCTGTCGGTGGAATGGTCGGTTCCTTGGCCGCCGAAAACGACTTGTTCAGCGGCTGTATCCGCTTTCGCTGTTACAGCGCGAGCTTTGGACTCTTCAGCTATCGGTTCAGTGACGAACTCACGTGGGAGCGGCGCGTGTTCACGCGGTTCCTGCCGTTCGACCTCTTCGGCGGGTTCCGCGTGTTCGGTGAGAGCCGGAGCGTTAGCCGCATGCTCTTCATCAGCCGTTTCGTGGTGACCGCGCTTGCCGTGCGCGGCCTCCTGCTGACCCCGCCCCGGCTTGCGGTTGTTGCGCTCCTTGCGCCGCGACTTGTGCTTGCCGCCCGACTCGGACGCGGCCGCTTGCGCAGCCTGCGCTTCATACGAATGTTCGGCAGCCTGTTCAGCCGATACCGCTTCAGCCGACCCCGTTTCCGCAGACTCCGCCGCTGTTTCGCCGATGGTTTCACTTGCCGCTTCACTCGCGACGTTCACGGCTGTGCTTCGATAGACGTACGCGCCTGACTTTTCATCGCGGCCGAATTCGAGCAGCCCGCGCGCCTGCGCTTCTTCCAGCAGATTGCCGAAAGCGCGAAACCCGTAATACGTCTCGTTGAAATCTGGTTTGCGCCGTTTGATCGCGTTCTTCAGCACGGACGCCCAGATCTTGCCGCTGTCGCCACGTTCGGAAGCGAGCGCGTCGAATGTCTGCACCGCAATTTCAACGGCCTTGCTGCGGCGCTTCTCCAGATCTTCCTTGGGCGGAGCCTTCTCTTCATCAGGCGCACGTTTGGCTGCCTGCTGCGCGCTCTGCTGCTGACGCGACGATTCGGGCCTCGCGACTGCGCGCTGACTTTCGCGTACAAGATCGTCGTAAAAGAAGAACTCGTCGCAATTCGCAATCAGCAGATCCGAGGTGGACTGTTGCACACCGACGCCGATCACCTGTTTGGCGTTCTCGCGCAGCTTCGACACGAGCGGCGAGAAATCCGAATCGCCACTGATGATGACGAACGTGTTGACGTGCGATTTCGTGTAACAAAGATCGAGCGCATCGACGACGAGCCGGATGTCGGCCGAATTCTTGCCTGATTGGCGCACGTGGGGAATTTCGATCAACTCGAAATTGGCCTCGTGCATCGCGCCTTTGAAGCTCTTGTAACGGTCCCAGTCGCAATACGCTTTCTTGACGACGATGCTGCCCTTCAGCAGCAGGCGCTCGAGCACCAGCTTGATGTCGAATTTGTCGTACTTCGCGTCGCGCACGCCAAGCGCGACATTCTCGAAGTCGCAGAACAGAGCCATGCTGACGTTTTCGTTGGATGACGCCATGTGTATCTCCATTGAAGCGGTCGTCGAAGTCGACGAATCGCGACATGATAGCGATTCCAGCGAAGGTGAGCAGCTTTTGTCGTGAGCTCGCACCGATCGGTAGGTGGGAGTTTGCAGCAAGCGGTCCAACTGGTGGTCCAGCGCGCGGCTCGATGTCAGTTCCGTTACAGGGTGTCGCGACGGCCTGCGTTGTTCCATGTCGCGCGAGCTTCCAGCACGTCATCGATCAATCCGTATTCCCTCGCTTCGAGCGCCGACATGAAGTTGTCGCGGTCGGTATCGCGCGCGATTTCTTCGATGCTGCGTCCGGTGCGTTCGGCCATCATCGCATTGAGACGCGCTCGTACATACAGCACCTCCTTGGCCTGGATTTCGATGTCCGCCGCGGTGCCCTGACCGCCGCCCGACGGCTGGTGAATCATGATGCGCGCATTGGGTAGCGCATACCGTTTGCCGCGTTGACCCGCCGTAAGCAGAAAGGTGCCCATGCTCGCGGCAAAACCCGTGCACAAGGTCGAGACCTCCGGCTTGATGAACTGCATGGTGTCGTAAATCGCGAGGCCGTCGTACACAGAGCCGCCGGGCGAGTTGATGTAAAAAGAAATATCCTTGTCGGGATTCTCCGATTCGAGAAACAGCAATTGCGCGACGATCAGACTGGCTGACTGCTCGTTCACGGGCCCGACAAGAAAGACGATGCGCTCGCGCAGCAGGCGGGAGTAGATGTCATAGGCACGTTCGCCCCGGCCGGATTGTTCGATCACCGTGGGCACAAGGCCGAGGCCGGAGACAGACGGGTAACTGGAAGGCATGGATTCCTCGCTCGGATGGATGGCGCGGGCGTTCCGGGATGCGCAGGCCGCCGCGGATCAGAAGCCGCCTGACATGCGCCGGTTGTTGCTCATTTGACGGAGCAGCCGCTGGCGTTGTGACAGAAAATTTTTTTGCGCCGCGCTGTCACATCACCGGTTGCCCACGCGTCAAGCTCAGGAATACCGAACACGACGCGCGCCTGAGCGATGCCACCGGTATGCAGCCGCTTTTTCACCACGCACCATCGGGAGGTCGACGCATGACTGAACAGGGAATCGACAAGGCATCCAGTTTCGAGGCCGCGCGCGCCCGTCTGCTGGCACTCGCATATCGGATGCTCGGCAGTCGCGCGGAGGCCGAAGACGTGGTACAGGATGTCTGGCTCAAATGGCACCTGGCCGATACGCAGGCGGTGCAAACGCCGGTCGCGTGGCTCACCACGCTCACCACGCGCGCGGCGATCGACCGTCTGCGGCATGCACAGCGCGAGCGCGCGTCGCAGGCTAGCGGCTGGTTGCCGGAGCCGTGGCTCGACGAGGTCGCACCATCGGCGGAGGAGTTGGCGTTGCGAGCGGCAGATATGTCGTACGGCGTGATGCTGCTTCTCGAACATCTGAAGCCAGACGAACGTGCGGCGCTCGTCCTGCATGAAGCGTTCGAGTGCGGTTATGCGGAAATCGCCTCGATTCTCGAGCGCACACCGGCCGCTTGCCGACAAATGGTTCATCGCGCCAAGGCGCGTCTGAGACGTGCGGGGGCGCCGTTGGAGCGGCCCGATCCGGCGGTGCATGGGCGAATCGTCGAGCGTTTGCGCGCGGCGCTCGAAGCGCAAGACCGGGCGGGCCTGCTACAGCTTTTCAGCGATGCGCCGCAACTGATCAGCGACGTACCTTTGTACGCTCCGCCCCCTCCGTTCCCCACAGCCAATCCGGCCCTTCGAGCACAAGGGCCAACGCCTGAAACCGAAGCGCAACGCGACCGCGAACCGGGTTCAGGTCCGAAGTGGATAGCTGTAGTCACATCGCTCGCGCAACAGGCGAGCCATGCCGAGGTGGTGTCGATGGCGGGTGCGGTGTGCATCGCACTGTTCTGCGACGGCGACATCGTCGGGCTAATCGACGTGGTGACGGATGGCAAAACGGAACTATCGGCGAAAATCGTCTCGCTGCGCATCCTGACCAGCGCCGCGCATCTGCAGGCGGCCAACCAGATGCTGGGCCGTGATGCGGTCACGGAACTGCTTGCCCGCATCAAGGACCATCCGGGGGCGTCAGTTACGGTGAGCCGCGACTTCCCAGTTGATGTCGACGCATAGCACCTGCGTACCATGCGATGTGTGCGCGGCAATCGAGGCGGTCACGCACAGATGCGCTTCGTTGATCGACAGATACGGCGGCGTCAGATGAACCCGCCCCGGTTGACGCATCGCCTGAATGAAGTACGGGCGGCGCTCCCAACTCGCGCCTTCGGAATGCAGCAGCGGGCTGAAGCGCTTTGCGCGTTGCGATGTGCGACCCGGCGGCAGCACGTTGTCGCCGATCTGCCGCCCCGAACCGTCCAGAACAAAGCAGCGCGCCGTTTCTCCGAGCGCGAGCAGAGGCGCGGTCGCCTGCGTGATCGATTCCCCGGCAACCAACTGCGCGGCGGCTGCCTCGAGCGCCGTGACATACGGCGCGAGCCGCGCGGATTGCGCTTTCTCTCGAGCGGCAACGCGTTCGCGCAGCGAAGCGGCGAGCGAATCCATCAGGCCAGCGGCAACTTGCGGCTTGACGGGTTCGACGCTCGGACCCGCGAAAAATGCGCCCTGGACGAAGTCGACATTGCATTCGAGCGCGATCAGCGCATCACGTTCGGTGCTCAGACCGCCCATCAGCACCAGTTGCCCAGACTCGTGCAACAGAGAGACGAGGCCCGGCAACACGCGTTCGATATGCGAGTGTTCACTCGCTTGCGCGAGGATGCAGCGGTCGAGCGTGACGATGTCCGGCCGCAGATTCCACACCCGGTCGATGTTCGAATGCTTGGCGCCAAAGCCGTCGAGCGCGATCAGGAAACCGGACTTGCGCAGCGAATCGACGATTTCGGCGAAGCGCGTGGTTTCGCCGCCAGCCTGTTCGGATACTTCGAGCACCACGCGCTGCGGGGGCAGGCCGAGTGCCTTCAGGCTGGCAAGCAGCGCGTCGCCGTAACTGGTGTCCATCAGTGCGGCCGGATGCAGGCTGAGGAAGAGCCATTCGTCGTGGCTGTCGAATGCGTTGAAGTTGCCGAGGTGCAGCGATTCGGCCAGCCGTCCGAGTTCCAGCAGATCGCCGCGTCGCGCGGCCTGCGTAAAGACTTCGTGCGAGGGCACTTGCCGCTCATGCTCGTCGTGCACGCGCAGCGACGCGTGATACCCGATCGCGCGCCGGTGCGATACCGAAAAGACCGGCTGAAACACGCTGAAAACGGTGTAGCCGCCATAGAGAACGGTACGCCGGGAGCCTTCGTCGCCGGCCATCGGGCGTGGTGGCTGGAAGCCGGGAGGATCGAGTTCGATCATGCTCATCGTGTCAGTCGTGTGGAAATGGCGGCGCTTGCTGGGCAAGGCAGGAGTTCGCGCGCGAAGAACAAGAGTTTACAGGATAGACGAGCAAGAACTATGCGCGTGCTCAAACAAAGCTCGAGCATCCACCAGCAATGCTCCGAGGAAAATCATTGTGCGCCCGCCGCGATACGAAGGCGATAACGCGCACTTCGCTGGTGCGGGACGCGCCCCGTTGCGGGTCGGCGACGCTGTGCAAGAGTGCTGCGTGCGGCGCACGCGGAGCGATGCCCGGAAATCCGTTCGCGACTGCACGAGGATGCGTCGTCCTGGCTCGTGCGGCTTTCAAGTTCGCTCCGAAGGATCGGTCTTTTTCGCGGGCGTGCGAATCTCCGGCGACAACTGCGCAAAGATCCATGACGAGCATGCGGTGATGATGCCGACACACAGGAACGTCGCATGAAACGCGGGCAGCGAATTGGCGCCGCTCACGCGTTGCATGATGCCCGTAAAGGTTGTCAGCAACGCACCGGCCACCGTCACGCCGAGACTCATCGAAAGCATCTGCACGAGCGAAAACAGGCTATTGCCGCTGCTGGCGCCGCCGGTGCCGAGGTCCTTCAACGTCAACGTGTTCATCGCGGTGAACTGCATCGAGTTCACGCCGCCGAAGAGCGCCAGTTGCACGAGCCGCAGCCACAGCGGCTGATGCGTGCTCGTGAGCGCGAAACTCGCCATCATCAGGCCGACCAGAATCGTGTTCGCCATCAGCACGCGCCGGTAGCTGTACTTCAGAATCAGCTTCGTCACGAGGCGCTTCGTCGCCATGCCCGCGGCCGCCACGGGCAGCATCATCAGCCCGGCTTCGAATGCGCTATAGCCGAGGCTCACCTGCAACAGCAGAGGAATCAGGTAGGGCATCGAGCCGCTGCCGATCCGCGCGAACAGATTACCAAGCAGCCCAACGCTAAACGTGTGGATCTTGAACAGATCGAGCGGGAAGATCGGCGCGGGCTCGCGCACCGCGTGCAGCCCATACGCAACGAAGCACGCCATGCTCAGAATCAGCAGCACCAGCACCGTCGCATGTTGAATGCCGAACTCGGTGCGGCCATCGAGCGCGAACGAAATCGCCACCATGCCCACCACCAGCAACAGGTAGCCGCCAAGGTCGAATTTGCCCGTGTGTTCGTTGCGGCTATCCGGCATGAAGATAAACGTCGCGATGCAGCCCACGATGCCCACCGGCACGTTGATCAGGAAGATCCAGTGCCACGACGCGATCTTGACGAGCCAGCCGCCGAGCGTCGGTCCGATCAACGGTCCGATCAGCCCCGGAATCGCCACGAACGACAACGCCGGCAGATAGCGCTCAGCCGGAAAGGTTCGCAGCACCGCGAGCCGCCCAACCGGCAGAAGCATCGCGCCGCCTACGCCTTGCAGAACGCGGAAGAGCACCAGTTGGTTCAGCGTATGCGCGTTCGCGCACAGCAACGAGCCCACCGCGAACACGAGGATCGCACTGAAGAACACGCGCCGCGTGCCGAGTCTGTCGGCGAGCCAGCCGGACACGGGGATCATCACCGCCATCGTCAGCGAGTAGGCGATCACCACCGATTGCATGCGCAACGGCAGTTCGCCGAGGCTTGTCGCCATCGCGGGCAGCGCGGTGTTGACGATCGTCGAATCGAGCGTCTGCATGAAGAAGCCCGTGGCGACCAGCCACAGCATCACGGTCAGCGAGCGGGGCGAAGGACCCGAGGGGATATCGGGAGCGAGGGCGGGCGGAGGCGGCGTGGACATATGAGGCGGCTGGGCGCGCTCGGTCGGGCTGGGACTCGCTATTCTAGGGAAAAGTGGGTCCCAGCGCAGCCGGCAGCGCAGCGTTGCACGGGTCTCGGCGCTGTGTCACGGCCGCGCTCCGCGCCGTGTTCACGCATCAGGCGGCAACTGCGCCGCCGCATGAAAAAACGCCTGCGCCCGTGGCTCGTTACCAAACGCCACATGAATCCTGATCCACGGGCTCACCTCCCGGTTCGGCCTGAAGTGCTGTCCAGGCAGCACTGTCACTCCGAGGGGCTCGCCGCATTCGACGAGCCGCTCGGCGTCCGCGACATGCGGCACGCGTGCCCACACGAACTTGCCGCCCGCTGGTTCTGCGAAGATCTCCCAGCCGGCATCTTCGAGTGTCTGGACGGTCGAGCCGAGCGCGCCGCGCATCTGGCGGCGCAGTCGCTCCAGATACTTGCGATATGCGCCGCGCTCCAGCATCGACACCGCCACCGCTTCGGCAAAGCGCGAACAGCCGATGCTCGTCAGCATCTTGATGTCGACCAGGTCCTTGATGATCGCGTGACTCGCGACCACGCAGCCGATCCGTAGCGAAGACGACAGCGTTTTCGACAATCCGCCGATGTAGATCACCTGTTCGAGTTGGTCGAGGGTGGCCAGGCGGTCGGTGAGCTCGGTCTGAAAATCCGCGTAGATATCGTCCTCGATGATCTGGAAGCCATGCTCTCGCGCCATTTGCAGCAAACGGAATGCGACCTGCGGTGCGACCGTGGTGCCGGTCGGATTGTGGAACACGGTGTTGATGAGCAGCAATCTGGGCCGGTGCAGCTTCAGTTGCGCCTGCATCGCGTCGAGGTCGGGACCATTGCCGGTGCGTGGAATGCCGATCAGCTTCATGCCGTGCAGGCGCAACAGGCCGTACAGGTTGTAGTAACCGGGGTCCTCGACAAAGATCGTGTCGCCTGGCTTGAGCATGTAGCGCACCAGCAGATCGAACGCCTGGCTCGCGCCATTGGTGATCAGAATCTGCGATGCGTCTGCCTGGATGCCCAACTGGCCAATGCGGCCGCGCAACTGTTCGCGCAAGACCGGGTTGCCGAGCGGCGTCGCGTACTCGACCATGCTAGCCGGATCGGTTCGAGACACGTGGCGGATCGCCTGCGCAATGCCATCGATGTCGCGCCAGCTTTCGGGGATGAAACCGGTGCTGAGCTTCAGCGTCTCGCCCGGAAAGTTGAATTGCTCGAGCAGATGGTCCGACTCGACATCGGCGCGGCGCGGGTCCGAAGTGCCCTGGCAGCGCATGTCTGTCGGTTGGCGATCGGCGACGTAAAAGCCGGAGCCGTGGCGCGAGTCGACATAGCCGAGCGACACCAACCGGTCGTATGCCTCGATCACCGGAAAGCGGCTTACGCCGAAGTCGGCGGCGAACTGGCGGATCGACGGCAGCTTTGAGCCAGGATGTGCATTGCGCGAGCGGATCCACGCCGAGACGCCCGTGACGATCTGCTCGGTCAGCGGCACGGCGTTGTCCCGATCGAGCTGGATTTCGAGTTTCATACGCTTGCCTTCTGTCGCCAGGCTGCGGACGCGAAAGTTTTAAACCTGCGCCGCGCGAGCCATGCCAACTGTTCGGTTTTTTGACTGAACAGTTCCGATGAAAGTGTTCGGAACTGTGCATGGGTGTCCGATCATCGCACGTCAATAATCGGTACAACAGAAAGTTCATCGAGGAGAACGGCGATGCGAGAAGTGCGAGTTTTCGAGCTGGAACATGGCGAGCCCGTCACGGCCTGGCGGGTTGCGCGTCCGACGATTTTCAAGGTGATCAGCGGCAACGTCTGGCTGACCGTCGAGGGCGAGCATGAGGATCACTGGCTGGCGGCGGGGCAATCGATCGAGTTGGCGCGTGGATCGGTGGCATGGATCAGCGCCGGGCGGGACGGGGCGCGTTTTGCGCTGGCGAGCGGCTCGGAACGCAAGCTGCCGACGCTGCTATTCGGCTGGCCGATGCCGGCTTGGCTGGCGCGTCGGCCAGGCGTGGTCTGATGCAGGGCGAACGGCGAGCCGTCTCTTCGTAGGCCCTAAGCAGCACCTCCCGCCTCATACTCCCCGATATACCGCGCCCGCGGCCGGATCAACCGGCCATCGCGCGCCTGCTCCATCGCGTGCGCGATCCAGCCGACCACCCGCCCGAGCGCGAACAGCGTGAACGCGGCCCCGCTCGGCAAGCCGAGCACGCGCTCGATCGCGGCAAGCGCGAAATCCACCGTCGGCTCCGCGCCGGTCGTGTCGCGCACCGCTCGCTCGACCTGCAGCACCTCGTTGAGCGGCGAGCGGGCGGGCGCGCAGTCGGCAAGCATCGTCAGCAACAACCGCGCGCGCGGATCACCGTCCGGATAGAGCGGATGACCGAAGCCCGACAGCACCGGACCTTGCGCGCCGTGCTCGTAGCGCGCGAGACGGTTCGCCAGATAGCGGTCCAGTTCGGGCGAGCGCGACGCCTCATCGAGCAGCGCGGCGATGCGCACGGTTTCACCGCCGTGACGCGGCCCGGAAAGCGCCGCGAGCCCGCCCGCAACCGCGCCGAACAGGTGCGCGCCCGTCGACGTGATACAACGGACCGTGAACGTCGACGCGTTCAGCTCGTGATCCGCGCACGCGACCAAGGCCGCGCGCAGCAGTCCACTTTGCTGACGGCTGCGCACCCGCCAGGCCGTCGCGATCTGCCGATGCAGCGGTTCGTTCGACGGCGCCGCCGGCAGCATCGCGGCGGCCAGCAGCCGCATCACGGCGCACGCGGTGTCGAGCTGCGCATCGCGGCCGAGCGCCCACACGCGCGGCATCTGCGCGGCGGCGGTCGGCAGCAGCACCAGCGCGCGATCGAGCGGCGTGCTGTCACTCCACAGCTTGAGCCACGCGGCCCATTGCGCGGGGGCGAGCGGCACGACGGGCGCGTCGGCGATGCGCCGCGCGCTGCATTCCCACAACAGCGCCGCGATGTCTTCGAGTGACGCACTGCGCGCGAGCTCGATCGCGTCGTGCCCGCGATACAGTGGTCGACCGTCCGCGACCAGCGTGATCGACGATTCGAGCACCGGTACGCCCCAGTCGAGCACCTTCTGCGCGACCTTGCCGGCGCGTTTGCCGTCCGCCTTGCGACGCGCGAGGCGGCGCACCTCGGCGGCATCGTAGAGCCGATGCCTGCCTTGCGTATCCGGCGACGAGCCGAGCATGCCGCGGCTCACATACGCGTACAGCGTCGGCAAACTGACGCCGAGCGTTGCGGCCGCTTCGGCGGCGGTCAGGTAAATCGGGGCTGGCATAAAAGTGCGTATAAACCGAAGAAATCAATATATGTTGATTATCATAATCAAGGTTGATTGCGGCAAGGCGCAAATTTAGACTCGGTGCATCCGCTTCCTGTCCGCGCGGCCGGCTCGCCCGCCCGATCCCATGACGCCCGAACTCGCCCTCAAGCACATCTGGACCCTCGCCGGCAGCGATCCAATCGCGCTGCACACCGTGTCACTTGCCGGCGCGGACCCCGGCTTGCCGTCGGTCTACCGCGTCGGCAGCCTCGCGGCGTCGACCATCGCCGCGACGGGCCTCGCCGCCGCCGAGTACTGGCGCTTGCGCAGCGGACGCCGGCAACAGGTGTCGGTGCAGATGCGTCGCGCGCTGGCGGCGTTTCGCAGCGAACGCTATTTGCGGATCGACGATGGGCCGCCGCCCGCGCTGCGCGATCCGGTCACCGGCTTCTATGAAACGGGCGACGGCCGCTGGATCCAGCTGCATACGAATTTCGCGCATCACTTGAAGGGCGTGCTCGAGGTGCTCGGCTGTGACAATGGGCGGCCCTCGGTGGCGGCCGCGATTCGCGGCTGGGAGGGCGCGACGCTCGATCAAACGCTCGCCGACGCGGGCCTGTGCGCCGCCTTGATTCGCACGCCCGACGAATGGGGCGCGCTCGAGCAGGCCAAAGCGATCGCGCGCTTGCCGCTGTTCGAGATCGAGCGCATCGGCGACGCCCCGGCCGAGCCGCCGCGCCACGCCGACGCCGACGCTGACCCCGGCATCGACCGCCCGCTCGCGGGTGTGCGGGTGCTGGATCTGTCGCGGATCATCGCGGGACCGGTGGCCAGCCGCGCGCTCGCGCATCACGGCGCGGACGTGTTGACGATCAACGGGCCGCATCTGCCGAACATCGCGCCGCTTGTGATCGACAACGGCCGCGGCAAGCGTTCGGCAATCGTCGATCTTCGCGAGGCGGCAGGCTGCGATACGTTGCGCGGACTCGCGCGCGATGCCGACGTGTTCCTGCAGGCCTATCGTCCGGGCGCGCTCGAGGCGCGCGGCTTCGGGCCGGACGAGCTTGCGCGGCTGCGGCCCGGCATCGTCTATGTCTCGGTGTGCGCGTACGGGCACACAGGGCCGTGGGCGCAGCGACGCGGCTTCGATAGTCTGGTGCAGTCGGCGAGCGGCATCGCGTGGACCGAGCGCGCGGCGGCGGGTTCAGCCGAGCCGCGGCATCTGCCGTGTCAGGCGCTCGATCACGCGACCGGCTATCTGGCCGCGTTCGGCGCGATGGTCGCGCTCGCGCGGCGCGCTCGCGAGGGCGGCAGCTGGCACGTGAAGGTGTCTCTTGCGCAGACGGGGCGTTGGCTGCGGTCGTTCGGGCTGCTGGCCGACGGACAGCAGGCGCCCGAGGTGTCGCTCGACGATGTGCGCGATTGCGTCGCGAGCGTGCAATCGGAGTTCGGGCGTGTGCTTGGCGTGCTGCCGGCGGAGGAACTGGAGCAGACGCCTGCGTTTTATGCGCTGCCGCCGGCGCGCATCGGCGCGCACGAAGCCCGGTGGACGTGACGGTTGGAGCGGGCGGCGCGTTCAGGTTGGGAACGCGGCGTACCTAACCGCCCATCGTGTCGCAGCTTACTTTCGCAACTCCGCCACGAAGTCGTAGTAATCGTTGCGGCAGTACGTGTCCGTCAGTTCGATCGCGCGCTGATCCGCCGTATAACCCACGCGCGTGATCAACAGCAACGCCTCGTTCGGCGCGATGCTCATCTGCTGCGCGATCTCGTCGCTCGCGTTCACCGCGCGGAAGTGCTGCAACGCGCGCACGATCGTCAGTCCGCGATTCTCCAGATACGTGTACAGCGAGTCGCCGATTGCCTGTGGATCGGGAATCACCGCGGCCGGGAACGTCGAATTCTCGACCGCCATCACGATGCCGTCGGCGAGCCGCAGCCGCCGCAGCCGCGTGACCGCGGCGGCCGGCGACAGCCCCAGCTGGATCACCTCGTCGCGATTGGCCGGTGAGATTTCGCGCGACAGCCACTTCGAACTCGGCGTGAAGCCGCGCCGCCGCAGCATTTCGCTGAAGCTCGACAGACGCGACAACGGATCTTCGTAGCGCGGCGTGATGAAGCTGCCCGCGCCTTGGGTGCGGCGGATCAAACCCTGCTCCACGAGCAGCGCGATGGCCTTGCGCGACGTGATGCGCGACACGCCGAGCGCCTCCGACAGCACGCGCTCCGAAGGCAGCGCCTCGCCGGCGTTCCAGCGGTTTTCGTGGATCGCGCTGCCGAGCTTGCGGGCAAGTTGCAGATAGAGCGGCGTGTCGTTTTCCGGGTCCGGGCGCAGGTCGCGCCAGCGGTCTTCCGAGGCAGAGGTCATGGGGCTCACGCAAGATGGGCAAGCGGCAATTTTAAAACATCGGCGCGTCCCGTTATAGCTGGCTTTTGCCAGGCGCGCCGTCGTGAGGCCGCGGAGCCGCTAAACTCGTCGCCAGGTTTTTCGTAGCATGCGTTGCGTGATGAGGCGGCGGGCCAGCGCATCGCATCTGGATCGAACCACTTTCGAGGAGTCAGCATGACGAGCAAGATCGCAAGCGTGAGCCTGCCGGGTGGCGAGCGCATGCCAGCACTGGGGCAGGGCACGTGGGAGATGGGCGAGCAGCGGGCACGACGCGCGGCGGAAATCGATGCGCTGCGCTGCGGCATCGAACTCGGCATGACGCTGATCGATACCGCCGAAATGTACGGCGACGGCGCGACCGAGTCGCTGCTCGGCGAAGCGCTCGCGGGTTTGCGCGACAAGGTGTTTCTGGTCAGCAAGGTGTATCCGCACAACGCCAGCCGGCGCGGCGTGATCGCCGCGTGCGAGCAGAGCCTGAAGCGTCTGAAAACGGACCGGCTCGACCTGTATCTGCTGCACTGGCGTGGCTCGGTGCCGCTGGCGGAAACCGTCGACGGCTTCGAGGCGCTGCGGCGCGCGGGCAAGATCCGTCACTGGGGCGTCAGCAACTTCGATACCGACGACATGGAAGAACTCGTCGCGACGCCAGGCGGCGACGCGTGCGCGACCAACCAGATTCTGTACAACGTGGCGCGGCGCGGGCCGGAGTTCGATCTGTTGCCGTGGCTCGCCGCGCGCGGCATGCCCGCGATGGCGTACAGCCCGGTCGATCATGCGCGGCTGCCGAAACGCTCGCCGCTCGACGATATCGCCGACGCGCGCGGCGTCTCGGTGTTTCAGGTGGCGCTTGCGTGGGTGCTGGGCAAGCCCAATGTGTGCGCGATTCCGAAGGCGGCGCGCGTCGAGCATGTGCGCGACAACCATCGCGCGTCGCAACTGGTGCTGGAAGCCGGCGAACTCGCCGCGCTCGACGCGTACTTCAAGCCGCCGCGCGGCAAGCGTGCGCTGGAGATGTTGTAAGCGCCGGCGCGGCCGCCGTCCGTTGCGGAACGGCGGCGCGCGAGGCTCAAAGCGCTGTGGGTGTCGATGACGCCGCTCGCGCTGACGCGGCGCTCAGGTGCAGGGATGGTGCTGATGCACGGAGCCGAGCACGGCGACTTCGGCGGGGGTGTGCTGCAGCGCGTCGTCCGGCACCTGGGTGGCATCGGCGAGGAAGTCGTCGACGATCGACGACACCGCCACGTCGCGCAGGCATAGCGACACGCGCTGCGTTTCGTTGGCGGGGAGGGTTGCTCGTTGCGAGAGGAACAGCACGCCGTATTGATAGCCGTGGATGATGCCGCGGATCGCGCCGACGCATTGCCCTTGCGCGACGTTGTCGTGGCGCTGTTTGCAGCTCTGGACGAGCGAGTAGGCGGAGAAGCTCGGGTCGACCGGTGGTGACGCTTGCGACAAGGTTTGCGCCATTGGCTGCGCGGGTGTTTGCGCATTGGCGAGCGATGCGAGGCCCAGGGCGGCAGCCGCCAGCACGGCGGCTGCCGTGCGGGTCGCGGAGGGGGGGACGCTTCTATGCATGTTGTGGGCCCTCATATCGAACGATGAATTTGATATGAGGCGGTCGTCTCGGATTGGTTCCATAACACTCGCACGCAAGGGAAGTTGAGTTCCCGCCGCTCGCGGTGCGGTTCGCGCGATGGCGCGAGGCGCGGCTCGCGCGCTCTCCGAGCCATTCCGCCAGCGCGCGCCGAAGGCGAGCGTGCCGCTCCGACCGGCCTCCGGCGGTGACGCCCGACCGGGGGATCGGGACATCACCGCCGTTGCCAGCGGATAGCGGACAGTATGCCGGGACATGTCGCCGGCGGGTAGGGCGCGGGGCCCCCTACCCGGGGGGCAACGGGCGACGCCTAGTGCCCGTTCCCGCCACCGTTGCCACTGCCGCCGCTGCCGCCACCCTTGCCTCCGTGACCGCCGCCGAAGCCTCCGCCGAAGCCGCGCCACCGAAGCCGCCACCGAAGCCGCCACCGAAGCCGCCACCGAAGCCGCCACCGAAGCCAGCACCATTCGCACCGCCGAAACCACCGCTAGGGCCACCGCTAGGGCGACCGCCAAAGCCACCACCTGGGCCCCCGCTGGAGCCTCCGCAACCTCAGCCGCCGCTCCCGCAGCCGCCACCGCGCGGCGCATCATTGCACGGGTAGTACTGATCTGATTTTCCGGACTTCATCGCGCGTCTCCAGAGCGAAGGACCATACCTCTCTGCCGCCTTCACGAGCTGCTCCAGCGGCGGCCGACCTGCCTGCCTGCGCGCGGGTCTTGTCGAACCCCCAGTCCGTTGTGTCGAAGTTGTCCGTGCGTCGCTGCCGTGCTGATCGCGCGAGGTCGCGCCATCGCGTGGTGACGCTCGTCGGGCGGATATGCGCGGCGTTGCGCGCCCGGTTTGGCTTCGAATCTCTGGCCGGTAAGTTAGCGATATCCATGCCACGCGTCGCAAAGCCTTGAAGCGACACGGGCGATATCGGGATGTGCAATGCGCACGCTGGAAAAACGCCTCAAAACGTTGCGACGATGAAACGCGCGGACGCAAAAGTGTGTTCCGACGTGGGATTCGTTAAGAGGGGCGGTGTGCGTCGATGAGGTTCGAGTCGACGCTAGCTGGCGTTTTCCGACGCATCGTCGGAGGTGCCGCCATTCGTCGGGTCGCCCGCATTGTCGTCGCGCGGCTCGCTTTGCAGCTCGC
Organism: Paraburkholderia lebeckiae; assembly: GCF_014201005.1. Classification (NCBI taxonomy): domain Bacteria; kingdom Pseudomonadati; phylum Pseudomonadota; class Betaproteobacteria; order Burkholderiales; family Burkholderiaceae; genus Paraburkholderia; species Paraburkholderia lebeckiae. Next base: position 64,976 of record NZ_JACHDK010000006.1, on the reverse strand, counting down.
GAAGTGTGGCGACCGGAATATGGCAGCGAATCCGGTGCGCCGAAGACGAATCGGCGGCGCCGTCCGCGTCGAGAAACGGCGGGTCCTGCTGCTCGCAGATCGCGCCGAGCTTGCGTGGACAGCGCGTGTGAAACACGCAGCCCGACGGCATCGCGCCGGGCCCGGGCAACTCGCCGGAAAGACGGATACGCGTACGTTGATGCATCTCGCCGCATGCGCCGTCGCCCGGCAGCGTCGGCACGGCGGACAGCAGTGCCTCCGTATAGGGATGCTGCGGTCCATCGAACACGGCCGCCGCCGGGCCGATTTCGAGCAGCCGACCGAGATAGAGCACCGCGATGCGATCCGACACATAGCGGACCACGTGCAGATCGTGCGAGATGAATACGTAGCTGACGCCGCGCTCGCGCTGCAGATCGGCGAGCAGGTTCAGAATCGCGGCCTGCACCGACACGTCGAGCGATGAAGTCGGCTCATCGCACACAACGACGCGTGGTTCGCCGGCGAAAGCGCGCGCAATCGCGACGCGCTGCTTGAGCCCACCCGAAAGCTGGCGCGAACGTGCGTCCAGATAGCGCTCGGGCAGCCGCACGGCGTCCGTCAGCGTGGCGAGCCGTGCGTCGATCTCGGGCCCGCGCAGCGCGGTGAAGCGCGCGAGCGCACGGCCGATCAGCCGCTTGACGGAATGCGCGCGATTGAGCGCCGAGTCCGGATTCTGGAACACGATCTGCAGCGATTTCAGCTGCTCGTCGCTGCGTCGTGTGACGCGCGCGGCGAGCGGGGCGCCGTCGAGTTCGAGCACGCTGCCGGCATCGGGTGCGAGCAGGCCGAGCAGCAGCCGCGCGAGCGTTGTCTTGCCGCTGCCCGATTCGCCGACGAGGCCGAGCGTCTCGCCACTCGCGAGTTCGAGCGACACGTCGTCGACCGCGCGCAGCGGGGCGCCCGATACGTGGAATGTTTTCGACAGGTTCCGAGCGCGCAAGACCGGCGCAGAGGGCGCGCGCGGCCCCGCGTTGGATGATGCGGCCGCCACCGGCGCCGCGCTCGATGTCGCACGCGGCAGTTCGATCGCACGCTCGTGATAGTGGCAGCGCGCCATCTGATCGCCATGCCGGGCGCCGAGGCGATAGGGCGGCGGCGCGTCGCGGCGGCAGCGCTCGTCGGCGAGACGGCAACGCTCCGCATAGATGCAGCCCTGCGTGACCGAGCCCGGCAGAGGCAGGCCGCCCGCGATCGTATCGAGCCGCTCGCTGTCCTTGCTGCGTCCGGCCGTCGGCAGGCAGCGCAGCAACCCGACCGTGTACGGATGACGCGGCCGCGCGAACACGTCCTGGGTCGCGCCTTCCTCGACCAGCTTGCCCGCGTACAGCACGCCGACGCGTTCGCACATGCGGCCGATCACCGCGAGATTGTGGCTGATGAACAGCACCGCGGTGCCGAGTTCCTCGCGCAACTGTGCGACGAGATCGAGCACTTCCGCTTCGACGGTCGCGTCAAGTCCGGTAGTCGGTTCGTCGAGAATCAGCAGCGCGGGGTTCGACGCGAGCGCCATCGCGATCACGACGCGCTGCTGCATGCCGCCCGACAATTGATGCGGATAGCTGTTCATCACGCGCTCGGGCGCCGCGATGCGGACGCGTTTGAGTATATCGAGCGCGCGTTGCAGCGCCTCGTCGCGCGCGACGCCGGCCGCCTCGAATGCTTCGGAAACCTGACGGGCGATCGTCAGCGATGGATTCAGTGCGCGCCCCGGGTCCTGGTAGACCATCGAGACGGTCGTCGCACGCATGCTGCGCAGCGCGTCGGCACCCAGCTTCTGCACGTCCTCACCGGCGATTACGATCTTGCCGGCCTTCACCTTGCCATTGCGCGGCAGATAGCGCAGCGTCGCCATTGCCACGGTCGACTTGCCGCAACCGGATTCGCCGACGAGCCCATACGCCTCGCCGCGTCGCACGCGAAACGATACGTCCTGCAGCACTTCACGATCGCGTCCGCGGATCCGGTAGGTGACCGTCAGGCCGACCACGGTCAGGGCATCGGTGCGATCGCTTTTCGACACGTCGAACGCGGCGAACGAGGAGGGCGGTGGGCCGTTCATTGGTCGAGCACTCCCTGCACGCCGTCGGCGATCAGATTGACGCCGACCACCAGTGACGCGATCGCGCCCGCCGCGAACACGACGGTCCACCACGCGCCGCCCGCCATCAGCGTGTAAGACTCCGACAGCGCGAGCCCCCAGTCGGCCGACGGCGGCTGGATGCCGAAGCCGAGAAACGACAGCGTCGCGACCGCGAAGATCGCATAGCCGAGCCGCACCGTCGCTTCGACGACGATCGGCGGCAGGACGTTCGGCAGGATCTCCGCGAACATGATGTACGGCGCGCGTTCGCCACGCAGCTGCGCGGCGGCCACATAGTCGAGATGCCGCTCTGCGAACACGGCGGCGCGCACGGTGCGGGCTGTTATCGGCGTGAAGGTGGTGCCGATCACGAGAATCACCGTGAAGTTCGACGCACCGACCGCGGCGAGCGCGAGCAGCGCGACGATCACGAGCGGCAGCGCGAGCACCGCGTCGATCATGCGGCCGATCACGTCGTCGACCCAGCCGTCGAAGTAGCCGACCAGTAGACCGAGCGCGGTGCCCGCCGCGGTGCCGAGCAGGGTCGCGAGCGGCGCGATCGTCAGGATGTCGCGCGCGCCGACGATCACGCGCGAGAATACGTCGCGGCCGAGCTGATCGGTGCCGAACCAGTGCGTGCGATCGGGCGGCGTCAGCGAATTGAGCGGATCGGACGCGTACGGATCGAGATGCACGAACCACGGCCCGGCGATCGCGCAGACGATCCACCACGCGACGATCAGCGCGCCCACGATGAAGGTCGGCGAACCGAGGAGCAGGAGGAGGCGCGGGAAACGCGGCTCGGAGCCCGGTGCGCCTGGCGCGGGCGAGCCTGGTGGCGTCGATGAAGCCGGCGGCACGGTCGTATTCATTCGGCGGTCCTCACCCGCAGTCGCGGATTGAGCAGCACGTGCAGCGCATCGGCGACCAGATTCGCGAGCGTATAGACGACGCCGATCGTCAGTACGCCCGCTTCGAGCATTGGAAAATCCTTCGCCTTGGCGGCGTTGTAGATCAGCGAGCCGATGCCCTGGTAGTGGAACAGCGTCTCGACCACCACGAGTCCGCCGATCATGTAGCCGAGTTGGGTGGCGGCGACGGTGATCGTCGGCAGCAGTGCATTGCGCAGCACATGCCGCCAGATCACGACGTGGCGCGGCAGGCCCTTGAGGATCGCGGTGCGCGTGTAGTCGGCGTCGAGCGCTTCGACGGTGCCCGCGCGTGCCATTCGCGCGATGTAGCCGAAGAACACGAGGACGAGCGGCAGCACCGGCAGCACCAGATGGCGCAGCTGTTCGAGCACGCTCGCATCGGGCGGATATGAGGCCTCGATCGGAAGCCAGCGCAGCCACACGCCGAACACGAGAATCAGCACGATCGACGACACGAACTCCGGCACCACGGTCGCCGACAAACCGGCGATGCTGATCGTGCGATCGAGCCAGCGCCCCGCATGCATCGCCGACCACACGCCGCCTGCGATGCCGAGCGGCACGACGACGATGAACGCGAGCAGACCGAGCTTCGCCGAATGCCCGAGCGCATCGGCGATGAACGGTCTGACCGGTTCGCGATACGCGTACGACAGCCCCATGTTGCCGCGCACGAAATGCGTGATCCAGTCGATGTATTGCGTGAGCAGCGGCCGGTCGGCGCCGAGCTGATGATCGAGCGCGGCGACCGCGCGCGCATCGGCGAGCGGCCCGAGCACCGCGCGGCCGATATCGCCGGGCAGCAGTTGACCGCCCGCGAACACGATCACCGACAGCAGCCACAGCGTGATCAGCGAAAGACCCGCGCGCGTCGCGAGAAAACGCGCGACGCGGCCCGCGTTGCCGTTCGTCGCGCGCGGCATACGCGATGTATTCGAGGCGGGAGAGGGCGCCGGAGCCGACATCTTGAGTTCTCCTGCGAAAAGCGAGGCGGACAGCGCGCTGCTTACGCGCTGAGCGTCGCGCGATCGAAATACAGTTGCGCGAGCGCAGTGAAGCGCACGCCGTTCACGCCCTTGCGCATCGCGATCAGCTGATCGTAGAAGAACGGGATGATCAGTGGCGTTTCGTCGAGCAATAGTGTCTGGATCTGCCCGGAGATTTTCTTTTGCGTGGCGAGATCGATCGCCGCGACGAACTGCGCGACCAGTTGATCGTATTGCGGATTCTTGAAGTGCGCGGCGTTCCATGTGCCGTTGCTCGTCAGTGTCGCGTTGAGGAACACGTTCGGCACGCCGCGATGGCCGTAATCGGTGATGCCGAGCGGCGAGTCGAGCCAGTCGGATTTGCCCGGCGTGCCCGCGCCGTAGTAGAGCGATTGGCTCTCGACCTTCAGATTGATGCGCACGCCGATCGCCTTCGCCGCGTTCTGCACGACGACCGCGAGGTCGGGGATCTCCATGTATTTTTCGGTGGTCAGCGTGACGTCGAAACCATTCGGCACGCCGGCCTGCGCGAGCAGCTGCTTTGCCTTCGCGACGTCGATCTTGCGTTGCGGCACGCCCGCATCCGACGATGGAAACACCGGCGCGAACGGGCTGTCGTTGCCGAGTTGTGCGCGACCCTTGAAGAGACCGCGCACGATCACGTCGCGATCGAGCGACAACGCGAGTGCCTGACGCACGCGCTTGTCCTTGAAGAGCGGGCTGTCGTTGCGCATGTGAATCTGGCGGTGCGCGCTCGACTTGACGCCGACCGCCTTGTAGTCCGGATTGTTCAGGATGGCCGCGCCGCCCTGCACGGTGAACGTGCCCATCACGTCGGCCTGGTGGCCTTGCAACGCGAGCAGTTGAGCCTGCTCGTCGGCGTAAAAGGAAAACTGTACGCGTTGCGGTAACGCTTTTTCGCCCCAGTAGTCGGGATTGCGCACGAACGACGCGCCAACCTTCGGCTGATACTTTTCGAATTTGAACGGACCCGTGCCGATGAAACTCTTTTCGTAGTTGCCCGCGAAGTTCGCGGGCAGGATCACCGCGTTGTAATTATCCGAGGAAACGTAGTACGGGAAATTGCCGGTCGGCGCGTCGAGATGAAACTCGACCGTGTGTTCGTCGACGACCTTCGCGCCGCCTTTCGACAGCACGCCCTTTAGTACCGATAGCGCGGCCGAGCCGCTCGCGGGATCGGCGAGACGGTCGAAGGTCGCGACCACGTCTTTCGCGCCGAAGCTCTGGCCGTCGTGGAATTTCACGTTCTGGCGCAGTTTGAAGGTCCACACGTCGCCCTTGTCGTTCGGCTTCCACGACAGCGCGAGCGCGGGCTTCAGCATCAGCTTCTCGCCGTCGTCGTCGATCAGGAATTCGCCGGTCTGGTTCAGCAGTGCGAGACTCGCGGCGTCAGTCACCGTCAGCGGATCGACGGCGCCCGCCGGCGTCAGATGCGCGACGCGGATCGTCTGGTTCGACCCGGCCGAAGCACCTTGGGCCCGCGCTCGCGGCGCGCCGAGCAAGCCGCCACCCGCGAGCGACAGACCGATCACGCTCGCATGGCGCAGCAGTTCGCGGCGCGTGATGCGGCCGGCGACAAACTCGTCGAGGGCGTGGTTGCCATAGGCGTCGGCTGTGAGGCGGGCTGCGTCCAATGCGTCAGGTGCGAGAAATCGGTCCGCTGGCGTTTTCATCGATGGCGTGTCCAACCCGTTCTGTTGCTGGTTCGGAGCCGTCGCGCGAGTCGCGCGACGGCGCGAGGTGCAGCGCGCCTTCCGATGGGCGGTGGGATGTGCTGGGGCCGCTATCGCGAAAGGGCAACGCTATGCAGAGCGGTCTCAGTGTAAGCGATTGCTCGCGGCTCTGGCGCACCGGGGGCGCGCCGCGCTAGTCGATCGGCCGATAAATGACGCGCGGTGTGTCGTCGTCACAACGGTTACCGGACGCGTGCTCGCGAGGGGCGGCCGCGATTGTGGACGGATTGGCGGAGCAACACGGTGCGAAATGCGGTTTCGAACTCCACAAGGTGGAACTCTCAAGGAAACCTACGAATAAGCCCGATCTGCGTTGAGGTGCCGCGCGACCGGGACGGCAGCTTCGAACCGATGCTGGTGCGCAAGCACGACCGACGCTTCACATGCTTCGACGACAGGACCAATGAAGGTCCGCGGAAGACGCTGAACTACGAAACGTCAGCCGAACGGTTCCGGCCACTTATCGTGCCGCCCTATCCGGCCGTCTCCAGCGATGAAACAGCACCGAGCCGATCCAGCACGCCATGAAGGCCGCGATGATCGCATAGCCGAGCGCGCCGAAATGATCGTTGATTCCGACGATCGCATCCGACACCCCGCCGCTCCAGCCGAAGCGATCCGACAGCAGCCCCAGCGCCTCGACGCCGCCGATCACGATCGCGACCATCGCGGACACGAACGTGATGCTCGCGTTGTAGTAAAGCTTGCGCTTCGGGTCGTCCATCGCCCAGCCGTACGCGTGCACCATCAGCACGTTGTCGGTCGAATCGACAAGCGTCATGCCGGCCGTGAAGAGCGCCGGGAACACGAGGATCGAATAGAGCGGCAGGCCAGTGCTGGCCTGCGACGCAGCGATCGCGAGCAGGCCGATCTCGGTCGCGGTGTCGAAGCCGAGCCCGAACAGCACGCCGACCGGATACATGTGCCAGCTTTTCGTGACCAGCCGAAACAGCGGCAGCAATGCGCGCGACAGCAGCCCGGCTGGAGCGAGCGCATCGGCCGACGCTGTGGTCGCAGCGTCGCCACGTTGCGTGTGCCGGTAGCGGCGCCACACGTCGCGCAGGACCACGAGATTGACCGCCGCGAGCACCAGCAGGAACGACGCGGAAACCAGTGTCCCGAGCGTGCCACCCACTTCCTTGAAGCTTTCGAAGCGCCCGTTCAGCGAATGCGTGGTCCAGGCGATGCCGATCGTCGCCGCGATCACGATCGTCGAATGGCCGAGCGAAAACGCGAGCCCGATCCCGACCGGTCGCATGCCGGTTTGCATCAGCTTGCGCGTAACGGCGTCGATCGCCGCGATGTGGTCGGCGTCGACCGCATGACGCAGTCCGAAGCCATACGCGAGCAGCGCGGTGCCGAGCAGCAGCGGGTAGTGGCGAAACGCGACTAGCGCCCACAGCCATGCGCCGAGGTTGGCGGCGAGCAGCACCGCGTAGAGCGCGACGAGGCGAGGGCGCAGCGAGGCGTTAGGCGTCATGTGGCACGAGCGGATGAATGGATAGGTTGATGAGCGGCTTAGTGATCGTGCGGATGCTTGTGGATCGGATCGACCCAGTAGACGGTTTCCGGCTGCTCGACCGCGTCGATGTTCAAATTGACGACGACCGCTTCGTTGTCGCTGCGCACGAGCACGCATTCGAGCGGCTCGTCGGTGCTCGCGTTGATCTCCTGATGCGGCACGTAGGGCGGCACGAAGATGAAGTCGCCGGGACCGGCCTCGGCGGTGAATTCCAGATGCTCGCCCCAGCGCATGCGCGCCTGGCCGCGCACAACATAGATCACGCTTTCGAGCGCGCCATGATGATGCGCGCCGGTCTTCGCATTCGGATGGATCGTCACGGTGCCGGCCCAGATTTTCTGCGCGCCGACGCGCGCCGCGTTGATCGCGGCCGCGCGGTTCATGCCCGGCGTTTGCGCGGTGTTGGTGTCGAGCTGATCGCCGCGGATGACCTTCACGCCGTGTTCGCGCCAGTCGATCTGCTGGCTGGCTTCGGTGGCGTCGTGCTCGGCCCGGTAATGCGGATGTTCGTGATCGTGGCTCATCGTGTCTCCTCCTCGGCTGGCGTGCCGCGTTCGAGTCGTTCGCTTCGGTCTTACGATTCAGGGGCGTGCTGCATGGCTGATCAACATTCTGGCACGTTCAAAAAACGGGTGCGTGACTCGACGATGCAAACGGCGCCATAAAAAAAGCCCGCTCACAGGGAGCGGGCTTCGGCTTGTCGCGCTCAACGCCGCCGCGTCAGTGTCATTGCTTCTTCGCGTTGATCACGGCCTCGGCGACATTGCTCGGCGTCTCGGCGTAATGCTTGAACTCCATCGTGTAGGTCGCGCGGCCCTGGGTGGCCGAGCGCAGCGACGTCGAATAGCCGAACATCTCGGCGAGCGGCACTTCCGCGCGCACCAGCTTGCCGCCGCCGCCCGCGATGTCTTCCATGCCCTGCACCATGCCGCGTCGGCTCGACAGGTCGCCCATCACGTTGCCCATGAAGTCCTCGGGCGTTTCCACCTCGACGGCCATCATCGGTTCGAGCAGGATGGGCTTCGCCTTGCGCATCGCTTCCTTGAACGCTATCGAGCCGGCCATGCGGAACGCGTTTTCGTTCGAGTCGACGTCGTGGTACGAACCGAAGGTCAGCGTGACCTTCACGTCGACGACGGGATAGCCCGCGAGCACGCCGGCTTTCAGCGTTTCCACGATGCCCTTGTCGACCGCGGGGATGAATTCGCGCGGAATCACGCCGCCCTTGATCGCGTCTACGAATTCGTAGCCCTTGCCCTGCTCGGACGGCTCCAACGTAATCACCGCGTGGCCATACTGACCGCGGCCGCCCGACTGCTTGACGAACTTGCCTTCGACGTCCTCGACCTTGTTGCGCACGGTTTCGCGATACGCGACCTGCGGCTTGCCGACGGTCGCTTCCACGCCGAACTCGCGCTTCATCCGGTCGACCAGAATTTCGAGGTGCAGCTCGCCCATGCCGGAGATGATCGTCTGTCCGGATTCCTCATCGGTCTGCACGCGGAACGACGGGTCTTCCTGCGCGAGACGGTTCAGCGCGATGCCCATCTTTTCCTGGTCGGCCTTGGTCTTCGGTTCGACGGCCTGCGAGATCACCGGGTCCGGGAAGATCATCTTTTCAAGGATGATCACATGATTAGGATCGCAGAGCGTGTCGCCGGTGGTCGCTTCCTTCAGGCCGACGGCCGCAGCAATGTCGCCCGCGTAGACCTCCTTGATTTCCTTGCGCTCGTTCGCGTGCATCTGCAGGATCCGGCCGAGGCGTTCCTTCTTTTCCTTGACCGCGTTGTAGACCGTGTCGCCCGAGTTGACGACGCCCGAGTACACGCGGAAGAAGATCAGCTGACCGACGAACGGGTCGGTCATGATCTTGAAGGCGAGCGCCGAGAACGGATCCTCGTCGTTGGGATGACGCTCGATTTCCTTGTCGTGCTCGTCGTGACCGGTGATCGCGGGCACGTCGACCGGCGACGGCAGATAGTCGATCACCGCGTCGAGCATCGCCTGCACGCCCTTGTTCTTGAACGCGCTGCCGCACAACATCGGCACGATCTCGTTGGCGATCGTGCGCGCGCGGATGCCGTGCTTGATTTCGGCTTCGCTCAGCGGTTCGCCGCCGAGGTATTTCTCGAGCAGTTCCTCGTTCGCCTCGGCCGCGGCCTCGACCATCTTGTCGTGCCATTCCTTCGCGGTGGCCGCGAGTTCAGCCGGGATGTCGCGGTACTCGAACTTGATGCCCTGACTGTCGTCGTCCCAGTAGATCGCTTTCATCTTGACGAGGTCGACCACGCCCTGGAAGTGCTCTTCCGCGCCGACCGGAATCTGGATCGGCACGGCGACCCCCTTCAGACGATCGCCGATCTGCCGCTGCACGCGGAAGAAGTCCGCGCCGACCCGGTCCATCTTGTTGACGAATGCGATGCGCGGCACCTTGTACTTGTTCGCCTGACGCCACACGGTTTCCGATTGCGGCTGCACGCCGCCGACCGAGTCGTACACCATGCAGGCGCCGTCGAGCACGCGCATCGAGCGCTCGACTTCGATCGTGAAGTCGACGTGCCCGGGGGTGTCGATGATGTTGATCCGATGCTCGGGATAGTTGCCGGCCATGCCTTTCCAGAACGCGGTCGTGGCCGCCGACGTGATCGTGATGCCGCGCTCCTGCTCCTGTTCCATCCAGTCCATCGTCGCCGCACCGTCGTGAACCTCGCCGATCTTGTGGGTCACGCCGGTGTAGAACAGGATCCGTTCGGTGGTGGTGGTTTTGCCGGCATCGATGTGAGCGCTGATGCCGATATTCCGGTAGCGCTCGATGGGAGTCTTGCGGGGCACGTGAATCTCCTTGTAATGGCGCGCCTGAAACGCATGCCGGGCGACCGCGTGGGCCGCCCGGGGAGTCTGAGTGGTGCTTTATCTGGCGTTACCTTATCGAGATTACAAGGATAGCGCGTCGATTGGTCTTTTGCATGAATCTTGCCAGCCGGCGCGAAGGCTGGTGGCGCGGGGCTGCGCAGGCGAAAAAAAGCCGGCGCCTCGGGTTGAGACGCCGGCTTTTTCGCGGGACAGCGTGGCGGGGCGGTGTCGCCGCTCAGAGGCCGCTCCGGGGTCATTTACGGGCTGCAGGGGCGCGCGGCCCGGCGCTGAGGGTTTTACTGCGTGATACCCGGCACCGGCGGTAAGCCCTGGATCTGCATGCCCGGCTTGATGCCTTTCGCCGAGAACCAGCCCTTGGGCATTTCCAGCGCAAACACGCCGTTGTGCGTCGGGCAGTGGTTGTTGGTGGTCTCGGCCTGCATCTCGTCGATGTCGGTGATCGTGCCGTCGGCGCGCATGAATGCGATCGACAGCGGGATCAGCGTGTTCTTCATCCAGAAGCAGTGGCCCGCGTTCTCGTTGAACACGAACAGCATCCCTTCGTTCGGCGCGAGCTTCGTGCGATACATCAAGCCCTGTTCGCGGTCCGCGTCGTTGGCGGCGACGGCCGCGTCGATCACGAACATGCCAGCGGTCAGCTTGACGCGCGGAAACTCGCTCGGCTGCTTGGCGCCCGGCGGCATCTGCTGCGCCTGGGCGGGAGCCGTGGTGACGACGAACGACAGCGCCGCGAGCGGCAGTGCTACGGCAATGGCGAAACGCGCCATCGACGAGCGCATGGAAAATCGCACGGCAAGACTCCTTGCTGAAATTGACTCGCGCATGTTACGCGAGCGCGTCAAAAACAAAAAGGCAGATCGCCTTGCGGTGATCTGCCTTACAACGCCGTAAGAACGGCAATGAAGCTAGTTCTTTACTGCGTTTTTACAAGCAACTTACTCCGAAGCTGCCGAAGCTGCAGCGGCTGCCTTCTTGTGCGACTTCTTGTGAGCGTGCTTGGTGGTCTTCTTTGCCGACGAAGCTGCTGCTGCCGGAGCTGCCGAAGCTGCTTCCGGTGCCGATGCTTGTGCGAATGCTGCCGTTGCGAAGAGGCCAGCGACCAGAGCGGCGATCAGTTTGTTCATTGTGTGAATCCTCAGCTTGAGTTAATTAACCAAATGACCCGGCATATGTAGAGTCATGTCGGTAAACGTGCCATCCACCTTTCGGTTGACAGCCGCATCGAACAAATTTTTCGACGCGTCTGATAGCGTTCGGACTTTCGCACTCGCCGCGCGAAAACGGCTTATGCAAAGGTCTTTAAGGCTGAATGCCGGATAGCTTCGGCGGCATCTGCGTCGGATAACGCGTGGAGCTGTACGGCGGTTGACGCGAATCGCGCGGAAATTTTGATCGTCATGACACGCGATCAAACCGCGTGGTGCAGGCTCGCGGCGAGCTCTCTTGTTTCACGCATTTCGGGCCTGCGTTTCACGCATTATTTTGCGAGCTGCTACAACGAGTTAGCTTGATTGTCACAGCCGTGAAACCTGTTTGGAGTGAGAACGTGCAGGCTGATTCGCGCGTGCGTGAGTTCGGCACGCGGTGTTGCGGCGATGAACGAACAATCGTCAAATAATGTTCAGGCAACGCCATCCCATGGCGCGTTCGCTCGCAACTCCGTGCTCTGTCCGGGTTGCAGTCCGAGTGAAAAAATGTCAAGCGCACCGATGCCGACGCGCACGAGACGCAGCGTCGGAAAACCCACCGCCGCTGTCATGCGACGCACCTGGCGGTTCTTGCCTTCGGTAATCGACAGCTCGATCCATGTGGTCGGGATCGCGGCGCGATAGCGGATCGGCGGCGTGCGCGCCCACAGCGAGCTGGACGGCTCAACATAGGTCGCCTGACATGGGCGTGTCACGTAATCGCCGAGATCGACGCCGCGCGCGAGCTTTTTCAACGCGGCGTCGTCGAGCGCGCCTTCGACTTGCGCCCAATAGCGTTTGACGAGCTTGTGACGCGGCTCGGCGATGCGCGCCTGCAGCGCGCCGTCGTCGGTGAGCAGCAGCAGGCCTTCGCTATCGGAGTCGAGCCGGCCGGCCGGATAGACGCCGGGTAGCTTGACCCAGTCGGCAAGCGACGTCCGCGTCTCGTGTGGCGAAAATTGACAGATGGTGCCGAACGGCTTGTTGAGGGCGAGAAGGCGCATAGGAGAGCGATACGGCAGAGCGATACGGCGCGATGATAATGCATAAACCGGGACGCAGATTCTTCTATCTTATAGAGGAGCGCGGCGCGTTTGAGAGGCCGTCTATGTTGGAAAACCCGGAGCGAGGGGCGGCCGCGCCGCGCGTGGGGCGTGGGCTAGAATAACGGCCAGGCCGCTCGCGGCGGTTCGGCATTGCGCGGCGAGGGCGTCTCTTTCGCAGTCTCCCATCAGCTTTTGCACAGCTTTCACTGGAGTCCGATCATGCCGTATCAGCACATCAAGATTCCGACAGGTGGCGATAAGATCACCGTCAACGCCGACTTTTCGCTCAACGTTTCCGACGAGCCGATCATCCCATACATCGAAGGCGACGGCACCGGTCTGGACATCACGCCGGTCATGCTCAAGGTCGTGGATGCGGCGGTCGAAAAGGCGTACGGCGGCAAGAAGAAAATCCACTGGATGGAAATCTACGCGGGCGAGAAGGCGACCCGGGTGTACGGCCCGGACGTATGGCTGCCGGACGAAACGCTGCAGGCGGTCAAGGAATACATCGTGTCGATCAAGGGGCCGCTCACCACGCCAGTCGGAGGCGGCATCCGCTCGCTGAACGTCGCGTTGCGCCAGGAACTGGACCTCTACGTGTGCCTGCGCCCGGTGCGATATTTGAAGGGCGTGCCGTCGCCGGTGCGCGAGCCCGAGAAGACCAACATGGTGATCTTCCGCGAGAATTCGGAAGACATCTACGCGGGCATCGAATGGCCAGCTGAATCCGAACAGGCGAAGAAGATCATCAAGTTCTTGCGCGAAGAAATGGGCGTGAAGAAGATCCGCTTTCCGGATTCGTCGGGTATCGGCATCAAGCCGGTGTCGCGCGAAGGTACCGAGCGTCTGGTGCGCAAGGCGATCCAGTACGCTATCGACAATGAACGCCGCTCGGTCACGCTGGTGCACAAGGGCAACATCATGAAGTACACCGAAGGCGCGTTTCGCGACTACGGCTACGCGCTCGCGCAGAAGGAGTTCAACGCGGAACTGATCGACGGCGGTCCCTGGATGAAAGTCAGTAATCCGAAGACCGGCGGCGATGTCGTCGTGAAGGACGTGATTGCCGACGCGTTCCTGCAGCAGATCCTGCTGCGTCCGGCCGAATACGACGTGATCGCCACGCTGAACCTGAACGGCGACTACATCTCGGATGCGCTCGCCGCGCAGGTCGGCGGAATCGGAATCGCGCCTGGCGCGAACCTGTCCGACTCGGTTGCGATGTTTGAAGCGACGCACGGCACGGCGCCGAAATACGCGGGCAAGGATTACGTGAACCCCGGCTCGGAAATCCTGTCAGCGGAAATGATGTTGCGCCACCTGGGCTGGTTCGAGGCGGCGGATCTGATAATCAGCTCGATGGAAAAATCGATCCTGCAAAAGCGGGTTACTTACGATTTTGCCCGCCTGATGGAAGGCGCGACTCAGGTGTCGTGCTCGGCATTTGGGCAAGTGATGATCGAAAATATGTAATTGCCGCGCCGGGATTATCCGGTTTGCATAAAAACCCGGCGCCAGCAAACGGCCGGGGTATTTTTTTACCCGAAATTTTCGCGCGGTTTTCAAGCCGGATAATCCGTTGCAATAGAAAACTGCCGCAAAAAAGAAACCCGGCGCGGAGCCGGGTTTCAAAAAGGACGGGTGTCGAAACGCTTCAGACTGGCGCCTGAATGTTCGATGCCTGTTTGCCTTTCGGGCCTTGCACGACTTCGAAGGTGACCTTCTGGCCTTCCTTCAGCGTCTTGAAGCCATTCATCTGGATGGCCGAGAAGTGTGCAAACAGATCCTCGCCGCCCTCGTCAGGCGTGATGAATCCGAAACCCTTTGCGTCGTTAAACCATTTGACCGTACCAGTTGCCATTCCAACTTCCCCTGTAACTCATGTCACTACCACGAGCCCTCGAAAAGCCACGACCACGCGAGGCGGTCGTTCCCTCCTCACAAGCTCACCATCGGCATTTTTTCGAAATTATGGCTTAGTGAAAAAAGTGCCAGCTTAATTGTTGGGGCTCTTTATTCGAGTGTCAAGAAAATTTTGAGACGTCGTTGTCGCGCTGCAAACAGGCCGCTTTCCAGGGTTTTTACCGCTTCCGTATGTGCGGTGGCGCAAGCGGCGTGGCTTGAAAAGTCGCATAATCGACTCACTTGCTGACTGTGCCCGCGGCGCCGACGCCCAGCGCGGCGAGCGCTCGCAGCCAGTACCGGCAGGTTGTGCGATACTCGATCCGACCGCGGTGCAGCACGCGCCGCGCATGACAGGATCGGGGCCGGCACCGCAATCGGCTCGTCGAAAACGCGCAGGCCAGGCCGAACATGACAGCGTCGTGACCGCCGGGCGGCAGCGAACGGGCTCATCGGCCGGGCGGCCGGGTTTCGACAGGATTGCGGGCCTGTCCTAGTTGTTTAGAATGGGTGTATGGCGATTATCCCGGACAAGCAGGACGGCACCGTACTGGAGCGGCAGGAGCAGAAACTCAAGCCGCCGTCCATGTACAAGGTGGTGCTGCTGAATGACGACTTCACGCCGATGGAATTTGTCGTGATGATCGTGCAGGAATATTTCAATAAGGATCGTGAAACCGCAACGCAGGTCATGTTGAAGGTGCATCGCGAGGGCAGGGGAGTTTGTGGGGTCTATACGCGGGACATCGCGTCGACCAAAGTCGAGCAAGTCGTTACCCACGCACGGCAGGCCGGGCATCCGCTGCAGTGTGTGATGGAGGAAGCATGATTGCCCAGGAACTGGAAGTCAGCCTGCATATGGCGTTCATGGAAGCGCGCCAGGCAAGGCACGAGTTCATAACGGTCGAACATCTTTTGCTCGCGCTGTTGGATAACCCGACGGCGGCAGAGGTACTTCGCGCATGCGCGGCCAATATCGAGGATCTGCGCCAGAACCTGCGCAACTTCATTCATGACAACACGCCGACCGTGCCGGGCACGGACGACGTCGACACGCAGCCCACGCTCGGTTTCCAGCGGGTGATCCAGCGCGCGATCATGCATGTGCAGTCCACCTCGAACGGCAAGAAGGAAGTGACCGGCGCAAACGTGCTGGTCGCGATCTTCGGCGAGAAGGACTCGCATGCGGTGTACTACCTGCAGCAGCAGGGCGTCACGCGTCTGGACGTGGTCAATTTCATCTCGCACGGCATCGCCAAGACGAGCAGCTCGGACGCCGCGAAGGCGAGCGACGCGAATGCCGAGTCCGACGAAGCAGCCGCGCAGAAGGAAACGCCGCTCGCCCAGTTCACGCAGAACCTGAACCAGATGGCGAAGGACGGCCGCATCGATCCGCTGATTGGACGTGAGTCGGAAGTCGAGCGTGTGGTGCAGGTGCTGTGCCGCCGCCGCAAGAACAATCCGCTGCTGGTCGGCGAGGCCGGTGTCGGCAAGACCGCGATCGCCGAAGGGCTCGCATGGCGCATCACGCGCGGCGAAGTGCCGGATATTCTCGCTGATGCCCAGGTGTATTCGCTCGACATGGGCGCGTTACTCGCGGGCACCAAGTATCGCGGCGACTTCGAGCAGCGTCTGAAGACGGTGCTGAAGGAACTGAAGGAGCGTCCGCACGCCATTCTGTTCATCGACGAAATCCATACGCTGATCGGCGCGGGCGCCGCGTCGGGCGGTACGCTGGATGCGTCGAACCTGCTGAAGCCGGCGCTTTCGTCGGGCACGCTGAAGTGCATCGGCGCAACCACCTTCACCGAATATCGCGGCATCTTCGAAAAGGACGCGGCGCTGTCGCGTCGTTTCCAGAAGGTCGACGTGACCGAGCCGACCGTCGAGCAGACGGTCGCGATCCTGCGTGGCCTGAAGTCGCGCTTCGAAGAGCACCACGGCGTCAAGTACTCGTCGGGTGCGCTGTCGGCGGCGGCCGAGCTGTCGGCACGCTTCATTACGGACCGTCATTTGCCGGACAAGGCGATCGACGTGATCGACGAAGCGGGCGCGGCGCAGCGCATTCTGCCAAAGTCGAAGCAGAAGAAGACGATCGGCAAGAACGAGATCGAGGAAATCATCTCGAAGATCGCGCGCGTACCGGCGCAAAGCGTGTCGCAGGACGATCGCAGCAAGCTGCAGACGCTCGACCGCGACCTGAAGAGCGTCGTGTTTGGCCAGGATCCGGCGATCGACGCGCTGTCGGCCGCGATCAAGATGGCGCGCGCGGGCCTCGGCAAGCTCGACAAGCCGATCGGCGCATTCCTGTTCTCGGGTCCGACCGGCGTCGGCAAGACCGAGGTCGCGAAGCAGCTTGCGTTCACGCTCGGCATCGAGCTGATCCGCTTCGACATGTCGGAGTACATGGAGCGTCATGCGGTGAGCCGGCTTATCGGCGCGCCGCCGGGCTACGTCGGTTTCGACCAGGGCGGCCTGCTGACCGAGGCGATCACGAAGAAGCCGCATTGCGTGCTGCTGCTCGACGAAATCGAAAAGGCGCATCCGGACATTTTCAACGTGCTGCTGCAGGTGATGGACCACGGCACGCTGACGGACAACAACGGCCGCAAGGCGGACTTCCGCAACGTCATCATCATCATGACGACGAACGCGGGCGCCGAGGCGATGGGCAAGTCGGTGATCGGCTTCACGAACCGCCGCGAGGCGGGCGACGAGATGGTCGACATCAAGCGCATGTTCACGCCTGAGTTCCGCAACCGTCTGGACGCGACGATCAGCTTCCGTTCGCTCGATGAGGAAATCATCATGCGCGTGGTCGACAAGTTCCTGATGCAGCTGGAAGATCAACTGCACGAGAAGAAGGTCGATGCGCTGTTCACCGATGCGCTGCGCAAGCATCTGGCGAAGCACGGTTTCGATCCGCTGATGGGCGCGCGGCCAATGCAGCGCCTGATCCAGGACACGATCCGTCGCGCGCTCGCCGACGAGCTGCTGTTCGGCAAGCTGATGAACGGCGGCCGCGTCACGGTCGACGTCGATGCCGACGACAAGGTGCAGTTGACCTTCGACGAGCATCCGGCGCCGCGCAATCCGAATCCGGAGGCGGTGGAAGTCGAGTGATGTCAGTCAGGCCCGCGTTGCGTTAAGCTGGCCGGACGCCAAAGGCAGAACGGCGCGGGTTTTATCCCGCGCCGTTTTTTTTATGCTCTGGTTTTTTCTCACGGCGTGCGCTGAAGGCGCCAGCCGCCGCGTCGCAGCAATCGATCAACGCTTGCCGGTGCTACCAAACCCGCCCGCGCCGCGCACGCTTTCCTCGAAGTCATCGACGATATTGAACCCAGCCTGCACGACGGGCACGATCACGAGTTGCGCGAGGCGTTCCATCGGATTCAGCACGAATGTCGTCTCGCCGCGATTCCACGTCGAAATCATCAATTGGCCCTGGTAATCGGAATCGATCAGGCCGACCAGATTGCCGAGCACGATCCCATGCTTATGGCCGAGACCCGAGCGCGGCAGAATCAGCGCCGCATAACCGGGGTCGCCGACGTGGATCGCGAGTCCGGTCGGCACCAGCGCGGTTTCGCCGGGTTTCAGCGTCAGCGGTTCGTCGAGGCAGGCGCGCAGATCGAGGCCGGCGCTACCGGTCGTCGCGTAAGCGGGGAGCTGTTCGCGCATGCGCTGATCGAGAATCTTCAGGTCGAGTTTCATTCAGGTTCGATAGTTGGAGTTGAGATTGGTGAAGGGGCACGCGGCTGACTGGCAACGCCTTTGCGATCAAGCCACCTGGTTCGAGCCGAGCTGAAACGCGTCGGCGAGCAGTTCGTAGGAGCGCAAGCGCGCACGATAGCTGCCGGCGACGGTCAGCACCATGAGCTCGTCGGCCTGGAACTGCTGCTGTAAATCCGTGAGCCGTTCGGTCACGCGCTCAGGCGTGCCGATGATGCTGCGCGGCTTTTCGCGGTCGATCACGAGCTGTTCGCGCTCGCCATATTCTTGCGCGATGCCTTGCTCGATCGACGGTATCGGTTCGTTCAGACCATGCGCCATCTGCACGCGACGCAGATCGACGGCTTTTTCGAGGTCCGCGGCTTCCTGCTCGGTATCTGCGCAGATCACGAAGACCGCGGCCGCGAGATACGGCTGCGATGCCTCGTTGCCAGGCTTGAAACGCTCGCGATACGCAAGCGCGACCTGCCTGCCGAAATGCGCGTTGATGAAATGCGCAAACGAGAAGCGGATGCCGAGCTGTGCCGCGAGCAGACCGCCGAATTCGCTCGACCCGAGCATCCACAGCTGCGGGCGCGTATCGATCTGCGGCTGCAGCAGCACGCCCTGCGCGAGATGATCGTCGGGCAGCGCGCCGTGCATGAGGCCGAGCAACTCGGCGACCTGCTGCGGAAACAGCTCGCCGCGATTGTAAGCGCCGGCGGCGACCGCCTGCGCGGTGCGCATGTCGCCGCCCGGCGCGCGTCCGACGCCGAGATCGACGCGATTCGGAAACAGCGCCTCGAGCATCATGAACTGCTCGGCGACCTTGAACGGGCTGTAGTACGGCAGCATGATGCCGCCCGAGCCGATGCGAATGCGTTTGGTCACGCTGCCGAGGCGCGCCAGCATCACTTCAGGGCAGGGATTCGACACGCCGCGCAGGCCGTGGTGCTCGGCGCACCAGTAGCGCGTGTAGCCGAGGTCGTCGGCGAGCTGCGCGAGTTCGACGGTCGCGGCGATCGCGTCCGCCACCGAATGGCCGGCGATCACCGGTGTTTGATCGAGCACGGAGAGAAGCGTCATGGCAGTAGTGCTCCAGGTGATTCCGGCCGGCTAACCGGGCAAAGGTGGCAGGGCCACACGGGCCCACTGCCGTTCGCTCGTTCAGCCAATCGGACTGATGCCGGGCGGCAGACGCTTCGCGATTTCCGCGATCAGCGCGCGCGCCAGCGTCTGCTTGTCGGCGCGTGGCAGCTTCGTCGCGCGGCCTGCTTCGAACAGAATCACTTCGTTGTCGTCGAGCCCGAACGTTTGCGGCCCCAGATTGCCGATCAGCAGCGGCACGTTCTTGCGTGCGCGCTTTTCCTCGCCATGGACTTCGAGGTTGTCGCTCTCCGCGGCGAAGCCGACCGTGAACGGCGGCTTTGGCAGCCTGGCGACTGCAGCGAGGATGTCCGGATTCTCGACGAACGAAAAGCTCGGCAGCATGCGCTCCGCGGTCTTCTTGATCTTCCGATCGCTGACGTGGTCGACACGCCAGTCGGCCACCGCCGCGACGCCGATGAAAATGTCCGCCTCCGCGACCGCGCGCATCACCGCGTCGTGCATCTGCTGCGCGGTCTGCACGTCCTCGCGCAAGACGCCCCACGGCGTTTCCAGCGCGACCGGACCGGCCACCAGATGCACGTCGGCGCCGGCCTGCTGCGCGGCGCGCGCGAGCGCGAAGCCCATCTTGCCGCTCGAACGATTGGTGATGCCGCGCACCGGGTCGAGCGGTTCGAAGGTCGGCCCGGCGGTCAGCAGCACGCGCCGGCCGGACAGGATTTTCGGCGCGAAGAACGACGCGACTGCCTCGTAGGTCGCGGCCGCTTCGAGCATGCGCCCATCGCCGATTTCGCCGCAGGCCTGCGGGCCCGAATCGGGGCCGAGAACCTCGACGCCGTCCGCGCGCAGTTGTGCGACGTTGCGTTGCGTGGCCGGGTTCTGCCACATCTGCCGGTTCATCGCCGGCACGACGAGCAGCGGGCAGTCGCGTGCGATGCACAGCGTCGACAGCAGATCGTCGGCCATGCCGTGCGCGAGCTTGGCGAGGAAGTCGGTCGACGCCGGCGCGATCACGATCGCGTCGGCTTCGCGCGATAGATCGATGTGCGCCATGTTGTTCGGCACGCGACCGTCCCACTGGCTCGTGTAGACCGGCCGGCCCGACAGCGCCTGCATCGTGACGGGGGTGATGAACTGGGTGGCCGCTTCGGTCATGACGACCTGCACGGTCGCGCCTGCCTTGGTCAGCAGACGCGTGAGTTCGGCGATCTTGTAGCAGGCGATGCCGCCCGTCATGCCGAGGACGAGGTGTTTGCCTGCGAGTTCTGCGGTTGCCAACGAAAGCCTCCGACAAAGCGTGATCGCGCGGCGGCGCGCGGGCGTTGCCCGTCGTCGCCGCGCGCTTCAAACCGGACCTGATGCACGGTTCGCGCAGCCGCGACCGTGCATCACTTCGGCGAAGTTAGCGTGTGCCGCGTACCCGCCGCAGCTCGTCGATCACGAGCAGGATCGCGCCGATCGTGATCGCGCTGTCGGCGAGATTGAACGCCGGCCAGTGCCAGCCGCCCACGTGGAAATCCAGGAAGTCGATCACGTGGCCGTACGCGAGCCGGTCGATCACATTGCCGAGCGCGCCGCCGAGAATCAGCGCGAGCGCCGTGCAGAACATTTTCTGCCCGCTATGCCGCTTGAGCAGATAGCAGATCACGAGCGCCGCGACCACGCCGAGCGCGGTGAACGCCCAGCGCTGCCAGCCGCCCGCCATCGCGAGGAAGCTGAACGCGGCGCCGCGGTTGAACACGAGAATCAGGTTGAAGAACGGCGTGACCTCGTGCGGCACACCGTAAGCGAACACCTTGCGCACGGCGATTTTCGTCAGCTGGTCGAACAGAATGACGATCAGCGCGACGCCGAGCCAAGGTGCGAGCGAACTGCTTCCGGTGGGCGTCTTCGACATGGTTCTCGCCATTATGCCGCGCTCCTCGTTTCGCCACTGCCGAACAGATTGCTGAAGCAGCGGCCGCACAGCGACGGATGCTCGGCGTTCGCGCCGACGTCCGCGCGATAGTGCCAGCAGCGCTCGCACTTCAGGTACGTCGACGCGATCACTTCGACGCCTTCATCGGCTTCGCTGTCGACCTTGACGACGTTCGCCGCCGACGTGATCAGCACGAACTTCAGGTCGTCGCCGAGGCTCGCGAGTGCGTCGTAACGCGCGCCGCTTGCGCGGATTTCGACTTCCGCCTGCAGCGACGAGCCGATCAGGTTCGCGACCCGCGCCTCTTCGAGCGCCTTGGTCACGTCGCCGCGCACCGCGCGCAGCAGCGTCCACTTGTCGAGCAGCGCGCCCGCGTCCGGCATGGCCGGGTACGCGTGGTACGTCTCGGTGAAGATCGTCTCGCTATTGGGCTGGAACACCTTCCACGCTTCTTCCGCGGTGAACGACAGGAACGGGGCCATCACGCGCAGCAGCCCGTGAGCGATGTGGTGGAGCGCGGTCTGCGCCGAGCGGCGGGCGACCGAATCCGCCGCGCTCGTGTAGAGGCGGTCCTTCAGCACGTCGAGGTAGAAGCCGCCCAGGTCTTCCGAGCAGAACGTCTGCAACTTGGCGACGACCGGGTGGAACTCGTACCTCTCGTAGTGCGCGAGGACGTCGTTCTGCAGATTCGCCGACAGCGCCACCGCGTAACGGTCGATCTCGAGCCAGTCTTCGACCGGGCGCGCGTGCTGCGCGAAGTCGAAGTCCGACAGGTTCGCGAGCAGGAAACGCAGCGTGTTGCGGATACGGCGATAGCCTTCCGTGACGCGCTTCAGGATTTCCTCGGAGATCGCGAGCTCACCCGAGTAGTCGGTCGACGCGATCCACAGACGGATGATTTCCGCGCCGAGGCGGTTTGCGACTTCATGCGGATCGATGCCGTTGCCGAGCGACTTGCTCATCTTGCGGCCTTCGCCGTCGACGGTGAAGCCGTGCGTGAGCAGGGCGTTGTAGGGCGGCCGGCCGTCGAGCATCGACGCGGTCAACAGCGACGAATGGAACCAGCCGCGATGCTGGTCCGAGCCTTCGAGGTACAGGTCGGCCGGGAACTGCAGCTCGTCCTTGTGCGAGCCGCGCAGCACGTGCCAGTGCGTGGTGCCTGAATCGAACCACACGTCGAGCGTGTCGCGGTTCTTTTCGTACAGGTTGGCGTCCTCGCCGATCAGCTCTCGCGGATCGAGCGTCTGCCATGCCTCGATGCCTTCCTTCTCGACGCGCTGCGCGACCTGTTCGAGCAACTCCAGCGTGCGCGGATGCAGCTCGCCAGTTTCCTTGTGCACGAAGAACGCCATCGGCACGCCCCACTGGCGCTGCCGCGACAGCGTCCAGTCCGGGCGGTTCGCGATCATGCTGAAGAGGCGCTGCTTGCCCCACGACGGATAGAACGCCGTGTTCTCGATGCCTTCGAGTGCGGTCTCGCGCAGCGTCTTGTTGCCGTCGTTCGGTTTCACGTCCATGCCGGCGAACCACTGCGAAGTGGCGCGGTAGATGATCGGCGTCTTGTGGCGCCAGCAGTGCATGTAGCTGTGCGTGTACTTTTCGGTGCGCAGCAGCGAGCCGGCGCCTTGCAGCGCCTCGACGATCTGCGGATTGGCCGCCCAGATCGACAGGCCGCCGAACAGCGCGAGCGACTCGATGTAGCGGCCGTCGCCCATCACCGGGTTGATGATGTCCGAGTCAGCCATGCCGTGCGCCTTGCACGACACGAAGTCTTCCACGCCGTACGCCGGCGACGAGTGCACGATGCCGGTGCCGGTTTCGGTCGTCACGTAGTCGCCGAGGTAGACCGGCGCAGTGCGCTTGTAGCCCGGATGCGCGGACGCGAGCGGGTGGTTGAAGCGCAGGTTCACGAGCTTTTCGCCCGGCGTCGTCGCGACGACCGTGCCTTCGAGGCCGTACAGCTTCAGGCACGCCTCGACGCGTTCCTCGGCGAGGATCAGCAGGCCGCGCGGCGTGTCGACGAGCGCGTAGACGATTTCCGGATGAAGGTTCAGCGCCTGGTTGGCGGGGATGGTCCACGGCGTGGTGGTCCAGATCACGATGCCGCCTTGGTTGCGCGGCAGCGCGGCGAGGCCGAACGCCTGCGCGGTCTTCTCTGGTTCGGCGAAGCTGAACAGCACGTCGATGGTCGGGTCGGTCTTGTCCTTGTACTCGACTTCCGCTTCGGCCAGCGCCGAGCCGCAGTCGAAACACCAGTTGACCGGCTTCAGGCCGCGGAATACGTAGCCTTTTTCCATGATTTTCGCGAGCGCGCGGATTTCGCCGGCTTCATTCGCGAAGTTCATCGTCTTGTACGGATTGTCCCAGTCGCCGAGCACGCCCAGACGGCGGAAGCCGGCCTTCTGCTTCTCGATCTGCTCGGTCGCGTAGGCGCGCGCCTTCTGCATCACTTCGGCCGCCGGCAGCGACTTGCCGAATTGCTTTTCGATCTGGATCTCGATCGGCATGCCGTGACAGTCCCAGCCCGGCACGTAGACCGCGTCGAAGCCTGCCAGATTGCGCGCCTTGACGATCATGTCCTTCAGGATCTTGTTCACCGCGTGACCGAGGTGAATGTCGCCGTTCGCATACGGCGGGCCATCGTGCAGGATGAACTTCGTGCGGCCCCTGGAGGCGACGCGGATCTTGTCGTACACCCTGCGTTCCTGCCAGTCCTTGACCCATTGCGGCTCGCGCTTGGGGAGGTCGCCGCGCATAGGGAACGGCGTGTCGAGCAGGTTGACCGGGTAGCGGGACTGCGGTTTCGAATCGGCTTTCTTGTTGCTCATGATGTGGGTGGCGGTGAATTCGTTTCTATGCGTAGCAGCGCGCGGATTGCGCGCTGCGCGAGGAGCGTGGGACGCGCCCGGCAGGCGGCTCCGCGTGAAGCCCGGACGCCCTTCGATGCGCGCGGCGACGGTTCGTGCGGCGCGCCGCGCCGGCCCGAACCGCGGCGGTTATCTAATTCGGTCGGTGGCCGAGGTGGCGAAACCGGTGGAACGGCTGCCCGGTGTGCCGGCGCCGACAGCAGCGAACCATGCGCGCGCATTGGCGACGTCCCGCGCGATCGCGGCGGTCAGCGTTTCGAGGTCGACGAACTTCTCCTCGTCGCGCAGCTTCTTCAGAAATTCGACGCGCACGAGTTTGCCATACGCGTCGCCGTGCCAATCGAGCAGGTGCACTTCGAGCAGCACACGGCCGGAATCGTCGACGGTGGGGCGCAGGCCGAGGCTCGCGACGCCCGGCAGCGGTTGCTCGGCGATGCCGTGCACCTGTACGACGAAGATGCCGGCCAATGCCGGACGCTTGTGCGCGATCGGCAGATTGAGCGTCGGAAAGCCGAGATCGCGGCCGAGCTTCATGCCATGGGTGACGTGGCCGCTTATCAGATAGTCGCGGCCGAGCGCTGCGCGCGCCGAGTCGAGGTCGCCCGCGACCAGCGCCGCGCGCACGCCCGAGCTCGAGATGCGCGCGCCCGACGGATCGGCGACCGTCGCCATCTGTTCGACTTCGAAGCCGTACTGCTTGCCGGCCGTCTGCAGCGACGCGAAATCGCCGGCGCGCTTCGCGCCGTATCGGAAGTCGTCGCCGATCATGATCCAGCGCGCGTGCAAGCCGTTGACGATGATCCGCTCGACGAACGCATCTGGCGACTGGCTCGCGAACGTGTGATTGAAGTGCTCGACGACGACCCGGTCGACCCCGTTGGTGCGCAGCGCCTCGAGCTTGTCGCGCAGCATCGCGATGCGCGGCGGCGCGCCGGCCGGGTTGAAGAACTCGCGCGGGTGCGGCTCGAAGGTCATCACGCAGACGGGCAGGCCACGCGCGTTTGCGGCCGCTCGTACGTGCGCGAGCAGAGCCTGGTGGCCGCGGTGGACACCGTCGAAGTTGCCGATGGTCAGCGCGCACGGCGCACGGCTCTCGGCATTGGGAAGACCGCGGAAGACTCTCACGATAGCGGGTTGCAGGCGTTGCTGCGATTGCAATAGGGGCGCGGGCGGGGTGCCGCAAAACAATCGATTATAAACGCTTGGCGCAATAGACGGCTGCGCGGTCGCGGTCGGGCGATTGCCGAATGATAAAATCCGCGCATGAAAAAACTGGTCATCCTGATTTCCGGGCGGGGTAGCAACATGGAAGCCATCGTGCGCGCCTGCGCGAGCGAGGGCTGGCCGGCGCGGATCGCCGCCGTGATTGCCAACCGTCCTGATGCAGCGGGGCTCGCGTTCGCGGCGTCGCATGGCATCGCCACGGCGGTGGTCGACCACCGCGAGTATCCGGATCGCGACAGCTTCGACGCGGCACTCGCCGAACAGATCGACGCCACCGCGCCGGACCTCGTCGTGCTCGCGGGCTTCATGCGGGTGCTGACCGAGCGCTTCGTCGACCATTACGCCGGGCGCATGCTGAACGTGCATCCGTCGCTGCTGCCGAGCTTTCCGGGCCTGAAGACTCACCAGCAGGCGCTCGACGCCGGCGTGCGGTTCCACGGCGCGTCGGTGCATTTTGTCACATCGAAGCTGGATCACGGGCCGATCGTCCTGCAGTCGGCGGTGCCTGTCGAGGCGGGCGATACCGCACAGACGCTCGCCACACGCGTGCTCGCGACCGAGCACATCATTTATCCACGCGCGGTGCGCTGGTTCGTCGAAGGGCGTCTCGCTCTGGACGGCTCGCGCGTCACGCTTACGCCGTCGGAGCCGCAATGGCTCTTTGCCGGTCACACCGCCGGAGAGGGCGCATGAGATTGCATGGTTTCCTGATTGGACAAACTGAAACGCTGCTGGCCGAAGTGCTGCGGCTGAACGGCCCCGCCGACGCCACCACGAGCCGCTTCTTCCGCGCGCATCCGAAGCTCGGGCACGCCGAGCGCGGCGTGATCGCCGAGGCGGTGTTCGCCGTGCTGCGCCGCCGGATGGAGTTCGCGCATCTGGCCGAAAGCGGCACTGGCAGCCCCGCGCGTCGCATGGCGCTGCTGGGCCTGATGCAGACTGCCGGACGCTCGGCGCTCAAGCCGTTCGTCACCGAGGCCGAGGCAACGTGGCTCGAACATGTGTCGAAGATCGACCCGGAAAGCTTGCCGCTGCGGATTCGCCTGAACCTGCCCGACTGGATCAGCCAGGCGCTCAGCTCGCGCTTCGAGGCCGCCGAGCTCGCGCAGCTGGCCGCCGCGCTGAACTACCCGGCGCCGCTCGATCTGCGCGCGAACCCGATCAAGGCGAGGCGCGACGACGTGCTGGGTGCGCTGTCGAAGGCGGGCATCGAGGCGGGCGCGACGCCGTTCGCACCGCTCGGGGTGCGCGTGGTCGGCAAGCCGGCGCTCACCAAGCTCGACGCGTTCCAGCAGGGCTGGCTCGAAGTGCAGGACGAGGGCAGCCAGCTGCTGTGCTCGCTGGTCGCGCCTCGGCGCGGCGAGATGATCGTCGATTTCTGTGCGGGCGCGGGCGGCAAGACGCTGGCGCTCGGCGCGGCAATGCGCTCGACCGGCCGGCTCTACGCGTTCGATATCTCCGAGCGGCGTCTCGCGAAGCTGAAGCCGCGTCTCGCGCGCAGCGGCCTGTCGAACGTGAACCCGGTGCTGATCGACAGCGAACACGACGCGAAGATCAAGCGTCTGGCTGGCAAGATCGACCGCGTGCTCGTCGATGCACCGTGCAGCGGCCTCGGCACGCTGCGCCGCAATCCGGACCTGAAGTGGCGCCAGTCGCCGGAATCGATCGCCGAACTGGCGCCGAAGCAGGCGTCGATTCTCGCGAGCGCGGCGCGTCTCGTAAAGAAGGGAGGGCGGCTCGTCTATGCTACGTGCTCGATTCTCGAAGCGGAAAACGGGGTGGTCGTGCAGCAGTTCCTCGCCGCTCACCCTGATTTCGTGCTGGTGCCCGTGCGCGACGTCCTTGCCGAGCAGCGCATCGAACTGGAGATGGGCGACTACCTGTCGCTGTGGCCGCACCGCCACGCGACCGACGGCTTTTTCGCCGCCGTGCTCGAGCGCCAGAGCTAGGCAACCGGCTGCAGGCGGGCACGCGCGGAATCGCGGATGAATCCGCGCGTGCCGGCCACTCCGGCGACATCCATGCATACGACCTTACCCCACATGTTCACCGACATCGCGTGCGACTTCGATCATCCCGTGATGCTGTGGCAGGTCGCGATCCTGCTTGCGACGCTGCTCGTCGCGTGGCTGCTCGCCCGGACGCTGCGCCGCCGCATCAAGCGGCCGCAATCGCCGCGCTACGAGAGCCTGCGTTTCGGCATGGAAAGCCTCGACCGGGCGGCTTTTCCGCTGATCGGTGCGGCACTGGTGTGGCTCGCGCGGGCGATCGCCCGCCAGTTCATGGACACCGCGCTGCTCGATCTGGCGCTGGTGCCGCTCGCCGGCATCGGGCTGATCTACATCGTGTTCTTCTTCGCGCGGCGAGTGTTCAACCGCGAAGGTGGCGAGCATCCGTGGCTGTTTTTCGTCGAGAAGATCGTGTCGGTAGTCGTGTGGATCGGCATGGTACTCACGCTGTTGGGCCTTCAGAGCGCCGTGATCGCGTGGATGGACAGCGTGAGCTTTCGCGTCGGTAATGCGCATATGACGCTGCTGTCACTGATCATGGGACTGTTGTGGGTCGGCGTCACGATGATCGTCGCGATGTGGCTCGGCTCGTCGTTCGAAGATCGCCTGATGCGCTCGAAGACGCTCGACGCGAATCTGAAGGTCGTGATCGCGCGCAACTATGTATCGGGCTTCATCATCTTTCTGGACCGCTTGTTGCGGATCGGCGACACGATCAACGTGAGCGGCCTGCAGGGCCGCGTCACGCAGATCCGCACACGCTATACCGTGGTGCGCGGACTCGACCGCATCGAGACGCTGATTCCGAACGAAAAGCTGATCACCCACGTCGTGTAGAACCAGTCGTCGTATCTGACCCGCGGCTATGCGAGGGCGGCCGTGCAGATCGCCCACATATCCGGCGTCGGCTCGGCGATGACGCTGCTCGCCCCGGCCGCCGCCGACGTGCCGCGGGTGCTGCGCGAACCGTCGCCGACGCCATTTCTGGTCGGCTTTGGCCCCGGACGGCATCAATCTCGAGTTGGGTTTCTAGATCGAAGATGCGGCCAGCGGCACGCGCGGCGTGCTCTCGACCGTCAACCGGAATATCTGGCGTCTCTTTTCCGAGCACGGCATCACTATTGCGCTCCCGCAACGCGAGCTGCGCATCGTCGGTCAGGCAAGCGGCGCAACGCCGCACCCGGTGGCGATGACCGATCCGGTTTCCGACACCACGTCCGATCCGGCGCTCAGGCCCGCCGACGGTGCCGCAAACGAAGGCCGTTAAGCCCCGTTTCGCGCCGCGGCGAGGCATGTGCCAGTGCCCAGGCAATCGCTATCGACTTGATGGCGCACAAAAAATCCCTATTTGTTACAAACACTTGGAACCCTTCAAGTAGAATATCGTCCTATCCCGCTGTATGCTTTCACTTTCATGACACACGCGCCGCGTGTGCTTCGTATCTCTCGTTCTGCAGGTAACTTACCTTGTTGAATTCTTTGCTCGATTTCCTTGCCCACGGGCTGCTGCATTTCTCGTGGTGGCAACTCGTCGTGTACACGCTGATCGCGACGCACATCACGATTATCGGTGTGACCGTCTATCTGCATCGCTGCCAGGCGCATCGCGCGCTGGATCTGCACCCGATCGCCAGTCATTTTTTCCGCTTCTGGCTGTGGATGACCACTGGCATGCTGACCGGCCAGTGGGCCGCAATTCACCGCAAGCACCACGCGAAGTGCGAGACCGAAGAGGATCCGCACAGCCCGCAGACGCGCGGCATCTGGAAGGTGCTGCTCGAAGGCGCCGAGCTCTATCGCACCGAAGCGAAAAACGAAGAAACGATGCGCAAGTTCAGTCACGGAACGCCGAACGACTGGATGGAGCGCAACGTCTACACGAAATACCCGATTCTTGGCGTGAGCCTCATGATGGTGATCAACGTCGCGCTGTTCGGCGTCGTCGGCCTGACCATCTGGGCCGTGCAGATGGTGTGGATCCCTTTCTGGGCCGCGGGCGTGGTCAACGGCCTCGCGCACTTCTGGGGCTATCGCAACTTCAATTCGTCGGATGCGAGCACCAACATTTTCCCGTGGGGCATCATCATCGGCGGCGAGGAGCTGCATAACAATCACCACACGTACGCGACGTCGGCGAAGCTGTCGAACAAGTGGTACGAGTTCGACATTGGCTGGATGTACATCCGCATCATGCAGGCGTTTCGTCTGGCCAAGGTGAAGAAGGTCGCGCCGACGCCGCGCCTGACCACCGGCAAGCTCGTGCTCGATCAGGACACGTTGCAGGCCGTACTCGCGAACCGCTACGAAGTGATGGCGCGTTACGCGAAGGCGATCAAGCGCGCATACCGCCAGGAGCTCGCGCATCTGAAGGAAGTCGGCGCGCGCGAAAAGTATCAGGTGATGCGTGGTGCGCGTAGCTGGTTCCACAAGGAAGAGGCGGGCCTGAACGAGCCGCAGAAGCTCCAGCTGCCGCAGATTTTCGCGAACAGCCAGAAGCTGAAGACCTACATCGACATGCGCAACGAACTGGCGGCGATGTGGGAGCGCTCCAACGCGTCGCGCGAGCAATTGCTGGTGCAATTGCAGGACTGGTGCCATCGCGCAGAGCAGAGCGGTATCAAGGCGCTGCAAGACTTCGCGATGCGACTGCGTCGCTATGCCTGAAATCCATTAAAATTTCAGAACGTCACAAAACCCCGCGTTGGCGGGGTTTTGCGTTTTTGGGCCGTGGAAAAGCATCGCGTGTGTAGCGCGAGCGGCAAGCCGCGGCGGCCAGGTGAGGGCAGAGACATGATGGAGCAGCAGGCGATCAAGACCGTCGAATACGATCGGCCTCAGGCGCAGGGCACGGCCTGCGGGATCGGACAGGCGTGGGCGAAGGTGCCCGGGACGCCGTCGGTCGAAGAGAAACGGGCGCTGAAGGCGCGCATTCGCGAGTTACTCAAGCGCGAGAAAGCGGTGCTGGTCGCGCATTATTATGTCGACGCTGAATTGCAGGAGCTCGCCGACGAAACCGGCGGTTGCGTGGCCGATTCGCTGGAAATGGCGCGCTTCGGGCGCGATCACGAAGCGCAGACGTTGGTGGTCGCGGGCGTGCGCTTCATGGGCGAGACCGCAAAAATTCTCAGTCCAGACAAGCGCATTCTGATGCCGGATCTGGATGCGACCTGTTCGCTCGACCTCGGCTGTCCGGTCGACGAGTTCTCGGCGTTCTGCGACACGCACCCGGATCGCACGGTGGTCGTGTACGCGAACACGAGCGCGGCCGTGAAGGCGCGCGCGGACTGGATGGTGACGTCGTCGATCGGGCTGGAGATCGTCGCCGATCTGCATGCGCGCGGCGAGAAGATCATCTGGGCGCCGGACCGTCATCTCGGCAGCTTCATCCAGGGCAAGACCGGCGCGGACATGTTGATGTGGCAGGGCTCGTGCCTCGTGCACGACGAATTCAAGAGCATCGAGCTCGATCTGCTGCGCGCCGACTATCCGCATGCGAAGGTGCTCGTGCATCCGGAGTCGCCGGCCAACGTGGTCGCACAGGCGGACGTGGTCGGCTCGACTACGCAGTTGATCGACGCCGCGCAGAAGATCGATGCGACACATTTCATCGTCGCGACCGACCTCGGCATCCTGCACAAGATGCAACTCGCCGCGCCCGGCAAAACGCTGATTGCCGCGCCGACGGCCGGCAACAGCGCGACCTGCAAGAGCTGCGCGCATTGCCCGTGGATGGCGATGAACGGACTCGCCAATCTGGCCGATGTGCTCGAGCGCGGCCACAACGAAATCTTCGTCGATCGCGGGATCGGCGAGCGTGCGCGTCTGCCGATCGATCGCATGCTCGATTTCGCGGCGCGTCACAAGAAGCGCGTGCAGGCGAGCGGCGATCTCGCGCGCGACGCGCAACTGTATTCGAATGTGGGAGCAGCGTAATGAAGGTGGTGGAGAAGGCGCCTGAGCAGGTAGTGGCGCGCGAAGGGGCCGACGCAGTGTCGCCGCTTTTCGCGGCGATTCACGCGCAATATGGCGTGGCGTTCGACGCGGCGCTCGCGCGCAATGTCGCCGATGCACTCGCCGAAGATATCGGCACCGGGGATCAGACCGGCCGCCTCGTGCCTGCCGATGACGTTCGCGACGCGCGCATCATCGTGCGCGAGGAAGCGGTACTGTGCGGCGTGCCGTGGTTCAACGCGGTGATGCGCGCGGTCGATCCTCGCATCGTAGTTCAGTGGCGTTATCGCGAGGGCGACCGCATGAGCGCCGACACGACGGTCTGCGATCTTCGCGGGCCGGTGCGCGCGCTGCTGACTGCCGAGCGCAACGCGATGAATTTCTTGCAGCTGCTGTCGGGCGTGGCGAGCGCGACGCGCCGCTATGTCGACGCGATTGCTCACACGCGCGCGCGCGTTCTCGATACGCGCAAGACGCTCCCGGGGTTGCGGCTCGCGCAGAAGTACGCGGTGCGCATCGGCGGCGGTGCGAACCAGCGGCTCGCGCTGTATGACGGCATTCTGATCAAGGAAAACCATATCGCCGCGGCCGGCGGCTTGGGCGCGGCGATGGACGCGGCGCTCGCGTTGAATGCGGGCGTGCCGATCCAGATCGAAGTCGAAACGCTCGAACAACTGGGAACCGCGCTCGCGCATGGCGCGCAGTCGATCCTGCTCGACAACTTCTCGTTCGACATGATGCGCGACGCGGTTCGCATCACGGCCGGGCGCGCGGTGCTCGAAGTGTCCGGCGGCGTGAATTTCGAGACCGTGCGCACGATCGCGGAGACGGGCGTGGACCGCGTGTCGATTGGCGCACTGACCAAAGACGTGCGCGCGACCGACTACTCGATGCGGATCGTTTGAGCGCCGCGCGTTTTAGCGCGACAGTCGACGCTCGTGACGACTTAACAAGGCCATTGCCGGAGCTTACCGGCAATGGCCTTGTCGTTTGCGGCGTCGTTTCAGCGTGTATTTCGGCCCAAGGCTGTCAGGTATTCCGCCTGCGTACATACTTCGGCGTGAGCACCGTCGGTAGCGCCTTGGGTAATGTGGACGGCCAGTCGCGGCTGAAATGCAGGCCGCGGCTCTCGCGCCGCGAGCGCGCGCTGTCCACGATCAGCGACGCCACATCGACCAGATTGCGCAGCTCCAGCAGATCGCGGCTCACCTTGAAGTTCGCGTAGTACTCGTGGATCTCGTCGCGCAGCAGCGCGAGCCGATGCTTCGCGCGCTCGAGCCGCTTGTCGGTGCGCACGATACCGACGTAGTTCCACATCAGGCGGCGGAGTTCGTCCCAGTTGTGCGCGACCACGACCTCCTCGTCCGGATCGGACACGCGGCTTTCGTCCCAAGCCGGCAGCGGCGCGTGAACGGCGGCGGCGAAGCCTTCCGCTTCGATCGCCTGGGCGGCGGAGCGGCCGATCACGAGGCATTCGAGCAGCGAATTGCTGGCAAGTCGGTTCGCGCCGTGCAAGCCGGTGCAGGACGTTTCGCCGACCGCGTAGAGACCGGCGAGATCGGTGCGGCCCGCCAGATCGGTGACGACGCCGCCGCACGTGTAATGCGCGGCCGGTACCACTGGAATCGGCTCTTTCGTGATGTCGATGCCGAACTCGAGGCAGCGTGCCAGGATCGTCGGGAAATGCTCGAGCAGGAACGCGGCCGGCTGGTGGCTGATGTCGAGGTACACGCAATCGATGCCGCGTTTCTTGATCTCGAAGTCGATCGCCCGCGCGACGATGTCGCGCGGCGCGAGCTCCGCGCGCTCGTCGTGATTGGGCATGAAGCGCGTGCCATCCGGCAGTTTCAGAATGCCGCCTTCGCCGCGCACTGCTTCCGAAATCAGGAACGACTTCGCATACGGGTGAAACAGGCACGTCGGGTGGAACTGGATGAATTCCATGTTCGACACGCGGCAGCCGGCGCGCCATGCCATCGCGATGCCGTCGCCGGTCGCGGTGTCGGGGTTGGTCGTGTACAGGTAGACCTTGCCGGCGCCGCCGGTCGCGAGCACCGTATGCGGCGCTTCGATCGTAACGGTGCGGCCGCTTTGCAGATCGAGCGCATACAGGCCATGGCAGCGGCGGCCGGGCAGGCTGAGGCGTTCGGACGTGATCAGGTCGATTGCGTGATGGTTTTCGAACAGCGTGATGTTCGGATGCTGGCGCACCTGCTCGCTGAGCGTGGCGACGACCGCATGGCCGGTCGCGTCGGCCGCGTGAATGATCCGGCGATGGCTATGGCCGCCTTCGCGCGTCAAATGAAAGCCCAGTTCGGCGGCCTCGTCTTTCGTGAACGGCACGCCCTGTCCGATCAGCCATTCGATCGCGGCGCGCCCATGCTCGACGATAAAGCGTGTCGCCGCCTCGTCGCACAGGCCGCCGCCTGCGGTCAGCGTATCGCGCACGTGATTCTCGACGCTGTCCGCCGAATCGAGCACCGCGGCGATGCCGCCTTGCGCCCAGTCGCTCGCGCCTTCGGTCAGCGATCGCTTGGCGATCACAGCAACTCGCCGTGTCTGCGCGAGATTGAGCGCGACGCTCAACCCGGCCAGACCGCTACCGACAATCGCCACATCGAATTCCATTGCCCACATCTCCGTCTTTCGTTTTGCGATGACGGCGCGCGAACCGCACGCCGCGAAAACGACAAAGGATACGCGCCGCAACGCCCTGGCGAAAGCTGGCCAAACGGAATAGGGCGATTCGCGCGCGCATTGCGGAGCTATCGCGAGGTCCGCGCAAAAACAAAAAAGCCTCGCACGGATGCGAGGCTTTTCATGTTTTTGCCTTCGTCAGGCTGGAGAGCCAAGATTACTTGATCTTGGTTTCCTTGTAGTCAACGTGCTTGCGGATGACCGGATCAAATTTCTTGATCAACATCTTTTCCGGCATGTTGCGTTTGTTCTTCGTGGTCGTGTAGAAGTGACCCGTGCCTGCGGTCGATTCCAGCTTGATCTTGTCGCGTGCGCCTTTCGCCATGATTTACTCCTTAGGCTTCACCGCGTGCGCGCAGGTCTGCGAGCACAGCGTCGATACCGTTCTTGTCGATCAGGCGCAGGCCGGCGTTCGAAACGCGCAGGCGCACCCAACGGTTTTCGCTTTCCACCCAGATACGGCGGTTTTGCAGGTTCGGCAGGAACCGGCGCTTGGTCTTGTTGTTCGCGTGGGAAACGTTGTTGCCGCTCATCGGCGCTTTCCCAGTTACTTGGCATACGCGTGCCATGAGAGCACTCCTAATACGCTAATTCTGAGTTCGAACGCCGTGAAAGTTTCCCGAAAAGAGCCGCGCTGAAAGTGTGCGAAGTTGCGCCGAATTTGCATCGAGACACTTCGCTACCACAGCTGCCTGACCTTTGCGGAACGCCTTGATGGCTTCGGAACAGGGGGTTGGAAATAGGCAAACCGGAATTCTAGCAGAAAAAAAGCCGCAAAATCAAACCTTATTTGCGGTGCGGGACACGGCGCCGTACGGCGGCCCTTCCGCTGCCCGCGCTCGGGCGGGCTTGCGCGCGAGCCCCGGCCAGCCGGCGCGGGCGAACGAGTATACGCTGTCCGCTCCGATCACCAGATGATCGATCAACTGCACATCGACGAGCGCGAGCGCGTCGCGCAGCGTCTGCGTGAGGCGGCAGTCGCTGGCACTCGGCTCGACGGCGCCGGACGGATGATTATGCGCGACGATCAGGCTGGCCGCGTTCGCGGCGAGCGCCCGCCGCACGATCTCGCGCGGATATACGGCCATGCGCGTGAGCGAGCCGCGCGCGCTTTCCTCGCAGCGGATCAGCCGATGCCGGGCGTCGAGAAACAGCGACACGAACACCTCCTGCCGCTGTCCGCCGATCAGAAGGCGCAGATAACTTTCGACCGCTTCGGGCGAATTCATTAGCGAGCGCTTGCGCATCTTGTCGACGAGCGAGCGACGCGCCATTTCCATGATCGCGAGTAATTGCGCTTTTTTGGCGGGGCCGATGCCGCGAATGCCGTCGAAGTCCGCATAAGTCGCGTCGAGCATCGCGCGCAGGGAGCCGAAGCGAGCCAGCAGCGCCCGCGCGACACTGAACACGTCGTGACCGGGCAGGCCGGAGCCGAGCACGAGCGCGATCATTTCGGTGTCCGACAGCACGTCGGGGCCCTGCTCGATCAGTCGCTCGCGCGGCATGTCGCGCCGGAGCCATTTACCCCGAAACAGTTGCCGCCGGCAGCGGGCGGTGGAGTCGGCGGCTTCTGACGGGGCCTCGGCCGACCGATTCGCGGCGGCTTTCACGCCGCCTCCGGCGCGTGCCGGCGCCTTCGGTCGCAGCGTTGCCGCAGGTGTTTCGTCGATTGTGCTGGCGAAATCAGCCATATATATAGAGTCCTCCGCGTAAGGTTGACGGCGCGCGCGGTGCAACGCGCCGCCGGGCCGTGCCGACCTCGCGCGCGACGGACTCACGC
The DNA here is from genome assembly GCF_014201005.1 of Paraburkholderia lebeckiae. NCBI lineage: Bacteria > Pseudomonadati > Pseudomonadota > Betaproteobacteria > Burkholderiales > Burkholderiaceae > Paraburkholderia > Paraburkholderia lebeckiae. The sequence goes on along the minus strand of NZ_JACHDK010000006.1, from coordinate 29,384 downwards.
CGGCGCCCGCTAGGTGGCTTACAATAAACGCTTTGCGCACGGCATGCCGACGGTTTGCCACACGCGTCGACTGCCCCGCGGCGCACGCGTGCAGCGCGCTTCGACTGAGCGAGCATTGCATGAGCATCATCGATATTTCCGAGGTGAAACCCGGTTCACACGTCACGCTGCATTACCGGCTTTCCCTTGCCGATGGCGCCGAAGTGATCAACACGTTCAATGACAAGCCGGCCACGCTGCTGCTCGGCGCCGGTCAACTGGCGCCGCCGCTGGAAGATATTTTGCTAGGTTTGAAGGTGGGCCACCATTCGACCTTTCAGCTAGCGCTGGGGCAGGCGTTCGGCCCGCGCAATCCGGATCTGATCCAGCGCGTGTCCCTCGCCACGCTGCGGGAGAACAGCATGATCGGCGAGGATTTTTCCCCGGGTGACCTGGTAGAATTCAACGCGCCGGGCGGCGGGCGCTATGCCGGCGTACTGAAGGAAGTCGGCGAAACGTCGGCCCTGTTCGATTTCAATCACCCGCTTGCCGGCCAGGCGCTGGCGTTTGAAGTGAAAATCATCGGGATTCTGTAAACATGAGCATCACGGATACGACTCTTGCCGAAGCGGAGATCCTGCTGGCCCAGCCACGCGGGTTCTGCGCAGGCGTCGACCGGGCGATCGAGATCGTCGAGCGGGCCATCAAGCTGTATGGCTCGCCGATCTACGTGCGTCACGAAATCGTCCATAACGCCTATGTGGTCGAAGACCTGCGCAAGAAGGGAGCGATCTTCATCGAGAACCTGGACGAAGTGCCGGCGGGCAACACGGTGATCTTCAGCGCGCATGGCGTGTCGAAGGCCGTGCGCTCGGAGGCGGAGTCGCGCGGGCTGCGCGTGTACGACGCCACCTGTCCGCTCGTGACCAAGGTGCATATCGAAGTCGCGAAGATGCGCCAGGACGGTTTCGACATCGTGATGATCGGCCACAAGGGCCACCCAGAAGTCGAAGGCACAATGGGCCAGGCGGCCGAGGGCATGCATCTGGTCGAGGACATCGAGGATGTGCAGGCGTTGCAGCTCGCCGATCCGGAACGGATCGCCTTCGTCACGCAAACCACGCTGTCGGTCGACGACGCCGCAGAAATCATCGGCGCGCTGAAGGCCAAGTACCCGTCCATCCGTGAGCCGAAGAAGCAGGACATCTGCTACGCCACGCAGAATCGCCAGGACGCAGTGAAGTTCATGGCGCCGCAGTGCGACGTGGTGATCGTCGTCGGCAGTCCGAACAGCTCGAATTCGAACCGCTTGCGCGAGCTCGCCGAAAAGCTCGGCGTGCCAGCCTATATGGTCGATTCGCCCGATCAGATCGATCCGGTTTGGGTCGAGGGCAAGCGCCGCATTGGCGTGACCGCCGGTGCGTCGGCGCCGGAGGTGCTGGCGCAGGCGGTGATCGCGCGTCTGCGTGAACTGGGTGTGCGCAACGTGCGCGCGCTAGAGGGCATCGAGGAAAACATCGCGTTCCCGCTGCCGCGCGGGCTCGGTTTGCCAGCCTGACAATCCGTTAGCCCCGCTGAAAGGAAAGCGCGCCCGAGGGCGCGCTTTTTTTATGGCGCGAGTCTGTTGATCCGCTGAGTATATTAGGTGCCAGATCGAATGAATTCGAACATTTCCGTGCTGTCGCGCACAAACCATTTTCAAAAGTGGTCGGGGTTTTTATTGATTTTCCATCGATACGTCCCCGTTTTAACTTGTCAAGAGAGTTAAGACGAATTAATCGTGCACTGAATTAGTGCATCTTGACGCGCGCGCGATAAAGGGAGCATACGCGGCGCAGGCCCCGTCTATCCGACATGCAGGCCGACAGGCCGCAACACTTGATGCCATCGGGCCCGGCGACGGTGCAACTGATGCACGAAAACAGATCGCAACCGGGTTGCGCTTTTTAGCGGATCTTGCTTTCAACAGCAGGTTGCAATGCAGGAAAACCCCACCGGTTCAACAATATTGCCACCCGCATAATTGGAGTTACAATGCGCGCGTTCTCAAGGCCTTGAGGTCCTGGACAGTGGATTTTGCAAGGCGCAGGAGACCTTACTTGATGCGAGTCAAATTTGCTTACGCCGTGTCGATCGCGGCCACGGTTGCGATGCTGACCGCGTGCGGCAAGAAACAGGATGGCGAAGCAGGAACGGGCGCATCGGCGGCCTCGGCCGCGGCGGTTGCCGCCGCGAGCGAAGCGACTATCGTGAAGATCGGTCACGCGGCTCCGTTGACGGGCGGCATCGCGCACCTGGGCAAGGACAACGAAAATGGGGCGCGCCTCGCGGTCGAAGAAATCAATGCGCAGGGTTTGACGATCGACGGTCGCAAGATCCAGCTGCAACTCGACGCGCAGGACGATGCGGCGGACCCGAAAACCGGCACCGCCGTCGCGCAGAAGCTGGTCGACGATCATGTGGTCGCGGTGATCGGACACCTGAACTCCGGGGTCTCGATTCCGGCGTCGAAGATCTATAGCGACGCGAGCATCGTCGAGATCTCGCCGTCGTCGACGAATCCGGCCTATACGCAGCAAGGGTTCAGGACGACCTATCGGGTGGTCGCGACCGACGCGCAGCAGGGTCCGGCACTCGCCAATTACGCGACGAAGGCGCTGGGCGCCAAACGCATCGCGGTCGTGGACGATGCGACCGCCTACGGCAAAGGTCTCGCGGACGAGTTCGCGAAGACCGCCGAGGCGAGCGGCGCGAAGATCGTCGCGCGGGAGGCGACGAGCGACAAGGCCACGGATTTCCGGGCCATTCTCACGAAGATCAAGAGTGTTCAGCCGGACGCCATCATGTTCGGCGGCATGGACGCGACGGGCGGGCCGTTTACGAAGCAGGCGGCGGCGCTCGGTATCAGGGCAAAAATCCTTGGCGGCGACGGTGTGTGTACCGACAAGGTAGGTGAGCTGGCGGGTACCGCCGTGCAAAACCTGGTCTGTTCGGAAGCAGGACTCGCGCTTTCGAAAATGACCAATGGAGCGGACTTCGAAAAGAAGTACGAAGACCGCTTCCACACACCGGTGCAGATTTACGCGCCGTTCACGTATGACGCTGTGTACGTGATCGTCGATGCAATGAAGCGCGCTAATTCTATCGAGGCGCCCAAGGTGCTGGCTGCGATGCCTTCGACCGATTACAACGGGGTAATCGGCCACATCGCGTTCGACGACAAGGGTGATTTGAAAGAGGGCGCCATTACGCTTTACGACTTCAAGGACGGCAAGAAAGCAGTGCTCGACGTCGTAAAGATGTGATGACGGGAAGTTCGGCCTGACGGCACCGACACCATCCAACGGTGCCGTTTTTGCATCCGCCCAAGGGGGGCTCGCGACCGCATCACGGTCGTCAGGGCAAGCCGGCAGCGGATAACCCTTACCGGTCTTTTACATCAGTACCCGCAGTGCCGTTGAGATTCGTAGCGCATCACCGCCCACCGGCAGATGAAAAACGCGAATCCAGTCGCACGGGCTAAGGAGCATTAAATGGATATCTTCATCCAGCAGATCCTGAATGGACTGGTGCTTGGCAGTGTCTACGCCATCATCGCACTGGGCTATACGATGGTTTACGGCATTCTGGGCATCATCAACTTCGCTCATGGCGACGTGTTGATGGTGGGCGCGATGGTTGCGCTCTCCGCCATAGGTGTGCTGCAGAACCACTTCCCCGGCCTCGGCAATGTGCTGACGCTCGTGATCGCGTTGATCATCGCAGCGGCGGTCTGCGCGGTGGTCGGCTACACGATCGAGCGCGTGGCCTACCGGCCGTTGCGGCGCGCGCCGCGTCTCGCACCGCTGATCACCGCGATCGGGGTATCGATCCTGCTGCAGACGCTCGCGATGATGATCTGGTCGCGCAATCCGCTGCCGTTCCCACAGCTGTTGCCCACCGACCCGATCAACGTGATCAAGGCCACCGACACGACGCCCGGCGCCGTGATCTCGATGACTGAAATCGTGATCATCGTGGCGGCGTTCCTCGTGATGGGCGGCCTCCTGCTGCTCGTGCACAAGACCAGGCTCGGCCGTGCGATGCGCGCAATCGCAGAGAACCCGAACGTCGCGAGTCTGATGGGCGTGAACCCGAATTTCGTGATTTCGGCGACCTTCATGATCGGCTCGGCGCTGGCTGCGCTCGCCGGCGTGATGATCGCGTCCGAATACGGCAACGCGCATTTCTACATGGGCTTCATCCCTGGCCTGAAGGCCTTTACCGCGGCGGTGCTCGGCGGTATCGGCAATCTCGGCGGCGCGATGGTCGGCGGCGTGCTCCTCGGCCTGATCGAGCAGTTGGGTGCCGGCTATATCGGCAACCTCACAGGCGGCGTGTTCGGCAGTAACTACCAGGACGTATTCGCGTTCATCGTGCTGATCGTCGTGCTGGTGTTCCGTCCGTCGGGCCTGCTCGGCGAACGTGTCGCGGATCGCGCCTGATCCCGGGCCACAAGGAGTCAACAATCATGACCTCAATTCAACCGATCGAGCCGTCCACGACGCTCATCCCCGAAAAGAACCGCACGAAGACGCTGACCATCGGTATTCTCACGGCGATCTTCGTGATCGCGGCGCCGATGGTCATCGGCGCCGCGGGCGGCAACTACTGGGTCCGCGTGCTCGACTTCGCGATGCTGTACGTGATGCTCGCGCTGGGCCTGAACGTGGTGGTCGGCTTTGCCGGCCTGCTGGACCTGGGCTACATCGCGTTCTACGCGATCGGCGCCTACACGGCCGCGCTGCTGAGCTCACCGCACCTCGCGACGCAATTCGAGTGGATCGCGCATCTCGCGCCGAACGGCATCCACGTGCCGATCTGGATCATCGCGCCGATCGCGATGGCGCTCGCCGCGATGTTCGGGATTCTGCTCGGTGCGCCGACACTGCGTCTGCGTGGCGACTACCTCGCGATCGTGACCCTCGGCTTCGGGGAAATCGTGCGGATCTTCATGAACAACCTCGACCGTCCGGTGAACATCACCAACGGCCCGAAGGGCATCACCGGCATCGACCCGGTGCAGGTCGGCGGCTTCAGCCTCGCGCAGACGCACTCGCTGTTCGGCATGCAGTTTCCGTCGGTGTACCTGTACTACTACCTGTTCGTGCTGTGCGCGCTGTTCGTGATCTGGACCTGTACGCGTCTGCAGCATTCGCGTATCGGCCGCGCGTGGGCCGCGATCCGCGAAGACGAAATCGCCGCCAAGGCGATGGGCATCAACACCCGTAACGTGAAGCTGCTTGCGTTCGCGATGGGCGCGTCGTTCGGCGGCCTGTCGGGCGCGATGTTCGGCTCGTTCCAGGGCTTCGTGTCGCCGGAATCGTTCACGTTCTGGGAATCGGTCGTGGTGCTCGCCTGCGTGGTGCTCGGCGGCATGGGCCACATTCCGGGCGTGATCCTTGGCGCGGTGCTGCTCGCGGTGTTCCCCGAGTTCCTGCGCTCGACGATGGGTCCGCTGCAGAACATGATCTTCGGCCATGAAATCGTCGATACCGAAGTGATCCGTCAGCTGCTGTACGGTCTGGCGATGGTCGTGATCATGCTGTACCGCTCGGAAGGCCTGTGGCCCGCGCCGAAGCACGAGGACAGGATTGCGAAGCTGGCGAAGCGTGGCGGCAAGAAGCCGGTGCGCGCATAAGGTCCGGTGGAGAAAAAGACATGAGCGATAACGTAAGCAACAACGCAGCGATCCGTCTGTCGGTGAAGGGCGTCAACAAGCGCTTCGGCGGCCTGCAAGCGCTTTCCGAGGTCGGACTGCAGATCCGCGCAGGCGAGATCTACGGTCTGATCGGCCCGAACGGCGCCGGCAAGACAACCTTCTTCAACGTGATCACGGGTCTGTATACGCCCGATTCGGGCGAGTTCAAACTCGATGGCGAAAACTACACGCCGACCGCGGTCTATCAGGTCGCGAAGGCGGGCATCGCGCGCACGTTCCAGAACATCCGTCTGTTCGGCGGCATGACCGCGCTGGAAAACGTGATGGTCGGCCGTCACGTGCGCACCAAACACGGTCTGCTCGGCGCGGTGTTCCAGACCCCGGCCGAGCGTCAGGAAGAGCGCGAGATCAAGGAACGCGCGCTCGAACTGCTCGACTACGTCGGCATCACGCAGTACGCGGACTACACGTCGCGCAACCTTTCGTATGGCCACCAGCGTCGGCTGGAAATCGCCCGTGCATTGGCGACCGATCCGAAGCTGCTCGCGCTCGACGAACCGGCGGCCGGCATGAACGCCACCGAGAAGGTCGAGCTGACCAAGCTGCTCGACAAGATCCGCGCGGACGGCAAGACGATTCTGCTGATCGAACACGACGTGAAGCTCGTGATGGGCCTGTGCAACCAGATGACGGTGCTCGACTACGGCAAGGTGATTGCTCAGGGTCTGCCGCAGGACGTGCAGAAGGATGCGAAGGTGATCGAAGCTTATCTGGGTGCGGGGGTCCACTGATGTCCACGACACAAGCAATGTTGAAAATCAAGGGCCTGCAGGTCAACTACGGTGGCATCCAGGCGGTCAAGGGTGTCGACCTCGAGGTCGGGCAGGGCGAACTCGTCACGCTGATCGGCGCGAACGGTGCGGGCAAGACCACGACGATGAAGGCGATCACGGGCCTGAAGGCGTATGCGGCCGGCGACATCGAGTACATGGGTCAGTCGATCAAGGGCCTGCCGGCGCATGAGCTTCTGAAGCGCGGTCTCGCGATGGTGCCGGAAGGGCGCGGCATTTTCGCGCGCATGTCGATCGTCGAGAACATGCAGATGGGTGCGTATCTGCGCAACGATGACGATGGCATCAAGTCGGACGTCGAGCGCATGTTCGGCTTCTTTCCGCGTCTGAAGGAGCGTGCATCGCAATACGCAGGCACGCTGTCGGGCGGCGAGCAGCAGATGCTCGCGATGGCGCGCGCGATCATCTCGCGTCCGAAACTGTTGCTGCTCGACGAACCGTCGATGGGTCTGTCGCCGATCATGGTCGAGAAGATCTTCGAAGTGGTGCGCCTGATTTCCTCTGAAGGCATGACTGTGCTGCTCGTCGAGCAGAACGCGCGGCTCGCGCTGCAGGCGGCGAATCGCGGTTACGTGATGGACTCCGGTCTGATCACGATGTCGGGCGACGCGAAACAGATGCTTGACGATCCGAAGGTTCGGGCCGCGTATTTGGGCGAATGAGCGGGCGAAGAGTGGGTGAATAAGCATGTGACGAGTTGGACGTGCGCGCCGGTGGCGCACACGTCCGGCTTGCAAGGCGCCCCGCGATGCAATGTCGCGGGGCGCCTTTTATTTTTCTGGTTGGGACGTGAATTAAGGGAGTCGCCCGATAACCGAACTGATTTCGTCTTTTGTGAACGCACGCAGCGTTTGCGAGCGGACATTGCCGGCCGAGCCGAGTGCGAAGCCGAAGGCGAGGAAGCTCTGCTCGTCTGCCGCTTCGACGACCGAGACAACGTCGTATGCCCCTAACGTCCAGTAGATCTGCTTCATTTCGCAGCCAAAAGATTTCGCCATTTCCGCCGCCTGCCCGGCTCGCTCTGCACTGTTCTTGATCGTGCGGATACCCTGATCCGTAAATTGCAGGAGCACCACATAAGTCGCCATGAAGATTCCCCTTAGGATTCCAACGCGTTGGGACTCAGACGCATGAGCCGCCCCCGGGGGAAAGGGTCGCGATTCGCCGCAAACCTGTCTTTCCAGCGCCGGCGTCGTCTCGTGCGTAAACGATTTTAGGCAATCCGTCTGTCCGCCATACGCTGTTTGTCCGAATCCGCCGATATGTGCGCCGCTCAGTTGGAGAACCATTCAAAAAGGCCGCATACGCGAATCAGCGCATGCGGCCTTCTTTGATCAGGTGTGCGACGCGAATCAGCCCGCCGGGGCCGCGTCCGCGTATTCGCCGAGCCGCTTGCCGAGGCTGATCACCGCATCGGCGCGATAGCCGAGCGCATCGTAGAACGCGCGCACTTCAGGCGTCGCCGACGATAGCACCTGCAGATTCAGCTTCGGACAACCACGCTTGGTCAACTCGCTCTCGACGTGCGCGACGAGTCGCGTGCCGATGCCATGACGTCGCAGCGATGCATCGACCGCGAGCGAATACAGCCAGCCGCGGTGTCCGTCATAGCCGCCCATTACGGTGCCGACGATGCGGCCATCGAGCACCGCGACGAAGAACAGCTCCGGTTGCGTCGCGAGCTTGTTGGCGATCGACAGACGCGGGTTGCGCTGCGGTCGCGTCACGTCGCGATGCTCGGGAAACACGTCCTGCCATAGCGCAATCACGGCTTCGGTATCGGTCGCGTCGAAGCGGCGGATCGACAGCGTCGTGTTCGTTGTCATCGGTGCGCTCCGTGGTTGATTACAGCGAGTCGAGAACCGAGCGCAGCATCGCCAGCATCTGGTCGATTTCTTCGGTCGTCACGTTAAGCGCCGGCATGAAGCGCAGCAGGTTCGGACGCGCGGCGTTCAGCAGCACGCCGTCGGGTTGCATGTCGCGCGCCTTCTCGACAATCTGGTTGCCGATGTCCTTGCCGAGCAGCAGCGCGCGCAGCAGACCCTCGCCGCGCTCGCCCTTGAAGCCGCGCTCCTCGGACAGCTCGAGCAGCTTCGTGCGCAGATATTCGCCGCGCGAGCGCACGCCTTCGAGGAAGCCCGGTGCCGTCAGCTGCGAGATTACCGAGTAGCCGACCGCGGTCATCAGCGGATTGCCGTTGTAGGTGCCGCCCTGGTCGCCCGCTTCGAACACGGCGATTTCCGCCTTCGACAGCAGCGCCGCGAGCGGCACGCCGCCGCCGATGCCCTTGCCGAGCGTCATGATGTCCGGCTCGATGCCCGACAACTGATACGCGAACAGCGTGCCGGCGCGACCACAGCCGCTTTGCACTTCATCGACGATCAGCAGAATGTTGTGCTTTTTCGTCAGCTCGCGCAGTTGCTGCATGAATTCCCGGGTTGCGGGGATCACGCCGCCTTCGCCCTGGATCGGCTCGAGCATCACCGCGACGGTCTTCTCGTTGATCAGCTTTTCCACCGACGCGATGTCGTTCAGGTCCGCCTTCGGGAAGCCCGGCACCTGCGGCGCGTAGATCGTGTCCCAGCCCAGCTTGCCGCTGGCCGACATCGTCGCGAGCGTGCGGCCGTGGAAGCTGTGGTCGAACGTGATGATCTCGAACGCGCCGTCCTTGAACTTCCTGCCCCACTTGCGCGCGAGCTTGATCGCGCCTTCGTTCGCCTCGGCGCCGCTGTTCGCGAAGAACACCTTGTCGAAGCAGCTGTGCTGCGTGAGCAGGCCCGCGAGCTTCGCCATCGGCTCGTTGTAGAACGCCGGCGACGGGTTGATCAGCAGCTTGGCCTGCTGGTTCAGCGCTTCGATCATGCCGTCGTTGCAGTGGCCGAGGCTATTGACCGCCCAGCCCTGGATGAAATCCAGGTAGCGCTTGCCGTTGTTGTCGTAAATCCACGAGCCTTTGCCGTGCGTGAAAACGATTTCAGGCCGGTTCGTTATGTACATCAGCGAATCGATTGGATACTCATTGAAATTCATGACGGCAGGCTCCAGGCAAAAGGGTAAGAGCAGGGTGAAGAAACGGTGACGATTTGGCCAATAAGAACGGCGGCCGGAAAAACAGAAAAGCCACGGCATGCCGTGGCTTTCATGATTCGAACAGCTTGCGCCCAGGTTTTGTGTGGCGCGAGTCCGTGACGAAGCCAGCGGCGTCCCTATGGGAGCGGCGAGCGGCGACGTCGGAATTCGGACTGGATGCGGTTCATGCGCGAAAGAATACGATAAGAAAAGCGCTGGTGTAAACGATGAATTTGCACTTGCGCTGCATCGGGGGGAATTTGCCGCCGTGCAATCAGACCGCGTTCGCGAGATCGGCCGCGCTGGTGAACGAGTCCGCGTAGAACTCGTCTTCCGGCAACTGGTGATGCTGCGTGAAGTCGCGCAGCGCCGATTCGACCATCACCGGCGCGCCGCATGCATACACCTGGTAGGCCGACAGATCGGGCAGATCCTCGATCACCGCCCGATGCACGAAGCCCGTGCGGCCCGTCCATGCGTCGCCCGCATCGGGCTCGGAGAGCACCGGCACGAACTTGAAGTTCGGAATCTCGCGCGCCCATTGCTCGGCGAGTTCGAGCAGATACAGGTCTTTCTTGCGGCGCGCGCCCCAGTAGAGCGTCATCGGGCGCGTCATGTTCTTGAACACCGCATGCTCGACGATCGCCTTCAGCGGTGCGAAACCGGTGCCCGACGCGAGCAGCACGATCGGCTTGTCCGAGTCTTCGCGCAGGAAGAACGTGCCGAGCGGCGCTTCGAAGCGCAGGATGTCGCGCTCCTTCATCGTGTTGAACACATGGTCGGTGAACGCACCGCCGGGCATGTGGCGGATGTGCAGCTCGACCGGGCCTTCGACGTGCGGCGCGCTCGCCATCGAATAGCTGCGGCGCTTGCCGTCCTTCAGGATGAATTCGAGGTACTGGCCGGCCAGATATTGCAGACGTTCGTTGGCGGGCAGTTGCAGCTTCACGACGATCACGTCGTCGGCCTTGCGCTCGATCGCGTTCACGCGGCACGGCAGCTTCTTGACCTGAACGTCGCCGACGCCGGCCACTTCGCGGATGTCGACTTCGAGATCGGAACACGCCGTCGCGCAGCACAGGAGCGCCAGTTTGCGCGTCTTTTCGTCGTTCGACAGCGCCGACGACGAGTGCGCGCGCTGTTCGACCTCGCCGCTCACGACCGTGCCTTTGCACGAACCGCACGCGCCGTTCTTGCAGCCGTACGGCAGGCCGATGCCTTGACGCAGCGCTGCGGAGAGCACCGTTTCATCCTGTTCTACCTGAAACTGCCGGCCGGTTTGCCGGAGCGTGACGTTAAATGCCATAAAGTGTTCGGAATCGAAAAGTCGGAATCGTAATCGGACCCGCCGGATCAACCGCGCGGTACCTGTTGCGTGTGACCGCTACAATGCGCCCACCATGAAAGCGACACGAAACTTCCGCCGGCCGCGCGTGCTGATCGTAGGATGCGGCGACGTCGGCATGCGCTGCGTGCCCCTCTTGCGGCCGCGCGCGCGCATCTTCGCGTTGACGAGCCATGCCGCGCGCTGCGATGAGTTGCGCGCCGCGGGCGTGACGCCGCTCGTCGGCGATCTCGACGCGCGCGGCAGCCTCAAACGGCTCGCGCGCCTCGCGCCGACGGTGCTGCATCTCGCGCCGCCGCAGAAGTCCGGCGACGACGATCGACGCACTCGCGCGCTGCTTGCGACGTTAGGTGCCGGGGGCCGCATGAACGCTTGCGCGGCGAGGTTGTCCGTCGTGCCGATCGCGCGCTTGCGCCGTGCGCGCGCTTCAGGTCTGGACGCTGAAACACCCGATATTGTACCCGACGGGGTGCGCCGGACCGGCGCTTCGCGGGCACCGGTGCGCATCGTTTACGCGAGCACGACGGGCGTCTACGGCGATTGCGGCGGTGCGTGGATCGACGAAACGCGCGCGCTGCGGCCCGCGAATGCGCGCGCCAAACGTCGCGTGTCGGCCGAGCGGCAGTTGCGGCACGCGACGGCGCGCGGCAGCGTCGCCACGAGCATCGCGCGGATTCCGGGCATCTATGCGCGCAACCGTCTGCCGCTCGCGCGGCTCGAAAGAGGCACGCCGGCGCTCGTCGATGCCGACGACGTCTACACGAATCACATCCACGCCGACGACGTCGCCGCGATCCTCGTGCGTCTCGCCACGCATGGCCGACCCGCGCGCGCACTGCACGCGTCCGACGATTCGTCGCTGAAAATGGGGGAGTATTTCGACGCGGTCGCCGATGCGTTCGGGCTCGCCCGCCCGCCGCGCATCACGAGAGAGCAGGCGGAGCAGCAGATCGATCCGATGCTGCTGTCGTTCATGCGCGAGTCGCGCCGGCTCGTGAACCGGCGTCTGAAGGAGGAATTGCGGGTACGTCTGCGCTATCCGAGCGTCGAGGATTTTTTGCGCGAGGCGAACGGGAAACGCGGCTAGGCTGGCAGCAGAAACAAAATACCGCCTCGCGAGGGCCGGGTTGCCCCCGCAAAGCGTATCCGCCGCACCGCATCAATGCCCCGCACAAAACGAGCTGCGCGGTCCAACCAGTATCAGGTCAGCGTAGGCAACACTTCCAGCAACAGGAAGCACAGCATGCCGCCGATCAATGCGCCGATCAGATTCGGATGGTACTTGTGCCGCAGCCGCATGATGACCAGCAATCCGCCGACCAGCAGCAGCGCAAAGCAGATGAACACGATCATTGCGTGCGAAAACGCCATCGTGCCGTCGATATGCATGGCGCCCCTCCTTGAAACCTTTGTATTCGTTTGTTTAGTCGAGTATAGGGCGACATGTAAGCAACGGCATGCTGCAATGCAACGGCCTATGTTCGGTGCACCGCAATGCGCGCGGGGTTTGTCCGGCGCATCAAGGGCTTAGGCGGGCCCTCGTTGCGGCTAGTCGTTTACCCGGCCCGCAGCGCGGCAAGGCCCGCTGCGTCGAGCCATTGCCATGCGCCGGGCGCGAGCGCCGCGGGAAGCGCGAGCCCACCGATCCGTTCGCGATGCAGCGCCTCGCAGCGGTTGCCCGAGGCCGCGATCATGCGCTTGACCTGGTGGTATTTGCCTTCGAGCACGGTGAGCGCGAGCGTATGAGTGGCGCGCGCCTGGGCGTCGAGCGCGGCGCTCGGTTTCGTTTCGCCGTGCAGCAGCACGCCGTCGCGCAGCGCGGCGAGCTGCGCGTCGTCGAGCGGATGGCGCGTGGTCGCGACGTAGAGCTTCGGCACCTTGCGTTTCGGCGACGTGAACTGATGCACGAACTTGCCGTCGTCGGAGAGCAGCAGGAGGCCCGTGGTGTCCTGATCGAGACGGCCGACGCACTGCACGCCGCGCTCGGCGAACTGCGGCGGCAGCAGGCTGAACACGCTCAGATGATGCTGCGGATCGCGCGAGCATTCGTAGCCGATGGGCTTGTTCAGCAGCAGATACGCGTGCTCGCGATACGGCCATTCGACGCCGTCGACGCTAAAGCGCAACGCGCCGCCATCAACAGCGAAATCGGCGTCGGCATCGGTGCAAATCGCACCGTCGACGCTGACGCGGCCGTCGCCGATCAGCGCGCGGCATTGGCGGCGCGAACCGAAACCTTGAGTGAAGAGGATGCTTTCGAGATTCATGGCGAGCGAAGAATAACACCGCAAGAAGCGGAGCGCCCCGCAAGTCCCAAGCGCCGACGATGAATGCCTCACGTCAAACTCGGGAGTGCATCGATGTCCGCCACGTCTTCCCCTTCGTCGTCTTCGCCGTCCAATGCGCAACGTCTGCCCCGCGCATTCCAGCGCCTCGCCTGGTCGAACCTGTGCGCGCAATCGGCGGAGCAGATCAGCCTCGCCGCCGCGCCGCTCGTCGCGGTGTTCGCGCTCGGCGCCAACGCGCGCGATACCGGTCTGCTGCAAACCGCGCAGACGCTGCCGTTCCTGTTGCTGTCGATGCCGCTCGGCGTCTGGGCCGACCGCCGCTCGCGCCGCGTGCTGATGACGCTCGCCGAGAGCGTACGGGTCTGCGCGATGCTGGGCGTGCTGCTGCTGGTGCTCACGCATGCGCTGAACCTGCCGCTGCTCGCCGCGCTCGGCTTCGTCGCCGCGACGGGTACGGTCGCCTACAACGTTGCGGCGCCGTCGCTGGTGCCGTCGATCGTGCCGCGCGACGCCTATGCGAGCGCGAACGGCCGGCTCGAACTCGCGCGCAGTGTCGCGTATTCGGCGGGGCCGGCGCTGGGCGGCGTGCTGGTCGGCTGGATCGGCGCGGGCTGGGCGTATGGCGGCGCGGCGCTGTTGTCGGCGTTCGCGGTCGCGTTGCTGGCGGGATTGCGCGAGCCGCCGCGCGCGGCCGCGCCGCGACGGCACTTCATGCTGGAGCTGCGCGACGGCACGCGCTTCGTGCTGCGCGATCCGTTGCTGCTGCCGATGCTGCTGACCGCCGTGTTCTTCAATCTCGGCTTCTTCATCCTGCAGGCGGTCTATGTACCTTACGCGGTGCATCGGCTGGGGCTCAATGCCTCGGCGGTCGGCGTGACGCTCGGCGCGTACGGGGTCGGCATGGTCTGCGGCGCGCTCGCCGCGCCCGCGGTCGCGCGACGTCTCGCATTCGGCCGTCTGCTGATCGTCGGACCGTCGTGCGGCCTGCTCGCGTCGCTCGTGATGGTGGCGACGCTGATCGTCCCATCGTTCTGGCTCGCGCTCGCGAGCTTCTTCCTGCTCGGCGCGGGACCGATCCTGTGGGTCGTCGGCTCGACCACGCTGCGTCAGGCGATCACGCCCGAACGGATGATCGGCCGCGTGTCCGCGCTGATCAGCACCGCCACCTACGGCGCGCGGCCGGTGGGCGCGCTGCTCGGCGCCGCGCTCAGCTCGCGCTGGAGCATCGACGTGTGTCTGGTCGCCGCGTCGCTCGCGTTCGTCGTGCAGGCGCTGATCATCGTGATGTCGCCGGCGGCGCGGCTCCTGGGCATTCCCGAACAGAGCGCGGCGGCGTGCTGAGCGGCGGAGCGCGGCACGCGGTGAACCCACCCATCGCCCCGATGAAAATGGATTTTCACCGGGGCGCAACAGGACTCGGCCGCCGAAACGCCCTGGTCTGAAGGGCATTGGTCGGTGAAAACCCTCGGAATGTGGAAATGAATTTTTTCTGGCGCATTTTTCATGTAAATATAATTTCATCCAGTTCGCATCGAACAACCGCGCCTTTCCGCCCGCATGATCCATCACCCGTCCGCTGTGCCGAACCCCGCCGAGCAGGCCATTGCCACGCGCATTACCGCCGCGATGCCGACGCTCACGCCGATCCACCAGCGCATGGGCGAGTACGTGCTGGCCCATCTGTTCCGCGCGGCGACGATGCGTATCGACGAGCTCGCGAGTGTGGTCGGCGCGTCGGTCGCGAGCGCGAATCGCTTTGCGCGCGCGCTCGGCTTCGACGGTTATCCGCAGTTTCGCGAGGCGCTCGTGCGTGGCTTCGAGGCGACGCTCGCGCCGGTCGAGCGGCTGCGCAGCGCGCAGGAAACGCTCGCGGCCGGTGACGATCTGATCGACGCGTCGCTCGAGCAGGCCGCCAACAATCTGCACGCAACGCGTACGTCGATCGATCGCGCGACCGCCGACGCCGCCGTCGACGCGATCATCGCCGCGCGTCGCGTATTCGTGATCGGCTTCGGCGCCAGCGCGTTTCTCGCGAGCCTGATGGAGCACGGACTGCTGCCGTATCACGACAACGTGCATTCGCTCGCGCTGAGCGGCGGGCCGTCGCATGCGGCGCGGCACCTCGTGGGTTCAGGCCCGGGCGATCTCGTGATCGGCATCGCGTTTCCGCGCTATGTCGAGGACACGATCGAGCTCGCGCGGCGCGCCTCCGAACGCGGCGCACGCGTGCTCGCGCTCACCGACGGTCCGCGCTCGCCGCTCGTGCGGTTCGCGGACCTGGCGCTGTATGTCCGCACCGACCGGCGTCTCGCGTCGAATGCCGATTCGGCCGTGCTCGCGGTCATCGAGGCGTTGTGCGACGCGGTCGCGTATCGCGCGCAACGCTCGGTCAAGGCGGCCGCCGAGGTCAGCGAGTTCGTGCTGCCGTGGCTGTTCGATCCGCAGTCGGGCGCGGCCGGCGCCGCGCAGGAGCCGGCGCGCGCCCCGAGCAAAGCCGCGCGCGCGAAGGCTGCAAGGCTAAAACGCAGCGACGGCGCAAAGGCCGACAGCACCGAAGCCAGAAGCGCGAAAGCCAGGGATGCCGAAGCAAAAGCCACCACGGCACCCCGCACTCCCCGAACCACCCGCACTCCCCGATCCAAACGATGAACTCCAACGCAGTCATTGCCATTCACGGCGGGGCAGGCACGATCCTGCGCACGTCGATGTCGGCCAGCGCCGAAAGCGGATATCACGCGGCGCTCAACGCGGTGCTGAGCGCTGGCCAGCGCGTGCTCGCCGACGGCGGCAGCGCGCTCGACGCGGTCAGCGAAGCGGTGCGGCTGCTCGAAGACTGCGCGCTCTTCAACGCGGGCCACGGCGCGGTCTACACGGCGGCCGGCACGCACGAGCTCGACGCCGCGATCATGGACGGCCGCACGCTCGACGCGGGCGCGATCTGTTGCGTGACGCGCGTGCGCAATCCGATTCTCGCCGCGCGCCGCGTGCTCGAGCGCAGCGACCACGTGCTGTTCACCGGTGAAGGCGCGGAAGCGTTCGCGGCTGCGCAGGGGCTCGAGTTCGTCGACAACAGCTACTTCGATACCGACGCGCGCTATCGCCAATGGCAACTGGCCCGTGAGCAGCAGCGTCCGATGCTCGATCACGACGCCGCGACGCTCGCGTCCACGGCTTCGAGCAACGACGACCCGACGCCGCACGAGCCGATCGATCCGAATCGCAAGTTCGGCACGGTCGGCGCAGTCGCGCTCGACCGCCACGGGCATCTCGCCGCGGCGACCTCGACGGGCGGCGTGACCAACAAGCAGGCGGGCCGCGTCGGCGATACGCCGCTGATCGGCGCGGGCTGCTACGCGGACGACGCGACCTGCGCGGTATCGACCACCGGCTCCGGCGAAATGTTCATGCGCATGGTCGCCGCTTACGACGTCGCCGCGCAGATGGCCTATCGCCAGGTCTCGCTCGAAGAAGCCGCGCACGACGTCGTGATGAACCGCTTGCCGAAGATCGACGGACGCGGCGGCCTCGTCGCCGTCGACGCGCGGGGCAACGTCACGCTGCCGTTCAATACCGAGGGCATGTACCGCGGTTTCGCGCGGCTCGGCGAAGCGCCGGTGACGGCGATCTATCGCTAGCCGCTGGCGCGTGTCGCCACATGCCTGAGGCCCCGTTAGCCGCGTTCGAATTCAAAGCAAAGGAACCACCGTGCCGACTTCCTCGCACACCGCCAGCCCGCTTATCGAAACCCTGCCGCCGCGGCGCGTGCTCGCGGTCGACGATCTGACGGTCGCGTTCCGCCGCGGCGACTCGACCTTCAACGCGGTGCGCAATCTGTCGTTCACGGTCGAGCGCGGCGAGACGCTCGCGATCGTCGGTGAATCGGGCTCTGGCAAGTCGGTCACGTCGCTGGCGCTGATGCGGCTGGTCGAGCATGGCGGCGGCCGTCTTGCCGGCGGCAGCATCGCATTCCGGCGGCGCGACGGCAGCGTGCTCGATCTCGCGAAGACGTCGTCCGGCACGATGCGCACGGTCCGCGGCGCCGACATCGCGATGATCTTCCAGGAGCCGATGACCTCGCTCAACCCGGTCTTCACGGTCGGCGATCAGATCAGCGAGGCGATCGCGCTGCACCAGGGCAAGACCCGCGAGGCGGCGCGCGCCGAAACCTTGCGTCTGCTCGAACTCGTTCGGATTCCAGAAGCAAAGCGCGTTGCCGCGCGTTTCCCGCATCAGCTGTCGGGCGGCATGCGCCAGCGCGTGATGATCGCGATGGCGCTGTCGTGCAAGCCCGCGCTGCTGATCGCCGATGAGCCGACCACCGCGCTCGACGTCACGATCCAGGCGCAGATCCTGCAACTGATTCGCGGCTTGCAGGACGAGATGAACATGGGCGTGATCTTCATCACGCACGACATGGGCGTGGTCGCCGAAGTGGCCGACCGCGTGCTCGTCATGTATCGCGGCGAGAAGGTCGAGGAGGGCGCGTCGGACACGCTGTTCGCCGCACCGTCGCATCCGTACACGAAGGCGCTGCTCGCGGCGGTGCCTCGGCTCGGCTCGATGCACGGCACCGATCAGCCCGCGCGCTTTCCGATCCTGAGCGTCGAGCAGGCCGGCGCGAACGGCGCCGATGCGGCGGTGCAGCCGGTGGCGTCTGTCGCCGAAGAAGCGCAGCCGCTGGTGCGCGACGACACGCCGCCGATCCTGCGCGTGCGCGATCTGGTCACGCGCTTTCCGGTCCGTAGCGGCCTGTTCGGCCGCATGACAGGCCGCGTGCATGCGGTCGAAAAAGTCAGCTTCGATCTGCGGCCCGGCGAAACGCTCGCGCTGGTCGGCGAGTCGGGCTGCGGCAAGTCGACCACGGGCCGCTCGCTGCTGAGGCTCGTCGAAAGTCAGAGCGGCTCGATCGAATTCAATGGCAAGGAAATCAGCTCGCTCAGCGGGCCGGCATTGCAGGCGTTGCGCCGCGATATCCAGTTTATTTTCCAGGACCCGTTCGCCTCGCTGAATCCGCGCTTGACCGTCGGCTTTTCGATCATGGAGCCGCTGCTCGTGCACGGTGTCGCGCAGGGTGCCGAAGCGCAGGCGCGCGTCGCGTGGCTGCTCGAGAAAGTCGGCTTGCCGGCCGAAGCCGCGCGCCGCTATCCGCATGAGTTTTCGGGCGGGCAGCGTCAGCGTATCGCGATTGCTCGCGCGCTCGCGCTGAATCCGAAGGTCGTGATCGCCGACGAATCGGTGTCCGCGCTCGACGTCTCCGTGCAGGCGCAGATCGTCAATCTGATGCTCGACCTGCAGCGCGAGCTCGGCGTCGCGTATCTGTTCATTTCGCACGACATGGCGGTGGTCGAGCGGGTCAGCCATCGCGTCGCGGTGATGTATTTCGGCCAGATCGTCGAGATCGGTCCGCGTCGCGCGGTGTTCGAGGCGCCCCAGCATCCGTACACGAAGAAGCTGATGAGCGCGGTGCCGGTCGCCGATCCCGCGCGCCGTCACGCGCAACGCCTGCTCGCCGCCGACGATATTCCGAGCCCGATTCGCGCGCTCAACGACGAGCCGGTCGTCGCGCCGCTCGTCGCGGTGGGACCGGATCATTTCGTCGCGCAGCATCGCGTCGGCGGCGCTTATTGAGCGAAGCGCCGCATCGCATTGAAGCGGAAGACCTGAAGCGCGAGACCCGAAGCGCGAGACCCGAAGCATCAGCAATCGAAGCAACAGCAAGAGAAACATCAGCAATAGAAGCCACGCCAATCATAACGGCCCCTGTCACATCCTTAACTCGCAGCCTGGAGCAATCTCATGAACCTGCTGTTCCCGTCCTCTCCGTTTCGTTTGCGCGCGCTCGTCAGCGGCGGCGCGGTGGTGTTCGCGACGCTCGCGGGCAATCTGGCGCACGCCGAAACGACGGTCGTGATGGCCGTCGCGTCGACCTTCACGTCGCTCGATCCGTACGACGCGAACGACACGCTGTCGCAGGCGGTCGCGAAATCGTTCTATCAGGGGCTGTTCGGCTTCGACAAGGACATGAAGCTCGTCAATGTGCTTGCCGACAGCTATGAGGCGAGCCCCGACGCGCGCGTCTATACGATCAAGCTGCGCCATGGCGTGAAGTTCCAGGACGGCACCGACTTCAATGCCGCCGCCGTGAAGGCGAACTTCGACCGCGTGACCGATCCGGCCAACAAGCTGAAGCGCTACAACATGTTCAGCCGCATCGAGAAAACGGAAGTGGTCGATCCTTACACGGTGCGCGTCACGCTGAAGGCGCCGTTCTCGGCGTTCATCAACGTGCTCGCGCATCCGTCTGCGGTGATGATCTCGCCGGACGCGCTGAAGAAGTACGGCAAGGACATCGCGTTTCATCCGGTCGGCACGGGCCCGTTCGAACTCGTGAAGTGGGACCCGGCCGGCGACCTGACCGTGAAGAAGTTCGCCGGCTACTGGAAGAAGGGTTATCCGAAGATCGACGCGATCGACTGGAAGCCGGTCGTCGACAACAACACGCGCGCCGCGCTGATGCGCACCGGCGAAGCGGACTTCGCGTTCCAGGTGCCGTTCGAGCAGGCCGCGCAACTGCAGTCGAGCCCGAAGATCGATCTGATCGCGGCGCCGTCGATCATCGAGCGCTACATCAGCATGAACATGAACCAGAAGCCGTTCGACAACCCGAAGGTGCGTGAAGCGCTGAACTACGCGGTCAACAAGGAAGCGCTGACGAAGGTCGCGTTCGCCGGTTACGCGACGCCGGCCGACGGCGTCGTGCCGCAGGGCGTCGACTATGCGGTCAAGCTCGGACCCTGGCCGTACGATCCCGCGAAGGCGCGCGAACTGCTGAAGGAAGCGGGCTATCCGAACGGCTTCGAAACGACGCTATGGTCCGCGTATAACTACTCGACCGCGCAGAAGGTGATCCAGTTCGTGCAGCAGCAGCTCGCGCAGGTCGGCATCAAGGCCAGCGTCGAGGCGCTCGAAGCGGGTCAGCGCGTCGCCAAGGTCGAAAGCGCACAGGACCCGGCGACCGCGCCGGTGCGGATGTACTACGCGGGCTGGTCGTCGTCGACCGGCGAGGCCGACTGGGCGATCAGCCCGCTGCTCGCGGGCTACTCGATTCCGCCGAAGATGGTCAACACGTCGTACTACAAGAGCGACGCGGTCGACAACGATCTGAAGCAGGCGCTCGAAACCACCGACCGCACGCAGAAGGCCACGCTCTACGCCGACGCGCAGAAGCGCATCTGGGCCGACGCGCCGTGGATCTTCCTCGTCAAGGAGAAGGTCGTATATGCGCGCAGCAAGCGTCTGTCGGGCGCTTACGTCGCGCCGGACGGCTCGTTCAACTTCGACGAGATCGCGATCAAGTGATGGGCTGACGAGGCGGCATGCGCAGACGGCGGTTCACCCAGCCCGCCGCCGCACACGAGTCCTCGTTGCCCGCCTGATTTGCCGCTCATTTGCCGCTCATTTGCCGGATTGGTTTCATGCTGAACTTCCTCGTCAAACGTCTGCTAGGCCTGCTGCCGACGCTCTGCATCGTCGCCGTGCTGGTGTTCCTGTTCGTGCATCTGCTGCCGGGCGACCCGGCGCGGCTCGCCGCCGGTCCTGAAGCGGACGAGGCGACCGTGGCGCTCGTGCGCTCCGACCTCGGGCTCGACAAGCCGCTGCCGCGGCAGTTCGTCCGTTTCTTCTGGCGGATGGCGCATGGCGACTTCGGCGTTTCGACGCGCAGCAAGCGGCCGGTGAGCCAGGAGATTGCGGAACGCTTCTTCCCGACGTTGTGGCTGACGATCGCGAGCATGGTATGGGCGGTCGTGATCGGCATGGCGATCGGCATCGCCTCGGCGGTGTGGCGCAACCGCTGGCCGGACCGCCTGGGCATGACGCTCGCGGTGTCGGGCATTTCGTTTCCGGCGTTCGCGCTCGGCATGCTGCTGATGCAGATTTTCTCGGTGCAGCTCGGCTGGCTGCCGATCGTCGGCGACGGTTCGTGGCGCAGCTACGTGCTGCCGTCGCTGACGCTCGGCGCGGCGGTCGCGGCCGTGATGGCGCGCTTCACGCGGGCCTCGTTCGTCGAAGTGCTGCACGAGGACTTCGTGCGCACCGCGCGCGCGAAGGGCCTGCCCGAGCGGCTCGTGATCATCAAGCACTGCCTGCGCAACGCGCTGATTCCCGTCGTCACGATGATGGGTCTGCAGTTCGGCTTTCTGCTCGGCGGCTCGATCGTCGTCGAAGTGGTGTTCAACTGGCCCGGTCTCGGCCGTTTGCTCGTCGATGCGGTGTCGATGCGCGACTATCCGATCATTCAGGCCGAGGTGCTGTTGTTCTCGCTCGAATTCATCGTCATCAACCTGATCGTCGACGTGCTGTACGCGGTGATCAACCCGACCATCCGTTTCAAGTGAGGCCCGCATGAGCACCACTGCCACCGGGCCGAATGCGGCCACTCCCGTTGCCTCCGAACGCGCGATCCGCACACCGTGGAGCGAATTCTGGCGCAAGTTCCGCAAGCAGCATGTCGCGCTGGCCGCCGGCGTGTTCGTTCTGCTCCTGATCGTGATCGCGATCATCGCGCCGCATATCGTCCGGTACGACCCCGAGAACTTCTTCGACTACGACGCGCTGAACGCGGGGCCGTCGGCCGCGCACTGGTTCGGTGTCGATTCGCTGGGCCGCGATATCTTCAGCCGCATCCTCGTCGGCTCGCGCATTTCGCTCGAGGCAGGCTTTCTGTCCGTGGCGATCGGCGCGGTGATCGGCACGTTCTTCGGTCTGCTTGCCGGTTACTACGAGGGCTGGTGGGATCGCATCACAATGCGCGTGGCCGACGTGCTGTTCGCGTTCCCCGGCATTCTGCTCGCGATCGGTGTGGTCGCGATTCTCGGCAACGGCATGATCAACGTGATCTGCGCCGTGGCGATCTTCAGCATTCCGGCGTTCGCTCGGCTCGTGCGCGGCAATACGCTGATGCTCAAGCAGCTCACCTATATCGAAGCGGCGCGCAGCATCGGGGCGTCGGACTGGACGATCATCGTGCGGCACATTCTGCCTGGCACGATTTCATCGGTCGTCGTGTACCTGACGATGCGCATCGGCACGTCGATCATCACGGCGGCGAGCCTGTCGTTTCTCGGCTTGGGCGCGCAGCCGCCGACGCCCGAGTGGGGCGCGATGCTCAACGAAGCTCGCGCCGACATGGTGACCGCGCCGCATATCGCGCTGTTTCCGAGCCTCGCTATCTTCCTGACCGTGCTCGCGTTCAATCTGCTCGGCGACGGTCTGCGCGATGCGCTCGATCCGAAGCTGGATCGGCCATGAGCATGAGCAGCCATCATTCGGCTGAGCGCGCGCCGCATATCGGCACGTTGCCGGCCGGAGCGCTCGGCACGATCGCCGACGTGGACGGCGTCAGCGTCGGTCATTGCACGCTTGCCGAAGGCGCGCTGCAAACCGGCGTGACCGTGATCCGGCCGCATCGCGGCGATCCGTTCGTCGACAAGGTGCCGGCCGCCGCGTCGGTGATCAACGGCTTCGGCAAGAGCATCGGGCTCGTGCAGCTCGACGAACTCGGCACGCTGGAGACGCCGATCGCGCTGACCAACACGTTCGGCGTCGGTACGGTCGCGCAGGCGCAGATCCGCGCGGCGATTCGCGCGAATCCGCGCATCGGCCGCGAATGGTCGACGGTCAATCCGCTCGTGTTCGAATGCAACGACGGCTACCTGAACGACATTCAGGCGTTTGTCGTGACCGAACAGCATTTCAACGAAGCATTCGACGCGGCAAGCGCCGATGTCGCGAGCGGTGCGCTCGGCGCGGGGCGCGGCATGTCGTGTTTCGATCTGAAGGGCGGCATCGGCACTGCGTCGCGCGTGTTCAGTGCGGCGGGCCGTGACTACGCCGTTGGCGCGCTCGTGCTTGCCAACTTCGGCCGTCTGCCGATGCTGACAATCGACGGCACGCCGCTCGGCCGCATTCTGGCCGAACGCGCGGCCGTCGCTGAGGCGGCGAATGCTGCCAGTGCCGCTGCTAACGCGCCCCCCGATCAACCCGAGCAAGGCTCGATCATCATGATCGTCGCGACCGATGCGCCGCTCGACGCGCGCCAGCTGAAACGCTTGTCGTTGCGCGCGGCGGCCGGCCTTGCGCGCACCGGCTCGGTGTACGGCCACGGCAGCGGCGATATCGCGCTGGCGTTTTCGACCGCGTACACGGTGCCGCACGGCGCGGACTTCGTCGTGCTGCCGCCGCTCGTCGCCGATCATGGCCTCGACCCGTTGTTTCGCGCCTGCGCCGACAGCGTCGAGCAGGCGATCGTCGATGCATTGTGGAGCGCCGAGACCGTCACCGGTCGCGACGGCCATCGGCGGCTGTCGCTGCGCGACAGCGTGCCGGACCTTGCCCACCTGCTGAGGAATTCCGCGCGATGAAAGTCCTGATCTCCACCGACATCGAAGGCATCGCCGGCGTGTTCCATGCCGAGCAGACGCGCGCGGGCAACGGCGAATACGAAGCCGCGCGACGCTGGATGACGCTCGAAGCCAACGCGGCCGTCGAAGGCGCGTTCGCGGGCGGCGCGACCGACGTGTGGGTCAATGATTCGCACGGCGGCTTTCGCAACCTGTTGCCCGATCTGCTCGATCCGCGCGCCCAGCTCGTGCTCGGCAAGCCGCGCACGCTCGGCATGATGGCCGGGCTCGAATACGGTGCGGCGCTGGTTTTCATGATCGGCTATCACGCGAAGGCGCAAACGCGCGGCATCCTCGCGCACACGATCAACAGCTTCGCGTTCGCGCGCGTGGCGTTCAACGGCGTGGAGCTGGGCGAAGCGGGGCTGTACGGTGCGCTCGCCGAAGAATATGGCGCGCGTGTGGTGCTTTTATCGGGTGACGACGTGTTCGCCGAGGAAACCGCGCCGCGTTTTCCCGGCGCGCGTTTCGTCGTCACGAAGACCGCGACCGGGCAAGCAAGCGGCGTCACGCAGTCGCCCGCGAGCGTGCGCGAGGCACTGCGGGCCGCCGCGCGCGACGTGGTCCGTCAGCATGTCGAAGCGGGCCGCGCGCCTGCCGCGACGCGCGCGGAGCCGCGAACGATCGACTGCGAACTGCGCGTGCAAACGAGCGGGCTCGCCGATCTGTTCTGCCAATGGCCGACGCTTACGCGCGTCGATGGCGTGACGTTGCGCTTCAGTGCGGCGTCGGCCGAGCATGCGGTGCGGATGCTGAACTGTCTGTCGGCGATGTCGTTCATGCTGCGCTGAGCCGCGCGGCGTCGAGCCGCCGGCCTACTGCTGCTGCCGGCTCAACTCGCGCGCCGCGTGATCGATCGCCTCCGCGACCGCCCCGGCGTGCGATACCGGCGCGAGATGGCTCGACGCGACCGGCACCACCTTCGCGCCGATGCGTCCGGCGATCATTTTCTGCAGATCGGGCGACACCGCGTGGTCTTTCGTCGTCAGCACGTACCACGACGGTTTGTCCTTCCAGCCGACCTGATCGACCGGTTCGTCGAATGCGCTCGCGGCGATCGGCACCTGCGCGGCGGCGAGCACGCGTGCGACGGTCTCGGGCACGTCGGCGGCGAGATCGGCGTGATAGCGCGCGCGATCGATCCACAAAAACCCGTTCGCGTCCTTGCTGATGCTCTGGCCGGCCGGCATCGGGCCGCCGGCCTTCATCACGTCCATCGCCGATTCGTGCAGTTGCGGCGCAAGCGCGGCGACATACACGAGCCCGGCGACGTTCGGCGCATTCGCGGCGACCTCGGTGATCACGACGCCGCCCCACGAGTGACCGACCAGCAGCACCGGACCGTTCTCGCGATCGAGCACGCGGCGGGTCGCGGCGACGTCGTCGGCGAGCGAGGTCAGCGGGTTCTGCACCGAGCTCACGTGATAACCCTTTTGCTGCAGCTTCGCGACCACGCCGTTCCAGCTCGATCCGTCGACGAACGCGCCATGCACGAGCACGATGTTGCGCACCGGGCCGCCGAGCGCGGCGGCAGGCGGCTTGCCGGCAGTAGCGGGGGCAGGCGCTGGCGCAGGCTGGCCGCTTGCCTGCGACGCGGCGTCATCGGCCGTTTGCTGGGCGGCGGGCACCGTCTGCGCGAGCGCGGAGGTACTGACGCCCGCGAAACAGAGGCACAACACGGCGGCGCAAAGCAGACGTTTGGGCAACATATTGAAGCTCCGCGGCATGAAAAGTGGACTTCGGCAACATACCCGGGCGCCATCCCCGTGACAATCACAATCCGCGCGCTTAAGTGCGGCGCAGAACCAAGCGGACGGCTCCGAATGTCAGAGGAATATCGGTCGGATAAAATTAGCGGTTTGCCAAGCCGGACCGTACGGTCCAGCCGTGCAATCGGCCACAGCGCTGCCTTCGACAGCGTTCCACGCCCAGCGGCGACATGCGGCGACCACATGCCGCGAACACAGGGGCGCTGACGCCGGGCTTGTCGGTCTCGGTGTGGTTGGTGCCGACATGGTTCGTGCTAATGCGGGGCGGCTACATGATCAAGCGACGCCGCGAGGTTGCGCGCACTGGCATGGGAGCCGTGAGCCGATAAGCGCCGATCGGCGCGACGCGCGTGGCACGCCGCCGCTAACGCCGCGATTCGCCGCCAACGAACGATCTTCACGCGCCGAAGTTCCCGACATAGGTCGGTCTCGTGTGGGCAAGCGCACAGATCGATTTTTGCGAATCGGTAATCTCTGTCCGGTCGTCCGGCGAAGCCGGCATGGCCGGCCATGCCGGCCATCCCCGGACCGTACCGGCGACATGGTCTGCTGGTACGCCCCCGCTAGCGCGGGTCTCAAGGGCGCAGCAACTCCCACGTTGATTGACGTACCGCGGAGAGACACCATGTTCAACGCAGGCGCCGTACGGACCAGGTCGAACTTCGGCGCGGGTGCCGCGCTCCTTTTGCTGATTGCGGTAGCCTGCCTCGCGCTGCGTATCCTGCACGTCGTCGCGAAGTTTCGTGGCAACGTCCCTGACGCCTTCGGCGATTTCAATTTCTACCTGTACGCCTTCAACGTCGTGCTGCATGACCCGGCGCGCCTGTACGATCACGACGCGCTCATCGCGTTTTTGCAGGGCATCGGCGCGCGCTCGACGGGCGACGACATCTTCTACGCCTACCCGCCGCAGTTCGCGCTGGTGTTTGCGCCGCTCGCGCTGCTGACGCCGCTCGCCGCGAAAATCGTCTGGGTGAGTGCGTCGATCGTGTTGTTCTCGGTGGCTTTGTATCTCGTCGTCACGATGGCGTACCGCGGCACGGAGCGCAGCGTGAATTTGCTGCTGGTGGCGGTCGCGCTGCTGAGCTTTCCGCTCGTCGAAGATACCTACGACGGCCAATCGAACGAACTGCTGTTCTTCCTGTTGGTTGCGACTTTCGCGCTGATCGAGCGTGGCAAAGGTTATGCCGCTGGACTCCTTCTTGGCTTTGCGATCGCGATCAAGCTCACGCCCCTGGCCGTCGCCGGCCTGCTGTTGCTGCGTCGCGAATGGCGGACGTTCGTGATGGCGAGCGTCGTTGCGATTGCGTTGACGCTGATCACCGGAGCGCGCGTCGGCTTCGACGTTTTGTGGCACTACTTCGTGTCGGACATGCCGCGCCTGAACGGCATGGCACTGGCGATGAGCGGTGGCGGCGCGCCGATGAACAATGCCGTGAGGGGCGCGCTGCAGACGCTATCGGCGACGGTCAGCGTGCCGGTGTCCGGTACGTTGCTGTCGATTGCTTCGCATGCGTTGGTGCTGGCTGCTTGCCTGCTGTCCGCGTATCTGGTGTTTCGCCGCCATCGGGACAGCCGCACCGACTACGCGCTCGCTTC
Organism: Paraburkholderia lebeckiae; assembly: GCF_014201005.1. NCBI lineage: Bacteria > Pseudomonadati > Pseudomonadota > Betaproteobacteria > Burkholderiales > Burkholderiaceae > Paraburkholderia > Paraburkholderia lebeckiae. Next base: position 2,323 of record NZ_JACHDK010000006.1, on the reverse strand, counting down.
GATGACGATGCTCGTGGCTTATCCGATCCTCGAGCCGATCCACATGGTGCTCGCGTTGATCCCGTTGCTGATTTTGCTGGGCACCGCTTTCGAAGCGCGCGGCGGGCAGCTGTCGGCGCTCGGTCCGAGACTGGAGATGCTGCTGGCCGCGGTCGTCGTGGTCTTGCTGTTCTTTGCGGCGCGATTCGTGTCCTACACGGTCGCGGCGCTGATCATTTACGGGCTCTGTGTCGCAAGGTACTTTCCACCGTCGGGAGTGAGGCTGCGAGGGCGTGCTTACCAGCCTGGATGAATGATGATGCGACTGGCGATGTCTTCCGGACGATTGGGAATCGGGAAGATTGTTTGATGGTGCCAGGGCCGGATGGAAAAATTCCTGCTAACGCTTTGCTGGGGCGGGTTCGTGAAATTTGCCCGGTGCGGATACCGCCAACGTTCTACACCTGTAGACTGCCGCAATGACCCAAGAAATCGATTACCTCAATCCCAGCCTTCCTTCTGGCCTTCGGCGCGTGTCAATGCCCGTGGTCGATGCGACCCCAACAACGCTTGATGGATTCGGCAGGCTTGTAGCCGACCCGAGCGAGTGTTCGATTGAGATTGTGCAGTGGCCGGCAATGGGTGCAAGGCCCGTTGACCCTGGAACTGGTGATGAGGCAGGCACCACCGAAGGCACATTTGTGAGCGAATGGCGCGGGGACATTCTGTACGGTCGAAACGAGGCTGTGGGCGGCAACTACATCCTTGCGTACGCAGTGGAGCCTGAAGCAGCCCGTGACGACAACACCAATGTACCTGAGCGCATGTTGCTTTGGCACGCGAACTACCACCCAGACGGTGGACAACTGTTCTTTCCTCTCGACCATCGCCCGTTCTACGTTCCCTTGGCGTTGCCCGCGGACGACATAGCGCCAGAGAACTTCGTGTGCTTTCGCTTTGACGGACAGCAGGGCCTCTACATCCATCCAAATATCTGGCACGAAGGTGTGTTCACTCTCGAAGGAACCCAGCGGTTCTTTGACAAGCAGGGCGCCGTCCACGCGCGCGTCTCTGTCGACTTTGGCCGCGAGTTTGGTTGTCTCCTCGAGGCACCGATTGCCCGCGACGCCCAACCCCTCCGAGGCGGCGGCCTACAGCGATAGCGCGAAGGGAACACGCGCTACCGACCCTTCAGGGACCTTCAGCTTTCTCGATGACGGCCGCTCGGCAGTCGGGGCAGAACTTGGTTGGCACCTAAGCAGTCTCTACGCTCGAACTCGCTCCGGCATTAAACCGCTGGTCCCTCAGGAGGTTGTTCGCGGACCGCCACAGCGATGGAACTTCCAATAATTGATGCTATTCCAACGATGGATAAGAAACTCAGCGTCTCGCCCCATACGATGAAGCCGAATAACGTGGCCCAAATGATACTGGTATAGGTATACGGTGCTAACGCTGCTGCACTCTCTCGCCTTACCGCGACAGTGAAAAGGAGTTGGCCCACTGTGGCGAAAACAGCCAGCAATGCCATGATCGCCAGATCTCTGAGTGTCGGAGTGCGCCAAGCGAGAAAAAGAGACAAGCCGGTTACCACAGTTCCGAAAGCTGTGAAGTACAGAACAGTTATGCCGGAGTCGTCGCTGGTTCTGAGTTTTCGAATTTGAATCATGGAAAGCGCACCGCATAGGGCGCTCGATAGCAGAAGGATGGGGCCAATGAGATTCGATAAACTACCTTGAGGTCGCACCACCAAAAGAACACCTACGAAGCCGATGCAAGCAGCAATGGCGTTGCGGGCTAGCAAACGCTCGCCGAGCAGGAATGGCGCGAGAAGAATGACGAAGATCGCTTCTGAATAAACAATGGCGACGGCCTCGCTCAAGGGCAGATAAGGCAGTCCCGCGAAAAACAATGCTGAAGCGCCGAGCAGAGTCAGAGCGCGAATAGTCTGCCCGCGAATGTCAAGATGACGAATGCGAGCCGTTATCGAGGGTCCGTGCATACTGACTGCGACAGCAGGGACCATCCCAAATAACATACGGAAAAATGTGACTTCGTTCGCGGGGTAGCTGAGCGCCACGGCTTTGCCAAGTGCATCGACGACTGCAAAACAGAACATGGATACGAGTATCAAAGCAATGCTTTGATATTGGGCGGTGCGCTCGGCAACGATATCGTTAAGTCGCTTGTATTCTCGTTGGACAGGCTAGGCGGTTCGACGGACGACGAAACAGGAAGGAAGGCGGCTAGATTGAAAATCATCTAGCGGACCTCCTGCCGCCGCCCTGACGGGCGACGGGGTTAAAGTGAGTTTGCCAAAACTGCTTTAACCGGAGGGGGTCAT
>NZ_JACHDK010000005.1:0-411908 GCF_014201005.1 Paraburkholderia lebeckiae | reverse complement strand
GATCGTCCGGAACTGACGAGCGCAAAGATCATCGTGTCGGGTGGCCGTGGTCTGGGCAGCGGCGAGAACTACATGAAGGTGCTCGAGCCGCTGGCCGACAAGCTCGGCGCGGCACTGGGCGCATCGCGTGCGGCGGTCGACGCGGGCTTCGTGCCGAACGACTATCAGGTTGGCCAGACCGGCAAGATCGTCGCGCCGCAACTGTACGTCGCGGTCGGCATCTCGGGTGCGATCCAGCACTTGGCCGGCATGAAGGACTCGAAGGTCATCGTCGCGATCAACAAGGACGAAGAAGCGCCGATTTTCAGCGTGGCCGATTACGGTTTGGTTGGCGATCTGTTCACCCTCGTGCCGGAACTCGTGAGCGAACTCGGCTAAGCGCCGCGGCGCCTGCAAGAGGCCGCCGAAAGCAAGCGAAGGGCGCAGGACCGACCAAGTCCCGCGCCCTTTTTTCATATCAAGGGAGGAGAACCGAAATGAGCTATACGGCGCCCATCAAGGACATGCTGTTCGTGATGAAAGAACTGGCCGGACTCGAAGACATCGCGAAGCTGCCCGGCTTCGAGGACGCGAACCTCGACACCGCGCAGGCCGTGCTCGACGAGTCGGCGAAACTATGCGGCGAAGTGCTCGCGCCGCTGAACGTCGACGGCGATCGCAATCCGAGCAGTTGGAAGGATGGCGTGGTCACTGCGACGCCGGGTTTCAGGGAAGCCTTCCGCCAGTTTGCCGAAGGCGGTTGGCAGGGCGTGCAACATCCGCTCGACTACGAAGGCCAGGGCCTGCCGAAGCTGATCGCGACGCCTTGCATCGAAATGCTCAACGCGTCGAACCTCTCTTTTGCGCTGTGTCCGTTGCTGACCGACGGCGCCATCGAAGCGCTGCTAACCGCAGGCAGCGAAGCGCAAAAACAGACCTATGTGCCCAAGCTGATTTCCGGCGAATGGACCGGCACGATGAACCTGACCGAGCCGCAGGCCGGCTCCGATCTCGCGCTCGTACGCACGCGCGCCGAGCCGCAGGCCGACGGTTCGTTCAAGCTGTTCGGCACGAAGATTTTCATCACGTGGGGCGAGCACGACATGGCGAAGAACATCGTGCATCTGGTGCTCGCACGCACGCCGAACGCGCCCGATGGGGTGAAAGGCATTTCGCTGTTCCTTGTGCCGAAGTTTCTCGTCAACGAAGACGGCTCGCTCGGTGAGCGCAACGACGTGCATTGCGTGTCGATCGAACACAAGCTCGGCATCAAGGCGAGCCCGACCGCGGTTCTGCAGTTCGGCGATCACGGCGGCGCGCTCGGTCAGCTGATCGGCGAAGAGAATCGCGGCCTCGAATACATGTTCATCATGATGAACGCCGCCCGTTTCGCGGTCGGGATGCAAGGCGTCGCGATCTCGGATCGCGCGTATCAGAAGGCGGTCGCGTATGCGAAGGAGCGCGTGCAGAGCCGTCCCGTGGACGGCTCCGCGAAGCAGTCGGTCGCGATCATCCAGCACCCGGACGTGCGCCGCATGCTGTCGACAATGCGCAGCCTCACCGAGGCGTCGCGCGCGCTCGCCTACGTCGCGGCCTCGCACTGCGACGTCGCGCATCGTCATCCGGACGATGCGACGCGCGCGAAGCATCAGGCGATCTACGAATATCTGGTGCCGATCGTGAAGGGCTGGAGCACGGAGCTGTCGATCGACGTGACGAGCCTCGGCGTGCAGGTGCACGGCGGCATGGGCTTCATCGAGGAAACCGGCGCTGCCCAGTACTACCGCGACGCGCGCATTCTGCCGATTTACGAAGGCACGACCGCGATCCAGGCCAACGACCTGGTCGGTCGCAAGACGCTGCGCGACGGCGGCAAGGTCGCGAAGGAACTGCTCGCTGGCGTCGCCGAAACGGTTGAAGCGCTTGGCGCGCAGCAGGGCGCGGCGTTCGCGTCGATGCGCACACAGCTCGCGCAGGGCCAGCGCGCGCTTGGCGCAGTCGTCGATTTCGTCGTCGCCAATGCGAAGGGTGATCCGAATGCGGTGTTCGCGGGCAGCGTGCCCTATCTCAAGCTCGCGGGCATCGTGCTGGGCGGCTGGCAGATGGCGCGTGCGCAGCTTGCCGCGGCGACGAAGCGCGACGAGGACCCAGCGTTTCATGACGCGAAGATCGCGACCGCGCGGTTCTACGCCGAGCACGTGCTGCCCCAGGCGGCGGCGCTCGAAGTGGCGATCGTCAGCGCGAAGGGGGGCGAGGGCGTGCTGGCTTTGTCGGAAGACCAGTTCTGAGCATGCCTCGATGCCGGCCGCGACGCGGCAGCACATTGAAATGCAAACGGCGCCCCGCGAGGCGCCGTTTGTTGGTCCGGCTGCTGTTTGTTGCGGCCTGCGCCGCGGCCAGGGCCGCGTCAGCGCACGCACTCAAACTCACGCATACGCCGGCCGATGCTCGCCCGCGGTCTCGCCGAGATAGCGGTGCACCGACAGATCGTCCGCGCGAATCGCGGGCTGCTTGCCCGACATCAAGTCGGCGAGCAGTTGGCCCGAGCCGCACGACATCGTCCAGCCAAGCGTGCCGTGGCCGGTGTTCAGGAACAGGTTCGGCACCGGCGTGCGGCCGACGATCGGCGTGCCGTCCGGCGTCATCGGCCGCAGACCGGTCCAGAACGTCGCCTTCGACGTGTCGCCGCCGCCCGGGAACAGGTCATTCACAGAAAGCTCGAGCGTCTCGCGGCGCGCCTGGCGCAGCGATTTATCGAAGCCGACGATCTCGGCCATCCCGCCGACACGAATCCGGTCATCGAAGCGCGTGATCGCGATCTTGTAGGTCTCATCGAGCACGGTCGACACCGGCGCGGCAGTCGCGTCGACGATCGGCGCGGTGATCGAATAGCCCTTCAGCGGATAGACCGGAATTTTCACTATGCCATCGAGGAAGCGCGTCGAATACGAACCGAGCGCGACCACGAACGAATCCGCGCGCACGAGCTCGCCGCCGCACTGCACGCCGGCGATGCGGCCGCCCGCCATCGCGAGCGCGTCGATCGACGTGTCGTAGCGGAACTTGACGCCCAGTTCTTCGGCGAGCGCCGCGAGGCGCGTCGTGAACATCTGGCAGTCGCCGGTTTCGTCGCCGGGCAGGCGCAGGCCGCCGGTGAGCTTGTGCGACACCGCGGCGAGCGCTGGTTCGGCCTTGGCGAGTTCGTCGGCCGTCAGCAGTTCGTATTGCACGTTGGCTTCCTGCAGCACGGCGATGTCTTTCGCGGCGCCGTCGAACTGCTGTTGCGTGCGAAATACCTGCAGCGTGCCACCGGTGCGGCCTTCGTACTCGATGCCGGTGTCGGCGCGCAACGCCTGCAGGCAGTCGCGGCTGTATTCGGCCAGCCGCACCATACGGCCCTTGTTCACCGCATAGCGCGGCGCCGTGCAATTCTGCAGCATCTGCCACATCCATTGCAGTTGGAACGCGGTGCCGTCGACGCGAATCGCTAGCGGCGCGTGCTTCTGGAACATCCACTTGACGGCCTTCAGCGGCACGCCCGGGGCGGCCCACGGCGAAGCGTAGCCCGGCGAGATCTGGCCCGCGTTGGCGAAACTGGTTTCGAGCGCCGGGCCGGCCTCGCGATCGATAACGGTCACTTCGTGACCGGCGCGCGCGAGGTAATACGCACTCGTCACGCCGACGACGCCACTGCCCAAAACGACGACTCGCATAGCTGCTCCAGATATCCAAAAATTGAGTGAGGGCAAGGCGCTCGTCGGAGGGTTCGATCTGATTCGATTCGGCGAGCGGCAACGTGAGGTGAAATACCGTTTGCCCAGTGTTAATCGCTATACTATTGGCAGTGAGATAGGTTTTGTTATCGTATTTTCATCATTTTTAGAAGAAACACCATGCGTACCCAGCGCCAGCCCGTGCGGGCTCTCGACAAGCTCGATCACAAGATCCTGCGGCTCCTGCAGCAGGACGGCCGTATGGCGATGAAGGACCTGGCGGAGCAGGTCGGTCTGTCGGTGACGCCGTGCATCGAGCGCGTCAAGCGGATGGAGCGCGACGGCGTGATCATCGGCTACTACGCGCGCGTGAACCCGGCCGAGCTGGGCGCGGCGCTGCTCGTGTTCGTCGAGATCACGCTCGATCACAAGAGCGGCAACATGTTCGACCTGTTCCGGCGCGAGGTGCAGAAGATCCCCGAGGTGCTCGAGTGCCACCTCGTGTCGGGCGATTTCGACTATCTGATCAAGGCGCGCATCGGCGAAATGGCCGATTACCGCAAGTTGCTCGGCGATATCCTGCTGCAGCTGCCGGGTGCGGTGCAGTCGAAGAGCTATGTGGTGATGGAGGAAATCAAGGAGACGCTGACGATCGCGGTGGGCGAGTAGGTGCCGGTTCACTGACGGCTCGGACGCGCATCAAGCGACCAACGAAGTGCTCGACAAACGGCGTAAATACTGTATATTTATACAGGTGTTTTGCGCCGCTTTCCTTTGACGCTTCCTGTTTGTGTTTGCTTTGCGTGGCCCGCCGTGGATGACCCCGACACCCCTGACATTCCCGAATTTCCGATCGCGCCGCCGGCGCCTCGCAAGGGGCGCGGCGCGGTCACGAACCTGCAAGGCCGCTACGAAGTCGACCAGCGCGAAGCCGTCCACGACGGCTGGCAGACGGCCGAGGAAGACGAGGAGCCGAAGGTCCTGCGCACGCAGGTGTTCGAGGAGCGCGCAAAAACCATCCTCACACGCAATGCGTCGCCGGATATTCCGTTCAATGTGTCGCTGAATCCTTACCGGGGCTGCGAACACGGCTGCATCTATTGCTTCGCGCGGCCCACGCACAGCTACCTGGGCTTGTCGCCCGGGCTCGATTTCGAAAGCCGCATCTACGCGAAGATCAACGCGCCCGAACTGCTCGAGCGGGAACTGTCGAAGAAGTCCTATGTACCCGAGCCGATCGCGCTCGGCGTCGCCACCGATGCATGGCAGCCGGCCGAACGTGACTTGCGTCTTACGCGTCGTGTGATCGAGGTGCTCAGCGAGCGCAACCACCCGTTCGCGGCGATCACCAAATCATCGCTGATCGAGCGCGACATCGACCTGCTTGCGGCGATGGCCGAGCGCGGGCAATTCATGGCGGCGATCACCATCACCACGCTGGACGCCGACATCGCGCGCACGCTCGAACCACGCGCGGCCACGCCGTCGCGCCGGCTGCGCACGATCCGTACGCTCAGCGAGGCGGGCATTCCGGTCGGCGTCAGCATTGCGCCGGTGATCCCGTTCGTCACCGAACCGGATATGGAGCGCGTGCTCGAAGCATGCGCCGAAGCGGGCGCCAGCAATGCGAGCTATATCGTGCTGCGGCTGCCGTGGGAGGTCGCGCCGCTGTTCAAGGATTGGCTGAGCGCACATTTCCCGGATCGGGCCGAGCGCGTGATGAGCCGTGTGCGCGACATGCGAGGCGGCAAGGACTACGATTCTTCGTTCTCGACCCGCATGAAGGGAGAGGGCTTATGGGCGGATCTGCTCAGGCAGCGCTTTCACAAGGCCGTGCGCCGGTTAGGGTTGAACGGGCGCGACCGCGGCATTCTCGACATGTCGCACTTCCGCCGGATCGAGCCGCCGCGCGCCGAGCAGGCGAGCGCACCGGCGCGCGACAATCCGCAACCGAGGCTTTTCTAGCGCGCAGGAACGTCTGCGAGTCCCGCGACGGGGGGCATTACTGCGAAATCGCTTTGGCCGCTTCGACCTGACTTTCGAAGTAGGTCTGGAACGCGAGCGCGAGACCGGTCATCAGCAGAAACGCACCGATCAGCAGCGAAAAGATCACGACGAAAATGACCGTCCAGCCGGAGCGGCTTTTGCGTTGCGTGTGGGTGTTGAATTGCGCATCCCATTTCTGATCCGGACGCAGCCCGTAGACGAGCGCGGCCAGAAACGCAGCAAACAGCGAAACCGCGCCGATCGACGCGAGCACCCAGCCCAGGATCGACGCGCGCTCGGTCGCGACCAGCAGCATCACGCCGGGAATGCCGATCAGCGTGCCGAGTAGATGCGCCCAGCCGTAGATGTCCCGGGTGCCGTACAGATAGAAGCGGTGAGCGCCGAGGCTGCCGAACAGGAACGCCAACGCGGCGGTGAGCGTCTTGGATCTGAAGCGCGGGGAAGTCGAGGCAGCGGTGGGCATGAACGCGTGGGCAGAGTGACGGGCGGTCGAAAGGAGCGGCTCGCCGCGGGGGCGAGGACCGACGCGCATTCTACGCCTGCGGCGCGCGGGTGGTCACGTGGAGGACGATCGCCCAGGCTGAAAGCGGCGCGGCGGGATGCGCCGGACCTGGCTCAAGGTCAGTGCAGCCGTTCAGCCGGACATGCGTGCATCCGCGCGTTACGGCGCTGAATACGTGACGCGATAGATCGCGCCGGCGGTATCGTCGCTGATCAGTAGCGAACCGTCTGGCAGCGGTAACACGTCGGCGGGGCGGCCCCAGACCGATTCGCCGGGTTGCAGCCAGCCTTCGGCAAAGACCTGCTGGCGTGCGTGGCTGCCGTCAGGGTCGGTGATCACGCGCACGACGCGGTAGCCGACCTTCTTGCTGCGGTTCCACGAGCCGTGCTCGGCGATGAAGATGTTGTTGCGGTAGTCGGCTGGAAACATCGGGCCGTCGTAGAAGCGCATGCCAAGCGCCGCCACGTGCGCGCCAAGCTTGACCACTGGCGGCGTGAATTCGCTGCACGGATGATCCTTGCCGAACTCGGGGTCGGGCGTGTCGCCGCCGTGACAGTACGGAAAGCCGAAGTTCATGCCGACTAGCGGCGCGCGGTTGAGCTTGTCGCTCGGAATATCGTCGCCGAGCAGGTCGCGACCGTTGTCGGTGAACCACAGTTCGTGGGTGACCGGATGCCACGCGAAGCCGACCGAATTGCGGATGCCGCGCGCGACGACCTCGTAGTGGCTGCCGTCCGGGTTCATGCGGCCAATCATCGCAAAGCGGTCCGGATCTCTCTGGCAAATGTTGCACGGCGCGCCTTGCGGCACGTACAGCTTGCCATCCGGGCCGAACGCGATGAATTTCCAGCCGTGATGCGTGTCCGTCGGCAGCTTGTCGGTGACAACGACCGGTTTCGGCGGATCGTTCAAGTGCGAGTCGATCGCATCGAAGCGCACGATTTTCGACACGGCCGACACATACAGCGCGCCGTCGCGCCACGCGACGCCGGCGGGAATCTGCAGCCCGGACGCGATCACGTGGTGACCCGTCACGCGGCCGTTCCGCAGTTCGAGCGCATACACATGGCCATCGTCGCTGCCCACGTAGAGAATGCCCTTGGGCGACAACGTCATCGCGCGCGCGCTCGGCACCTCGTCCGACGACACTTCGATGTGAAAGCCCGGCGGCAGCTTGATTTTCTCGATGGGCAGCGCGGCGATTGCCGTCAACGCCTGCGCGGCGATAACCGCGGCCGCTACCGCACGTAGAATCCGGCTGCACGAGGTGCGCGAAAGTCCAGCAAAGCGTACGAAAAAGGCACAAAAGGCGAACGGAAACGGGAGTTTCGGCTGGCGTTGCACAGGCGCTCCTTCAGGTAATTCGGGCGTTTGAACGGGTTCTCGCACCTCTTGTAGAAGATGGGTGCAGCCCGGTTCCGCAGTTTATCCCGGTAAGTGTTTGTTATGGCGTCGGTTTCCCGCTATAATCGCGTGTTTCAGTCGTTCCGAACCCCGGTTTTCAAGGATTCTAGTATGGTCATCATCCGCTTGGCTCGTGGCGGCTCCAAGAAGCGCCCGTTCTACAACATCGTCGCCACCGACTCGCGCAGCCGTCGTGACGGCCGCTTCATCGAGCGCGTCGGTTTCTACAACCCGGTCGCTACGAAGGGCGAGTCCCTGCGTATCGCTCAGGATCGCCTGACGTACTGGCAAGGTGTTGGCGCGCAACTGTCGCCGACCGTCGAACGTCTCGTGAAGGAAGCGCAAAAGGCGCAGCCGGCTGCTTGATATGGCGGCCCGCAGGCGTATCGTCGTCGGTTCGGCCGGCGGCTCGCGCAACTCGCGTAAGCAGTCCGATGCGCAATTTGTTTTACTGAAGCAGACGCCAAAGCAGGCTGCGAAGTTGTTGTCGAGGTTATTTGATGTCTGAGCGTGATTCCGGCAGTTCTGGTAGCGTCAAGGCAGCTTCGCGCGCAAAGGCGTCTGGTCAGGCGTCGTTCGGTGCATTCGTCCGCAAGCCGGTCGAACGAACCGACGGCAAGGCGAAAGAGGCGCAAGCCAATGCCGCGAACGCCGATTTCGAAGCTGCAGAAATGCGCATCGAAACGGCGGCAAGTTGGCCGGCCGATGCGGTCGAAGTCGGCGCAATCGTCGACGCCTATGGTCTCAAAGGCTGGGTCAAGGTAGCCGCGCATGCGGATGTCGGGCAAGGCGGCGACGTCTTGCTGAGCGCGAAGCGCTGGTGGCTGCTGAAAGGCCAGGAGCGCAAATCGGCGCCGTCCTTGCAGGCCAAAACACATAGCGACAGCGTGGTCGCCCGTCTGGGTGGCGTCGCTGACCGCGATACGGCGTTGGCTCTGCGCGGTTCTCGCGTATACATCGGCCGTAGCGAATTTCCGGCGCTCGAAGCCGACGAATTCTACTGGGTCGATCTGATCGGCCTGGACGTGGTGAATCTCGCCGGGCTCAACCTCGGCAAAGTCGCCAGCATGATCGACAACGGCGCGCAGTCGGTGCTGCGCATCGAATATCCGGCTACCGACAAAAACGGCAAGCCGGTCGCAGGCGAGCGTTTGATCCCGTTCGTCGGCGTCTTTGTCAAAACGGTGGACCAGGCGGCAAAGCAAATCGTCGTCGACTGGGAAGCTGACTATTGAAATCTATCGTTGAGTGGGGAGAGCGATGCAGTTCGATGTCGTGACGCTCTTTCCAGAAATGTTCCGCGCGCTGACTGACTGGGGTATCACCAGCCGGGCCGCGAAGCAGCAGCGCTACGGGTTGCGTACGTGGAACCCGCGCGATTTCACGACGGACAACTACCGCACGATCGACGATCGCCCATACGGCGGCGGCCCTGGCATGGTTATGCTGGCCCGGCCGCTCGAAGACGCGATCAGTGCCGCGAAAGCGGCGCAGTCGGAGCAGGGCATCGGTGCGTCGCGCGTCGTGATGATGTCGCCGCAAGGCGACACACTGAATCACGAGCGCGTGATGAAGTTCGCGGCCGAACCCGGTCTGATCCTGTTGTGCGGGCGCTACGAAGCGATCGACCAGCGTCTGCTGGACCGTGTCGTCGACGAAGAAGTAAGCCTTGGCGACTTCGTGCTGTCGGGCGGCGAGTTGCCCGCGATGGCGTTGATGGATGCGGTCGTGCGTCAGTTGCCTGGCGTGCTGAACGACTCACAGTCGGCGGTGCAGGATAGCTTCGTCGATGTGCTGCTCGATTGTCCGCACTACACGCGTCCCGAGGAATACGAGGGCGTGCGGGTGCCTGATGTGCTGCTCGGCGGCCATCATGCGGAAATCGAAGCGTGGCGGCGGCGCGAAGCATTGCGCAACACGTTGAACAAGCGGCCCGATCTGATCGTGAAGGCCAGAAAGAACAGAATGCTGAGCCGTGCCGACGAGGCGTGGCTCGCGAGTCTCGCGAAGGAAGAGCCGAAGGCCTGAGGCCCCGGTCTTTCGAGCGGACACAAGGCGGTGCCGCACATGCGTGTGCGGTGCCAGATGTGAACCCATCCTCTATCGGGGCCGTAGCCCAACGCAGTAATTGCGTGAGGCAGGTACGAACGCCGACAAGATGGATCTAGGAGTCAGTGATGAATCTGATTGCAAAACTCGAGCAGGAAGAAATCGCGCGCGTTCTCGGCGAAAAGACCATTCCGGATTTTGGTCCCGGCGATACGGTCATCGTCAGCGTGAACGTGGTTGAAGGCACGCGTAAGCGTGTGCAGGCTTACGAAGGCGTCGTGATCGCCAAGCGTAACCGTGGTCTGAATTCGTCGTTCATCGTCCGTAAGATTTCGTCGGGCGAAGGCGTCGAGCGTACGTTCCAGACGTATTCGCCGCTGCTGGCTAGCATCGTCGTCAAGCGTCGCGGCGATGTGCGTCGTGCGAAGCTGTACTATCTGCGCGAGCGTTCGGGCAAGTCGGCTCGAATCAAGGAAAAGCTGGTCTCGAAAGACCGCGCTGCTTCCCAAGCGTAAATGCTGTAAGAAAAAGCACCCCTCGCGGGTGCTTTTTTGTTGGCCAGGTCAAAATAGCGGCATGTCCCCGCTCATCAGAGAGACCCGTTGATCCGCCCCGTCTTTGAGCCCGAAACTCTGCCTGTCATCGCGACAGGCGCCGATCTGCCACCGGTCGCGCGCGAGCGTCTGACGCCCGATGCACTGCGGGCGCGCTTTGATCGGCAGCTTGCCTGGACACCCGAGAAAATTGCCGACGCGCCGTGGCGCAATACCGACCTCGATCCGCGCGTGGCCGCGGTGCTGGTGCCGCTCGTCGTGCGCGCGCGTGGTCTTACCGTGTTGCTCACGCAGCGCGCGGACCATCTGAACGATCACGCCGGTCAGGTGAGTTTTCCCGGCGGCCGCCAGGAACCGTTCGACGCTGATGCGACTGCAACGGCTCTGCGCGAAGCGCGCGAAGAGGTGGGCCTCGACGCGTCGCATGTCGAAGTTCTCGGCGCGTTGCCCGACTATCTGACTGGCACCGGCTTTCGCGTGTCACCGGTCATCGCTCTTGTGCACCCGCCGTTCTCGCTGGAGATCGATACGCTCGAAGTGGCCGAGGTCTTCGAAGTGCCGCTCGCGTTCCTGATGGACCCGTCCAACCACGAAGAGCGCCTGTTCCGCTACGAGGGCGGAGAGCGCCGCTTCTTCGCGATGCCGTATCCGCGCGGCGAATTGACGGTGGCTCCGGAGGCCGCCGAGCAGCGCGGCGCGCACCATGCGCAGACGGTCACGCCAGCAGCCGTGCAAGGCGGCCATCATTTCATCTGGGGCGCGACGGCGGCGATGCTGCGCAACCTGTATCGGTTCCTCGCCGCATAAATTACGTGACTCGCATCGCCGCGTCGACGATGCACAGTTGCGCGAACGACGCACTTGTCGGCGCTTTGTCAGCATCCGCGTTCAGACTCATCCGACCCTGTGCTATCGTTATAAAACAATCGTAAAAACTTAAAAAGCACGGCGCATCGCATGACTTTTTTCTCCGTATTGCTGGCTCTGATCATTGAACAGGTACGCGCGCTGTCGCCGAACAATCCGGTGTCCGCGTTGCTTCAATACCATGCGGAGTCGGCGGCGCACGGATTCGATGCTGGCAAGCAACGTCACGGTCTGCTCGCGTGGCTCGTCGTGGTGGTGCCCTGGACGCTCGCGGTCGCGCTCGTCTACTACGTGCTGTATCACATTCACTTCATGCTCGCGTTCCTGTGGAACGTCGTGGTGCTGTACTTCACGCTCGGCTTCCGGCAGTTCAGCCATTACTTCACCGACATCCATCTCGCGTTGAACAACGACGACGTGCCGCACGCGCGCGAAATTCTCAACGAATGGACCGGGCTCGAGACCGTCGACATGCCGGTCAGCGAGATCGTGCGTCACACGCTGATCCACGCGGTGGTCGCGTCGCATCGCCATGTGTTCGGCGTGTTCTTCTGGTTCCTGATTCCGGTCGGTCCAGCTGGCGCGGTGCTGTACCGTTGCGCGGAATATCTCGCGCGCGCATGGGCGCGGCCGGCCGACGACCGCACCGTCGCGTTTTCGAGCTTCGCGCAGCGCGCGTTCTTCGTGATCGACTGGATGCCGGCGCGGCTGACATCGCTGGGCTTTGCGATCGTCGGCAATTTCGAGGATGCGATTTACGCGTGGCGCAATCATGCGCGGCAGTGGCCCGATACGAACGACGGCGTGTTGCTCGCCGCGGGCAGCGGGGCGCTCGGCGCGCGCCTGGCCGGGCCGCTCGCGGAGCCGTCGAGCCTCGACGCGCTCGCCACCGGCGACGGCGGTCCGATGCAGGTCGGCGACGACTGCACGCCGCGCACGCTGCAATCGGCAGTGGGGCTGGTGTGGCGTGCAGTCGTACTGTGGATGATCCTGCTGTTGATGCTGACCATCGCGGTGTGGCTCGCCTGAAGCGGCCAAGCCACGCGCGCAGCATAAGAAAAAGCCGGGCAATGCCCGGCTTCTTCAATTCCCGATTCCGCTTCACCCCTTCAACGGATCGCGCACAGTCCCGCATTGCCAGCACACGGTGAACTGCGCCTCGAGCACCTCGCCGCACTGCTGACATTGCCATGGCGGCGCGCCCGGCGCCGGTCCTCGCGAGGCCGCCTCGATCAGCCGCCGCGCGATCGCCTCATCGCGCTCATCGACGAGCCACAGCTCCGGCGCGCACTGGTCGGCCGGAATCTCGCCGAGCGCACCGTTCAGATAGCGGTTGTGCAGCTCGCAAGCGATGCCCGCGGTCTCCAGCACGTTGACCCAATGCTGTCCGATGATCAGGTTCGGCGCGCGCATCAGTTTCATGTCAGCGGACAATCTGGCTCGCCTCGTGCACGAGCTGCGCATAAAGCGCATGCCGTTCGCGGCGGATGCGCCCGTCGGCGACCGCTTCGAGGATCGCGCAGCCAGGCTCGTGCAAGTGATGGCAGTTGTAGAAACGGCAGTTTGGCAGCAGCGGCCGGAACTCGGGGAACGCGCGTTCGAGCCGGCCTTCGGACAGGTGATGCAGGCCGAATTCCTGAAAGCCCGGCGAGTCGATCAGTGCGCCGGCCGCGCCGTTGACGCCATTCACGCCGGTCGTGCCTTCCGACTGCGGCAGCGGATAAAGACGCGTGAACGTCGTGGTATGGCGCCCGCTGTTCAATGCGGTCGAGATCTCGCGCGTCGCAACTTCGGCATCGGGAATCAGCAGGTTCACGAGCGTCGATTTGCCCATGCCGGACTGGCCGAGCAGCAGCGTCGCGTGACCATGCAGATGTTCGGTCAGCGTGGCGCGTGCCGCCTCGGGCTGCATCCGGATCGACGCTTCGAGCACTGGATAGCCGAGCGCGCGATACGGCTCGAGCCGCTTGCGCGCGCCGTCCAGAGCATCGGTGACGTCGATCTTGTTCAGCACGATCAGCGGCTTCAATTCGTTCGCCTCGGCGGCGACGAGCGCGCGGCCGAGCAGATCCTCGCTGAAATGCGGCTCGGTGGCGAGCACGATCAGCAACTGGTCGAGGTTCGCGGCGAACAGCTTCGACTTGTACTGATCCGAGCGATACAGCAGATTGCGCCGCTCGCCGATCTCGACGATCACGCCTTGATCCGCCGAGGTCGGCTCATAGATCACGCGATCGCCGACCGCGACCTCGCTGCGCTTGCCGCGTGGGAAACATTGCAGCAACGCGCCGCCGTCTTCAGGAGCGACCAGATAGTGGCGGCCGTGCGCGGCCACCACGAGGCCGCCCGTGCGCACGCCGTACATGCCGGATGCGATGGCCGACGCGCCGCGCGACACCTTCTTCGGAGCACGGCCGCTCATGCGTGCTGCAGCAGTCGGTCGATCCGCTGCGAGGCCGGCGGATGCGAGTAGTAGAACGCGGTGTAGATCGGATCGGGCGTCAGCGTCGACGCGTTGTCCTCGTACAGCTTGACGAGCGCGTTGACGAGATCGTGCGCGTCGGTTTGCGTCGCCGCGAACGCGTCGGCTTCGAACTCGTGCTTGCGCGAACTGAGACTGCCAAGCGGCGTGACGAAGAACATGAACACCGGCAGCGCGAGGAAGAACAGCACGAGCGCGAGTCCGCTATTGCCGCCGACGAGCGACGGCCGCACGCCGAGCCCTTCGTAGAACCACACGCATTGCGTCAGCCAGCCGAGCAGCGCGAGCATCGCGAGGCTGATCGCGAACGTGACCAGCATGCGCTTCATCACGTGACGACGCTTGAAGTGGCCGAGCTCGTGCGCGAGCACCGCTTCGATCTCGCGGCCCGACAGGCGCGCGAGCAGCGTGTCAAAAAACACGATGCGCTTGCTCGCGCCGAAGCCGGTGAAGTACGCGTTGCCGTGCGCCGAGCGGCGGCTGCCGTCCATCACGAACAGGCCCTTCGCGGCGAAGCCGCAGCGCTTCATCAGCGCCTCGATGCGGGTCACGAGCGCTTCATCCTTCAGCGGCTCGAACTTGTTGAAGAGCGGCGCGATGAAGGTCGGGAAAATCAGCAGGCCGAACATCTGGAACGCGATCCACACGACCCATGCCCACAACCACCACAGGTTGCCCGCGCGGTTCATCAGCCACAGCACGACGAACAACAACGGCAGGCCGAACGCGATGCCGAGCAGCACGCCCTTCAGGCGGTCGAAAAAGAACAGGCTTTTGCTCATGCGATTGAAGCCGAAGCGTTGCTCGACGACGAACTGCCGGTAGTAATCGAACGGCAGGTCGATCGCGCTCGTGATCGCGATCACAGCGGCGACCAGCGCGATCTGACCGACGTAGCCGCGGCCGAGCCAGTCGGAGATCGCGAGATCGAGCATCTGCACGCCGCCGAGCAGCGTGAGCCAGATCAGCACGGCCGCGCCGACGACGATCTCGACCATCGCGAGCCGCGTGCGCTCGACCGTGTAGTCGGCCGCGCGCTGATGCGCGGTGAGCGCGATGGTGTTCGCGAACTGGCTCGGCACCTGTTCGCGATGCGCGACGACGAAGCGGATCTGCCGCGAGGCGAGCCAGAGTTTGGTGCCGACCATCGCGACGACGGCGACGACGAACAGGGCGGTGAAGTACAGGGTAGGCATCCGGGGATTCCGTGGTATCTATGCGAGAATTATATGTTTCTTCCCGCCTTGCGGCGGAGATACGGTTTAACGCGACGGTTCAACGCAACAGCACCGGGTATCAGTTCAGGGCGGCGCTTTGGCGCGGCCGGCCCGGCTCGGACCGCGCGAATCGATTTCAAACGAACACATGCCGCGCCGCGCGGGTTGCCAGCTAAACCCGCCGCGCGGCCCTCAGGGTTGCCTTCATGACTGACATCCTCGCATCCACCGAACAGCCGCCGCTCGTGCGCAGCGACATGAATCTCGTCTGGCTGGACATGGAAATGACCGGGCTCGCGCCCGACACCGACCGCATCATCGAGATCGCGGTGGTGGTGACGAATTCGACGCTCGACAGGATGGTCGAAGGTCCGG
This sequence comes from Paraburkholderia lebeckiae, assembly GCF_014201005.1. NCBI lineage: Bacteria > Pseudomonadati > Pseudomonadota > Betaproteobacteria > Burkholderiales > Burkholderiaceae > Paraburkholderia > Paraburkholderia lebeckiae. The sequence continues at coordinate 396,759 of NZ_JACHDK010000005.1, read as the reverse complement.
TGCTCGCGATTCATCAGAGCGATGAAACGCTCGCGAAGATGGACGAGTGGAACCGGAACACGCATGGCCGCTCGGGGCTGATCGATCGCGTGAAGGCGTCGACTGTCAGCGAGGCCGACGCGACCGCGCAAATCCGCGAGTTCCTCGGCCAGTACGTGCCGCCGGGCAAGTCGCCGATGTGCGGCAACTCGATCTGCCAGGACCGCCGCTTCATGGCGCGCTGGATGCCGGATCTGGAGAGCTTCTTCCACTACCGCAACCTCGACGTGAGCACGCTGAAGGAGCTGTGCCGGCGCTGGCAGCCGGTCATCTACAAGGGCTTCCAGAAGCGCGCGATGCATACGGCGCTGGCCGATATCCACGAGTCGATCGACGAACTGAAGTACTACCGCGAGCATTTCCTCGTGCCGTCGGCGCCGGACGCCGCCGCCAGCGCTCAGTAAAGCGCGGGCCTGCACGGGCAGGCCACGAACCTCGAACCTCAGTCTTGCCGCGGCGCGCGTTGCGCGCTTTTCGGCCGGAACGCCTTGACCACGTCGAGGTTCGTTTCTACGTAAGGGCCGCCGATCAGGTCGATGCAGTACGGCACCGCCGCGAAAATCCCTGGCACCTTGACCATGCCGTCGTCGCGCAGGCCTTCCAGCGTTTCCCGGATCGATTTCGGCTGGCCGGGCAGGTTGATGATCAGCGCGGCGTGTCGTTCGGTTTCGCGGATCACCGCGACCTGGCGCGACAGGATCGCGGTCGGCACGAAATTCAGGCTGATCTGCCGCATCTGCTCGCCGAAGCCGGGCATCTCCCTGGTTCCGACAGCGAGTGTCGCCTCGGGCGTCACGTCGCGGCGCGACGGTCCGGTGCCCCCGGTCGTCAGCACCAGATCGCAGCCCACTTCGTCGACAAGCTCGATTAGCGTCGCCGAGATGGTCGGCGCATCGTCGGCGATCAGCCGCGTGACCACCTGCCATGGCGAGCTCAAGGCCGCGCCGAGCCACTCCTGCAGCGCCGGAATGCCCTTGTCCTCGTACACGCCCGTCGACGCGCGGTCGCTGATCGATACGAGGCCGATCACGATTTCGTCGGGGTGCTGACGTTGCTTACGTCGATCAGGCGTCGCGGTCGTCATCGTCGTCTTCCGCGGCGAGGTTGGGGTCGTGCGCGTCTTCCGCTTCGTCGTCGGTGCCTGCCGCGCTCTTGACCCACTGGAACAACTCGCGGAAGTAGCGCGGCGGCTTGCTCTGCTCCGCTTCCTTGCGCGCGTTGCGGATCAGCGTACGGCCCTGCTGCGGGTCGGCGCTCGGGTGCTGGCGGATGAATTCGGTCAGCGCGGCGTCGTCGGCCAGCAGCTTCTCGCGGGTGCGCTCGATCCAGTGGAGCTTCGCCGTTTCCGACTTGTTGATGCCCTTGTAGGTGTCGAGCGCGGTGCGCAGCGCGGCGGTTTCGGTGTCGAGCAGCGAGCGCATCACGCGGCCGACGTACTGGATCTGGCGGCGCTTGCCTTCGTGGTCGGTGATGCGGCGCGCTTCGCGCACGGCTTCGTCGAGCTTTTCGGGCATCGGCATGCGCTTGAGCGCGTCTTTCGGCAGCGCGACGAGTTCCAAGCCCAGATCCTGCAGCGCTTGCATTTCGCGCTTGACCTGAGACTTGCTCGGACGATCGTAGCCGTTTTCGTCGACTTCCGTGACGACGGATTCGATCGGTTGAATGCGGGTTTTGCGTGTCATGCCGGTATTGTAACTTGCCGCGCCGGCCCGACCCGCGGCGGCGCGTACCTTGCTATGATCGCGGGATGCATTTATCCCGAACCCGCGCGCCTGCGCCGAATACGGTGCGCATACCCACGGCCGCGCGGCCCCAACAGGACGGCAACCACAATGGCAGCAGACATGGACGTCAAGCAGCGCTTTTTTCCGCATACCCAGGATGAGCTGAAGGAAATTGCCTCGGACATCCTCCGTCACGCGAAGGCGCTCGGCGGCACCGACGCCGCGACCGAAATCTCCGAAGGCGACGGCCTGTCCGTCTCGGTACGGCGCGGCGAAGTCGAGACCATCGAGCACAACCGCGACAAGATGGTCGGCGTGACGGTGTTCATCGGCAACAAACGCGGTAACGCCAGCACCTCGGACTTCTCCCCGCAGGCATTGAAGGACACGGTCGCGGCCGCCTACAACATCGCGCGCTTCACCGCCGAAGACAATTGCGCGGGCCTCGCCGAAGCCGAGCTGCTCGAAACCGCGCCGCGCGACCTCGATCTGTACCACCCGTGGAATCTGTCCGCCGACGAAGCGGTCGAAATCGCGCGCCGCGCCGAAGACGCCGCGTTCGCGACCGATCCGCAGATCAAGAACTCGGAAGGCGCGAGCGTGTCGGCACAGCACTCGCAGTTCGTGCTGGCGACCTCGCGCGGCTTCCTCGCCGGCTATCCGTATTCGCGCCACTACATCGCGTGCGCGCCGATCGCCGGCAGCGGCCGCAACATGCAGCGCGACGACTGGTACACATCGACGCGCAGCGCCGACGAGCTCGCCGATCCCGAAGCGGTCGGTCGTTACGCGGCGCAGCGCGCGCTCGCGCGCATCGGCGCGCGCGGCCTCGACACGCGCAAGGTGCCGGTGCTGTTCGAGGCACCGCTCGCGGCGGGCCTCCTCGGCGCGTTCGTGCAGGCGACGAGCGGCGGCGCGCTGTATCGCAAGACTTCGTTTCTGGTCGACAGCCTCGGCAAGCCGGTGTTCGCGCCGCACGTGCAGGTGGTCGAAGACCCGCACGTCGCGCGCGCGATGGGCAGTGCGCCGTTCGACGAGGAAGGCGTGCGCACGCGCCAGCGCTCGGTCGTGAAGGACGGCGTCGTCGAGGGCTACTTCCTGTCCACCTACTCGGCGCGCAAGCTCGGCATGAAGACCACCGGCAACGCGGGCGGCTCGCACAACCTGTCGCTGCTCAGTTCGAACACGCGTCCCGAAGACGACTTCGAGGCCATGCTGAAGAAGCTCGGCACGGGTCTGCTGCTGACCGAACTGATGGGGCAGGGCGTCAATTACGTGACCGGCGACTACTCGCGCGGCGCGTCGGGCTTCTGGGTCGAGAACGGCAAGATCCAGTATCCGGTCGAGGAGATCACGGTCGCGAGCACGCTGCAGGAGATGTTCCGCCATATCGTCGCGATCGGCGCGGATACGATCACGCGCGGCACCAAGCAGACCGGCTCGGTGCTGATCGAGCGGATGACGATCGCGGGGCAGTAAGCCGCACGGCTCGTTCCAGCGCAGCCCCGTATCAAACGAAAACGCCACGCAACTGAACGTTGCGTGGCGTTTTTTATCGCTTGCGTGGCGCCCGCCGTCAGACGTCTTTGCGCTGATACGTGACGAATGCGTAATCGAAGTCGTTGGGCGCATTCGAGTGATGCGCTTCGCGCGCGATTTCTTCCCACACCTGCGGGTCGATCGCGGGGAAGGTCGCGTCGCCGTCGAAGTCGGCAGCGATTTCGGTGACGATCAGCTTGTCCGCATGGCGCAGCCCTTCGTCGTAGAGTTCTGCGCCGCCGATCAGAAACGCCTGCGGCGCCTGGTCCTGCGCGGCGAGCACGAGCGCTTGGTCGAGATTGGTCGCGGTGTCGCAGCCCTGAAAGCGTCGCGAGGCATCGCGCGTGACGACGATGTTGCGGCGTCCCGGCAGTGGCCGGCCGATCGATTCATGCGTTTTGCGGCCCATGATGATGGGCGCGCCCATCGTCGTGCGCTTGAAGAATTTGAGGTCTTCGGGCAGTCGCCAGGGCAACTGGTTGTCGCGGCCGATCACGCCGTTGCTGGCGCGAGCGACGATCAGGGTGAGCGTCGTCATCGAATGGAAAGAGGAGGGTAACCGGGCGATTCTACCCGAGCCGTCGATGCACACCGACGCGTACCCGCCGCTCACTTTCGCGCCGGCCCGTCCGGGGGGAGCGCTCCCCTGTCGTCGGCGCTGCCCGGTTCGCGCAAGCCGTGCACGCCCATCAGCCGATACAGCGTCACGCGGGAAATGTTCAGATCCACCGCCGCCTCGTTCAACCGGTGCCGATGGCGCAGCAGCGCGGCCTCGATCGCGCGCTTCTCGGCAGCCTCGCGCGCCTGCGTGAGCGTCATGCTTTCCTGCTCGGTGTAGCCCGCGAGGTCGAGGTCGTCGGCCGAGATCAGCTTGTTCTCGGCCATCACGATCGCGCGGCGCACGCGGTTGATCAGCTCGCGCACGTTGCCGGGCCAGTTGTAGTTGTAGAGCGCCTCGATCGCCGACGGCGTGAAGCCGCGAATCTTGCGCGCGTTGTCGGTCTTGAACTTGTGCAGGATGTGGTACGCGAGAATCTCGATGTCCCGCCCCCGCGCGCGCAGCGGCGGCTCATCGACGCGCAGCACGCACAGGCGATGAAACAGATCCGCACGGAACTGGCCCTCGCGCATCGCGCCGTCGAGATCGACGTGGGTCGCCGAGATGATGCGCACGTCGACCGGAATCGATTCGCGTCCGCCGAGCCGCTCGATCTTGCCTTCCTGCAGAAAGCGCAGCAAGCTCGCCTGGCTTACGAGCGGCAGATCGCCGATCTCGTCGAGAAACAGCGTGCCGCCGTCTGCCGCCTCGACGCGGCCGATCTTGCGCTGATTCGCGCCGGTAAAGGCGCCGCGCTCGTAGCCGAACAGTTCGGATTGAAGAAGATGATGCGGGATCGCGCCGCAGTTGATCGGCGTGAAGGGCGCCTTGCGGCGCGGCGAGCGCTCGTGGATCGCGAGCGCGGTCAGCTCCTTGCCAGTGCCCGATTCGCCCGCGATGAACACGCTCGCGTCGGTGTTCGCGACCTTGCGGATCGTGCGAAAAAGCTGCTGCATCGCCTCGCAGGTGCCGACCATTTCCTCGTCGCCTGCCTCGCTGACGGGCGGCGGAAGTTCCGGGTCGCACAGCGCGACCATGCCGAACGCGTGGCCGGCCAGATAGTCGATCGTCGCATGCGCGACGGGCAGCTTCACGAAGTCGAAGCAGTAGTGGCGCACGAGGCGTCGCACGAGCGGATCGTCGAGCCGCTCGTTGGTCGCAAGCGCGATCCAGCCGATCTGCTGCTGACGCAGGCTCGCCTCGAGCCCGCCGATGTCGCGCGGCGCGAAGCTCGCCAGATCGACGATCCCCGCGCATGCGATGTCGTGCTTCACGAGCCGCCCGAGTTCGTGCGCCGAGCGCGCGGCCGCGACCTGCCAGCCGCGGCTTTTCAGATGCGCGATCAGCGTTTCGTCGAGCGTGCGCGCGACGTACAGCAGCTGTCGCTCGACGCCGCGCACCGCGGCGCTCGCCGGGGTACTCGCCGGGGCGCCGGCCTGGTTGCTTGCCGGGGCGGCGACGCCCGGCGCCGCCGCGGACCCAGCGGACGACACGGCGGCGCGCTGCTTCGGCACCGCGAGCAACAGATGCGATTCCGCTGCCGCGACGGAAGCCACACTGGTCAGATGAGGTGATTCACGCACGTTCGACCTCGTATCGTTGGCACGTCAGAAGGTGTACGGAAAGCGCATGCCGACCACGAAGTTCGGCGCGTCGGGAGTGAGTCCGATCGATACCGAGCCGTTGATGGTCAGATGCTTGTTCACGACGTGGTTCAGGCCAGAATTCATTGCCGCGGCCGTGGTTTCGCTGCCCGGCACCTTCTGATAGCTGCCGCCCGGCGACCTGGTCTGCGACGCGGGTTCGAGCGCCATCGTGAACGACACGCTGGCCGAATCCTTGTCGGAGAACGCAAGCGCGACGCCTCCGCCGAACTGCACGATGTCGCCGAGCTTGACCGTCGCCGGTTCGGTTTGTCCCTGCACCGACGAGATGTCCGCGAACGAACGCGCGAGGTTGTAGGTATAGGAAACGCTGCCGAACAGCACGACCGGGTCGTAGGTCTTCAGCACCGACAGACCCGCCGTGATGTTCCAGAAACCGGTGCCGGTCGGCAGTCTGGTCGGCGCGACGAGGTTGGTGTTGTCCGCGTCGACCTGCACGACTTTTTCGCCGAACGGCGAGCTGCCAGTCGGCGCCTTCACGCGCAGACTGCCGACCACGTCCGGCAAGGCATTGGTTTCCCTGACGAACTGGTAGTAGATGCCGAAGTTCACGTCGCCGATGTCGTGACTCGACACCGTCGCGTCCGACAGCGTGCTCGCCGCGCCGCCCGCGCCGCCGACGATGAAGGTGCTGCGCCGATACACGTACGGCACGTCGACGTCGACATTGATGCGGTCGGACACGCCGTAGCGCGTGTCGAGGTCCGCCATCACCTGGTGCGACTTGGTCTGGCCGAGGTTGATGTTGCCGAGGAAAATCGCGTCGAGCGCGAGGAAGCCCGACAACTGCAACTGGCGACGGTCGTAGTAGGTGTCGCTGATGCCGAAGTCCATCGTCAGCTTGTGGTCGAAGAGCGGCGCATGCTCGCGTTGCACGACCGCCTGCTCGGCCTGCGTGCGCACCGGTTCGTTCGCGCGCTGGGTCCGGCCGACCGCGCCGCTGCCGTCGGTGGCGGCGGGCAGGCCGCCGGCGCTGGCGTTGCCTGCATTGCTGCCGTCCGGCGTCGGCGGATTGACCGGCACGCCGGTCGCGGTACCGGTTCTGTCCCCCGGCGCGGGCGCGCCGGGTGCGATCTGCGCGAGCGGCGGCAGCGGCACCGGCAGGCCGTCGGTGCCGGGCTGCTCGGCCACGGTGTCGCTGCCCGCGGGGGCGCCGGTGCCCGGCATGCCGCGTCCGCGCTGCGCCATCTCGAGTTCGGTGACCTGCCGTTCGAGCGAATGGATCTGCCGCTGCTGCTCGTCGACGACGCGCATCAGCGTGTTCAGACGGTCCTCCACGGATTGACCGGCGAGCGCCTGCGCGCTCGCCGACTGAGAAAGAGCCCACAGCATGACGGCGGCCGGAATGGCGGCGAGAGCCATGCGCGGTGCCTTCGTCAATGACACTTTTTTCATTTTTGCTCCCCCGGTGGTCCGGCCGCACGGTGCTGACTGCGCGGCCGTTTCTTTACTGCTTTTGCTGCAACTGGCGGTGGCGGCCCGCTCCGTCATCTCCTGTTTTGCAGTGCCTGCAGTACGCCTAACTGACGAAGCATCGAAGCCGACATCTGCTGGGTTTGCAGATGCAGTTGCAGGGCGTTGGCGACTTGCTGGTTATTGCCTGCAATCTGCAGCAACTGGGCGATCTGCCCGTTGCTCGGCGCGATGGTCTGGGTGGCGAGCCCAGCGGGTGTCTGCAGCGCCACGTTCACGCCGTTGCTGCCGAACGAAATGCCGGCTTTCACGGAGCCGGTCGAATTGCTGGCCGATGCCGACGGCGCGTTGGCGGGGCCCGTCAGCGTCAAGGCGCTGTTGTTGAAGTCGATTAGCGCGGAGTTGGTGCCGCTGTTACGATCGCCCGCGACCTGGGTGATCTGCGACACGCCATTGACGCCGACGCTCTGGCCGCCGCGCGCCTGGGCATTCGGGTTGGCGCCCGAATCGCCTGGATGGCCGTGCGAGCCGCCGCTCACGCTCGCGAACGTGCTGACGGAGCTTGTCAGCTGGCCGCCGCCGTTCTGCACCGCGCTCAGCGATCCCTGGGCGAGCGCGCTCGCGCCGTTGGGCAACTGCCATTGCGAAATGACGTTCAGCACGAAGCCGGAGATCATCGTCGCGCCGGCGTATTTGCCGGTCTGGGTCGCGAGCACGTCGTCGCCGACGAGTTGCACCCGCAGGGGCGCGGCGCCTGGCTCGGGTGATATCGAAAGTTCGGGAGCCGGTGGCGAGGCGGCGCCCTCCGAAGCGTGGGCAAGGCCGCCTGCGCCGCAGGCGACGGCGCAGAGCACGAACCCAAGCTGTGTGAAGTGTGACTTCATGACGGGATCAGAACATGTCTGCCTTGTTCAAGCCGTACTCGAAAAAGGGCGTCGCGGCGGTGCCGGCTGCCAGCGCAGCGGCGCGCAGCTTCAGCGCGAGCGACTCGTTGTCCTGCAACAGTGGTGAATCCTCCCTGAAGGGTTTGCCGAGGACCGCGAACACGAGACCGTTCCAGGTCTTCGCGAAGTCCTCTTCGAGCAAGATGCGATTGCCGAGCGCCGGGTCCGCAATGAACACGCGGCCGTCCTGCGCATGTTTGACGATCACGAAATGCTCGTAGCCGTCGATGTTCATCAGGACCATCACGGGGATCTGAAGATGGTGGAGCGCTTCGACGTTGACGCGAAAGCCGCGTCCGCGCAGTCCGATGGTCTCGACGAAGTGCTTCATGTCGAGCATCGAGAAGCCGTTCTTGACGACGACTTCGGGGGTTGAAAAGACCATCATCCGGCGAATCAGTTCGGTTTCCGGAATATCGATGCCATAGCCGTACTTGAGGAGGGTGGCGAGCGCCGCCGCGCCGCAGCTGTAATCGAGTTGCTGATTGACGATGTGGTTGTAGCGCAGGTCCTTCATCGAACGGACCGTCTTCGTCAACGGCACGCCGACGAACGTGGACGTGTCGATGCTCGACTGTGCGGCGGCGTAATCCGCGCACAGCACGCACCCTGCCAGCGCTACGGCGAACGGTAGCGCCGGGAACCCCTTGAACCCGGTCATGCTGGTCTCCTGCCCGATCCGCGCCGGCAGCTTCTATGGCTGCCGGCGCGCCCCTCCGACTGCTTTGTGCTTCTTCTGCTTGCGCGCGCTCGCCGCGTCGCCGGCCTACTTGCCGCTGTTCAGCGCTGCGATGGCGAGGCCGTTGTGCTGCAAGTTGCCCGCGCCGCCGGCGATGTTCACGCCGATGTTTCCGGAAGCGCCTTTCAGCGTATCGGCACCCAGACTCGCGGTGCCCTGGAATTGCCCGTGGACGGTCATGGTCGCGGATTGCGAGTTGTCGTCCGTCGCATCCATCGCGGTGGTCAGCGCCTTGCCCGGCGAGGTCGTCGTCACGGCGCCGGCAAGCGCGTTGTCCTGCGCGTTGCCGATACCGGAAGCGATGTTCACACCGACGTTGCCGGTCACACCCGACAGCGACCCGTTGCCGATCGACGCGTTCAGATTGAAGTTGTGAATCGTTGCGCTGCCGCCCGAGGACTGCACGTTGAAGGCCTGCGCGTTGCCGAACACGTTGCCGACGTCGACCGAGGCGAGCGACACGTCGTTGCTCTGCGCGTTGTCGATGCCTTCCGCGATGTTGATGCCGAGGTTGCCCGACACGTTGCTGGCTGCGTTGGTGCCGGTGGTTGCATTCAGCGTGGCGGCAGCTTCGTTGTTGATGTGCTGCGTGATCGAGCCGCGCGTCGTCACGTCGGTCGTCGACATGCCTGCGTCGATGCCCCATGCGGCGCCATACGAGTCGCTCGACGACGAGCGGCTACGGGAGTAGCCCGACGATTGCTCGCCGACCATCGCATAGCCGGAGCCTTCGCTCGCCCTGAAGCCCCACGAACGGCTGTGCCCGGACGCTTCGCTCGCTTCGAAGCCGCCGGCGACGCCCGACGAGTTCGCGTAGCTCGATTCGCGATAACCGGCCTGCAGGCCGCCGCGGGCGCTGAACGAGCCGCTGCCATGCGAGAACGTGTTGTGGTCCTGATAGCTGTAGCTGCCGCCGATCGAGCCGCCGGCAGACAGATGGCCGCCAGAGTTCTGACTTGTGTGCGAGAAGCTGCCCGCGATGCCGGCTGCCTGCTGGCTGGTTTCATAGCCGCCGCTCGTCACGCTCGCGCTCTGGCTGCCGTACGCATAGCCGCCGGAGGCTTCGAAGCCCTGCGAGCCCGAGCTCGACGACGTATGGTTTTGCGTCGTGAACGCGAATGCCGAGCCGCCGCCTCTGACCGACGTTCTGCTGTTGTTCAGGGTCGTGGTCACGTTGCCGCTGGTGTAGGTCTGCGCCTGCGGATCGAGCGTCGCATTCACGTTGACGGTCTGATTGTTGTTGATCACCGCGTTAGCCGTGCTGGAGACATGCACGCAGCCAAACAGTCCGACCAGACCTTCGACGCCGACCATCTCGCCGACGACCGTCGTATTGAACAGGTAGGCCTTCTGCGGCGCGGCAAGCACGCTGCCGGATGCGGCAACGAGAACGGCCGTGGCAATAAGAGTGCGCTTCATGATTCGCTCCGATACTTAAGTGTGGTCAGTTAAAAAAAGTGCCCGCCGGGGGACGGAGCACAAAACTGTTTGCCGTGGCATTACCGGCGCCGGCTGCCTGGTTGATCTGCACGATTCCGTTCGCGTTGCGAAACGCATCGCTGGAAATGCTTGCCTCGCGCACGCCGTGAATCGCGTTCGACTGCCCCGGACTGCCGTTTTTCGGGGCCGTCGCGGAGAGCTCCCCATCCGAGACGGTCTCGACTCCGAGCGCCGCAGTCCCGATCTGGGTGCTGTTGCGCTGCAGATTCCCTGCTCCGGCCGACTGGTTCACCAGCACCGCGCCGGTTGTGTTCGAAAACGCACTGGCTTCGATCGACGCCTGCGCGCGCGGCACGTTCGCGGCCACCGACGCGCTTTGCACGCTCGCGTTCGCGTTGCCGACCGCGGCGCCTTTCGTCACCGTGATCTGGTTGGCCTGCGCGTTGTCGAGGCCAGCCGTTTCGTTGACCGTGAGCGCGCCCGTCGCGCCCATGCCCGCGCCGCTGCCGATCGTCGCGATGGCGCCGACGATGGGCACCGCTTGCGCCTGCGCGTGAGCCGCGCCGGCGACGAACGCAGCGACGCCCATGCACAGGCACGCGCAGACGCGCAGGGCCGGGCGTGCCGCAGCGATTTGCAGCGAGCGAAGCGAGTTCAGCGAGTTCAGCGAGAGGAGCAGGCGTGCGCTCATTTCAGGCCTCCGAGCGCGCCGCCGAGCACGTTCGATAGCGGCGCGAGCGCGCCCGTCACCGACGAGCTGATCGCGCCGCCGACGCCCGTCGCCGGTCCGCCGATGCCGCCCGAGTTCAGCGGGATCGAGTTGCCGGTCGCCTTGCCGGAGAGGATCTGCGTGACGGCCTGCATGCCGGTGCCGCCGGGTACGCCGCCGGCGGCGACGCCGTTCGAGCCGTGCGCGTTCGTCAGATCGGTGTCGCCGACGAGCGTCGCGATCGTCGGATCGAACGACTTGGCGGGGAACGTGGTGGCGCGCACGGCGACCGGGTCTTGGTGGCGCGGCACGGGGACGAACGCGTCACGCGGCGTGACGCTGCGCTCGACGACGATGTCGCCCGGATTGGCGACCTGCTCGGCATAGGCATGGCTCGCGAAGCAGGCGGTGACGAGGACGCTGGCGAGAAGGGCGGTGCCGGCCGAAGCGGCGCGCGGCGAGACGGGAGCGTTGCTGAACGACGCCGCCGGCAGCCCGAGGGCGTGCGGCGTCTGCTGGTTCGTACTCATGTCCCGGTCCCTTCTCTCTTGTTACTTGTGTCCCGCCGTCGTGGGGCGCGTCACCTCTCGCGCGGCCACCGGTCCTGCATTGCCTGGTTCTTTGCCGTCTGTTCGTTGCTTCGTCCTGCTTACTTGCGCTGGTATGTCGCGACGTTGCCCTGGGCGGCGCGCGCGGCATCGACGGGCACCGGCAGCGGCGAGGGTGGCGCGATCTCGTCCCACAACGTCACCTGGTTGCCGCCGCTTTGCGTCAACTGGGGCGTCGCGGCGACCATCAACATGCCGACCGCGCCGCCGCGTTGCCGCGACAGCATCTGGTCATCGAGCGAAAAATCGTTCATGGATGCAGCATCGGCAGTCGGGGTCGACGGGTTGGCGGCGATCTGGCTGTCGTCCTCGGCGGCAACCGGCGTGGTGGCTTGCAGGCTGGCGCAGGCGGGGTCGGCGGCATCGCTGGAGTCCGTCAGCGTGGCGAATTGCGCCGGGGCGGCTTGCGCTGTCGGGGTGCCGGCACTCGCCGGCAGGGCGCTGAACGCGAGAGCTGCGCAGATCGCGAAGAATGGCGCGCGGCGGCTTATCAGATCGATGCGCAATGCGAGTCGCATGATGTGTCTCCCTGGTGCACGTCAATTAGCGAAACATGTGCCATCGCTCGCAATCCATTGATACGCCTGGCGCCAACCAGCACAAACGCGACTAATGCGTTCCAAATCGGCAAAAAACGTTGCAGGCCTGAAACGGATCAGCAGAAAATACCTATAATTCGTTAATCCACGAGGTAAGGAAATACTGTCGCGAGAACGCCACGAAAAGCGCTTCCACTAATGTTTTATTTGTCGGCTGAATAAATCACGATCGGCCGCTAAGCCTTGATGGGCAACGGGTCCATCGATTAAATTCGCATAATTGTTTTCGAAGCGGCGCGCGTATAGTAAGCTCTCGAAAACAGCTTCACATTTAAAAAAGGCCCATATCGGGCCGTCTCGAACACACACGCCGCTTTCTTGGGGATCAGCTGTCCGCACGGAATGGAATGGCCGTTCGGGTTTTGCGATTCGCGAATCCTGGACGAGTCAGCGTGTCTGAACCGCAATTTCAGGTGCATGCGTCGTCCTTAACGTTCGTTGACGAGAGGATCTGAATAATGGAACCCGCAACGCGGCAACTGATTTACGTTTCGCGTGACCCGAGCGCGGAACTGAATACGCGTTTTATGCAGCGTGGCTGGCATGTCGAAGTCGTGGGATCGGCGCGCGATGCGCGCCGGGCAGTGCGCACCGGCTCGGCTGCTGGCGGCCTGCTCGATCTGTCCAGTGATTTCCAGCCGCACGAAATCGCCGCTTTTGAATCCTGTTTGACCATGCCGAACGTCGGCTGGGTCGCTGCCACTACGCCTGGCCAACTCCAGGACGCCGCGTTGCGCCGGCTCGTGCGCGACTACTGTTTCGATTACGTGACGGTGCCGTCTTCGGGCGACCGTATTGTCGACTCGGTCGGTCATGCGTACGGCATGATCTCGCTGAGCGAAACGGCGTCGCACGACGGCTCGCAAAGCGCCGAGGGCGAGATGGTCGGCTCGTGCGACGCGATGCTCGCGCTGTTCCGCTCGATCCGCAAGGTCGCGATGACCGACGCGCCGGTGTTCATCTCCGGCGAATCGGGTACCGGCAAGGAGCTGACGGCAGTCGCCATTCATGAACGCTCGGCGCGGCGCAACGCGCCGTTCGTGCCAATCAATTGCGGTGCGATCCCGCCGCATCTTCTGCAATCGGAGCTGTTCGGCTACGAGCGCGGTGCGTTCACCGGCGCGAACCAGCGCAAGATCGGCCGGGTCGAGGCGGCCAACGGCGGCACGCTGTTTCTCGACGAAATCGGTGATCTGCCGCTCGAAAGCCAGGCGAGCCTGTTGCGCTTCCTGCAGGAGCGCAAGGTCGAGCGGCTCGGCGGCCATAGCGCGATCGACGTCGATGTGCGCATCATTTCGGCCACGCACGTGGACATGACCGCGGCGATGATCGAAGGGCGCTTCCGTTCCGACCTCTATCACCGCCTCTGCGTGCTGCAGATCGACGAGCCGCCGCTGCGCGCGCGCGGCAAGGACATCGAACTGCTCGCACGGCACATGCTCGAACGTTTCAAGAAGGATGCGAGCCGCCGCCTGCGTGGCTTCGCGCCCGACGCGATCGCCGCGCTGCATAACTACGGCTGGCCCGGCAACGTGCGCGAGCTGATCAATCGGGTGCGGCGCGCGATCGTGATGTCGGAGGGACGCGCGATCACCGCGCGCGACCTCGAACTTGCCGAATACGTCGAGATCGTGCCGGTGTCGCTCGCGCAGGCGCGCGAAGCGGCCGAGCGTCAGGCGATCGAGCTTGCGTTGCTGCGGCATCGCGGGCGGCTCGGAGACGCGGCGCAGGAACTTGGCATCTCGCGAGTGACGCTGTACCGGCTGCTGTGCTCGCACGGCATGCGCCACATGGAAGGTGAGCCGATGTCGGCGCCGCACGGCGATTTGCCGGCGTCGGTGCAGCATCTGTAGGCGGCGGTCGAGCGGCAAGACTGGCGACGTGGCATGTGAAGGTCTGGCGCGTCGCCGTGGGTCTCGGGCTGTGCCGGTTCGGACGGATTGACTGTGCCTTCCGGGCGCAGCGACGCCAGCCGGCAAGCGTCGCGTCGAAGCACTTTTGCATGCACGTGTTTGCCGCCCGTATATCGCGTACCGCGGTGTTCTCCTTTCCGTCTGATATTCCCTCGATATTCCGCATGCGGCGCGCCATGCTCCGGCGGCGCGCGGTCGCGCTTGTTAGAATCGGGTTTTGCTCAATTCCGTGAGCGCGCCTGATCGGGTTCGCGCCGCGCCGAAGGAAACTGCATGAAACAATACCTGGACCTCGTCCGTACGATTCTCGACACCGGCACGTGGCAGGAAAACCGCACCGGCATCCGCACCATCAGCATGCCCGGCGCGATGCTGCGCTTCGATCTGCAACAAGGCTTTCCAGCGGTCACGACGAAGAAGCTCGCGTTCAAGTCGGCGATCGGCGAGCTGGTCGGGTTTCTGCGTGCTTCGCGTAGCGCCGCGGATTTCCGCGAGCTCGGCTGCAAGGTGTGGGACGGGAACGCGAATCAGAACGCGCAGTGGCTCGCCAATCCGTATCGCGAGGGCCCGGATGATCTCGGTGATGTCTACGGCGTGCAATGGCGCAAGTGGCCGGCCTACAAGGTGCTCGACGCCAGCGCGAGTGCGCAACTCGCTGACGCGCAGGCGCGCGGTTTTCGCGTGATCACGCAGTTCGACGAAGAAGGCCGCTCGAAGGTGCTGCTTTACAAGGCGATCGACCAGCTGCGCCAGTGTCTCGACACGATCATGCAGAATCCCGCCGATCGACGCATTCTGTTCCATGCCTGGAACCCGGCCGTGCTCGACCAGATCGCTCTACCGGCTTGCCATCTGCTGTACCAGTTTCTGCCGAACGTTACGCGCCGCGAAATTTCGTTGTGCCTGTATATCCGCAGCAACGACGTCGGGCTTGGCACGCCCTTCAATCTGACCGAGGGCGCGGCGCTGCTGCATCTGGTCGGACGGCTGACGGGCTATACGCCGCGCTGGTTCAGCTATTTCATCGGCGATGCGCATATCTACGAGAATCAGCTCGATATGCTGCGCCAGCAGCTCGAGCGCGAGCCGTACGAGAGTCCGTGGCTCGCGATTTCCGATCGTGTGCCCGACTACGCGAAGACCGGCGTGTACGAGCCGGAATGGCTCGAGACGATCGAGCCTGCGGATTTCTCTCTGGTCGGCTATCGGCATCACGAGCCGCTAACGGCGCCGATGGCGATCTGATGCCGGTGGGAGCGGGGCGGTAGCGCTCGCCCTCTTCGTCGTCGAATAACAAAAGCCCCGCGATGGCTTGCATCGCGGGGCTTTTTTATTGCCGGGACGGCAGGCGTCCTGCTCAGCTCTTGTGACGCTCGTCGCGATTGCCGCCGCCCTGGTGCTGCTCGGCATGTTGCGGTTGCGGCTGGGGTTGCGGACGTGGCTGCTGCACCTGCTGGGGCCGCGGTTCGGGGCGTGGCTGCTGCATCTGCGGACGCGGCTCGGGCCGGGCTTGCGGCATCGGCTGCGGACGCGGTTCGAAATGCGGCTGCTGCGCCTGCTGGAACTGCGGTTCGGGCCGACGGGCTTGCGGCATCGGCTGCGGACGCGGTTCGACACGCGGCTGCTGCGCCTGCTGGAACTGTGGTTCGGGTCGAGGGGCTTGCGGCATCGGCTGCGGACGCGGTTCGACACGCGGCTGTTGCGCCTGCTGCATTTGTGGTTCGGGACGCGGTTGCTGCGGCGGGAGGGCACGCGGGGCCTGTTGCGTCACAGGCGGATGCCAGTTTGGCACACGCGCCTGTTGCTGCGCGGCCGGGTTGTCCGGCGGATGGGGCACACCAGAGTGTTGCGCGAAGCTCGGCTGTTGCGGGCCGCCCGGCTGCGCCATGCGCGGTGCCTGCTGCGCCATCGGGGTATGAGGCTGCGTCCATGCCGGCTGAGACCTGCCGACCGCGCCCCATTCCTGCGGCGCGCCGCGCTGCCGTGCGTACGCCGCCGCGTTGGCTGAATTCCCACCGGCTGCTTGCGGCGGCCGCGGCACACCGTTCGACGGATGGCCCATATTGCCGGCGAGCCCGCTCTCGCCAGGCTGCGGCGGACGCGGATTGCCGACCATCTGCGGCGGCATGCCCGGACGCGCTTGCGGCGCTTCTCCATGCGGCCCCACGACGCCGGCTTCGCCGGGCCGCTGGCCAGTCTGCTCAACGCCATGCGGCCCGTTACCGTCCATTGCGCTGGGGCCGCCAGGCGCACCCGCCGCCATCCCCGGCGGACGTCCCGGCACATGCGATTGCACGACCCGCACGTTCGCCATCGGCAGCGCGCTCGGTGCGCCGGTCATATGCGCCGGCACTGCGGTGCGCACGACCGGCTGGCCGCCGCCGGGCACCCGACCGCCGCTTTGCGCGAAGCGCTGCGCGAGCTCGTCGTGATAAGCGGCCGGCATGACGGGATTGCGAGTCGCGACGACCGGCCGGCCGACGACGCTCGCCGGTGGCCGGTAGTTCGCGCGCCGCAGATCCGACCCGAAGCTTTCGCGCACCGGCGCTATCCCCGGTCCGCCCGGGTTGATCCGCGCGTTGCGCCACTGCGCCGGATCGACCTTCTGCGAAAAGCGTCGGACTGGCTGACCGTGCACGAACGCTGTCGCCGGCACGGCCGTCACACCGCCCGGCACGCGATAGTTCACGTACGCGTTGTGGATGTTCACGTTGCGGCGGTAGTCGTTGACGATCGTCGTGCGGTTCACGCGGTTGTAGTACCCAGCGCTCCAGCGGTCGTGACCGCCCCAATGCGGATGCCACCGCTCGCCCGGCCCGAGCGGAAACCACGCGACGCCCGCCGCGATGACCCCGCCGACCGCCAGGTTCACACCCCAGTCGACACCGCCGTCGTCGTCGCCGACGAATGCGACCAGCGCCGGCGCATAGACCGGCGCCGCGTCCGCTTCGAGCGGACCTGGCACCCAGGCCCACGTGCCGTCGACCTCGGCCCAGCGGCCGTAGTGGTACGGCGCGAAGCCCCAAGGTTGGTCGTCGACCCAGGTCCAGCCCCACGGCGCCTGCCAGACCCAGTGGCCGTCGTGATACGGCGCCCAGCCGGCCGGCGTCGCGTTCGGCACCCACACTTCGCCGTACTGCGGCGTCTCGCGCCATGTGCCGTTGGCATCGAGGTCGTCGTAGCCGGGGATGTCGCGCGACACGTAGCGCGCCGACAGAGAGCGGTCTTCGGTGGCGTCGCGGCTGGCGGCCCACTGGTCGAGCTCGTCGACAGCGGGCGCGCGGTTGTCGGCGACTTGCTGCAGGCTGCTGCCGGCAAAGCGGATCTGCTGACCCGCCGCGACCGGCACCTGGCCGCCGTCGCCGTACGCGATCGCGCTGCCGCTGCGCACGGTGACGGTCGTGCTGCTGCCGTCCGGCGCGACGTCGACGCGGTAGTCGCCGGGACCATTCACGCCGAGCGCAAGATTCGGCGTGTCGATTTCATACGACGAGCCCGGCGCGAGCTCGCGCACGCGCGTCGATAGCGTGCCTTGCGCGACTTTCAGTTGCGCGGTCGTGTCGTCGAGATTGAGCACGTCGAGGCTCGTGTTCTGGCCGAGGCGCACCGCGGTCGAGCCGATGTGCAGCTCGGAGCGTGCGTTCTGGTCGTTCCATAGCTGGTCGCCGGTCGTCAGCGGCCGGTTGATCTGCGCGTACGACCAGTCGGTCGCGCCGGCGGGCTCGGTGGTCACGGCGCCGGCCGTGTAGTTCAGACGCGCGATGCGCCCCGGCGGGTCGCCGCCCGGCGGATCGCCGCCCGGCCCGACGGCCGCCGCGGCTTGTGGCGTGGGTGTCGCTTGCTGCGCCAGGGCGCTCTGCGCCGCGAGTGCAACGACGGCGGTCGCGATCATCGTATATCCGCTCATCCGGCGTCGGATCCCGGCTTGCTGCACGGGCTGCTTGGCGTGTGTCATGACTGATCTCCGACGGACGTGGCAATGGGCCGGGCCCGTTCAGTCACTGTACCCGCCGCGAATGTTTCAAGACCCGCTCATTTGTAAGGTGGATTCGCTGGCGTGTAACAAAAGATCTCGCCACGTCGGGCCGCCGGCAGGTGAACGGTCTATCCGGCCAGAAACGCATCGAATTGTTGATGGCCGGCCGGCGTGACGCGCAGCACGCGCGGCCGCTCGGTCCGCTCGACCCAGCCATGCGCCGACCACGCATCGAGCAACGCCGCGCCGAGCGCGCCGCCCAGATGCGGTCGGCGCATGCTCCAGTCGAGGCAGGTGCAAGCGAAACGCCGCCGTCGGGTCTTCTGCGCGGCCATATCGATGCCCCAGTCGGCGAAGCGGGCGACGCCCTGCGCGGTCGCTTCGAGCGATGCGCCGTCTTGCGTCAGCAGTCCGCGCTCGAGCATGCGCTCGAACATGCGCACCGACAGCTCGCCTGCCATGTGGTCGTAACAGGTGCGCGCATAGCGCATTTCCAGCGGCACGGTGCGTGCCGGACCCGGCACGGAGCGCTGGGGCGCGCTGACCTGCGCGACATTGGCGAGTGCTTCGATCGATGCGGCGATGTCCGCCGACGCGATACGGAAATAGCGATGCCGGCCGCGCACTTCGAGCGCGAGCAGCCCGCCGTCGGTGAGCCGTCCGAGATGGGCGCTCGCCGCCGATGGCGACAGCCCCGCGATCATCGTCAGTTCGCCGGCCGGGCGGGCGCTGCCGTCCATTAGCGCCCACAGCATCGCGGCGCGGCCGGGATCGGCGAGTAGCGCGCCGATGCGGCTCAGGCCGGGGAAGTGGTTCTGGTCGTCTAGGAAGGGGGCGGTCATGGCGCGTCTCCTGAATGGGCGGCAAAGGGCAGCGCGGTCCAATCGCAAAGCCCGCCGCCACGATTCCTACTCTACGCGTATCGGGTATTCGATGTTTCAGCTTGGCGTGAACAATCAATGCGACGGACGTGTCCGGCTCGCCCGCGTTTGCGCGGTGTCGCGTGCCACAGGCTAGAATCGAAGCCTGTCCTTGCAGGAAATCGATGTGATGAAAACTCTTCTCGCCGTCGCCGCGGCGGTTCTGCTGTTCAGCGCCTGCGCGGGGGGCGGAGCCGGCTCGGGATCGGCCGGCAGCGGCAGCATCAACATGTACGGCACCGTCGACACAGGGATCAGCGTCCACAACTAGGCCCACCGTCGGCCCATCGGCGCGCTTCGCGCCGCGTCCCCCAATCGACGCTCCGTCGCGCGCAATATTGCGCTCGTATAATCGCCTCCTTTCAATGCATCCGATTGACCGGAGTCAAGATGAGCACTGTTCCCACCGCACCGCTGGACCGTTCGGAAACCACCTTCCGCTTTCTCGCCGAGCCGACCTCGGTCAACTTCGGTGGCAAGGTGCATGGCGGCGCGCTGATGAAGTGGATCGACGAAACCGCCTACGCATGCGCGGCGGTATGGTCTGGGCGCTATTGCGTGACGGTCAGCGTCGGCAATATCCGTTTCCGTCGGCCGATCCTCGTCGGCAATCTGGTCGAGCTGCGCGCGCGCGTCGTCGCGACGGGCCGCACCAGCATGCACATCCACGTGTCGGTGCACGCGGGCGACCCGAAGGGCGGCGAACTGCTGCAGACCACCGACTGTCTCGTCGTAATGGTCGCCGTCAACGAGAACGGCCATCCGGTGCCGGTGCCCGCCTTCCTGCCAGAGACCGAGGAGCAGAAACGCCTCGCCAGGTACGCGATGGACGTGAAGGAAGCGCTCGACGCGATCATCGAGCTGAAGCCGGAAGAAGTCTCGCAGGGAAAGATCTAGGCGCAGCGCATCATCATGCGGCGCGTCCGACCATATCCTCGGGTCGCACCCACTCGTCGAACTGCTGCTCGGTGACATAACCGAGCGCCAGCGCCGACGCCTTCAGCGTCGTGCCTTCCTTGTGCGCCTTCTTCGCGATCTGCGCGGCCTTGTCGTAGCCGATGTGCGGATTGAGCGCCGTCACCAGCATCAGCGATTCGTTGAGCAAGGTATCGATGCGCTCGTGATTCGGCTCGATGCCGGCCGCGCAGTTGTCGTTGAAGCTATGCGCGCCGTCGGCGAGCAGGCGCACCGACTGCAGCACGTTGTGCGCGATCATCGGACGGAACACGTTGAGCTCGAAGTTGCCGCTCGCGCCGCCGATGTTCACGGCGACGTCGTTGCCGAACACCTGCGCGCACAGCATCGTCAATGCTTCGGACTGGGTCGGATTGACCTTGCCCGGCATGATCGAGCTGCCCGGCTCGTTTTCGGGGATCGACAGCTCGCCGAGACCGCAGCGTGGGCCGCTCGCGAGCCAGCGGATGTCGTTGGCGATCTTGTTCAGGCTCGCGGCCACCGTTTTGAGCGCGCCGTGCGCGAATACCAGCGCGTCGGCGGCTGCCATCACCTCGAACTTGTTCGGCGCCGACACGAACGGCAGACCGGTCAGCTTGCCGATCGCGGCGGCGACGCCGTCGGCGAACTTCGGGTGCGCGTTCAGTCCCGTGCCGACCGCGGTGCCGCCCTGCGCAAGCTCGTACAGATGCGGCAACGCCGACTCGGCGTGCCGGATGCCGTGCTCGAGCTGCGCGACATAGCCCGAGAATTCCTGGCCGAGCGTGAGCGGCGTCGCGTCCTGCAGGTGCGTGCGGCCGATCTTGACGACGTCGGTGAACGCTTTCGCCTTGCCGTCTAGCGTGTCGCGCAACGTCTTCAGCGCGGGCAGCAGATGCTTGACGATGGCATCCGCGGCAGCCACGTGCATCGCCGTCGGAAACACGTCGTTCGACGACTGCCCGCGATTCACGTCATCGTTCGGATGCACCTTGCGCGCTTCGCCGCGCTCGCCGCCGAGCAGCTCGCTCGCACGGTTGGCGATCACCTCGTTCAGGTTCATGTTGGTCTGCGTGCCCGAGCCGGTCTGCCAGACCGCCAGCGGAAATTCGTCCGGATGTTTGCCGTCGATGATCTCGTCGGCCGCCTGCATGATCGCGCGGGCCTTCTGCTCGTCGAGCACACCGAGGCCGAGGTTGACCTCGGCGGCCGCGCGCTTGATCACCGCGAGCGCGGTGATCAGCTCGGGCGACTGCTTTTCCGTCGAAATCTTGAAGTTCTGCAGCGAGCGCTGCGTCTGCGCGCCCCACAGGCGGGCGTTCGGTACCGCGATTTCGCCGAACGTGTCGCGCTCCATCCGTACGTCTTCAGTCATGGTTGACTCCGCTTCTCAAAGTTCCGAGTTGACAGGCAATAACGAGAATAGACCCGTTAGCGCATTCCGGTAAAAACCGGCCTGCGGATCGAAAATGTAGGTGCGTGTCTGGCCGTTCTCGACGTCGGTCCAGACGAGCGGCGACAGTGGCGCGCCGATCGAGCGCAGATAGGCGAGCTGGGCCGCGTCGGCGAGCGTCACGCGGTAGCTGTGATCGGGCTGGATGGCACGCTCGAAGATGCTGGCGACCTGATTCGCGAGTTTGGGGCTGTGGATCACGAGTGCGAGCTCGGTGTTCAGATTGGCCGAGCGGGGGTCGAGGTTCATCGAGCCGATGACGAGAATCTGGTGGTCGATCACATAAGTCTTCGCATGCAAACTCGCGCGCGAACGCGAGCCGACCAGCCCCACGTCCGGCGTGTCCTGGTACGGCCTCAATTCGTACAGTTCGACGCCTGCCTTTAGCAGCGGCACCCGGAACGGGCTGTAGCCGGCCTGCACGGCGACCGCGTCGGTAGCCGCGAGCGAGTTGGTCAGCACTGCGATGCGGATGCCGCGGCGCGTGAGCTCGCCGGCCGCCTGCACGCCCGGCGCGTGCGGCACGAAGTAGGGCGACACGATCAGGAAGTCGTGCTGCGCGTCGCGCATCAGTTCGCGCAGCCGCGCGAGCGGCGGGCTCACGTAGTCCGGCGACGGATGCGCGATTTTCTCCGGCAGGTCCGCCCTGAATTCCGCACCCGCCCACGTGAGGCCGAGCTGCTCGCTCCTAATCTGCGCGGCGAGCGGCGTCGCGTTCAGCGGTTTCGCGTTGTACGGATCGGCATTGGTGCGCCAGTGGTGGCGCAGGTCGTCGCGCGTCTGGTCGAGTTCTTTCTGGTTGAATTTCTGCCTGTTCAGCGCACGCAGTGGATAGGCGAGGTCGCTGTTCCAGTAGTCGTCGAAACTCGCCGAGACGTCGGCGACGATCGGGCCCGCCGCGAGCACGTCCATGTCGCGGAACTGCAGCGTTTCGCTGGCGCTGAAGTACTCGTCGCCAAGATTGCGCCCGCCAACGATCGCGAGCTGGTTGTCCGCGATCATCGCCTTGTTGTGCATGCGGCGCGTGAAGTGGCCGATCTGCGTGAACACGTTCGTGGTGCGCTCGAACATGCCTTGCTGGGCGCTGCCGAGCGGATTGAAGACGCGAATCTCGATGTTGTCGTGCGAGTTCAGCCCCGCCACGATGCGGTCGATGTCCTTGAAGTTCAGATCGTCGACCAGCATGCGCACGCGCACGCCGTGATCGGCCGCATACAGCGCGGCGCCGAGCAGCAGCTTGCCGGTGGTGTCCTCGTTGGCAATGTAGTACTGCATGTCGAGGGTTTTGGTCGCCGCGCGCGCGAGCGCGATGCGCATCTGCAGCGCGTCGGTGCCGTTCGCCAGCACGCGAAAGCCCGACTGCTCCGGATGCTTCGCCTCGAACGGCGCGAGCGCTTCGCGCAGCGGCGTATCCGCGGTGGCGGGGAGTGCGTGTGTGAGCTGGCGGTCGAACGCGGTGGCGGGCGGCTTCGTCGCGCAGGCGGTCAAAAATGCCGCCGCGCAACAGAGCAGGAAAAATTGCCTCGTCGTGCTGACTATCGAGTGGCGGCGCGCGGCCCGCCGATTTTGTTCGAATTGGCCCTGCACGCTGTTTTTCCCCTTGTTTTGCAAGCTTTTCGCGTGGCGACAGCGAAGGCCTGCGCACGCTGTCGAGAAAACCATTCTAAGGGAATTGGGGCGCGTGCTCGTCGTTCGTCTGCAAACCCGGCCGAGTGCCGCGCGTCGGTCGGGAGGGCGCCGCAGTTGGGTGATCCATCAACTGATGCCAACCGCGGCGCGCGGACGCTCTATCAGACGCGCTCGGCGTGCAGCGCGCGCTCGCCATCGGGATGGGTCGAGCCTTTCGCCGGGCGACCCGCCCACACTCCCGCGAGCAGCGAGCCCGACAGGTTGTGCCAGACCGAGAACAGCGCACCCGGCAGCGCGGCGAGCGGCGTGAAGTAGAGCTTGCCGAGCGTCGCGGCGAGACCGGAGTTCTGCATGCCCACTTCGATCGCGAGCGTACGGCAGACGGCTTCGTCGAAACCGAGCAGACGGCCGCCCCAGTAGCCGCCGAGCAGGCCGATGCCGTTGTGCAGGATGACACCGACCATCACGACGAGCCCCACCGACGCGATGCTCTTCTGCGTGCCGCCCACCACCGCGCCGATGATCAGCACAATCGCGACCATCGACACGAGCGGCAGGATCGGTTCGATCTTGCGCACGAGCTTGCCGAACAGATGATTGACGACGAGACCGACGACGATCGGCAGCGCGACTATCTGCAGGATGCTCATCAGCATGCCGTGCACGTCGACGACGATCGACGCGTCGACGTAAAGGCGCGTGAGCAGCGGGGTCGCGAACACGCCGACGAGCGTCGACAGCGCGCTGATCGTCACCGACAGCGCGACGTCGCCGCGCGCGAGATAAATCATCACGTTCGACGCGGTGCCGCTCGCGACGCTGCCGACCAGCACCATGCCGGCGGTCAGGTCGGGCGGCATGCGCAGCGCCCTGGCGATGACCCATGCGGCGAGCGGCATCACGAGGTAGTGCAGCACGATGCCGGCGATCACCGGCGCGGGACGCGTGAACACGCGCAGGAAATCGCCGGCCGACAGCGTGACGCCCATCGCCAGCATGATGATTGTGAGGAGCGTGGTGACGTGCGGCGCGACGCCGGAAAACGAGGCCGGCGAGAAGTACGCGGCGACCGAGACGAGCACGGCCCAGAGCGGGAACAGGCGGGTGACGCGGGCAAGCATGGCGGGTGGTCCTTGGTTATGTTGTATCGCGGGAAAGCGGGGCTGCGGCCCGGCCGGTTGTGGGCTGGCGTTGCGGCGTTTGCCGCGCCAAAGCGGGCGAAGCGGCTACGGCAAGCGCCGTGGCGAAAGCGCGGCAAAAACGGGTGGCCAATTGAAGCCGCACGAAGCCGCACGCGACGCGGGCAATGGTGAGTGCGCGCGCGACGCCAGTCCGGCGCCTGCCTTCGTGAGGCGCGCCGTCGTGCGGTTCGTGGCGCGTGAGCGCGGGATAGCGCTCGCGAGCCGTGGCGGCCATTTTACCTTTTGCAGGGAGTGCTTCAGGAGTGGGGCTTGCCGCTACTTCGCTCAAACCGAGCGCGCGGGCGGCGTGGCTGATGCGGCCGTCGGCGTCTGCCGCCGGCTCAGCCTGTGAAAACGCAGCGTCATCAGCAGCGCGACGCTCGCGAGGCCTGCAGCGAGCCCCCACCACAAGCCGCGCGCGCCGAGGCCGGCGTGAAACGCGAGCAGATAGCCGGTCGGAAAACCGATCACCCAGTAGCCGAACGCGGCGGCGATCATCGGCACGCGCGTGTCCTTCAGCCCGCGCAGACAGCCGGAGCCCACCGCCTGCATCCCGTCGACGATCTGGAAAATCGCCGCCACGCCGAGCAGCGAACTGGCGAGCGCGATGGTCGGCGCATTCGTCGGGTCGTCGAGATGCAGATACAGGCCGACGATCCAATGCGGCGCGGTGATCAGCACGAGGCCCGACATCGACATGAAGCCGACGCCGAGCGCGAGCGCGACGAAGCCCGCGTGGCGCGCGGCGAGCGGCTGACCGGCGCCGGCCCAATAGCCGACCCGCACGTTGGCCGCCTGGCCGATCGACAGCGGCACCATAAATGCGACCGATGCGACGTTCAGCGCGATCTGATGCGCGGCCAGTTGCGATTCGCCGAGCAGGCCAACCATCAGGCCAGTGGCGAGGAACAGCGTCGACTCGACGCCGTAGGTGATCGCGACCGGCCAGCCGATGCCGAACAATTCGCCCATCAACGGCAGCTTCGGCCGCGTCGCCACGACGAAATGGCGGAAGCGCGGCCGCAGATGCAGCAGCGCCATCAGCACGAGCGCGGTCAGCCACACGGTGATCGTGGTCGCGGCCGCCGAGCCGAGAAAACCCAGCCGCGGCAGCCCGTACGCGCCGTGGATGAGCCCGTAGTTCAGGAAGCCGTTCACGCCGACGCTCGCGATCGACACCCACAACAGGCGCCGTGCCGCGCCGATCGCCGGCAGAAACGAGCGCATCAGGCCGACGCCGATCAGGCTCGCGGGTGCCCCCCAGCGCAACACCGCCGCGTATCGGCCGACGTTGTGCGCGAGCAGGCCCGGCTCGCCGACCGCGAGCAGGATCCTCGACGCGAACGACAGCAGGATGAACGCCGGCACCGACAGCAGCACCGACAGCACGAAACCGGTCCAGTAAATATGCGGCACCCGGCCGTCGTCCTGCGCGCCGCGCGCGTGCGCGACGCTGACGCTGACCGAGGTCAGCACGCCCTGCAGCAGCGTGACGACGACGAAAAAGAGGTTCGCGCCGAGGCCGCCGGCGGCGAGCGCATCGGGGCCGAGCGAGCCGAGCAGGATCGTGTCGGTGACGCTCATCGCCATTTGCGACAGTTGCGCGATCGCGAGCGGCGCGGCGAGCCGCGCGGTGTCGGCCGCGTGGCGGGATAGGGTCGGCGGCCGGCTGGCCGCGCGGGCGAAGCGGGGTTGAGTCATCGAATGCCTGACGGCGAAAAGTGGCAACAGCGGTGGTAACAGCGAAAGGCGGGCGCAAGCGGCGCCGCATTGCGTCTCGCCGCGCGCTCTGACGGGCGTTGCAGCGGCCGGGCAGCGGGCGGGAAAAACCGCGACGCGACGGCGAGGCGGTCCGTCGTTTACCTGTCGAAACAGACAGCTTATTGCCTCCTCCGGCCGCTGTCGATGGACGACGCACAATTCTGGTGCGTGCCGTCCTGCGAATTTCCGGACTGCCGTCAGCCTTCGTGGACCGCGATTCGCGTATCGCCGAGCAGCACGACCTGGCCCGCGCGGATCTTGCAGGTCTTACGCGTCTCGACCCGGCCATCGACCATCACGGCGCCGTCCGCAACCATCATTTTCGCGGAGCCGCCGCTATCCGCGAGACCCGTGATCTTCAGCAGATTGTGGAGTTCGACATATTCGCCGGTCAGCGTGAAATTGAGGTTTGGCATGGCGTTTGCACCTTTGGGCGCGGGGTCGCGTTGGGGTTCGCATCATAAAGCAAGCGCACGCGGAGCGGCGGCGCGGCCATCCAGCGAGCCCTTCGCGCAAGCAAATGAAAGTAGATGTTATTCAGTTGTCGGAAAGTGAAACGTTCCGTAACGCTGGTCGCACCGGACGGATTTCACTCCTAGAGTGCAATTCAGCAGCAAAGCCCGCTGGCTTCCGGGATCGCTCCCCGGCCATCCATCCAGCGACGCACAGTCCGGACGAGGCGCGCGACGTTCCGTCATCACGACGCCAGAGAGTCCGCCCGTGTCACAACAACTCCAGAGAGGATAGCCATGACCCAGATTCGTTCGCTCCTGATCGGTACCGCCCTCACTGCTTTTGCCGCGACGGCCGCCGTCGCGCAGACCGCGCAGCCGGCAGCAGGCATCGGCGCTCAGGCGCAGATCCGGAGCCAGGGCGCCGCCGACATGGCGCCGCCGTCCGCGGCTGGCGCCCAGCGCATGCAGGCGCCGCCTTCGACGCAAGGCATGCAGCAAGTCCCGGGCGCACCCGCCGCGCAAGGCGTCGAGGCGCCGCCGCCGGCCCGTTTGACGGCTTCGGGCTCCACCGACCCGCTCGTGCAGAAGCGCGACGCCGACGCGAAGGCCAACGCCGAGTATCGCGCGGCCAGGAAGTCCTCGAAAGCGGAATTGAAGGCGGAGCAGAAGGCCGCGAAGGACGAGTACAAGGAGCAGATGCGCGGCGCGAAGCTGAACCAGAAGGCGGACAAACAGACCGCCAATAACGAAATGAAGATGAACATGGAAGGGCAGGCTGCGGCGCAGGGCGACGGCGCGGACGTCAAGCACTAAGCCCTGCTGGATGCCGCGGCGCGCGGGTCTGCGAGGCTCGCGCGCCGCGGGCGTCTGTCGCTTGGCAAGAGGTACTTCAGGGAGATTTGAGATGAACATCAACCGTTCCACCCGAAACCGCATTTACGCCGCGCTGATGGCGGGTTGTCTGTCGTCGGCGGTGTTCGCGCAGACGACAGACCCGGCCGCGGCGCCCCCCACGCATGCGGACAAAAAGGCCGCGAAAGAACAGGCGAAGGCCGACAAGAAAGCCGCGGTCGCCCAGGCGAAAGCGGACAAGACCAAAGCCGACGCGCAGGCCGACGCCGACAAGGCCAGCGCTGCTGCCAACGTGAAGGACGCGAAGAAACAGTAGTGCGCGGCGTAGACCGGCGGATAGGCCCCGAAAAAAGGGGCGCTTGTCGCACGAGGTTGTATGGATATACAGTATGCGTCGCATCCTGAAAATCCATCCAACCCGCGAAACCGATCAGTGTCCACCGTCGCCGAATCCGCTCCGTCGTTCGATACCGCCGCCTGGCTAGCAAAGCTCAACGACGCCCAACGCGAAGCCGTCGAATACGGGACCGACACGCCAGATGCGCTGCCCGGCGCGCTGCTCGTGATCGCGGGTGCCGGCTCCGGCAAGACCAACACGCTCGCGCACCGCGTCGCCAATCTGGTGGTGAAGGGCGCCGATCCGCAGCGCATCCTGCTGTTGACCTTCTCGCGCCGCGCGGCGCTCGAAATGACCCGCCGCGTGACCCGCATCGCGGGCGCCGCGGCCCCTACCGTCGGCGCACGCGCCGCGCTCGCGCAAGGGCTCACGTGGGCGGGTACCTTCCATAGTGTCGGCGCGCGGCTGTTGCGCGAATACGCGGATCTGATCGGCCTCGCGCCCGCGTTCACGATCAACGACCGCGAAGACTCCGCCGACCTGATGAACCTCGTGCGCCACGAGCTTGGACTGTCCGCGAAGGAGCGGCGGTTTCCGGCGAAGGGCACCTGCTTCGCGATCTACTCGCGTGTCGTCAACACCGGCGCGTCGCTCGGCCAGGTATTGGACCGCGCGTTTCCGTGGTGTCGCGAGTGGGAGGACGATCTGCGCCGGCTGTTCGCCGCATACGTCGACGCGAAACAGAAGCAGAGCGTGCTCGACTACGACGATCTGCTGCTCTACTGGTCGCACATGGCCGCCGAGCCCAGCATCGCGGCAGACCTGTCGGCGCGTTTCGATCATGTTCTGGTCGACGAATACCAGGACACCAACCGCCTGCAGGCGTCGATCCTGCTCGCCATGAAGCCGGACGGCCGTGGCCTGACCGTGGTCGGCGACGACGCGCAGTCCATCTATTCGTTTCGCGGCGCGACGGTGCGCAATATCCTCGACTTTCCCGCGCAGTTCGAGCCGCCCGCCAGGCAGGTCACGCTCGAGCGCAACTATCGCTCGACCGAGCCGATTCTCGCCGCGTCGAACGCGGTGATCGAACTCGCGACCGAGCGCTACACCAAGAATCTGTGGACCGACAAGGCGTCGGCGCAGCGCCCGCGCCTCGTCACGGTCGCCGACGATGCCGCGCAAGCCCGCTACGTCGTCGAGCAGGTGCTCGAGGCGCGCGAGCAGGGCGTGAAGCTGAAGTCGCAGGCGGTATTGTTTCGCGCCGCGCATCACAGCGCCGCGCTCGAGATCGAGCTCACGCGCCGCAACATTCCATTCGTCAAGTTCGGCGGGCTCAAATTTCTCGACTCGGTGCATGTGAAGGACGTGCTCGCGGTGCTGCGCTGGGCCGAGAATCCGCGCGATCGCGTGGCCGGCTTTCGCGTTGTGCAGCTGCTGCCGGGCGTCGGCCCGGCCACCGCGGCGAAGGTGCTCGACGACATCGTCGCGCGCGCGGACGGCGGCGATCCGGTCTCGACCGCGGGCAGTGTGCTGGCCGCGTTTGCGGCGCCCGCGCGCACGCAGGAAGACTGGCACCCGTTCGTCAAGCTGATGTCGAGCGTGTACGACCGGCAAACGCCGTGGCCCGCCGAGTTCGAGATGGTGCGGCGCTGGTACGAGCCGCATCTGGAGCGCAATCACGAGGACGCCGCGATCCGTCACGCGGACCTGCTGCAGATGGAAAGCATCGCGGCTACGTATCCGTCGCGAGAACGCTTCCTGACCGAGTTGACGCTCGATCCGCCCGACGCGACCAGCGACGAATCCGGCGTGCCACTGATCGACGAGGACTACCTGATCCTGTCGACGATCCATTCGGCGAAGGGTCAGGAGTGGCGCAACGTGTTCGTGCTGAACGGCGTCGACGGCTGCATTCCGTCCGATCTCGGCACCGGCAGCGAGGAGGAAATCGACGAGGAGCGGCGCCTGCTTTACGTGGCGATGACGCGCTCGAAGGAAGACCTGCACATCGTCGTGCCGCAGCGCTTTTACGTGCACAACCAGACGCATCTGGGCGACCGCCATGTGTGGGCGTCGCGCACGCGCTTCATCGCCACGCCGATGCTGCCGCTGTTCGACGCCTATGCATGGCCGCGCATTCCGGTGGCGAGCGCGCCGAGCGCGGCGGGGCTCGCCGCGGCCGCGCAGGCGAAGATCGAGATCGCGGCGAAGCTCAGGAAGATGTGGGATTGAGCGGCTAGCACCGCGCGTTGGGATCGACGCGCGGGCAGGGGGCGCGTTGATCCGACTAAGGGAAGTGCGCCGCGCGGGTCAGTGGAAGCTCAGCGCGACTGCCGCTGCTGTTGCTGCGCGACCGGAGGCGGCGGCACGAAGAAATTGCGCAGCCATGCCGCGAGCCGCGAGAACACGTCGTACGGTTCCTCGACGAAAATCTCCGGCTTCAAGAGCCGCAGATACTCCATGATCTGCTGCGCTTCCTGCTTCTGGAACGTGCCGTGCGAAATGCCTAGCCGCAACAGCCCACGCAGTTCGCCGAGCTTCTCGCGCGCGGTGCTGCCCACGCTCGTCTCGCACGCGACCTTCGCCTCGTAGACGCGCTGGCGCAGCGACTCGACGAGCCGCCATGCCGGCGTCTGCATCACTTCCTCGAGCGCCTGAATGTCCTGCACCGTGCTCTTGATCTGCGAGGCGAGGGGGTCGACCAGCGTCGCATCGCCTTCCGCTTCCTTGACGATAGCGGCGGCCCAGTCGCGGCATTGCTTGCTGAGTTCCTCGGGCGTCCATTCCGAGCGCGCCGCGAAACCGAAGCCGAACTCGCCCGCCTGCCGCATCAGGATCGACACGACGTCCGGGAATTCCTTGTCGAGCGTGCGTTTGGCCCACGCGTACTGGCCGCCTTGCAGCATCCGCTGTACCGCGTGCTCGGTGAGCGGCACCATGTTGTCGAGCAGCTTGGCGCGTAAGAAATCCTCGAACGACGGCGTCGCGAACTGCGGATCGAGCTTCAGCGAGACCCGTAAAAAGGCCTCGAAGTCCTTGCGCAGCGACGCGACGGTCTCGTCCTTGAGCTTCAGGGTGATTTGACCCATGTGTTATCCCGTTTAATGCGGCCGCGCGCGGCGCGCCGTCGCAAGATCGCCCGGCCGCTCGCGGACCGAGGCGACGCGACGCCGGTTGCCGACGCGCTTGATTCCAGCCTGTTGCCGCATAACCAGCGGGACGACTCCCGATGAGCGGACCTCGACTGCATATCGGCGGGGTGGCGGGAAACTTGAGGGCGGCCCGGCGACGCGCGGGCGCTTTGGAGGGAAGCTTCGGGCCCTGGCCCGCCTGGGAGTCGTTTGCAGGGCAGCGGCGCGGCCCGCGACGCGGCGAGGTGTCCACGGACCGCTGATGAGTGGATCAGCGTAGAGACAGGGCGCGCTTACCTCAGCACCACGTACTGCCAGATGAAGAACACGCCTAGACCGACTGCGATCGTCAGCAGCGGCCGGCGCGTCAGCGCGCTAACGACGATCGCGGCGAGCGCGCCGACCAGCTGCGGATTGCGCCAGGTTAGCTCGGCGTTGTTGCCGTGCGGCGACACGGCCATCGGGACGATGATCGCGGTCAGCACGGTGACGGGCACGAAGCTAAGCGCGGTGCGCACAAGCGGCGGGAACACGAGCCGGTCGCCGAGCACGAACACGGCCGCGCGGATCAACCACGTAATCGCGGCCATGCCGACGATCAGAACGACGTAGTTCATCGCGTGGCCTCCACGGGATGGCGCGCGCCACGCAGGTTCAGACGCGACATCGACAGCAGCACGCCGACCGCGACTCCCGCGAATACCGCGCCGAGCAGGCCGAGCTTGTACGGCCACGCCTGCCAGAAAAACGCCAGCGTGCCGGCGGTGACGGCCGCGGCGATATAGCGCAGCGCGACCAGTTGCGGCACGACGATCGCAATGAACGTCGCAACCATCGCAAAGTCGAGACCGAGCGACTGCAGGCCGGGGAAGGCCGCGCCGAACAGCAGGCCGGCGACGGTCCACAGCTGCCAGTTCAGATACATCGCGACGCCGGCGCCGAAGAAGTAGTACGGGCCGACCGTGCCCGGCTCGCGATGCCGGTAGTGCTCCCACGCGACCGCGAAGACTTCGTCGGTGAGCAGCGCGCCGAGCGCCCAACGCCAGCGCTTCGGCAGATGCGCGACGTGCGGCGCGAGCGTCGCGCTATACAGCACGTGACGCAAATTGACGACGAGCGTGGTCGCCCAGATCACGGCGAAGCTCGCATGCCCGGCGATCAGCCCGAGCGCGATGAACTGCGCGGAGCCCGCGAAAACGACGAGCGACATCAACTGGCCGTGCCACAGATGCAGCGGGCTGGAGGTCACGAGCGTGCCGAAAATGACGCCGAACGGCGCGGCGCCGACCATCATCGGGATGATGTCGCGCGCGCCGGCGGCGAATTCTTTGAGATGGCCGCCCCGGGTGGGCTGGCCTTGGGTGGAATCGGTCAATCTAAGCCTCCTTGATTTCGGAAGCATAGCGGCTGACCGGCGTTCGGACTTGTACGTTCTTGCGGCGGATTGCTGATGGGGCGCTACGGTGTAGCGGGGGATGGCTGATGACGAGCTGACGGATTGCGGCGGCACGCTCACGGCGCGCGGTGCAGGCGCCGGCGGTGCCGCATCGCGTTATGAACCGCGCTGCGTTCCTTGCCATTGGCCCGGCGGCACGCCGAACATGCGCCGGAAATGCCGCGTGAAATGGCTCTGATCCGTGAAGCCGCTCGCGGCGGCGACGTCGGTCACCGGGACGCCGGCGCGCAACGGCGCGAGCGCGCGCTGCAGGCGCACCTGATTGCGCCACGCGTGGGGCGGCAGGCCGGTCGATTGGGTGAATAGCCGCGCCGCGTGGAACGGCGACAGACCCGCTGCCTTCGCGACCTCGGCGAGCGTCACCGGTTCGACGAGGTCGCCGGTCAGACGCTCCTGCATCAGTGCGACGCGGGTGTCGTCGGTGGCGACGCGCGCGGCGGCGGGGCGCGTCCGCGCATAGCGGACCAGCAACGCGGACAGCGCGTCGAGCATTGCGGCTTCGGCGGCGAGCGCGTCGTCGCCGGCTTCGAGCAGACGGTGGGCGTGCGCGAGCCGCGTCGCGAGATCGGAATCGCGGATCACGCCGGGCGCGAACCACGGTAAGGCCTGCGGCTTGCCGGCGACTTCGTCGGCCAGCGCGCAGAGGAACTCGACCGGCGCATACATCACGCGATAACGCCAGCCCGCCTCGACCGCCTTCGACCCCGTATGCAACTCGCCCGGATTGATGACCGGCACGCTGCCCGCTTCGGCGACATGGTGCTCGCCGCTATACCGATAGCATTCCGCACCCGCGACGATCACCGGGATCGTGTAGGCGTCGTGCCAATGCGGCGCGAACTCGTGATCGTGATATTCGGCGGTGAGCAGATCCGCGCCGGGCAGTAGCGGCGTGCGCCAGTAGCGGGCGGAATCGCGGAAACGAGGGGCGGCGGTCATGACGAAAGTCTAGCTGGGCCGGTCAGTTTAACGCCTCGTTGTCGGGGACGGCGGCGGGTGTGCAGCGCCGCGCCGCGTGCCGCTGGTGCCGTCAATTGCCGGTACTTGTCCTGACTTGCCCTTACTTGACCGGAATCGTCGTGCCAGTGGGCATCGGCACGGCGCTCACGCTGTTTTTCGCGCTGCCGCTGACGACGCGGTCGCTGTAGGTCAGATAGACCAGGGCGTTGCGCTTCGTGTCGACCACGCGCACCACGTGCAGCGACTTGAAGATCAGCGACATGCTGACCGAGAACACGTCGTCCTTCTGCTTGACGGGGCCGGTGAAATGCAACTCCCCGATCTGACGGCACGCGATCGAAGCCTCGGTCGGATCTTCGGCAATGCCGAGCGTGCCTTTGACGCCGCCCGTCCGCGCCCGCGACACGTAGCAGGTGACGCCTTGCACGATGGGATCGTCATAGGCTTCCACGACCACGCGGTCGGAGCCGGTAACGTGAAAATTCGTATTGACGCTGGCGATTTCTTCGCCGCGCGCCGAAGAAAGCAGCAGGGCGCCGATGGCCGCGAGCGCGATGCGTAGCGAGGTGGATTTCATGAGCGTGCCGGTTGAGTGTCTGGAGTGGGCCGGCGCCAGAGCGGGATGAAACTTGCGCGCCGTGAAGCCGCCATCGTATAACGGCGCGCTGCGCGCGTGAGGTTGTCGATCGGGGCGCAAAAAAACAAAAAGGCCCGCACGGATGCGGGCCTTTCAAATTTTGGCTCCTCGACCTGGGCTCGAACCAGGGACCTACGGATTAACAGTCCGGCGCTCTACCGACTGAGCTATCGAGGAACAGCGTACAACTTGATCTACATAAAAAAACCCGTCTGATTAACGGGCTTTTGCAATTCTTGGCTCCTCGACCTGGGCTCGAACCAGGGACCTACGGATTAACAGTCCGGCGCTCTACCGACTGAGCTATCGAGGAACAGAACAACTACAGCAGAGAAGCGAAATTGTAGAGGCAGCTGAAACGTCTGTCAATACCTCGGCGTTCATCCTGATACTGAATCTGAACGGCCAAGGCAGGTGACAGGCGGCCGCGCTCAGCGCGCGAGCAGCGCGAGCTTTTCCTTCACATCCTTGAATTCCTCGGCTTCCGGCAGCGGTGCCTTGGTCTTCGTGATGCTCGGCCACGCTTTCGCCAGGTCGGCGTTCAGCGCGATGAAGTCCTGCTGGTCGCCCGGCACGTCTTCTTCGGCATAGATGGCGTTCACCGGGCACTCGGCCACGCACACGGCGCAGTCGATGCATTCATCGGGATCGATCGCGAGGAAGTTGGGACCTTCGCGAAAGCAGTCCACCGGGCACACATCGACGCAGTCGGTATAGCGGCACTTGATGCAGCTTTCGGTCACAACGTGAGTCATTCAGGCAGCTCCTGCATGCGGAATCGGGGAGGGCGCGGACGCCAAAAGAGTTATTGTAACGTAACGTCAACAGACGCATAAAGCATCGGGCCGTGAGTCTTATATGTTTTTGTGATTAGTTTATGGGGTGCCGCGAGCGGGGGCGGAATGGCGGCGAAGGCCCGGTGGCACGCTGGATGCGGACGCAT
The DNA here is from genome assembly GCF_014201005.1 of Paraburkholderia lebeckiae. Lineage (NCBI taxonomy): Bacteria > Pseudomonadati > Pseudomonadota > Betaproteobacteria > Burkholderiales > Burkholderiaceae > Paraburkholderia > Paraburkholderia lebeckiae. The sequence goes on along the minus strand of NZ_JACHDK010000005.1, from coordinate 362,203 downwards.
TCGGGTAACATGCATCGGGTTGGCGCGCCGCTCGGCTCAGCGCGTCCGTGGCAAGGGTGCAATGAGCCCTTTTCGTTTTTTCAGCGGTCCAGTTCGTACCATCATGATTATTACTTCGCTGCTCGATACCGATCTGTACAAGTTCACGATGATGCAGGTGGTGTTGCATCACTTCCCCGCCGCCAACGTGGAGTACCGCTTCCGCTGCCGCACGCCGAATGTCGATCTGGTGCCGTACATCGACGAGATTCGCGACGAAGTGCGCAAGCTCTGCGAACTGCATTTCACCGACGACGAACTCGACTACCTGCGCCGCATGCGCTTTATCAAGGGCGACTTCATCGAGTTCCTCGCGTTGTTCCATCTGAACGAGAAGTACATTTCGATCACGCCGTCGCCGAAGGGCAATGGCGAAATCGACATCGACATCAAGGGGCCGTGGCTGCATACGATCCTCTTCGAAATTCCGGTGCTCGCAATCGTCAACGAAGTCTATTTCCGCAACACCCAGCAAACGCCCGACTATCACGTAGGCCGTGGCCGTCTGCTCGACAAGATTCAACTGCTCGGCGCTCGTCCGGAGTTCGCCGACTGCAAGATCGCCGATTACGGCACGCGCCGCCGCTTCTCGAAGCCGTGGCACGAGGAGGTGATCCTCACGCTGAAGGACGGTCTCGGCGAGCAGTTCGCCGGCACGAGCAACGTCTTCTACGCGATGAAGCACAGCCTGACACCGCTCGGCACGATGGCGCACGAGTACCTGCAGGCTTGCCAGGCGCTCGGTCCGCGGCTGCGCGACTCGCAGATCTTCGGCTTCGAGATGTGGGCGAAGGAATATCGCGGCGACCTCGGGATCGCGCTCTCCGACGTGTACGGCATGCAGGCGTTCCTGCGCGACTTCGACATGTACTTTTGCAAGCTGTTCGACGGCGCTCGCCACGATTCCGGCGACCCATTCGACTGGGGCGAGCGCCTGCTCAAACACTATGAAGCGAATCGTTGCGACCCGCGCACCAAGATCCTCGTGTTCTCCGACGCGCTCGACATCCCGAAGGTGCTGCAGCTATACGAGCGCTTCCGCGGCCGCTGCAGGCTCGCGTTCGGCGTGGGCACCAATCTGACCAACGACCTCGGCTACAACCCGCTGCAGATCGTGATCAAAATGGTTCGTTGCAACGGTCAGCCGGTCGCGAAATTGTCGGACTCGCCGGGCAAGAACATGTGCGAGGACAAGGCGTATCTCGCGTATCTGCGCCAGGTGTTCGGCATCGCGCAGCCGGAAGAAGATGCGGCCAGGTAGCGCGCTTTGCGGACTGCTTTTCGGTTCATCGCCTCATCATGATCTGCTCGCGTTCGGGGGGGCACGGCGAACAGTGTCGCCGCGCGATCGACTGGCGGCAATATGCCGTTCGGCCAGGGTGTTCGCGCGGAGGGCGGCCGGTATAATCCTCGCCATATCGCACGGCCGTCGACACGAGGATTTCGCCCATGGACACATCGATTGCCCGCCGCAACATCCTGGCGCGCATCCGCGCCGCGCAAGGGCGCGAGCCCGAACCGAGCGCCGCCGAGCGCGAAGCCGCGGCGGACTATCTCGCGCGTCATCCGGCCGGCCCGCGTCCGGACATGCCCACCGATCTGCGCGCGCGCTTCATCGAGGAAGCGCAGAAAATGGCGAGTACTGTCGACACCGTTCAAACCTTCGCCGATGTACCCGCCGCCGCGCATCGCTATCTGACGCAACACGGTTTGCCGTTGCAGGCCATCGCGTGGCAAACGCTGCGCGATCTGCCGTGGGCCGCAGCCGGCCTCGCCGTCGAATTTCGCAAACCGCAAGACAATGACGTGGTCGGTCTCACCGGCTGTTTCTGCGCGACCGCGGAGACCGGCACGCTCGTGTTGCTGTCCGGTCCCGAGACGTATGCGTCGGCCGGGCTGCTGCCGGAGACGCACATTGCGATCGTGCCGGGCTCGCGCATCGTCGCGGGTCATGAAGAGGCGTTCGACCTGATCCGCAAGGAACGCGGCGAGCTGCCGCGCGCGGTCAATTTCGTGTCGGGGCCATCGCGCACCGGCGACATCGAGCAGACCATCGTGCTGGGCGCGCACGGCCCCTACCGGGTGCATGCGATCGTCGTGCAGGATGCTTGAACGCGTCGCGCGGCGGCGTGCCAGCGCATACGCGACACACGCGGTATCTGTCGTGCGTGCGGTTGCAAGCCGTCGCGCGGCCTGTATCGGCATGAATTCGCAGGCCGGCCGCGCGGGCCGGTGGCTCGCCGTTGCGTCGGTGCTTGCACTGTGCTCGCCGTTCGCGCAGGCTGAGACGCTCGACGGCGCGCGCTTGTCGGCGTTGTGGGGCTTGCCCTTCGCGGGCGTGCTGCTGTCGATCGCGATCGTTCCGCTGATCGCGCCAGCCCTCTGGCACCACCACTTCGGCAAGATCGCCGCGGCGTGGGCGCTCGCGTTCATCGTGCCGTTTGCCGTGAGCTTTGGCGCGAGCGCGGCGCTCGGCGCGCTCGCGCACGCCATGCTCGACGAGTACATCCCGTTCATCATCCTGCTGACCGCGCTCTATACCGTCGCGGGCGGCATCTGCGTGCGCGGCAATCTGCATGGCACACCGCGTCTGAACACCGCGATTCTCGCGCTCGGCACCTTGCTCGCGAGCGTGATGGGTACGACCGGCGCGGCGATGCTGCTGATCCGCCCGCTGCTGCGCGCAAACGACAATCGCCGCCACGTGACCCACGTGGTCGTGTTCTTCATCTTCCTCGTCGCGAACGTCGGTGGCGCGCTGTCGCCGCTCGGCGACCCGCCGCTGTTCCTCGGTTTTCTCGAAGGCGTGAGCTTCTTCTGGACCACTACGCATCTCGCGCCCCCGATGCTGTTCGTGAGCGGCACGCTACTTGCCGTTTTCTATGCACTCGACTCGTACTACTTTCACCAGCGCGAGGAAGTGCGTTCGGCTTTCCTCGATCCGACGCCCGACGGCGCGCCGCTCGGCATCGACGGCAAGATCAATTTCGTGCTGCTCGCCGCGGTGATTGCGTTCGTGTTGATGAGCGGACTGTGGCGCCCGCAAATCACATTCGACGTGCTCGGCACGCACGTCGCGTTGCAAAACATCGTGCGCGACGCCGCGCTGATCGTCGTCACGCTGCTATCGCTCGCGTGGACACCGCGCGCGGCCCGCGCGGGCAACGACTTCAACTGGGCGCCGATCGAGGAAGTCGCCAAACTGTTCGCCGGCATCTTCGTGACGATCGTGCCGGTCATCATGATCCTGCGCGCGGGAGAAGCCGGCGCGTTCGCGGGCATCGTCCATCTGGTCAATGATCCCTCAGGCGAGCCGCGCGACATCATGTACTTCTGGACGACCGGCCTGCTATCTTCGTTTCTCGACAACGCGCCGACCTACCTCGTGTTCTTCAACCTGGCCGGCGGCGATGCGCAGACCTTGATGACCACCGGCGCGACCACGCTCGCGGCGATTTCGGCCGGCGCCGTGTTCATGGGCGCGAACACCTACATCGGCAACGCGCCGAACTTCATGGTGAAGGCGATCGCGCAATCGCGCGGCGTGCGCATGCCGAGCTTTTTTGGGTATCTGGGCTGGTCCGGCGCGGTGCTGCTGCCGTTGTTGGCGGTGACCGGCTGGCTCTTTTTTGGACGCTGACTCTGCAACGCCGAGACAATCCCTCGACGTGCGATACGGAGACTTGCAATGCAGAAAATTCTCGTTGCCCGTTCGATCTTTCCCGACGTGATCGACCGGCTCAAGCAGTACTTCGACGTCGACTGGAATGAGGGCGACGTATTGCCCGCCGACGATCTGAAGCGCCGTCTCGCGGACAAGGACGGCGCGCTGACGGCCGGCGAGATGATCGACGCGGGCGTGCTCGCCGCGGCGCCGCGTCTGCGCGTCGTGTCGAACATGGCGGTCGGCTACAACAACTTCGACATGGCCGCGTTCAACGCGGCGAACGTACTCGGCACCAACACGCCGGACGTGCTGAACGAATCGACTGCCGATTTCGGCTGGGCGCTGATGATGGCCGCCGCGCGCCGCATCGCCGAATCGGAGCACTGGCTGCGCGCCGGACATTGGCAGAAGTGGAGCTACGACGGCTTCCTCGGCAGCGACCTATACGGTTCGACGCTCGGCGTGATCGGCATGGGCCGGATCGGCCAGGCGCTCGCGCGGCGCGCGCAGGGCTTCAACATGCGGGTCATCTATCACAATCGCTCGCGCGTCGCGCCGCAAATCGAGGCCGAACTGAACGCGGAGTACGTGTCGAAAGAGGATCTGCTGCGGCGCGCCGACCACGTCGTGCTGGTGTTGCCTTACAACAAAAGCAACCACCACACGATCGGCGCGGCCGAACTGGCGCTGATGAAGCCGAGCGCAACGCTCACGAACATCGCGCGCGGCGGCATCGTCGACGATGCGGCGTTGGCCGACGCGCTGCGTGACAGGTGCATCGGGGCGGCCGGTCTGGACGTGTTCGAAGGCGAGCCGCAGCTGCACCCGGCGCTGCTGAACGTGCCGAACGTCGTGCTGACGCCGCACATCGCGAGCGCGACCGAAACCACCCGCCGCGCGATGGCGAATCTCGCCGCGGACAACCTGATCGCCGGCCTCGGCGCAGGACCGCGCGCCGGTCAGCCGCCGAATCCGATCAACCCCGACGTGCTCGGCAAGGCGCGTTCATGACGATGATTCTGGTGGCGGCCGTCGCGGTGCTGGCGGTTGCCCTTGTGATCGCACTCGCCTTGCTGCTACGCGGTCACGACCGCACGGAGCAGCGCGAACAGTTCGAGATGCTGAACGAACGCGTCGATGCCGTCGTCGACGTGCAGGCGCATACCGCCGAGCGGCTCGAGCGGCAACTGCGCAACGACATCGCCGAGACCGCACGCGTGTCGCGCACCGAGCAAAGCAGCGGCTTCGCGCATTTTCAGCAGACGCTTGCCGCGCAGTTCAGCAGCATGACGACGGTGCAGGGCGGCAAGATCGACGGCTTCGCGCAACAGCTCGACGCCGTGCGTCACAGCCTGCAGGCGCAGGCGCAGCAGGCGCGCGACGAGCAGGGCCGCTCGCTGAAGCAGTTTGGCGACACGCTGAGCCTGCAACTCGGGCAACTAACCGACGCGAACGACCGGCGCTTCGCCGAAGTGCGCACGACGATCGAGCAGCGTCTGAAGGACATCGAGGCGAACAACGCGACGCGGCTCGAGGAAATGCGCCGCACCGTGGACGAAAAACTGCACGCAACGCTTGAGCAACGTCTCGGCGAATCGTTCAAGCTCGTCTCCGACCGGCTCGAACAGGTGCATCGCGGCCTCGGTGAAATGCAGACGCTGGCGGCCGGCGTCGGCGATCTGAAGCGCGTGCTGACCAACGTGAAGACGCGCGGCACGTGGGGCGAAGTGCAGCTCGAAGCCTTGCTCGAACAACTGCTGACCGTCGATCAATACGCGAAGAACGTCGCGACTGTGCCGAAGAGCGCCGATCGCGTGGAGTTCGCGGTTCGTCTGCCGGGGCCCGGCGGCGCGAATACGCCGGTATGGCTGCCGATCGACGCCAAATTCCCGCGCGAGGACTACGAGCGGCTGATCGAAGCGCAGGAGCGCGCCGATCCGGTCGCGGTCGAGGAAGCATCGCGCGCGCTCGAAGTGCGAATTCGCGCGGAGGCGCGAACGATCGCGGAGAAGTACGTGGCGCCGCCGCATACGACCGACTTCGCGCTGCTGTTCCTGCCGACCGAAGGCCTGTACGCGGAAGTGCTGCGCCGACCGGGACTCACGGATCTGCTGCAGCGGGACTATCGCGTGACGATTGCGGGGCCGACCACGCTGACCGCGTTGCTCAATAGTCTGCAGATGGGTTTCCGCACGCTCGCGATCGAAAAGCGTTCGAGCGAGGTGTGGCAGGTGCTCGGCGCGGTGAAGACGGAGTTCGGCAAATTCGGCGACGTGCTCGCGAAGACCAAGGCGCAGCTCGAAACCGTCACGCGTTCGATCGAGGCCGCGGAAACGCGCACGCGCATGATGAACCGCAAGCTGCGCGACGTCGAGGCGTTACCGGGCGACGAGGCGAGCGGGTTGCTCGGCGATGCGCTGTCGAATGTGGAGCCTGATGAGCAATGAGGGGCGAGGCGCTGGAGTTCATGCCCTCTCAGCCAGCCGCGCCAGCGCATCGCCCGTCACGCGCACGACGCGCCAGTCCGGCAACACCGTCGCCCCCATCTTCTGATAGAAGCTGATCGCCGGCTGATTCCAGTCGAGCACGGTCCACTCGAAGCGCGCGCATTGCCGCTCAACCGCCAGCGCCGCGACGTGTCGCAGAAGCGCCGTGCCGAGCCCGCTGCTCCGCTGTGCGGGCTGCACGTAGACGTCTTCGAGATAGAGCCCGCGGCGGCCCGCGAAGCTCGAAAAATTGTGGAAGAACAGTGCATAGCCCACGATGCTCCCCGCGTCTTCGGCAACCAGCGCTTCGATCGACGGCCGCGCGCCGAACAGCGCGTCGCGCAGGCTATCTTCCGTCGCGACGAAGATGTGCGAGAGGTTCTCGAACTGCGCGAGTTCGTAGGTGAGCGCGAAGATCGCGCCGGTATCCGCGGGCTTGGCGGCGCGGATCGTCGCCGGCATTACGCTTCTTCCGGCGCGTCGGCCAGATGGATTTCGATACCACCGAAGCGCGACGCGACCCAGTTGTATGCGTGGCACGCGATCCACAACAGCACGAAGCCGAGGATCGCGTTCAGCAGCAGCGCGCTGAACACGGTGCTCAGCTCGACCGAGCCATAGCGCACGAACGCGACCACCACGCCGAGCAGCACGATCGGCACCGAGAAGGTCAGATACACGAGGATCAGCGCTTTGGCCGTCTGTCCCGGTGCGATGAACGAGATCTGTTTTTTCATGTAAGTCAAACCCGTGTGTCGTAGTAGTGATCGTGGGTGGAGTGTCGATGAAGTGCTGCTGAGGTGCCGATGTCGTGCGATCGATGCGCCGCCTGGAACGTCAGATGAGACCGTCGAACAGCATGATCGACACGCGATCGCCGACGTCGATGTCGCCCTCGTCGTGGCCGAGCACGATGAAGCAGTTCGCTTCGCTCATCGAGCTCAGCACGCCTGAGCTTTGCGATCCGGTCGGGCTCACGTGCCAGTGTCCGTGCGCGTCCTGTTCGGCGATGCCGCGCTGGAATTCGGTGCGGCCCGCGCGCTTGCCCACTGCCACGCGGCTCGTCGCGTGAATCACCGGCAGCGGCCGCGGCGTCGCGCCGGCCATCAGAAGCAGCGCTTCGCGCACGATCTGATAGAACGTCACCATCACGGCGACCGGGTTGCCGGGCAGGCCGAAGAATAGCGCAGGTTTGCCGAGCCCGGGCTTTTCGCCGGACCACAGGCGGCCGAACGCGAGCGGCCGGCCGGGACGCATCGCGAGACTCCAGAAGGCGACGTCGCCAAAAGTCTGTAGCAGTCGCTTCGTGAAGTCCGCTTCGCCCACCGACACGCCGCCCGAAGTCAGCACCACGTCGGCGTTGGCCGCGGCACTGCGCAGCGCGGCTTCGAGCGCGGCCGGTTCGTCGCGCACGACGCCGAGATCGAGCGCGTCGATGTTCAGGTGCCGCAGCATCGCATACAGCGTGTAGCGGTTGCTGTCGTAGACCGAGCCCGCGTCGAGCGGTTCGCCGAGCGAGCGCAGTTCGTCGCCGGTCGAAAAGAACGCGACGCGCAGACGCCGCCGCACGCTGAGTTCGCCAATGCCGAGCGACGCGAGCAGGCCGAGGTCCGACGCACGCACGATGCGGCCGGCATGCAGCGCCACGTGGCCTCGCGCGAGGTCTTCGCCGGCACGGCGGCGGTTCGCACCCGCCGCCACCGCGCTGGCGGCGAAGCGGATCGACGTGGAATCCGCACCGTCGCGCTTCACCTGTTCCTGCGGCACGACGGTGTCGCAACCGGCGGGCATGCAGGCGCCCGTCATCACGCGCACGCACTGGTTCGCCGCGACGCGGCCCGTGAACGGATGACCGGCGAGCGCCTTGCCGGCGAGCGTCAGCTCGACGCTGTCCGCGCCGCCTCGCATACCGGCCGCGAGCGCTGCGTGATTGAACGCGTAGCCGTCCATCGCGGAGTTGTCGTGCGCGGGCACGTCGATCGGCGACACGATGTCGGTGGCTAGCACGCGGTCGAGTGCGTCGCGCAACGCCAAGCGCTCGACCGCCGCGACCGGCGTCGCCCACTGCCGGACGATCGCCTGAGCGGCCGGGACGGGTAGCGCATGAGGATCGTACTGCGCGACGCAGCGGGAAAAGTCGTTGAGCGTGGTCATGAATGGCTGGGCTTCGCGACCGGTGACGGGCGCGGCTGTTGCCGTGCGGCCGGAGCGGATGTCAGCCGGGGCCCCGATTGCGTTCGAGGTCGGCGAGTTCTTGTAACGAGTTGGCATTGTAGAACGCGCGCTCGTCGGCAAAGACGACTTCGACCGTCTTGTGGCGCGCGTACCACGCGCGGACCTTGCGCTCGCCGGAGGCCAGAAACGCGGCCAGGTCGTCCGCGACGGCGGTGCGCATCAGTGCGAATACCGGGTGCAGGGAGGTTTCTCCACCGGTGTCGACGGTGGTGACCGTGGCGATGTCGGCGTGGTTCGCGTCGAGCGCATCCGCGAGGCGCGCGGCGAGGTCGGCCGGTAGCCACGGCGAATCGCAGGGCGCGCTCAGCAGGTACGCCGTGCCGGCGGCGCGCAGTCCGGCGAGCATGCCGGCGAGCGGGCCGGGAAAGTCGGTGAGGGTGTCGGCGACGAGCGTTGCGCGATATGGGGCGCCGAGCGCCTCATAGGTGTCGGGATGGCGGTTCGCGCTGATCATTAGCGGGCCGGTCTGCGGCGCGAGGCGCCGCAGCACGTGAGCGGCGAGCGGTTCGCCGTGCAGCGGCTGCAACCCCTTGTCGATGCCGCCCATGCGCGTGCCGCGCCCGCCCGCGAGCACGAGGCCAGTGATCTGTTCGCGGGGGATGGACATGCGTCGGCCGCTCAGCCGCCGATGTAGGACATTTCGACGCGACGCTTGGCCGGCTCGCCCTGATCGGCCGGCTGGCTGCCGCGCAGCTGCGAGTAGCGGTCGCCGCGGCCCTGCCAGATTTCGGCGATGGCGGTGGCGATCCCGGCATCGCTCGCACCGCCGCGCAACAGCGCGCGCAGGTCATGTCCGGTCGATGCGAACAGGCACAGGTATAACTTGCCCTCGGTCGACAAACGCGCGCGCGTGCAATTGCCGCAGAACGCGCGGGTGACGCTCGAAATGACGCCGATCTCGCCGCCGCCGTCGACATAACCCCAGCGTTGCGCAGTTTCGGCGGCGCTGTGCGCTTCGAGCGGCATCAGCGGGAAATGCTCGGCGATGCGCGTAACGACGTCGGCGGAAGGCAGCACTTCGGTCATGTTCCAGCCGTTCGAGGTGCCGACGTCCATGTATTCGATGAAGCGCAGCACCGCGCCCGTGCCTTTGAAGTGACGCGCCATAGGGACAATTTCGCCGTCGTTGGTACCGCGTTTGACGACCATGTTTATTTTGACCGGCGCGAGCCCGACCGCGTGCGCGGCGGCGATGCCATCGAGCACGTCGGCGACCGCGAAGTCGGCGTCGTTCATGCGGCGGAACAGCGCGTCGTCGAGCGCGTCGAGGCTGACGGTCACGCGCGTGAGGCCGGCATCCTTCAGGCTGCGCGCCTTGCGCGCGAGCAGCGAGCCGTTGGTGGTCAGCGTGAGATCGAGCGGACGGCCCGCAGGCGTGGTCAACCGGGCGAGCCGGTCGACCAGGAATTCGAGGTTCTTGCGCAGTAGCGGCTCGCCGCCAGTCAGGCGAATTTTCTCGACGCCATGCGCGACGAACAACTGCGCGAGCCGCTCGATCTCCTCGAAACTCAACAACGCGCTGTGCGGCAGGAAAGCATAGTCCTTGTCGAACACTGCGCGCGGCATGCAATACACGCAGCGGAAGTTGCAGCGGTCCGTCACCGAGATGCGCAGATCGTGCAGCGGACGCGCGAGCGCATCGTGCAGCACGCCGCTAGGTGTCTGCATTGGGCCGGTGATGACCGGCGCTGCGCTGAGATCGGCAACAGGAATAATGCGTCGTGACATGAAATGCTTCGTCAGGTGCTTTAACGGACTGGGATGATTGATTCTATCGGAAATGTCGGTGGCGGCAGGTGCGCGACGGACGTTGTCGGGGTATACGGGGAGCGGCGCGGCTCGCGGCGACAAATGACCGCCTAAAGAAAAAGCCCGCCGGAAAGGGCGGGCTTTTTCACGAACAACGACGCGGCTTACTGCGGATGCTTGATCGTTTCGACCTGTTGCATCGGCGTGTGGTCGTCTGGCGGCAGCGCCTTGCGCTCACGGATCACGCGCGGCGGCTTGACCGTCTGCGCCGCCGCTTCCTGCGCGGCACGCAGCTTGTCGGCGTCGGTGTTCACCCAGATCAGGCCAGCCTGCTCGAGGATCGGCTGCAAGGCGTCGGCCGATGCGGCAGCGGGGGCTGCGCTGCGGACGGGGGCCGGCTGCGGGGCCGCGGCGACGGGCGCCGGTTCGACCACGGCCGGTTCTGTTGCGACGACCGGTTGCGGCTCGACGATTTCGGCCTGCGGTGCCGGCACGGCTGCCGGCGCCTCGACGATCGTGGCCGGAGCCGCGGTGTCGAGCGCAGCCGGGACGGCTCGCGGTTCGGTCGGGACGGTCGGCTGCACTTCCAGGGCCGGCTCGACTGCCGGGGATTCGGCATGCGCGGCGGGTTCGACCGAAGCGGCCGGCGTAACCGGTTCGCTCGCGGCCGACGCGGCTTGCTCTGCCTGCGCTGGCGCTTCGATAGCCGGCTCCGCCGCCACGGGTTCGATCGACGCCGCCGGGGCCTCTTCAACTGGCACGACCTTTTCGGTCTTCGCGGCATTTTCGGCGGCGAGAGCCGGCGTTTCGGCTGCCGCATGCAGTTCGGCCACGACGGCGCTTTCCGTTGCGACAGCGGCGACCACCACTTCGACCGGGGTCACTTCCTTCGCTTCGCTGGCTGCAGGCGTGTGCTCGACCGGCTGCTGGGTGCGCACCGGCGCTTCGTCGCTGGCGGCAACGTTGTCGCCTTCTGCTTCGGCGACATCCGCCGCGAGATTGCCATTCACGTCCTCTTCACGCTCGCGACGACCACCACGACGGCCGCGGCGGCGGCGACGACGCTCTTCGCCGTCACGTGCGACTGTTTCCTGATCGACCGGCACGCCGTTTTCACCCGCTGCGGCGCGGTTGCGCGCCAGTTCGTCGGCAGCTTGCGTGTCGGTTTGCGTCAGCGCCGAGGCGGCTTCCGCCAGCGGCTTGCGACGCTCGCCACGCTCGACGCGTTCAGCGCGCTCGCCACGCTCGACGCGTTCAGCGCGCTCGCCACGCTCGCGACGCTCACCGCGTGCCGTGCCTTCAACGGCTTCCGCGCGCTCGGCGCCGCGGGTGTCGCGTTCGCGAGCCTCGCGCGGTTCACGGCCTTCACGGGCCTCACGCGGTTCGCGTTGCTCACGCGGCGCGCGCGGTTCGCGGCCCTCGCGTGCCTCGCGGCCTTCGCGTTCCTCGCGACGCGGCGACGGCTGCTGACCTTGCGCCTGACGGCCGCCGGTCACGCCTTCGCCACGCGCTGCCGCGTCGCGACCGCCTGCGCCGCCACGGCGATTGCGGTTGCGATCGCCGCCGCGCTCGCCCGTGCGCTCACCGCGCTCGGTGCGCTCGCCGCGTTGCGGACGAGCCTGCTTGTCGGTGGTGGCCGGCGCGGCGGGCGCCGGAGCAGCCGGCTGCATGCCGAACAGATTCTTCAGCCAGCCGATGAAGCCGCCACTGGCCGGCGTCACCGCGACCGGAGCGGGGATAGCCGCCGGGCGGGCCGGCGCGCTCGGAGCCGGCTTCTCGGGCGTGATGCCCTTGACCGCCGCTTCCTGCTTCGGCTTCACTTCCTCAGCGCGCTTGCTGTAGCCGGTTTCCGATTCGAGTTCGCGGGCCGCTTCTTCGGCCATCTTCCACGATGCGCGCGGCTCGTCGAGGCGCGTGTCGTCGTGACGCAGACGCTCGAGCTTGTAGTGCGGCGTGTCGAGATGCTTGTTCGGGATCAGCACGACGTTGACCTTGAAACGCGACTCGATCTTGTTGATTTCGGCGCGCTTCTCGTTCAACAGGAAGGCGGTCACTTCGACCGGCACCTGGCAGTGGATCGCCGCGGTGTTTTCCTTCATCGCTTCTTCCTGAATGATCCGCAGCACTTGCAGCGCGGACGATTCGGTATCGCGGATGTGGCCCGTGCCGTTACAACGCGGACACGTCACATGGCTGCCTTCCGACAGCGCCGGACGCAGACGCTGACGCGACAGCTCCATCAGGCCGAAGCGCGAGATCTTGCCCATCTGGACGCGGGCGCGGTCGTGCTTCAGCGCGTCTTTCAGGCGCTGTTCGACTTCGCGCTGGCTCTTGGCCGATTCCATGTCGATGAAGTCGATCACGATCAGGCCGCCCAGGTCGCGCAGACGCAGCTGGCGAGCGACTTCGTCGGCGGCTTCGAGGTTCGTGCGCGCGGCCGTTTCCTCGATGTCCGCGCCTTTGGTGGCGCGCGCCGAGTTCACGTCGATCGCGACGAGCGCTTCGGTGTGATCGATGACGATCGCGCCGCCCGACGGCAGCGGCACGGTGCGTGAGTACGCGGTTTCGATCTGGTGCTCGATCTGGAAGCGCGAGAAGAGCGGCACGTCGTCGTGATAGCGCTTTACCTTGCCGACGTTGTCCGGCATCACGATGTCCATGAAGGCGCGCGCCTGGTCATGGATTTCGGTCGTGTCGATCAGGATTTCGCCGATATCGGGCTGGAAGTAGTCTCGAATCGCGCGGATCACGAGGCTCGATTCGAGATAGATCAGCATCGGCTGGCCGGCCGTGCCGCTTTGCGACGCGGCTTCGATTGCGCGCCACAGCTGCATCAGGTAGTTCAGGTCCCACTGCAGCTCTTCGGCGCTGCGGCCGATGCCGGCCGTGCGCGCGATGATGCTCATGCCTTCCGGCAGTTGCAGCTGCGCCATGGTTTCGCGCAGTTCCTGACGGTCGTCGCCTTCGATCCGGCGCGACACGCCGCCGCCGCGCGGATTGTTCGGCATCAGCACCAGATAGCGGCCGGCGAGCGAGATGAAGGTTGTCAGGGCTGCGCCCTTGTTGCCGCGTTCTTCCTTTTCGACCTGGACGATCAGTTCCTGACCTTCCTTCAGTGCGTCCTGTATGCGTGCGGAACGCATGTCGACGCCATCGCGGAAGTACTGGCGGGCGACTTCCTTGAACGGCAGAAAGCCGTGACGGTCTTCGCCGTAGTTGACGAAGCAGGCCTCGAGCGACGGCTCGATGCGCGTGATGATGCCCTTGTAAATATTGCCTTTGCGCTGTTCGCGGCCGGCGGTTTCGATATCGATGTCGATGAGTTTTTGCCCATCGACGATGGCGACGCGCAGCTCTTCCTGCTGCGTCGCGTTGAACAACATTCGTTTCATTGAACGGCTCCAGAGCGGCCTCGCCGGCCCAGCTGCTCGGTTGTCAGTCGCGAGAGCGGGGAGAGTAGGCGTGCCGCGCCTTATTGTGTTTTCACAAACACGCTGGAGCGGGAAAGATGGCGGGAGAATTGCCTGAGAGGGCCCAGCCCGATAAAAAACGGGCACGGTGCCGCAGGGCACATGCGAACACGGCTTCAAATCATGGCCTGACACGCCGCGTTTAGCCAGCAGACCTTCATAAGTCTTCGCCCTCTGAAGCCGGCGCGCCAAATGGGCGCGCGAGCGAAGGGCCGAAGTCCGCGGTCATGCCGCAACGGGAAGTTCGCGCAGGCGGCGCGTCTTTTCCTGCTGGGGGTGTCTCGCCTTCTTTTGACGTCGCCATGTCTTGTACTTTCTACAAGACGCCTTGGGCGCACGCCGTATTTTCGCGACTTGCAGCTTCGTCCAGCTGGGCGTCATACCACCCGGATCACGAAGCTGAAAGCTAAATTCTTTTTTACCAAAATTCCGTTACCGTCGAAGCCGACCTTGACCGAACGCGCCTGCGGGCGCCGTCCCTGCCGGGTGCTGACTTCGTGCGTGCAACTTGTTGCATCTCATTTTCAGGGCGAGCAACCAGACCCCGGCGCAAGTAAAATAACGGTTTATCGCTTGCGCTCGCGCAATCCACCCGCATGCCGGACACTGCGCCGGCCGTCGCGGACTGCTGGGCAAATTATATTCAGAATGAAAGAGTTAGGCAAAACATCCCAGAGATCGGTTGCAGGCGCGGTCGAAGACTCGGTTTCAAGCGACCAGGTTTCGCTGATCGAAATCGACGACCGGTCGGCTGGTCAGCGCATCGATAATTTCCTGCTGCGCGTCTGCAAGGGCGTGCCGAAAAGCCATATTTATCGCATCCTGCGCAGCGGTGAAGTGCGCGTGAACAAGGGCCGGATCGACGCGCAGTACCGGCTCGAACTGGGCGATCTGGTGCGTGTGCCGCCGATCCGCGTCGCGCAGCCGAATCAGGCCGCAGCCCGCTTGCCCGTGCCCGCACCGGGCTTTCACATCCTGTTCGAAGACGAGCATCTGCTCGTGATCGACAAGCCGGCCGGCGTTGCGGTCCACGGGGGCAGCGGTGTCGCGTTCGGCGTGATCGAGCAGATGCGCGAGGCGCAGCCGCAGGCGAAATTCCTGGAACTCGTGCATCGGCTGGATCGAGAGACCTCGGGCATCCTGATGCTCGCGAAGAAGCGCGCGGCGCTCGTCAATCTGCACGAGCAGATTCGCGATAACCGGATGGACAAGCGCTACTACGCTTGCGTGCACGGCGAATGGGCGAGCGACTGGGGGCGCCGCCGCGCGGTGAAGGAGCCACTTCACAAGTACCTGACCGCCGACGGCGAGCGCCGCGTGCGCGTGCAGGCCGATGGCCTCGCTTCGCACACTGTCTTCAATCTGGTCGAGCGCTGGCCGGAATATGCGCTGCTGGAGGCGGAACTGAAGACGGGGCGTACGCACCAGATTCGCGTGCATCTGCAGCATCTGGCACTACCGATCGTCGGCGACGCCAAATATGGTGATTTCGCGCTGAACAAGGCGCTTGCGCGCGCCAACGCGAAGCCCGGCATCAAACGGATGTTTCTGCACGCTTACCGGCTCAAGCTCACGCATCCTGCGACGGGCGCGCCGCTGCAGCTGGAGGCACCGCTGCCTGCCGACTGCCGCGGCTTTATAGAACAACTCAACGAACTACGCACTGGGTCCAACCCGGAGACGACCTTGCATGGCTAGAGAGCAATTCGATCTGATCGTGTTTGACTGGGATGGCACGCTGATGGATTCCACTGCGCATATCACGCGCAGCATCCAGGCAGCGTGCCGCGATCTCGGCATGCCGGTTCCCGCGGACGAAGCCGCGAGCTACGTCATCGGCCTCGGCCTGCGCGACGCGCTGCAGATTGCCGCGCCGACGCTCGATCCGGCCGACTATCCGCGGCTTTCTGAGCGTTACCGCTTCCATTTTCTTGTAAAAGACCAGACTACCGAGCTGTTCCCCGGCGTGCGCGAGATGCTCCAGGAGTTGCGCGACGTCGGCTATCTGCTCGCGGTCGCGACCGGCAAGAGCCGCGTCGGGCTCAATCGCGCGCTTGACCAGGCGCGCCTGACGAGCCTGTTCGACGGCACGCGCTGCGCTGACGAAACCTTCTCGAAACCGCATCCGGCAATGCTGCACGAGCTCACCCGAGAATTGGGGCAGGATACGGCGCGCACGGTCATGATCGGCGATACGACACACGATTTGCAGATGGCGCTCAACGCCGGCGTGGCGGGCATTGGCGTGACTTATGGCGCGCATCCGGCGAATTCGCTGAATGCGATGTCACCGAAGTTCGTTGCTTCGAGCGTCAGCGATCTGTCCGGTTGGCTGCGGGAGAACGCATGAGCGCCGACCGCGTGGATACTGCTAATGCCGCGGCTGCGCAGGCAATACGCATTTGCGCGGCCGACGAACTGGTCGACGGTGGCGACGGCATCCGGCGCGACGCGCGGCTCGCCGGGCAGGATGCCGTGGTGTTTTTCGTCCGCTATGATGGCCGAGCCTACGGCTATTTGAACCGTTGTGCTCATGTGCCGATGGAGCTCGACTGGCAGGAAGGGCAGTTCTTCGAATCGTCCGGCTTATACTTGATGTGCGCGACACATGGCGCGATTTACGCGCCGGATACTGGCAAATGCGTCGGTGGTCCGTGTCGCGGGGGCAGATTGCGTCCCGTGCAGGTCGAGGAACGCGATACGCTCGAGGGCCGTGCGGTATTCTGGCTGCCTGACGGCGATTTGCTGCCGGTCACGCGCTGATTTCCCCTTCCATTTTTTCACTGTCCGCATGTCCGACAACTTGACCCCCGAAAGGGACCCTGCCTCGGGAGGCGGCTCCCGTGCACTCGCCGACCAGCCCGGCTGGGAAAGGGCCGCGCTCGAGCGCATCGCGCTCGCCGCGATCAACGAGCAACGCGCCGCGCGACGGTGGCGGATTTTCTTCCGCTTCCTGTTCCTCGCATTGCTCGCACTGGCGGTATGGGGTGCGCTGAACGTCTCGGGTGAACGGGTCGCCACGACTGGCCGTCATACGGCAATGGTTTCGCTTGATGGCGAGATCGCGACGGATGCGAGTGCGAACGCCGAAGATATCAACACTGCACTCGATTCCGCGTTTGAAGATTCCGATACAGCCGGCGTGATTCTTTATTGCAACAGCCCCGGCGGCAGTCCAGTGCAAGCGGGCATTATCAACAGCGAAGTTCGGCGATTGCGCGGCAAATATCCGGCTGTTCCACTCTATGTCGTGGTCGGCGACATGTGCGCGTCCGGCGGCTACTACGCGGCCGCGGCGGCCGAGAAGATCTACGTCGACAAGGCGAGCATCGTCGGTTCGATCGGCGTGCTGATGGACAGCTTTGGTTTCACCGGCTTGATGGACAAGTTGGGGATTCAGCGCCGACTGCGCACATCGGGTGAGAACAAAGGCTTTTTTGATCCGTTTTCGCCTGAAACGCCGAAGATGGACGAACATGCGCAGACTATGCTCGATCAGATCCACGCGCAGTTCATCGACGCGGTGCGTCAGGGGCGCGGCAAGCGTCTGCATGAGACATCGGACATGTTCTCGGGTCTTTTCTGGACGGGGCAGAAGAGCGTCGAACTTGGACTCGCGGACGGTTTTGGCGATGCGGATTACGTCGCGCGTGAGATCTTCAAGGCGCCGGACATCATCGATTACACGGTGAAAGAGAGCATTACGGATCGCGTTGCCCGCAAATTCGGCGCGGCCATCGGCGCCGGCGCGGTTCGGACGATGGCGCTCGGCGCGAAAATGAATCTGCGTTGAACCCGCAGTTTGAAAAAGACGTCCGCGCGGTCGGTTTTGGCCGGTCGCGCGGACTTTGCGTTGTGAGTTGCGGGCCCTGGTCGCCCTCAATTGCCTGGCCGGTGTCTACGTTCAGGCCGCCAGAATCAGAAAAATCGCCGGCCGCTTATGCAGGTCGATCTCCGCCTTCTTTTTCCAGTCCGCGACGCTCCGGCTTGCGATCACTTCGCTCGGCAGCGTCAGATCGACCGCCACGCAGACCAGCGTCGACGGCGCGCAGGTCGCGAGCAAGGTATCGAGCAGCGCGCGATTCCGGTACGGCGTTTCGATGAAGATCTGCGTTTGTCTGCTCTTGCGCGACTGTTGCTCGAGATCGCGCAGACGTTTGGCGCGCTCGGTGATGTCGACGGGCAGATAGCCGTGAAACGCGAAGCTTTGGCCGTTCAGCCCCGATGCCATCAGCGCGAGCAGAATCGAACTCGGCCCGACCAGCGGCACGACCTTTACGCCGCGCTCGTGCGCGCGTCGCACGAGCAGCGCGCCCGGGTCCGCGACTGCCGGGCAGCCAGCCTCGGAGACGAGGCCCGCATCGGTGCCCGACAGCAGCGGCGCGAGCAGTTTGTCGATTTCGCCGGCCGGCGTATTGACGTTCAGTTCGCGAATCTCGATTTCTTGAATCGGCCGATCGGGGCCGACTTTCTTCAGGAACGCGCGCGTGCTTTTGGCGTTTTCACCAATGTAATAGTGCAGCAACGCGGCGCGGGCGCGTACGGGCGCGGGCAGCACCAGATCGAGCGCGCTTGCGTCGCCTTCGCCGAGCGTGTTGGGAATGAGATAGAGCGTACCGGTCATAGGGCCCCAAAAAGCGGGTAGTTGGCCGCGAGCAGCATGTGCGACAGCGCGATAAGCGGCAGGCCGACGAGCGCGGTCGGGTCGTCGGAATGGATGGCCTGCAGCAGCGCGATGCCAAGCCCTTCGGATTTGGCGCTGCCGGCCACGTCGTACGGTTTTTCAGCGTGCAGGTAGGCGTCGAGCGCCGCGTCCGGCAGATCGCGAAAGCGCACGCGGGTGATCACGTCGATCGTTTGCGCGCTGTCCGTCGCGCTGTCGAACAGACACAGCGCGCTGTGGAACAACACGTCGCGGCCGCGCATCGCCTGCAATTGCGCGAGCGCCCTGTCGTGCGTGCCGGGTTTGCCGATCTGCAGGCCGTCGTAGGTGGCGACCTGATCGGAGCCGATCACGAGCGCGTGTTCGTCGGCGGCGAAGCCTTGGGCGACCGCACGCGCTTTGGCTTCGGCGAGGCGCAGCGCAGTGGCTTCGGGCGTTTCGGCGGCGAGCGGGGTTTCGTCGATCGCGGGCACGACGACGTCGAACGGCACGCGCAGGCGTTCGAGCAACTCGCGGCGATACCGCGAACTCGACGCTAGAATCAGGCGTGGCGGGCGTTTGGAGGATTCAGGCATGGTTTGCGGGCAACGGGAGAGGCGGGTCGTACGGGATCGCGCGAGGCTCCTGTACGTACGGGCTTAAGTGTTTGACTCGAAAAGACAAAACGGATATGATTTTGGGCTTTTCACGGTATGCTTGCACTTGAAGGGGCTCGGCGCAGGTTGAAGAAAGCACGGCCGGGTTGAACGCAACGGCCGCGGACTCCACTGGCTACCTGCAT
This sequence comes from Paraburkholderia lebeckiae, assembly GCF_014201005.1. NCBI lineage: Bacteria > Pseudomonadati > Pseudomonadota > Betaproteobacteria > Burkholderiales > Burkholderiaceae > Paraburkholderia > Paraburkholderia lebeckiae. Next base: position 343,113 of record NZ_JACHDK010000005.1, on the reverse strand, counting down.
ACCGGATTATCTTCGCGGCGGATCTGATCATCCTTCGCGAATCACCCCCGCAACATGCTTGCCGACGCAGGAGCGCACATGACTCAACATCCTGGCAAACCTGCAGGTCTGTCCGACCCGCATGAACTCGATCTGTTCGAATTTACGCGGAGCGGGCGTCAGGCCGCGGGTGTCGTGCGCGTCTCGCAACTGCCGCGCATGTTAAACGAAGTCCCGGCGGAAGCGCCAGATCGCGACACCGCGTTCACATGGCAGGCCGAAGGGACGACGCAGCCGGAATTGCAGGACGATGGCACCGAAGGTTCCCAGCCTTATCTGCGGCTGGCGATTCACGGTGCCGCGTGGCTCGAATGCCAGCGGTGCTTGACGCCGTATTCGCAGGCGTTCAACGTCGATGCAACTTACCGGATCGTCAATACGGAGGCGGAAGCCGAAGAGTTTCCGCTCGACGAGGATGAAGTCGAGGTGATCGTCGGCTCGCGCCAGTTCGATCTCATCGACTTGATCGAAGAAGAGTTGCTGCTTTCCTTGCCGCTCGTGCCCAAACACGAGGTCTGTCCCGAAGTGCATGAGAGCCTTGTCTCGGGCGCGGACGGTAGCGAAGGCGAGGGCGACGAAGCCGCGCAGAAAGAAGCTGGCGATCCCAGCAAGCCGGACCAGTCCAGCGAGCGGCGCAATCCGTTCGCGGCGCTGGAAAGTCTGAAACGCGACGAACCGGGCGGCAAGAAGCACTAAACAGTTGCAGGGGGCGCGATGCGGGCGCATTGGCCATTCGGCCTGTGGTTAAGTCCGTGTCGGGCTGTGTTAGAATTCGGAAAATTTTTTGGAGTTTTAGTCATGGCAGTTCAACAAAACAAGAAGTCGCCGTCGAAGCGCGGCATGCACCGTTCGCACGATTTCCTGACGACAGCGCCGCTGGCCGTCGAGCCGAGCACGGGCGAAGTGCATCTGCGTCACCACATTAGCCCGAACGGCTACTATCGCGGCAAGAAAGTCGTCAAGACGAAGAACGACTAATCGTTGACTGCGATGCGCCCTGTGGCGTTTCGCGTAGCGATCGGCTCGCTTGACATTTTCTCGGTTCGGCAAAAAGGCGGCATTCAACTGCCGCTTTTTTGTGTCTGAAATTCGTCGCACTCCATGACAGTAAAGCTCACGATAGATTGCATGGGAGGCGACCACGGCCCGTCCGTGACCGTTCCCGCTGCCGTCAATTTCGTTCGTTCGCATCCTGATGCGCAGTTGCTGCTCGTCGGCATTGAAAGTGCGATTCGTGCGCAGTTGAAGAAGCTCAAGGCTCAGGATCTGCCGGCGCTGACCGTCGTACCTGCTACCGAGGTCGTCGCGATGGACGACCCGGTCGAGGTTGCGCTGCGCAAGAAAAAAGATTCGTCGATGCGCGTGGCGCTGAACCGCGTCAAGGAAGGCGAGGCGCAAGCCTGCATTTCCGCCGGCAATACCGGCGCGTTGATGGCGGTCTCGCGCTATGTGCTGAAAACGCTGTCGGGCATCGAACGCCCGGCCATCGCGTTTGCCCTCCCTAATCCCACCGGCTATACGATGATGCTCGACCTGGGCGCCAACGTCGACTGCGAGCCGCAGCATCTGCTGCAGTTCGCCGAGATGGGGCACGCGCTCGTGTCCGCGCTCGAAGGAAAGGAGCGACCCACCATCGGTCTGCTCAACATCGGTGAAGAAGTCATCAAGGGCAACGACATCATCAAACGCGCCGGCGAACTGTTGCGTGCGAGTACACTGAACTTTCACGGCAATGTCGAAGGCGACGACATCTACAAGGGCACCGTCGACGTGATCGTCTGCGATGGCTTTGTCGGCAATGTCGCGCTGAAGACGTCGGAAGGTCTCGCGCAGATGCTGTCCAACATCATCAAGGAAGAGTTCGGCCGTTCGTGGCTGACCAAGGTGATGGCGGTGCTCGCGCTGCCGGTATTGATGCGCTTCAAGAAACGCGTCGATCATCGGCAATACAATGGCGCCGCGCTGCTCGGCTTGCGCGGTCTCGTGATCAAAAGCCACGGTTCAGCCGATGCGTACGCGTTTGAGTGGGCTATCAAACGCGGGTATGATGCCGTCAAAAACGGCGTGCTGGAGCGCCTTGCGCGAGCGATGGAAGAGAACGCAGGTTCTCTCGAACAGGCGGCGCGCGACGCAAGCGGTGCGGGTCACGCAAGCCCGATCGCAGGCCAGCCGGCCGAGCCCTACGCTGCGCAATCCTCGAAGGCATAATGGCTCAATCCACAATCTACTCCCGCGTGCTGGGCACCGGCAGCTGTCTGCCGCCCAACCGCGTCACCAATCAGGATCTGGCTGAGCGTCTCGCCAGGCAAGGCGTCGAAACGAGCGACGAATGGATCGTTGCGCGCACGGGCATCCATGCGCGTCACTTCGCCGAGCCGGACGTCATGACCAGCGACCTCGCGTTGATCGCCTCGCAGCGAGCGATCGAAGCGGCGGACATCGATCCGCAGTCCATCGACCTGATCGTCGTCGCCACCTCCACGCCGGACTTCGTGTTCCCGAGCACCGCCTGCCTGCTGCAGAACAAGCTCGGGATCAAGAATCACGGTGCCGCGTTCGACGTACAGGCGGTCTGCTCCGGCTTCGCCTATGCGGTGGCGACGGTGGACGCCCTGATTCGCAGCGGCCAGCATCGCACGGCGCTCGTGGTCGGCGCGGAAACTTTCTCGCGCATTCTCGATTTCAACGACCGCACCACCTGCGTGCTGTTCGGCGACGGGGCCGGCGCAGTGATCCTGCAAGCGTCCGACGAACCGGGCGTGCTTTCGAGCGCGCTGCACGCGGACGGCAGCCATTCGAACATTCTGTGCACGCCGGGCAACGTGAATGGCGGCGTGGTCGCCGGCAGCGCGTTCCTGCACATGGACGGTCAGGCGGTGTTCAAGCTTGCCGTCAACGTGCTCGAGAAGGTCGCGATCGAAGCATTGGAAAAAGCCGATCTGAAGCCCGAGCAGATCGACTGGCTGATTCCGCATCAGGCCAACATCCGCATCATGCAAAGCACCTGCCGCAAGCTTGGCCTGCTGCAGGAGCGCATGGTCGTCACGGTGGGCGAGCACGGCAATACGTCGGCGGCGTCCATTCCGCTTGCACTCGACGTCGCGGTGCGCGACGGCCGCATCAAGCGCGGCCATAACGTGCTGATCGAAGGCGTCGGCGGCGGCTTCACGTGGGGCGCGTCGGTCATTCGCTACTGAGCGGGACGACGCATTCCGTGGTGTTGCTGGAGGCGCCCGTGCGGCCGGAATAACACCGCGCGCCATCTGGCAGCCGCGGCCGGCTGCCACATCCGATTAAACAGATTTTTGGGGACGATATGAAATTCGCGTTCGTTTTTCCTGGGCAGGGTTCGCAGGCGGTCGGCATGCTCAACGCATTCGCCGATTACGCAATCGTGCGTGAGACGGTTCAGGAAGCCTCCGACGCACTCAACCAGGACCTCGGCAAGCTGATCGCCGAAGGCCCCGCCGAAGATCTCAATCTCACCACCAATACTCAGCCGGTCATGCTGACTGCGGGCTACGCTATCTATCGCGCGTGGCAGCAGGCGGGCGGCCCGGCGCCAGCGCTCGTCGCCGGCCATAGCCTTGGTGAATACACGGCGCTCGTCGCGGCCGGCGCGCTTGCGTTCCGCGACGCGGTGCCGCTCGTGCGTTTCCGTGCGCAGGCGATGCAAACCGCGGTACCGGTGGGCGAAGGCGGCATGGCCGCGATTCTCGGCCTCGACGACGACACGGTGCGCGCGGTCTGCGCGGAAGCGTCGGCGGCGGGCGTCGTCGAAGCGGTCAATTTCAACGCGCCGGCGCAAGTCGTGATCGCGGGCCACAAAGCCGCGGTCGAGAAAGCCTGCGAAGTCGCGAAGGCGAAGGGCGCGAAGCGCGCGCTGCCGCTGCCGGTGTCGGCGCCGTTCCACTCGTCGCTGCTCAAGCCGGCGTCGGATCAATTGCGCGAATACCTCGCGAGCATCGACGTGCAGGTGCCGTCGATTCCCGTCATCAACAACGTCGATGTCGCCGTGGTCAACGAGCCGGCCAAAATCAAGGACGCGCTCGTGCGCCAGGCGGCTGGTGCGGTGCGCTGGGTCGAATGCGTACAGGCAATGGCAGCGCAGGGCGTCACGCACGTGATCGAATGCGGCCCGGGCAAGGTCCTTGCGGGTTTGACCAGGCGCATCGACGGCAATCTCGTCGGCGCGTCGGTGTTCGATCCGGCGTCGCTCGAAGAAACGCTGAAGCTCGTGACGGCAGACTGAGCGCGCATTCGCGAACGGGTATCGACAGAGCAATGCCGCGCTGCCGCGGCATCCCTCGACAGACGAATCAACAAGAATCAATCGGCCCTATTTGAAGGGCATCCGGACTGACAGATGGAAAATACTCTCGACAAGCAGATCGCAATCGTGACGGGTGCGTCGCGCGGCATCGGCCGTGCGATCGCGATGGAACTCGCGCGTCAGGGCGCGACGGTCATCGGCACCGCGACGAGCGAAAGCGGCGCGACGGCGATCACCGAAGCGTTCAAGGCGGCGGGCGTGAACGGCCGCGGCGCGGTGCTCGACGTCAACGACGCGGCTGCGGCCGAAGCGCTGATCGACGGCACGCTCAAGGAATTCGGCGCGCTGAACGTGCTGGTGAACAACGCAGGCATCACGCAGGATCAACTGGCGATGCGCATGAAGGACGACGACTGGGACGCCGTGGTCGACACCAACTTGAAGTCGGTGTTTCGTCTGTCGCGTGCGGTGCTGCGTCCGATGATGAAAGCGAAGGGCGGTCGGATCATCAACATCACGTCGGTGGTCGGCTCGGCCGGCAACCCGGGGCAGATCAACTACGCGGCCGCGAAGGCCGGCGTCGCGGGCATGACGCGCGCGCTTGCGCGCGAGATCGGCAGCCGCGGCATCACGGTCAATTGCGTGGCACCTGGTTTCATCGATACCGACATGACGAAGGCGCTGCCCGAAGAGCAGCAGACCGCGCTGAAAACGCAGATTCCGCTCGGCCGTCTCGGCAGCCCGGAAGACATCGCGCACGCGGTCGCGTTCCTCGCGTCGCCGCAAGCGGGCTACATCACCGGCACGACGCTGCACGTGAACGGCGGCATGTATATGCAGTAACCAATTTCGGTTACTATCCGCGCCTTGATGCGTTTGCGGAAAGCACGAGGCGCATGCGTTGACAGGAACCCGATGCGCCGCTTTTTTGCCGGGTCAAACCTGATAAAATGCGCGCACCTGTATTTTTGAACTTCTTTTCCCTTGGAGGGGTAATGGACAATATCGAACAGCGCGTCAAGAAGATCGTCGCGGAACAACTTGGCGTTGCGGAAGCGGAAATCAAGAACGAAGCGTCGTTCGTGAACGATCTCGGCGCCGACTCGCTCGACACCGTTGAGCTCGTGATGGCCCTCGAAGACGAATTCGGCATGGAAATTCCAGATGAAGAAGCCGAGAAGATCACCACCGTTCAGCAAGCGATCGACTACGCTCGCGCGAACGTCAAGGCCTAAGGTCATTCGCGCCTGCGTTTCTGCACGGGCCGCGCATGACGCCCTGCCGTGCCGCTTGCCGGCGCCAGCACGGTCGACGCTATCGGGCGTGTCCATGGCACACCATACGTCGCGCCGCTTGCCACGCAGGAGCCAGCGATGTTGACAGCGCAACTTTCCGCGCGATTGCCGACTTAAACAGCCACAGGGCACACAGGGCGATTCCTGTGGCCGCTGTGGCTTTTGCTTTTTGTCATTTATGAAAAAGGGGTTACCGTGAGCCGCCGTCGTGTTGTTGTTACAGGCCTGGGGCTGATTTCGCCTGTTGGCAATAATGTTGCCGATGGCTGGGCCAATCTGGTCGCCGGCAAGTCTGGGATTGCCAATATCACGAAGTTCGATGCGTCGAACTTCTCGACTCGTTTCGCCGGCGAGGTGAAGGGCTTCAATATCGAGGACTACATTCCCGGTAAGGAAGCGCGCCACATGGATACGTTCATCCATTACGGCGTGGCTGCGGGCATCCAGGCGATGCGGGACAGCGGCCTCGAAGTCACCGACGAGAATTCGGAGCGCATTGGCGTGGTGGTCGGTTCGGGCATCGGCGGTCTGCCGATGATCGAAATCACCCAAACCGAATTGCTCAATCGCGGCCCGCGTCGCATTTCGCCATTCTTCGTGCCGGCTTCGATCATCAACATGATTTCCGGCCACCTGTCGATCAAGTTCGGCATCAAGGGTCCGAATCTGTCGATCGTTACCGCGTGTACGACCGGTCTGCACTGCATCGGCGAGGCTTCGCGCCTGATCGAATATGGCGACGCCGACGTGATGATCGCGGGCGGCGCGGAATCGACCGTGTCGCCGCTCGGTGTCGGCGGCTTTGCGGCGGCGCGCGCGCTGTCGCAACGCAATGACGATCCGGCTACCGCGAGCCGTCCGTGGGACAAGGACCGCGACGGCTTCGTGCTGGGCGAAGGCGCCGGCGTAATGGTGCTCGAAGAATACGAGCACGCAAAGGCGCGCGGTGCGAAGATCTACGCGGAAATCGGCGGCTACGGCATGAGCGGCGATGCGTATCACATGACCGCGCCGCTCGAAGACGGTGACGGCGCACGCCGCTGCATGCTCGCAGCGCTGAAGAACGCGGGCATCAACGGCGATCAGGTGAGCTACCTGAACGCGCACGGCACGTCCACGCCGCTCGGCGATCTGGCGGAAACGACCGGCATCAAGCGGGCGTTCGGCGACCACGCGAAGAACATGGTCGTCAACTCGACCAAGTCGATGACGGGTCACCTGCTGGGCGGCGCTGGCGGTCTGGAGTCGGTGTTCACGGTGCTCGCCGTGCATCACCAGGTGTCGCCTCCGACCATCAATATTTTCAACCAGGACCCGGCCTGTGATCTCGATTACTGCGCGAACACCGCGCGGAAAATGAAGATCGACGTCGCGCTGAAGAACTCGTTCGGGTTCGGCGGCACGAACGGCACGCTGGTGTTCAAGCGCGCCTGATCTCGGGTGACGCGTCAGTTCACGACGCCGGCTTCGCCGGCGCTTTCCCCCGCGCCGGCAACGTTGAGTAGGGCAGCGCAGCGGATCACGCTGCGTCGCTCTATCGCAATGCGTGCCGCGGTGGGAGCGTTCGTGCTGATTGCGACGTTAGCCGTTTATACCTGTCTTGCGCCGCGAGTGGGCGCTTGGCAGGCCGCTCCGTTGACGCTCGCCGTCGCAGCACTGCTCATGCTCTGCGCGGCGAGGCATGATGCGGCACAGGCCATCGCGCTGCATGTCGCGATGAGCGAGATTTCCGCCTGGAACCACGCGGGTGAGTTGCTCGCGCGGGGCCGCGTGGTCGGTTGCGCGCAGTGGAGCGGCCGTTTGCTGGTGCTTGAGCTCGAGCCCGAGGGTGGTCGAAGGCGCGGCCTCATGCGTGTAACGACGGGTCGCACGCGCTCCCTGCTGCTCGCCGCGGACGCGCTGCCGTCCCCTGTTTTCCGCGAACTTTCCGTGCTGGGCCGGCGTGCGGCGGGCGCCTGACTGTAACGACTGTAACCGCTGTTACCGTAGTAACGTGCCCTCACGAGGGGGACGCTACAATGGTCCCCCGCCATGCGCCCTATAGTTAACGGATTTATCAGGTGAGCGAAAAAGAAATTGATCAGGTGCTGGTCGAGCGCGTCCAGAAGGGCGACAAGGCCGCGTTCGAGCTTCTGGTCTCCAAATACCACCGCAAGATTCTCCGGCTGATCTCGCGTCTCGTGCGGGACCCCGCCGAAGTCGAAGACGTCGCGCAAGACGCTTTTATCAAGGCGTATCGCGCGTTGCCGCAGTTTCGCGGTGAATCGGCGTTTTATACGTGGTTGTACCGGATTGCGGTCAATACCGCGAAGAACTACCTTGCCACCCAAGGCCGGCGCGCGCCGACCTCGACCGAAGCGGATGCTGAAGAAGCTGAAACTTTCTCCGATGCCGACCAACTAAGGGATATCAACACGCCTGAGTCGATGTTGATGAGCAAGCAGATCGCTGAGACGGTCAATGCTGCGATGGCGGTTTTGCCGGAAGAATTGCGCACCGCCATTACTCTCCGAGAAATTGAGGGTTTGAGTTACGAGGAAATCGCCGAGATGATGGGTTGCCCGATCGGCACAGTCAGATCACGAATTTTCCGCGCTCGCGAAGCCATTGCGGCAAAATTGCGACCGTTGCTTGACACACCCGAAGGCAAGCGCTGGTAGACGTTTCCGAACGTCCAGCCGGCTTGGCGGGGCAGCGGTGCAATATCTGGATTAGTGGTGTCACTACGGGGTATTTGGAAGATGGGGAGCATCATGGGGTCGGTCTCGATGCAATCGCAAGCGGGCTCGCACGGCGAGCGTCTGTCAGCTTTCGTCGACGGTGAGTTGTTCGGCGAAGAGCATCTGAATCTGGACAAGTTTCTTGCGGAGCTGGACGGCGACAATCGCGCTGCCTGGTCGAGCTACCACCTGATCGGCGACGCGCTACGTTCCGACGATCTGGCAGTCAGCCCCGCACGGAGCAGTGCCTTTCTGAGCGGCTTTGCCGCGCGTCTTGAAAGCGAGCCGCATGTGCTGGCGCCCGCCGCCGCATCCGCATCGGTCGCGCGCCGCCTGCTCGGGCTGCGCCGGCGAGTCGTGCCGGCTTTTGCCGTCGCTGCCGCGGCCGCTACGTTGACCTGGATCGTCGTGCCGCAACTGCAGGGCGTGCCGGGTGGTTCGGGTGCCCAGCTCGCTTCGGTCCAATCGCACGGCGACGCGGTGCAGCGTGTCGCCATGGCCTCGGTGCCCGGGCAGGACTCCAACATCATTCGCGACGCGAGCCTCGATCAATACCTCGAAGCTCATCAGCAATTCGCGCAACAACCGGCGATGGCAGGCTCGATGCCGGTGATTCGCGCTGCCTCAGTCTCCACGCAGGGCCAATAGTTTGATGCAGACTCCGCGGTTCAATAAAACGACTATCTGGGGGCGGTTGCCAGCATTTCTGTTCTGTGCAGCCGTGTTGTTGTCCGCAACACCGCGGGTCTTCGCACAAGACGATCCTGCCGTCGCCCGTCGCACGGCCGCGGAACTGCTCGATCGCATCCATCAGGCCGCCCAGCAGCAGAACTACGAGGGCGCGTTCGTCTATCAGCGCGGCAGTTTCGTGCAGACGTCGCGCATCGCACATTACTCCACGCGTACGGACGGCGAGTTCGAGCAGCTCGAAAGCCTCGACGGCAAGCCGCGCAAAATGCTGCGCCACGACGACGATATGTACACGTTCTTGCCGGAGCGGCGTATCGTGGTCTTCGAAAAACGGCAGAACAAGGACTCATTCCCTGCGCTGCTGTCGGTGAACGGCGAGCAGGTGCTGTCCGTCTACGAGCCGAAGATGCTTGGCGACGACCGCGTCGCGGGCGTCGACAGCCTCGTGATGGAACTCGATCCGAAAGACGCGTACCGCTTCGCGTACAAGCTGTGGGCCGACAAAAAGACCGGTCTGCTGTTGCGCGCGCAGACGCTCGATCCGAGCGGTCAGGTGCTCGAGCAGTTGTCGTTTTCGCAGGTCCGCATCGGCGTGCCGGTCGACAAGACGGGCATCGTCAACGGCATCCGCAATCTCACGGGCTGGACGCTAGTGCGTCCGCCACTCGAGCCGGTCGACATCGCCGCGCAGGGTTGGCAAATCACGCCGTCGGTACCGGGCTTCCATATGATCCGCCAGTTGCGTCGTCCGATGGCGTCGCGCGAGGCGGGGCAGCCTCCGATCCCGGTCGACCAGGCCGTGTTTTCCGACGGCCTCGCGGCGATTTCGGTGTTCGTCGAGCCCGTCGAGAAAAATACGCGTAAGGAAGGCACGGGCGATAGCGGCGCGACGCACGTACTGGTCAAGCGTCAGGGCGACTTCTGGATTACCCTGCTCGGTGAGGTGCCCCAAACCACATTGCAGCAGTTCGCGTCTGCCATAGAATACAAAGCTCCGAAGTAACCCTTCCGAATCCTGAAATCCCTCGGCTTGCTACGATATGACGACTTTCTCGGTGCGCAAATTCCTCGCGGCCGTAGTGGTGGCGGCGTGCTTGCCGCTTGTGCCGCATGTGGCATCGGCGGCTCCCGCTGCCAACCTGCCCGACTTCACCGACCTCGTCGACAAGGTCGGCCCGGCGGTCGTCAACATTCGCACGACAACGCGCGTGTCGAACGGTAGTTCCCGCGGCGGCCTGCCGCCGGGTATGGACGACGGCGACATGTCGGAGTTCTTCCGGCGCTTCTTCGGGATTCCGTTGCCGCAGTCACCGCAATCGCCGCACGGGGGTGATAACGGTGGCGGCGGTGGCGGCGGTAGTGGCGGCAGCCCGGATTCACCGGACAACTCGGACGCCGAACAGAACAGCGGGGTAGGCTCGGGCTTCATCCTGTCGGCGGACGGCTACGTGATGACCAACGCGCACGTCATCGACGACGCGGACACGATCTACGTGACGCTGACCGACAAGCGCGAATTCAAGGCGAAGCTGATCGGCGTCGACGACCGTACCGACGTCGCGGTCGTGAAGATCAACGCATTGAATCTGCCGACCATCACGATCGGCGACTCGAACAAGGTGCGCGTCGGCGAATGGGTCGTCGCGATCGGTTCGCCGTTTGGTCTCGAAAACACGGTGACTGCCGGTATCGTCAGCGCGAAGGGACGCGACACCGGCGACTACCTGCCGTTCATCCAGACTGACGTGGCCGTCAATCCGGGCAATTCGGGCGGTCCGTTGATCAACATGCAGGGCGAGGTGATCGGCATCAATTCGCAGATCTATAGCCGCACCGGCGGGTTCATGGGCATTTCGTTCGCGATTCCGATCGACGAGGCGATGCGCGTGGCCGATCAGCTGAAGAGTTCGGGCAAGGTGGTGCGCGGCCGCATCGCGGTGGCGATCGGTGAAGTGACGAAGGACGTCGCCGATTCGCTCGGTTTGCCGAAGGCGCAGGGCGCGCTTGTGAGCAGCGTGGAGCCGGGCGGACCCGCCGATAAGGCCGGCGTGCAGCCGGGCGACATCATCCTGAAGTTCAACGGTCATTCGGTCGACACGGCGACGGACCTGCCGCGCATGGTCGGCGATACGAAGCCGGGCACGAAGACGTCGATCACGATCTGGCGCAAGGGTCAAACGCGCGAACTGCCGGTCACGATCGCAGAAATGCAGCCGGACAAGGTCGCGAAGGCGGATCAGAAGAAGCCGCAAGCGCCGAAGCAGCGCGCGACCAACGCGCTCGGCATCGCGGTCAGCGACATTCCCGTCGATCAGCAGAAAGCGCTGAAGATTCAGAACGGCGTGCAGATCGACGCGGTCGACGGTCCGGCCGCGCGTGTCGGGCTCCAAAAGGGCGACATCATCCTGCGGGTTGGCGATACGGATGTGACGAGCACGAAACAGTTCGACGAGCTGACCTCACACCTCGATTCGCAGAAGATGGTCGCGTTGCTGGTTCGTCGCGGCGACAACACGCAGTTCGTGCCGATTCGTCCGCGCAGCGCACAGAAATGACGAAGACGGCATCGCTCACGCTCTATGGGCGCGCGTGGTGCCATCTGTGCGAGGACATGCGCGCTGCGCTCGAGCCATTGCTGGCCGAGTTCGGAGCGCAGCTGGCGGTGATCGACGTCGACAGCGATCCGTTGCTCGAAGCGCGTTACAACGAGTTGGTGCCGGTGCTGGTTTGCGATGGCGTCGAACTGTGCCACTATCATCTCGACGAAGCGCCCGTGCGGGCAGCATTGGCTGCACATGCATCGCGTGTCGCGGCGGCATCCTGATACGCACCCGCGTGGCATCTGGTTTCGCTCGATCCATGCGCATTTTTGCTGCGGCTCACTGCGATGCGCGCGGTAAGTTTCTCGCATCCTCTACGCCGTCTTGAGGCCCGCGCTTCGCAAGATGCGCCGGCCGATGGGCTTTTCGGCTAAAATAGATAAGATTTTCACCTACTTACAAGGCGTGCTCCGCTATTGTCCGGGCGCGCCTTTTCGCTTGATCGGCACTGAATGGATCATATTCGTAACTTCTCGATCATCGCGCACATCGACCATGGCAAGTCGACGCTCGCCGATCGCATCATCCAGATTTGTGGCGGTTTGTCGGACCGCGAGATGGAAGCTCAGGTGCTCGACTCGATGGATCTCGAGCGCGAGCGCGGCATTACCATCAAGGCGCAAACCGCCGCGTTGTCGTATCGCGCGCGCGATGGGCAGCTCTACAACCTGAACATGATCGACACCCCGGGGCACGTCGACTTCTCGTACGAAGTCAGCCGCTCGCTGTCCGCGTGCGAAGGCGCGCTGCTCGTCGTCGACGCGAGCCAAGGTGTGGAGGCGCAAACCGTCGCCAATTGCTACACGGCCATCGAACTTGGCGTCGAAGTGGTGCCGGTGTTGAACAAGATCGATCTGCCGGCGGCGAACCCCGAAAACGCGATCGCCGAGATCGAGGACGTGATCGGCATCGACGCGACCGACGCGACGCGTTGCAGCGCGAAAACGGGCCTCGGCGTCGAAGACGTGCTCGAAGCGCTGATCGCGAAAGTGCCGCCGCCGAAGGGCGATCCGCAAGCGCCGCTGCAGGCTCTCATCATCGACTCGTGGTTCGACAACTACGTCGGCGTCGTGATGCTGGTGCGCATCGTCAACGGCACGCTGCGTCCGAAGGACAAGATCCGGCTGATGGCAACCGGCGCGCAGTATCCGGTTGAACATATCGGCGTCTTCACGCCGAAGTCGAAGGATCTCGAATCACTGTCGGCGGGGCAGGTGGGCTTCATTATCGCCGGCATCAAGGAGCTCGCGGCGGCGAAGGTCGGCGACACGGTTACGCTCTTGAACCAGCCGGCGGCCGAGCCGCTGCCGGGTTTCAAGGAAGTGAAGCCGCAGGTGTTCGCGGGTCTCTATCCGGTCGAAGCGAATCAGTACGACGCGCTGCGCGATTCGCTCGAAAAGCTGAAGCTGAACGACGCGTCGCTGCAGTACGAACCGGAAGTGTCGCAGGCGCTCGGGTTCGGTTTCCGCTGCGGCTTCCTCGGTTTGTTGCACATGGAAATCGTGCAGGAACGTCTCGAACGTGAGTTCGACATGGACCTGATCACGACGGCGCCGACCGTGGTCTACGAAGTCCTGCAGCGCGACGGCACGATCCTGATGGTCGAGAATCCGGCCAAGATGCCGGAGCCGTCGAAGATCGAGGAAGTGCGCGAGCCGATCGTCACCGTGAACCTGTACATGCCGCAAGACTACGTCGGCGCGGTGATCACGTTGTGTACGCAGAAGCGCGGCAACCAGATCAACATGCAGTATCACGGTCGTCAGGTTCAGCTTACGTACGAAATTCCGATGGGCGAAGTCGTGCTCGATTTCTTCGACCGTCTGAAGTCGATTTCGCGCGGTTATGCGTCAATGGATTACGAGTTCAAGGAATACCGCGCGTCGGACGTCGTGAAGGTCGACATGCTGATCAACGGCGACAAGGTCGATGCGCTGTCGGTTATCGTGCACCGTTCGCAAAGCCAGTACCGCGGCCGCGAAGTGGCGGCGAAAATGCGCGAGCTGATTCCGCGTCAGATGTACGACGTAGCGGTTCAAGCCACGATCGGTTCGAACATAATTGCGCGCGAAAACATTAAAGCGTTGCGTAAGAACGTGCTGGCAAAATGCTACGGCGGTGATATCACGCGTAAGAAGAAGCTGCTTGAAAAGCAGAAGGCGGGCAAGAAGCGAATGAAGCAGGTGGGCTCGGTTGAAATCCCGCAAGAGGCTTTCCTCGCTATTCTGCGTGTCGAAGACAAATAAGTTGAATAACGGAACCCTATGAATTTTGCGTTGATTCTTTTTGTGCTCGTCGTTTTGACGGGTGTCGCATGGGTCGCGGACAAACTGGTTTTCCTGCCGAAACGGCGCCGCGAGGCGGAAGCCGCAGTCGCCGAATTCGATCGTCAGCAGGCACGCGTCGGCGAGCGTTTCGCCGATGAAAACGCCGCGCAAACGCGCGCGCGTCTGCGCGACGACAAGCTGCGTCAGCCGTGGTGGCTCGAATATACGGCGAGCTTTTTTCCGGTGATTCTGGTGGTGTTCGTCGTGCGCTCGTTCGTGGTCGAGCCGTTCAAGATCCCATCGGGCTCCATGGTGCCGACGCTGCTGGTGGGCGACTTCATCCTCGTCAATAAATTCGAATATGGTCTACGTTTGCCGATTACCAACACGAGGATCACGCAGGGCAGTCCGGTCCATCGCGGCGACGTGGTGGTGTTCCGTTATCCGAAAGACGAATCGGTCGACTACATCAAGCGCGTCATTGGCCTGCCCGGCGACGTGATCGAGTATCAGGACAAGAAACTCACGATCAACGGCAAGCCGGTGCCTGAAACGCCGCTGCCCGATTATCTCGACGAAGAGCGTCTTGGTTATGCGAAGCAGTTCCAGGAAGATATCGACGGCCGCAAGAACGCGATTCTGAATAATCCGGCGGTGCCGCCGTTCATCGTCGGTGCGGAAGATTATCCGTATCGCGACAACTGCCAGTACAACGCGCGTGGCGTGATCTGCAAAGTGCCGCCGGGCAATTTCTTCATGATGGGCGATAACCGCGACAACAGCGCGGATAGCCGGTACTGGGGTTTTGCGCCTGAACGCAATATCGTCGGCCGCGCATTTTTCATCTGGATGAACTTCAGCGATCTGCGGCGCATCGGCTCTTTCCAGTGAGTCGCGTGCATCGATCGCTTCATGAGCGCTTCTCACACGCCGCGCCACTAACCGGCACCCGGTTATCTCGGTCGCGGTGTGTTGTCATGCTCCTTTAAGAACTCGCGGTAACGTCGTTTCACCACGCTTTTTCCGCTGGCGCCCCGTGTTTCCGCCGGGTCAGGCGCCCGCGTTATACTCTGCCCATGCCCCTATCTCCGTTGGAAAGCCGTTTGCGCTACGAATTTCGCAATGCGGAATTACTGCGTCAGGCTTTAACACACCGCAGTCATAGCTCCACGCATAACGAACGGCTCGAATTTCTCGGCGACTCCGTTCTGAATTGCGCGGTGGCTGCGCTTTTGTTCCAACGTTTCGGCAAACTCGACGAAGGCGACCTGTCTCGGGTGCGCGCCAATCTGGTCAAACAGCAGTCCCTCTACGAGATTGCTCAGGCACTGAATATTTCGGAGGGCCTGCGCCTCGGCGAGGGCGAGTTGCGCAGCGGCGGCTTCCGCCGCCCGTCGATCCTCGCGGATACGCTCGAGGCCGTGCTCGGTGCGATATTTCTGGACAGCGGATTCGAGGCTGCGCAAACGGTCATCAAGCGCCTTTACGTACCGATTCTCGACCATATCGACCCGCGTACGCTTGGCAAGGACGCGAAGACGCTGCTGCAGGAGTATCTGCAAGGCCACAAGATTGCATTGCCCACCTATACAGTGGTCGCCACCCATGGTGCTGCGCACAATCAGCAGTTCGAAGTGGAATGTACGGTGCCGAAGCTCGACGTCAAGGTGTCGGGCTCCGGCGCGAGTCGTCGCGCGGCGGAGCAGGCGGCCGCAAAGAAGGCGCTCGACGAAGTGATGGCCGCGGCGCCTGCCGTGGTCGCGAAGCCGAAGCGCTCGAAGGGCGCGCGTGCCGCGAAAAATGCCGAGCAGGAAATCGTGCCGGGCGTGACCGGCGTGCAGGCCGCACTGGATCTGCGCACACCGGATCGCAAGAGCGCGCGCGGTGAAGGGCGCGTCGCTGCCGCGCTGGAAGCTGATGCCGACAAGCCTGTCGTGGAAAAATCAGCCGCTGAAAGACCGGCGGCCGAGCGTGCCGCGCCGGGTGCCGCCGGTGCGCCGTTGGCTGTAATTCGTGCCGCGCATGTGGAGTACAGCGGACAGGACAAGCCGGAGCGCGCCGAGAAGTCCGAGAAGACGGAGAGGGTCGACAAGGTTTCGATCCACGCGGGCGAGAAACCTGTCGACAAGCCGGCCGAAAAACCCGCAGCGGACAAAACCCCCGACCTCAAAGCCGATACGCCGTCACACGCTCGCAGCGCAGACCGTCAGCGCAGCCGCGAAGCCGCGCCTGGGACTGCTGCGTCGAGCGTGACCGCCGCGCCCGCGTCGGTTGTCTCGGTGCCGCCGGCACCTGCCGAACACGAACCCGGCGTCGCCGACGCGGTGCAAACGCGCGTCGCCGATGCGGGCCATTGATTGCCATCGGCGTGCGCGTCGCGCGCGCCGAACTGAACCTGCCGTAGTCCGAATATGAACGCTCCCACTCCCACTGGTTTTCGCTGCGGCATGGTCGCGATCGTCGGCCGCCCGAATGTCGGCAAGTCCACGCTGATGAACGCGCTGGTCGGCCAGAAAGTCAGCATCACGTCGCGCAAGGCGCAGACCACGCGCCATCGCATTACCGGCATTAATACGCTCGAAGACGCCCAGTACATCTTCGTCGACACGCCCGGTTTTCAGACCAAACACAGCGGCGCCCTGAACCGCTCGCTGAATCGCGCCGTTACGTCGACGCTGACCTCGGTCGACGCGATCCTGTTCGTCATCGAAGCAGGCCGCTTCGGCCCTGACGACCAGAAGGTACTCGACCTGATCCCGGCGAAGGTCCCGACGCTGCTGATCGCGAACAAGCTCGATCGCGTGTCGGATAAAGACTCGTTGTTCCCGTTCATGCAGCAGATGAGTACGCTGCGCGAGTTCAACGAGATCGTGCCACTGTCGGCGAAAAATCCCGACGACATCAAACGTCTGATGGCCACCGTCAAGCCGTTCCTGCCGGAAGGCGAGCCGATCTACGGCGAGGACGACCTGACCGATCGCAGCGAGCGCTTCCTTGCCGCCGAAATCCTGCGCGAGAAAGTCTTCCGCTGGACCGGCGACGAGCTGCCGTACACGAGCACCGTGCTGATCGAGAAGTTCGAAACCGAAGGGCGGCTGCGCCGTATTTTCGCGACGATCCTCGTCGATCGCGACATGCACAAGGCGATGATCATCGGCCAGAAGGGCGCGAAGCTGAAGCAGATCAGCACGGAGGCTCGCCTCGACATGGCAAAGCTGTTCGACGGGCCCGTGTACCTCGAAACCTTCGTCAAGGTGAAGAGCGGCTGGGCCGACAACGAAGCCGGGCTTCGTGCGTATGGGTACGAATGACGCGTGGATGACGCTCAATTCAGACGAGGCTTCGGATCAGCCGGAGCACGAACCGTCTCGGCCCGCGCGTAGCGCAAGGAAATCGTCGGCCGACGCAAAAAGCCCAAAAAGCGCGAAAAGCTCGCCCGCCGACGATGGCGAGCCGCGTAAAACGCCCGCGCGTCGCGCGCCGCGCACCCCCGCATCCGAATACCGGATCACCGAACAGCCCGCATTCGTGCTGCATAGCTACCCGTATCGCGAGACCAGCCTGATCATCGACGTGCTGTCGCGCGATCACGGCCGTCTCGCGCTCGTCGCGAAGGGCGCAAAGCGCCCGCACTCCGCGCTGCGCGGCGTGCTGCAAACGTTCCAGCCGCTGTCGCTCGCGTGGTCGGGCAAGTCCGAAATGCGCACGCTGACCGGCGCCGAATGGGTCGGCGGCATGCTGCCGCTGACCGGCGACGCGCTGCTGTGCGGTTTCTACGTCAACGAACTGCTGGTGCGCTTCTGCGCGCGCGAAGACCCGCATCCTCAGTTGTTCCATCACTACGTTGTCACGCTGACGCGGCTCGCGCACGATGAGCCGCCGGTGCAGGTGCTGCGCTCGTTCGAACGCGTGCTGCTACGCGAGACCGGTTACGCGATGGCGCTCGACCGCACGGTCGCCCGCAAAGCGGTGCTCGCCGACGGCCGCTACGTGTTCGATCCCGAGCGCGGGGTACGCGAGGCATCGGACGAATGGCCCGCGCAGTGGCCGGTAGTGACGGGACAAACCTTGCTCGATATGAAAAAGGACGATTACCATCGAGCGCAGACCGTCGCGCAAAGCAAAACGCTGATGCGCTTCCTGCTCAACACCTATCTCGGCGGCGCGCCGCTTGCTACCCGCCAGATCCTGATCGACCTGCAGAACCTATGAGCTTCTTCCTGACTTCGCCGACCGCGATCGACCTCGGCGTGAATATCGACCACGTCGCCACGCTGCGCAACGCGCGTGGCACGTCCTATCCGGATCCGATCCGCGCCGCGCTGATGGCCGAAGAAGCCGGCGCCGACGCGATCACGCTGCATCTACGCGAAGACCGCCGGCATATCGTCGACGCCGACGTACACAAGCTGCGTCCGCTGCTGAAAACGCGCATGAATCTCGAATGCGCGGTCACACCGGAAATGCTCGACATCGCGTGCGAAGTGCAACCGCACGACGTGTGCCTCGTGCCGGAAAAGCGTGAGGAGCTGACGACCGAAGGCGGTCTCGACGTCGCCGGACAGTTCGAGGCGGTGCGCGCCGCATGCAAGCAACTGGCGGACGCGAGCTCGCGCGTGTCGCTCTTCATCGACCCCGAGGAGACGCAGATTCGCGCCGCGCACGAAGCCGGCGCGCCGGTGATCGAGCTGCACACAGGCCGTTACGCGCAAGCTCATGATCCCGCGGAACAGCAGCGAGAATACGAGCGCATCGTGCGAGCAGTCGAATTCGGCGCGACGCTCGGCCTCAAAGTGAACGCGGGCCACGGCCTGCACTACACGAACGTGCAGCAGATCGCGGCGATCGACGGCATCGTCGAACTCAACATCGGCCATGCGATCGTCGCGCACGCGATCTTCGCCGGCTGGGACAACGCCGTACGCGAGATGAAGGCGATCATGGTCGCCGCGCGTCTCGGCGCGCGCGCGTAACGCAATCTCGCGACGGACGCACGCATGGCAATCTACGGGATCGGCACCGATATCGTTCAGGTCAGCCGCGTAGCAGCGGTGATGACTCGCACCAATGGCCGTTTCGCCGAGAAGGTGCTCGGTCCCGACGAATTACGCGTCTATCACGCGCGCCACGCCCGTTCGGCGGCGCGCGGTCTCGCGTTTCTCGCGACGCGCTTCTCGGCGAAAGAGGCGTTCTCGAAGGCAA
This sequence comes from Paraburkholderia lebeckiae, assembly GCF_014201005.1. NCBI lineage: Bacteria > Pseudomonadati > Pseudomonadota > Betaproteobacteria > Burkholderiales > Burkholderiaceae > Paraburkholderia > Paraburkholderia lebeckiae. The sequence continues at coordinate 324,027 of NZ_JACHDK010000005.1, read as the reverse complement.
TCGGCCTCGGCATGCACTGGCCGATGAGCTGGCGCGCACTGCAAACGCTGAACCGGCCGAGCGGCGAGCCGATGGTGGTCGCCTCCGGCGAGTTGGCCGACTGGCTCGACGCGCGCGGCATCACGGCGCGCGTGACGATCAGCGACGAGCGCGACTACGCGGTGTCGTTCGTGATCGCGGAGACGCCGCGGCCGGGCGATATGGAAGGTTCGTTGGCGGCGTCGGCGTCGGCGTCGCGGGCTTCGTCCGCGCGTTCCGCCACAGAATGAAAAGGTTGAGCGCGGCCGCTGGCGGTCGCGTTTGTGTTGTCTCACAGTCCTTTCCAGCGGAATTCGATGAAAACCACACCCGGACCGGTGATGCTCGACGTGGTCGGCAAAACGCTGAACCGCGATGACAAAAGGCGTCTCGCTCACCCGATGACCGGTGGCGTGATCCTGTTCGCGCGCCACTACGAGAGCCGCGCGCAACTGGTCGGGCTGACCGATGCCATCCGCGCGATTCGTCCGGATCTGCTGATCGCCGTCGATCACGAAGGCGGCCGCGTGCAGCGTTTCCGCACCGACGGCTTCACGGTGCTGCCGTCGATGGGTAAGCTCGGCGCGCTGTGGGACCAGGACGTGCTGCACGCGACCAAGGTGACGACCGCGGTCGGCTATATCCTCGCCGCGGAACTGCGCGCGTGCGGTATCGACATGAGCTTCACGCCGGTGCTCGACCTCGACTATGGGCACTCGCAGGTGATCGGCGATCGCGCGTTCCATCGCGATGCGCGCGTGGTCGCGCTGCTCGCGAAGAGTTTGAACCACGGCCTCGCGCTCGCCGGCATGAGCAACTGCGGCAAGCATTTTCCAGGGCACGGTTTCGCGCAGGCAGATTCGCACGTCGCGATGCCCGTCGACGAACGCCCGATCGACGAAATCCTCGGCAACGACGTCGCGCCGTACGACTGGCTCGGTCTGTCGCTTGGCGCGGTGCTGCCCGCGCACGTCGTCTATCCGCGGGTCGATGCGAAGCCGGCTGGCTTCTCGCGCATCTGGTTGCAGGACATCCTGCGCGGCAAGCTTGGCTTCGAAGGCGCGATCTTCAGTGACGATCTGTCGATGGAAGCCGCGCGCCAGGGCGGCACGCTGACCGAAGGTGCGCAAGCGGCCCTTGAGGCCGGCTGCGACATGGTGCTGATCTGCAACCAGCCGGACGAAGCGGAGAAGGTGCTCGACGCGCTGCGCGTCACGCCGTCGAGGGAATCGCAGCGGCGGCTGAAGCGCATGAGGCCGCGCGGTAATGCGCTCACGTGGAGCAAGCTGATGGCCGAGCCACGGTACGCCGAAGCGCAGAGGCTGCTGCGCAGTACGTTTGCATAAACGGAAATGGCGCCTTGAAGCAATTCAAGGCGCCATTTTTTATCAGCTTCGAACCGTGCGAGCCGCCGTCGAGCTTTGGTAGACAACCGCAGCACGCGCGATCCGATCGCTCAGTTCAAACGCATGCGCTGCAACTTGTTGTACAGCGTCTTCGGGCTGATTCCCAGCAAGGACGCCGCGCGATGCCGCGTGCCGCCGACCGCGTCGAGCGTCGCGCGAATCAGCATTTCTTCGACGTCCGCGAGCGGCGTACCGACGGTCACCTGCACGCGGCTGCCGTTCAGATCGCGGCCGTTCGCCAAGCCGGCTTCGTCGGCGCGCAACGACTCGATCACGTCGCCCGATGCCTGATAAGCGCGCCGCACGCGCTCCTGCAGTTCGCGCACGTTGCCCGGCCAGTCGTATGCGAGGCATTCGCGCAGGAAATTCGGCCCCCCCTGCTTCGCGACCTCGGCCGTACCGCTCGCGGTCGCTTCCACATTCAGTTCGTCGACGGCTGCCTGCGCAATCAGCACCGGATCTTCACCACGCTCGCGCAGCGGCGGCAGCGTGACCGCGGCGGCTTCGAGGCGCAGCGCGAGGTCCTGATGCAGCGAGCCGTCCGCGACCGCCGCGCGCGGCGGCTTGCGCGTCGACGCGATGAGCCGGAAGTCGGTCACGATCCGATTGGTACCGCCCACGCGCATGAAGGTCTGCGAATCGAGCGCGCGCAACAGCGCTTCCTGCTGCGCGCGCGGCAACTCGGTGATTTCGTCGATGAACAACGTGCCGCCGCTCGCCTGTTCGAAGAGGCCCGGCTCGCGCTGCTCGGCGCCGCCGAACGCTCCGCGTTCGTGACCGAACAGCATGCTGTCGAGCGAGCGATTGAGACCGCCCGCGGTCGCGCCGCGGCAATCGAACGTGACGAACGGGCCTTTGCGGCGGCGGCTCATGTCGTGCAGCGTGCGCGCGGCGATCTGCTTGCCGGTGCCGGCCTCGCCGGAGATCAGCACCGCGGCTTCTGTCGGCGCGAGACGCTCGATCGTGTCGTACACGTGCTGAATTGCGCCGCTGCGACCGAGCATCGAGCCGAAGCGCCCAAGCTGACGCAGCGCCGCGCGCAGCGCCTGGACCTCCTCGGTCAGCTCATAAGGCCGCGGAATGCGCGCGAGCAGGCTGCGCAGGCGCGGAATGTTGACCGGCTTCAGCAGATAGTCCCAGATACCGTGCCGCAAGCCCTCGATCGCACTCTCGACGGTCGCATTGCCGGTCATCACGATCACCGGAAGCGCGCCGCCCGGCGGATGCGCGGGCAGATGCTGCAACAGATCGAGGCCGCTGCCGTCCGGCAGATTCAGGTCGACGAGCACGACGTCGGGAATGAAGCGCGTCAATGCGCCGCGGGCCTCGGCGAGCGTGGTCGCAGTGTCGACTGAAAAGCCGTCGGCGGCGAGGATTGCCGACAGACCGGACAGGCTATTGGGATCGTCTTCAACAATCAGGGCGTGTGGCATGGCGAGCGCAATTTTATGAATGGGTCGAATGCCCGGCGCGCCGCCAACGCTGATGGCGCGCACTCCGGGCTCTGAGGGCTCGATGACAGGGCTAAACCAACGGTCCTTGGGCGGTGAAAAAAACGACAGCCGCCGGCACTGCGCCTTGAGTCGCGCGGGCCGGCGCCTGTAGTTCCTTCACTTGTCCTGTCAGAAATCCCGATTGCTATCGAAAAACCGGCGTACTTCGAGTTCCGCCTGTTCACGGGTTTTGCCATAGCGTTCCTGAATCAGACCAGCGAGCTTGTCGGCCCGACCTTCGGCCTTGGTCAACTCGTCGTCCGTCAGTTCGCCCCACGCGGTCTTCGCCTTGCCGATCATCTGTCTCCATTTACCTTCAGCGATGTCGTTGTTCATGGTGCCTCTCCCAAGAGTGGAAAATGAGCGTACTCGCGTGACTCTCTCCACCTAGCAGAGATCGTGCCAAAGGGTGTGGATGAAATCGATCAAGGGCTTGCCGCGCGCCCAGCGCGAAATCCGGATGTCGCGATGGTAATTTTGAGAAATTTGCCGGTAAAGTTTTCCTAAACAATACACGGCGCGACAGAAAAGAAAAAGCGCCCAAAACTGAGCGCTTTTGTGCAGGCCGGCAGGGCGCCGGCGCTGGCTGGGTGACGCAGGCGGGCGCTTAGGCGCGGCTGCGGTACTCGTGCGTACGCGTGTCGATTTCGATCTTGTCGCCGATGTTGCAGAAGAGCGGCACTTGCAGTTCAAAGCCGGTGTTCAGCTTGGCGTTCTTGAGCACCTTGCCCGAAGACGTATCGCCCTTGACGGCCGGTTCCGTGTAGATGATTTCGCGAACCAGCGTGGTCGGCAGTTCGACCGAGATCGCCTTCTCGTTGTAGAACACGACTTCGCAAGCCATGCCGTCTTCGAGGTAGTGCATCGCGTCGCTCATCATTTCGGCTTCGACTTCGTACTGGTTGTAGTCGGCGTCCATGAACACGTACATCGGGTCGGCGAAGTACGAGTACGTCACTTCCTTGCGCTCGAGCACGACGACGTCGAACTTGTCGTCCGCCTTGTAGACGGTTTCCATGCCTGCGCCGGTCAGCAGGTTCTTGAACTTCATCTTGACGACGGCGGAGTTACGGCCCGATTTGTTGTATTCGGCCTTTTGCACGACCATTGCGTCTGCGCCGATCATCACGACGTTGCCGGTGCGGAGTTCCTGTGCGGTCTTCATAAAACTGTCCTGTACGAGATAAATAGCTTAACTGTTGCTCAACGGCATACGGCGCAAGCGGCTTCGGCGTTTCGCCCACCGCCTGCCGCGCGCCGCGTGATGCGGCCGCAGCCCGGATGCGTGAAACGGGACCGGCTCGTGGCGAAAACCCGGGGGCGTGATGCCTCGGCGTTCCACCTGTCCGTTACCTGATTTTTACCCTGTTCGGGCGTGTACACGAGTGGCGCCGATCTGCAACACGCCCAAACATACGTCCCTTTTTTGACATTCGCGTGCCCGACCGGAAGATTGGGACGCGTGCCGTGTTTTTCGAGGGGACGGTCAGACGGGCTGACCATGGGGTTGTTGGTCTAATCGGGCCGAGCTTGCGTCGTCGGCCGTTGGATAACCGCTTATTTTAACTGAGTTTTTGCGAACGAGGTCAGATTTCCGGCGAGATCGCCGACTTGCGCGAGTTCGACCGCCCAGCCAGCGGCGCGCCGTTTCAGGGCCGGATAGTGGCGCTGGAATTCCGCCCAGTCCGGCTGACCAGCGCCGTTCCACGCGTGCCAGAAGCGCTCGAGCGCGGCGCGCGCGTCAGCTGGGAGCGTGCGGGTGTAGTGCGCAAGTGCGGCGTCGAGCTTTGGCAGATGGGCGTCGTCGGCCTGCGGGTAGATGTGCCAGACGAACGGCTTGGCGGCCCACTGCGCGCGCACGAACGAGTCCTCGCCGCGTACGAAATTGACGTCGCTCGCCCAGAGCAGCGCGTCGTAGCCAGGCTGTTCGGTGAACGCGAGCGCGTGTGCGCTGAGGTTGCCGAGTGTCGCATGGGTGCCCGCTGCAAACGACGGTAGGCCGAAAAAGCGCGCCAGCGCGCCGGAAATGCGTCCTTCGGGCACCAGCAGCACGATCGGGCTTGCGTTGTCGCGCCATTGTTCGAGCAGGCTGTCGATGGCCGGGTTTTCGTAGGCGAACAGCGACACGACCGTCGCGTCGGCGGGCGGCGGCGCGTGGCCCGTGACGTTGCGCCACCAGTCGGTGCGCGCGGCGGGCGATGCTTCGAACGCGGCGCGCGCCGCGTCGAGATCGCGCTCCTTCAGGACGCCACCGGTGCCGGGGCCGAGTCCTGGGAAAAAGAAGGTCTTGCCGAGTGCGTAGCGCGGATGCGGCGATGGCCGCAGATGAAAATCGGCGATCCAGTCCTCGGCGCTCAGATATTCGAGGTTGAACCAGAGCGGCGCGCGCGCCCGCTCTGCCATCGCCGCGATATAGACGGGCGGCAGTTCGCAGGCGAACGCCTCGATCACGACGTCGGCGACTTCGAGCCTATCGCCAGCATGGGACGGCTCGTGCCAATGCTCGACGACGATGCCGTCGAGCGTCTGCCGCGCACGCTCCAGCTCGAGCGACGGGCACAGCCTCCTGAACGCATGCAGATCGTCGACGAACACGCGCACCTGCCAGCCGTGCTCGCGCGCGAGTTGGCGCGCAAGGCGCCAGCACACGCCGATGTCGCCGAAGTTGTCGATCACCGCGCAGAAGATATCGCAGGCGATCGGGTTGGCAGCGGCGGCGGGTGATCCGGAATCGGGCGCGATGGAGGACATGGCGGCTCGGCTGGCTCGGTGACTCCGGCGAACGGAGCGGGTTCGAACGAACGCGGAATGTTCTAAACTGGCGATTCTAAAGCCTCGCTCGCGATCGCGCGCGCCCTTTGTCCGCCATGCGGGCCGCATCGGCGACACGCGACATGACCCCCGGCGCACGATGCCGGGCACCCGGTGGCGCAATCGGTGCAATCGGTGCAATCGGTGCAAGCGGCGAGGCAGCGCGAGACAGTCCCACCCCAATCGATCCCGCATGACCGAACCCGAAGCCAGCGACGCCCCCGACACCTTCGAGCCGAAAACAGTGCTCGCCCAACTGCCGCATCTGCCCGGCGTCTACCGCTATTACGACACGAGTGGCGCGGTGCTCTACGTCGGCAAGGCGCGCGATCTGAAGAAGCGCGTATCGAGCTACTTCACGAAGACGCAGCTGTCGCCGCGTATCGCGATGATGGTCATGCGCATCGCGCGCATCGAGACCACGGTCACGCGTTCCGAGGCCGAGGCGCTGCTGCTCGAAAATAACCTGATCAAGGCGCTCACGCCGCGTTACAACATCCTGTTTCGCGACGACAAGTCGTATCCCTATCTGAAGCTGACCGGCCACAAGTTTCCGCGCATGGCCTATTACCGCGGCTCGGTCGATCGCAAGAACCAGTACTTCGGCCCGTTCCCGAGCGCGTGGGCGGTGCGCGAGAGCATCCAGATCCTGCAGCGCGTGTTCCAGCTGCGTACCTGCGAAGACTCGGTGTTCAACAACCGCACGCGGCCGTGTCTGCTGCATCAGATCGGCCGTTGCACGGCGCCGTGCGTCGCGAACATCAGCGAGGAGGATTACGCGCGCGACGTCGCCAACGCGTCGCGCTTTCTGCTCGGCCGCCAGGGCGAGGTGATGAAGGAGCTCGAGCAGAAGATGCATGCGTTCGCGAGCGAACTGAAGTTCGAGCAGGCCGCGGCGGTGCGCAACCAGATGAGTTCGCTGTCGACGGTGCTGCATCAGCAGGCAATCGAAGTCGGCAGCGACAGCGACGTCGACATTCTCGCGGTAGTCGCGCTGGGCGGCCGCGTGTGCGTGAATCTCGCGATGGTGCGCGGCGGACGACATCTCGGCGACAAGGCGTACTTTCCCACGCACGTGGAGAGCGCGTTGACGGCGGAGGAAGGCGGGCTCGAAGAAGACGGCGATCAGCGCGATGCATTGGCGGACGCGCGAGCGGTCGTGCCATCGGCCGCGGCGGCGAGCGCCTCGGCCGATGCGCTCGCGATCGCTCAGGACATGCCGTCGGAAGACGAGGACGCCGATGGTAGTGAAGAAGACGCGATCGACGAGGCTGCCGAAGCGACCCCGGACGTGGTCAGCGACGAAGGCGCCGACGGGAACGCCGAATCCGGCCCCGCGGCGAAGCGCCGCCAAGGCCGCGCAACAGACGGCATCGAATCCGAAGTGCTCGAAGCGTTCATCGCGCAGCATTACCTCGGCAATCGCGTGCCGCCGGTGCTGGTGGTCAGCCACGCGCCGGCGCGCGAACTCGTCGACGTGCTGACCGAGCAGGCGGGCCACAAGGTGACCGTACTGCGTCAACCGCAAGGACAGCGGCGCGCGTGGCTCGCGATGGCCGAGCAGAACGCGCGGCTCGCGCTCGCGCGCCTGCTCTCCGAGCAGGGCTCGCAGCAGGCGCGCACGCGCGCGTTGACCGACACGCTCGGCATGGAGTGCGACGACCTCGCGCATCTGCGCATCGAATGCTTCGACATCAGTCACACGATGGGCGAGGCGACGCAAGCGTCATGCGTCGTCTTTCACCACCACAAGATGCAGTCGTCCGAGTATCGCCGCTACAACATCGCCGGCATCACGCCCGGTGACGATTACGCGGCGATGCGCCAGGTGCTCACGCGCCGCTACGAAAAGATGGTCGCGCAGGCCGCCGCGAATGCGAGCGACGAAGCCGCCGAATCGCAAAGTGACGCGGCCGCCGATCCCGCGCTCGCTGCCGGTGCCGCCGAGCCGGCCGCGGCCGGCGGCGTGCTGCCGACCATCGTGCTGATCGACGGCGGCAAGGGGCAGGTGGAGATCGCGCGGCAGGTGTTCACGGAGTTGGGGCTCGATACTGGCATGCTCGTCGGCGTCGCGAAGGGCGAGGGGCGCAAGGTCGGTCTCGAGACGCTGATTTTCGCGGACGGCCGCACGCCGCTCGAACTCGGCAAGGAAAGCGCCGCGCTGATGCTGGTCGCGCAGATCCGCGACGAAGCGCACCGTTTCGCCATCACCGGCATGCGCGCCAAACGCGGCAAGACGCGCCAGACCTCGCGGCTCGAAGAACTCGAAGGCGTAGGGGCGAAGCGGCGTCAGCGCCTGCTGGCGCGCTTTGGCGGCTTGCGCGGCGTGGTGGCCGCGAGCGTCGAGGATCTCGCGAGCGTCGAAGGCATTTCGCAGGCGCTCGCCGAGCAGATCTACCGGCAACTGCATTGAATTGGCGGGCCGCGCCGCGCTGTGATCGGAACGACGGTTCGTCGGACCCGAGGCGTCGCGCTGCGGATGCGCTGGCTGCGAACCACGCGCCGAGGGCGGCTCGCTTGCCGCCCCCGCGCGGCCATGCCTGGGCGCGCTTGCTTGTGGCAGGCCCTGTGACACGGCACAATTGCAACTCACTCGTCAGACGCTGCGCCTGCCCCCATGCCGTTTAATTTCCCGATATTCCTGACCTGGCTGCGGATCGTGCTGATTCCGCTCGTCGTCGGCGTGTTCTATTTGCCCGACATGATGATGAGCCCCGCGCACCGCAATCTCGCGGCCGCGACGATCTTCATCCTGGCGGCGCTCACCGACTGGTTCGACGGCTTTCTGGCCCGCAAATGGAATCAGACCTCGGCATTCGGCGCGTTTCTCGATCCGGTCGCCGACAAGCTGATGGTGACCGCGGCGCTGCTCGTGCTCTTGCAACTCACGCGGATCGATTCCGCGATCGCGCTCGTGATCGTCGGACGTGAAATCGCGATATCGGCGCTGCGCGAATGGATGGCGCAGATCGGTGCGTCGAAGAGCGTCGCGGTGAACTCGCTCGGCAAGTTCAAGACCGCTTGCCAGATGGTCGCGATTCCGATGCTGCTGTTCTATGGCCCGCTGCCGCTCGGTGGCGGCGTGACGGTCGACACGCGCGTGTGGGGCCTGTGGCTGATCTATCTGGCCGCGTTCCTGACGATCTGGTCGATGTTGTACTACATGAAGCTCGCGTGGCCGCAGATTCGCGAGCGCGGCGGCATTGCGTGACGGTGTGGATAGAGGAGCGCGGTGGGCGCAAAAGTGTGTTCGAACCCCGCGCTACTACGAGCGAAATATTTTCTTTAAAACAGCTGGGCAAGGGGGTTGACACGTTTCAGTCGATTCTCCATAATTTCGCTTCTCCGATGCACGCAACGCGAAACACCGGAAAGCAGTAAATGCAGCACAATGCGGGAATAGCTCAGTTGGTAGAGCGCAACCTTGCCAAGGTTGAGGTCGCGAGTTCGAGCCTCGTTTCCCGCTCCAGTATTCGAAGCATCGCGTTGTTTGGCGAAGTAAAAAACGCAGCGCGATGTGAAGTAGTTCAATGCGGGAGTAGCTCAGTTGGTAGAGCGCAACCTTGCCAAGGTTGAGGTCGCGAGTTCGAGCCTCGTCTCCCGCTCCATACATCAGGGGAAGCAACGCTTCCCTTTTTGTTTGGAAGGCCGCTCGTTCTGAATTTTTCAGAGCTTCGGTTCTTCTGGTAATCACCAGGTAAATCTGCGAACCCGTGTCCAGGTTCCAGTCTGCTTGCGGCGCGATAGCAAAGCGGTTATGCAGCGGCCTGCAAAGCCGTTTAGGCCGGTTCGACTCCGGCTCGCGCCTCCAGTCTTTGATGTAAAGCGAAAGCCCCGACTTGTCGGGGCTTTTCTTTTTCTGCTTCTCTCTTCGCCAGCCTTGTCGACCGTCGTCATCAATGTGAGCGGACCGGTCGATCCGACCGCGTGCCGCAGACGTTCCTCCGAATCGATCAGAAATTGTGCGCGGATTTGATTGACTGCACGGCAGCATTGTTCAGGAAGTAGTAGTTCTCTTGCGGCGTACCGCCTCCGAGCGGTGCTATCTGCATCGTTGTGCCGCTCCTGATCATGTAACCCGCGTAGATGCCGGCGTTGTACTGGTAATACACGCGATAGTCGATCGAGCTGGCCATCGGAAAGCTGATAGGTCTTATCGTCCGTCGTGCTGGCGTAGGGAAAGAAACTTTCCAGCGTCGATACCGTTGCCGAGCAGGGCGTCGGACTACCGCCTATCGTACCCGGTGAGATGCAGTCGTAGGTGTACAACTCGTCTCCGACCGTTTGCCGCACCACCTTAATGTAGGCAGCGCCTGCTTGTCAGTTTGTTCGCGGGCTATACAGCGATTGCCCGTTGATCGTATTCGTGATCAGGCCCAACGCGGGCCGCTCAGCGAAACAACGGTGTAGCGGGTGCCGAGCAAGGTGCGGATCACGGTACTACCGTCCGCCGCCAGATAGTCTTCCTGCAAGTTGGGTCCCCCGTAGCTGACCCGCGCCTGCGCGGGAACTGCGCCGACATACACAGCGCCATTGACGATCTGGCGTCCATTGGTCAACGTGGGGGGCTTGAGCGCCGACGAGAGCGAAGCCGTCCCGGCGATCAGCGACTGAGTGCCCGTGGAGGGGCGTTGAGCGATGCTGGAGTCGATGGTGAAAAGCGTGCTACTCGAGCCGACCGATAGCCGCCCGCCGAATTCGCGCTGAGCGAAAGGCTGCAATCGACATAATGCAGTCCACCGTTAGACGTTAGTGCAAAGCTTACCGGTCGTTTTTTTGCGGTCTTTCATTTGTATTTTGTTTCCTTTCTAATTTATATCGTGACTATTAATGTCGTCGATTCAGCGCGGGGCGGCACCATCCTAGCGACATTCATGTAAAGTGCACAGCGGTTTTTTTGCTTTTTAAAGTCCGTCGTCGAGTATTCGACCGGATATTCGCGGCTGCTTATTCGTTGCACATAAAACCTACATTCGACCTATGAAAAAAATAAGAACCGCTGCCCTTATGCTGAGCCTCGCTTTGCCGCTGTCGGCGATTGCGCAATCGGCGTCGGCCCCCGACGTCAAACCCGGGGACACCTGGACATACACGTCGACGAGCGAGAGAGGGCCGTCGGGCTGGAACCAGACGCACGAGCAGGTAACGGTGCTGCGGGCGACGTCATCGCATATCTATTTCGAATCGAAGATCTCGGGTTCGACGCAGGCGCCACGCGAAGTGATCGCCGGAGCGGACTGGAGCCGCGAGCGCAGCGTGAACGGCACCGATACAGTCGTGAACCGGCCGTTCGTGTTTCCGTTGTCGCCGGGCAAGAGCTGGACGGTCGAATACGCCGAGCAACATCCCAGCCGGGTATTCGCTTCGCGGAAGTGGAACTCGCAGTATCGGGTGGTCGGAACGGAAAGCGTCGAAGTGCCCGCCGGCAAATTTCAGGCGATCAAGATCGAAGCCGAAGGCGACTGGGTCGTGCAACTCGAGCCGCGGCAGACGGTCACGCAAGCCACCCAGGTCGAGCAGGGCGACACCGCGATGATCACGCATGCGCAGAAAATCGGTCCTGTTCAGGCGACGGGACGTACGTATAAAGCGTTCTGGTATGTGCCGGAAGTCGGCCGTTGGGTGAAATCGGTTGAAGAGTATTACGGCAGCAATGGCGTGAGAAACGAGCGCTATACGACCGAACTCGAGTCGTTTAAAAAAGGCGGGCAATAATCGGGTTCAGGCGTTTGATGCGTTCTCGCATTCATTGGGGGATCGCAAATATCGCGTTTGATTTTTTGGCTCACGCGCGAGCGCCGCATTCCGATTAACGGCGTGTCCGGCACGCGCACGGGAAGGGCAACGCACGCCGGCGCGTCTCATCCAGGCCGGGCGATAGAATCGCACCATCGTCATCGCCCGTTTTCATTGAGGCCGCATGTATTTCCAACTCATCGGCACTCAGGTCCGCCTGCTCGGCTCGATGCATCTTTTTCCCGCGACGAGCCGTCGAACGCCGCGATGGGTCGCCGAAGCCTATGACTGGGCCGACGCGCTCGTATTCGAGTCCGACCCAGCAACGATCCTGCCGTTTCTCAAAGCCGACGCGCACCCCGACGCCGCGCAACTGCGGCCCCTGATGCGCGACGAAGCCTGGACGCAACTGCGGGCGCTGTGGCCGACCGATGGCCTGCTCGCGCCGCTTGAAACACTGCGTCCGTGGGCCGCGCTGATCGTCGCGCCGACGCTGCTGCAGCAGGTCGTCGAGGGTGTCGAGCCGCGCATGTTGCGCTCGGCGCTCGCGCAGGCGAAGCCGTATCGTTATCTCGAGTCCGCGCGGGACGTCGCAGTCGCGCTCGAATCGATTCCGCTCGAAGCCATTGCCGCCGCGCTCGACATGCTGATGGCCGACCGCGGCGAACCGCAGCGCACGCTCGAACGGATGCACGCGGCGTGGCTGGAGGGCGATCTGCACGCGATACAGCAAATCGCCGTCGAATCGCCGATGTTCAATCTGGCCGGCATCCGTCAGGCGATTCTCGACGTGCGCAATCGCGCGTGGTCCGCGCGGCTGAGCGAATTGCTGGACGTGCGCGAGCGTACGCTGGTGGTCGTCGGCGCGCTGCATCTGTGCGGCCCCGGCAATCTCCCCGACCGTCTCGCGCGACCCGTGCAAGCGGTGTTCTGAACGCGTGCGCGGCATTCGCGACTGAATACAGTCGTGTCGACCGCCCGGATGCCAGGCCTGCGCATGCTCGATGACGAGGCGCGCGGCATAATTGCGGATCGTTGCCCGCGCTGCCGCGCATTGACCCTGAAAGCTACCGATGACTGAACCGCAACACACCGCCGCCGCGCGGCTCGCCGAATTCGAATGGCGCTGGAAGCCGTTCGGGAACCTCACGAGCGTCGAAGTCTATGAGATGCTGGCCGCCCGCAGCGCGGTGTTCGTCGTCGAACAGAACTGCGTGTATGGCGACATCGATGGGCTCGACGTCGAAGCCTGGCATCTGCTCGCCTATGGCACCGGCGACGGTGCGGCGCTGCCGCCGTTGGCCGGCTATCTGCGCGTGTTGTTGCCCGATGCGGCGGATGCCGACGTGCGCATCGGCCGGGTGTTGACGACCGCGTCGTTTCGCGGCATCGGCCTCGGCAATGCGATGCTCGAACGCTCGCTCGCGCAGATCCGTGCGCAGTGGCCCGATACGCCGATCCGTCTGCACGCGCAGGCGCATCTGCAAGGCTTTTACGGTGCGTTCGGCTTCGAGCCGGTCTCGGAGGTTCACGACGAAGACGGCATCCCGCATGTGTGGATGCGCTCGCTCTGAGCGCGAGCGGGTCAGCGATGCCCGTTTGCCGTCGTCGACGCCGCATGCGTGAGCCCGCGCGCCACTTTTGCACGCCGCTCGGCGCGCAGGCGTCCGCGTGACGACAGCCGCATCCAGTGACGAAGCGCGATCAGCGCGCCGACCACGCTCATCATTGAACCCGGAATCCATAGCAGGAGCCCGCCGATCTGCTGATCGCGCATCGGGCTCAGCCACGTGAACGCGCGGCCGCAGATCGAATAGATCGGATACAGCTCGTGCGGCGTAAAGAAGATGAACGCGCCGAGGATGATCTGCGGCGGAATCGCCGCGATCACGACGAGCACGCGCTTGCCCGGAGACAGACGCGCGGGCGGCGCCGGACGCGGATCGAGTACGAGCCACCAGAACAGCAGGCCGTCGATCGCCATGCTCCAGTTCATCACGCGATAGAGCCGCCAGTCGAGCATCGCGACGAAATGGATCGGCGACAGCAGCCAGAAATAGATCAGCCCGACGAACAGCGTGACCGCGACGACCGGGTGCATGACGACGTCGAGCGCCCTGCGCACGAGCGGTGTTTGCAGCGCGGGCCGCACGAAGCGCTGTCGCCAGCGCAACGGAATTCCCGCGCGCAACGCCGCGCCCGGATACGAGAGCGCAATGAAGAACGGCCCGAGATGATGCAGCACCAGATGCTGCAAGCGATGCATGAAGAACTCATGCTCGAAGAAATAATCGAGCCGCGTATGCAGCACGACATACAGCGCGACCAGCCCGAACCAGAATGACAGACGCCGCGCGAACGACAGCCGCGCCTTGCGCGCGCCGCGCACGAACAGGATCGCGGGGATCAGCAACGCGATCACGACGGTCGGCGAAAACTCCCAGGGATCGAGCCAGTAGAGCAGGTTCATGGCGATGGCGCGTGCTGTGGCGGCGGCCCGTGGTGCCGCTTACTTGGTCTGGCCCGGCGACTTGACCGCGAACGGCGCGCTCACTGTTTCGCCGTCCGAGAACTTCAGCGTCAGACGCACGGTGTCGCCCGGCACGACCTTGTGCTTCGCGTCCTCGAGCATCACGTGATAGCCGCCCGGCGCGATCGCGACCTGGCCATGCGCGGGCACCGTCAGCTTATCGACCATCACCATCTTCTGCGTCGAACCGTTCGATACGGTTTGATGCAGCATCGCGTCGCCGTAGTCGTCGCTCGATACATCGACGAGGTCGATCGGCTTGTCGCTCGCGTTGACGAGCGTCGCATAGCCGGCCGCGGGCAGGTTGTTCGGCAACCAGCGCACCCACGCGTCCTTGATGCTGATCGCGTGAGCATCGGCCGCTTGCGCGGCCGACGCGGCGCCGAATGACAGCGCGAGCGCGCAGGCAAGGGAAGCGAATGGTTTGAGCTTGATCGTCATGATGGAATGGAGTGGGATCAAAGAAGAATCAGGATTGGTCATCGATGATGCGGCGCAGGTCCTGCGCGATCGCATCGGGCGTGTCGTGATCGGTGGCGAGCAGCCGCGCGCGGCCCCGGCTGTCGAACACATAGACGGCGGAGCTGTGCGTGACCTCGTAGTTGCCGTTCGGGTCGCGCTTTTCCATCTGATAAGCGACACGATAGCGCTTGGCCAGCGACTCGATCTGCCAGTCGGTGCCGGTCAGCCCTTCGGCGTGCTGTGCGTCGAACGCGCCGACATAGTCGTGCAAGGCCCGCGGCGTGTCGCGCGCGGGATCGACGGTGATGAACAGGATGCGCACTTTCTCCGCATCGGGACCGAGCTTGCCGAGCACCTGCATCAGACGGCCCATCGTTTCGGGACAGACGTCCGGGCAATGCGTGTAGCCGAAGTAAACCAGCGACGTGCGGCCCCTGAACGACGCGGCGTTGACGGGACGGCCGGTGTCGTCGGTCAAGGTGAATTCCAGATCCGGCAGGTGGCCGGTCACGTTGGTCAACTGCCACGGCTCGGCGCGCTGTGTGCAACCGGTCAGCGCGCCGAGCGCGACCAGCGTGCCCAGCGCAGTTGCCGCCGCAAACCGGCGTGCCAACCCGTGCATCAAGCGGTGCGTGAGTCGTTTGGGTCGTGAGCGGGACAGGTTCGGCCGCGGGCGCTGGGGTGGCAGGATCGGGAACAAAGCAGGGTTCAAAGACTCGATTGAAGAGCAGGCAACACGAATCGATGGAGCAGGCAGGCCGCACCGTCTCCCGATCATGCCGCGCAAGATTCGCGCGCGACACGCGATTGATTGAGAGCGTGCAACGATGTCCATCACGCCGACGGTCCGCGTGGCAGCGACTGTAGCGCAAAATTGGCGCCAGCGTCGCGCGACGCGCCGGGCGCACGAATTGCGGGTCAATTTGACGCAGCTTGCTGAAAGCCGGTTGAAGCCCGATCGTTGCGCTTTTGAACGCAATCGATGGAGGCGGATGGATAGATCGCCCATCGGGCTTGAGTTCCAGCTTACTTTCTCGAAAAATTGACGGATGCGCGGTAAGATGCGCACACTTTTCCGGCCATAGATGGCTGAAAGGCGAACCCAGGCGATGCAAGCACTTCCGGCTGTTCTGTCTCCGAGCGAGACGGCATTTTTCTTCGACTTCGATGGCACGCTCGTCGAACTCGCCCCCACGCCGGACGGCGTGCTGGTGCAGCCGCGCGTGATCGACCTGCTGCGCGAACTGCGCAGTCTGACGAATGGCGCGGTCGCGGTGGTGTCGGGGCGCGGCATCGACAGCATCGACAGTTTTCTCGGCATGCCCGATCTGCCGGTCGCGGGTCTGCACGGCGCCGAGCGGCGCGATGCGAATGGCGACACGCAGCGCATCGGCTTTCACGACGAGCGCCTGTTGCGCATGGAGCAGGTGCTCGCGCAGGTCGTCAACGAACATCCAGGCATGCTGCTCGAGATCAAGGGCGCGGCGCTCGCGCTGCACTACCGCAACGCGCCGGACCGCGAGCCGGTCGCGCGCGAGGCGACCGAGCGGCTCGTCGCCGACTACCCCGCTTCTTACGTGCTGCAGCCCGGCAAGATGGTCTACGAGATCAAGCCGAAGGACGTCGACAAGGGCCGCGCGACACGCGCGTTCCTCGACGAGCTGCCGTTCACCGGCCGCACGCCGATCTTCGCCGGCGACGATCTGACCGACGAGAAGGGCTTCGCGGTCGTCAACGAGCGTGGTGGTCTGTCGATCAAGGTTGGCGCGGGCGAAACGATGGCGCGCACGCGCGTCGAGTCGGTGTCGTCACTGCTCGACTGGCTCGAAACGATTGTCGCGGCGGCGCGCGGCGCATGACGCCGGCGGCCCCGTTCAACGAAAACAACATACTGCATCGGGAATCGCGCTTCATGAGCCGACTGATCATTGTTTCGAACCGGGTGGCGCCTATTTCGGAGGGCGGCCCGGCCGCGGGCGGTCTGGCGGTCGGCGTGTACGACGCGCTGAAGGAGACCGGCGGCATGTGGTTCGGCTGGAGCGGCGACGTGCTTACCTCCGGCCAGCCGCAGATCAAGCTCGAGGAGCGCGGTCCGGTGACCTTCGCGACCGTTCCGCTGATGCGCCGCGATTACGACCAGTACTACCGCGGTTTCTCGAACGCGACGCTGTGGCCCGCGTTCCACTATCGATCCGACCTGCTGCATTACGACCGGCACGACTTCGAAGGCTACTGCCGCGTCAACGCGTGGCTTGCGCAGCAACTCGTGCCGCTCCTGCGCGAAGACGACGTGGTCTGGGTGCACGACTATCACCTGATTCCGTTCGCTCAGGCGCTGCGCTCGGCTGGCGTGAAGAACCGCATCGGTTTTTTTCTGCACATTCCGTTTCCGGCCGCGCAGGTCCTGCTGACGGTGCCGCCGCATCGCGAACTCGTCGAGGCGCTGTGTTCGTTCGACCTGCTCGGCTTCCAGACCGGTCCCGATCTGCGCGCGTTCTGCGACTACGTGATCAACGAGGCGGGCGGCTCGATCGACGCGTCGGCGAAAGGACCGCTGAGTGTGCATGCGTTCGGCCGCACGTTGCGCGCCTCTGCGTATCCGATCGGCGTCTATCCGGATGAGATCGCCGAGCTCGCGAAGGCAGGCGAACGCGGCAAGCCGGTGCGCACGATGAAGGCGACGCTGCATTCGCGCAAGTTGATCATGAGTGTCGACCGGCTCGATTATTCGAAGGGGCTGGTCGAGCGATTCCGCGCGTTCGAGCGCCTGCTCGAGCATACGGCCGCGCAGCGCAACAAGGTGTCGTTCCTGCAGATCGCCCCGCCGACGCGCGCCGACCTGCACGCGTATCAAGACATCCGGCTACAGCTCGAAGGCGAGTCGGGACGGATCAACGGACGTTTCGCCGAGCTGGACTGGACGCCGATCCTATACATCCACAAGCAGTATGAGCGCTCGGTGCTGGCGGCGCTGTTCCGTACCGCGCACGTCGGCTATGTGACGCCGTTGCGCGACGGCATGAACCTCGTCGCGAAGGAATACGTGTCGGCGCAGGATCCGGAGAATCCCGGCGTGCTGGTGCTGTCGCGCTTCGCGGGCGCGGCGCAGGAGCTCGACGGCGCGCTGATCGTCAATCCGGTCGATATCGACGGCATGGCCGAAGCGCTCGCGCGGGCGCTCGACATGCCGCTCGCCGAGCGGCAGGCGCGCTATCGCGACATGATGGCGCAGCTGCGCGAGAACAACGTGTCGGTGTGGCGCGATAACTTCATGCGCAATCTGCAGAGCGTCGAGGGCGCGAAGCGCGCCAGAAGCGGGAAAGCGCGCGCGGCCACGGGTGCGGCGGGCGCCGCGCGCAAGAGGGCGGCGCGCGAGAGCGTGACCGGCTAAGCCAAGCCGGGCCGCGAGCCAGACAGCAAAAAGCCGCTCCAGGGAGCGGCTTTTTTTCAAGCGATGCGCACTCGTGGACCCAGCGTCCGTCAGGCTACGTGCTGTTCGTCGACCTTCTTGCCGCCGATATGCAGCGTCTGGCCCTTGCCATACTGCTTCGAGAGCAGGTCGCGATAGAGGCCCGGACGCTGGCGCAGTTCTTCCGGCGTGCCGTCGTCGATGACCTTGCCGGCGCTCATCACGATGATCCGGTCGAAGTTGTTCAGCGTCGACAGACGGTGCGCGATCGCGATCACGGTGCGGCCGACCATCAGGCGGTCGAGCGCCTTCTGGATCGCTTCCTCGGACGCGCTGTCGAGCGCGGACGTGGCTTCGTCGAGCAGCAGGATCGGCGCGTTTTTCAGAATCGCGCGCGCGATCGCGATGCGCTGGCGCTGGCCGCCCGACAGCTTCACGCCGCGGTCGCCGACGATCGTGTCGTAGCCTTCCGGCATCGCTTCGATAAACTCAGAGCAACGCGCCTCGCGCGCGGCGGCGAGCACTTCTTCACGGCTCGCATCCGGGCGGCCATACGCGATGTTCTCGTACACCGAGCGATGGAACAGCGAGATGTCCTGGGGCACCAGCGCCATCGCGTGGCGCAGGCTGTCCTGGGTGATCGACGCGATGTCCTGGCCGTCGATCCTGATCGCGCCGCCCTGGGTTTCGTAGAAACGCTGCAACAGCGCGAGTACCGTCGATTTGCCCGCGCCCGACTTGCCGATCAGGCCGACGCGCTGACCCGGTTCGATATTGAGGTCGAAGTGATCGAGAATCGCCCGGCGCCGCGGATAGGCGAAGGTGACGCCGTCGAACGTGACGCGGCCGCCCTGCGGCACGAGTTCGGTCGCGTCGTCGCGATCGGGCATGCCGTGCGGTTCGAGCAGCGTGCGCACGGCCTCTGCGAGTCGCGCGACGTGTTGGGTGACGTCGACGAGCGCGACGGCGAGGTCGCGCGTGCCGTGCAGAATCGTGAAGCCGAGCGAACTGACGAGCACGATGTCGCCCGAGGTCGCGCGGCCCTGGTCCCACAGCCACAGCGCCCAGCCGAGCAGGCCGGCCGACAGCAGCGCGGTGATCACGGCGTGCAGCAGACGCAGCTTTTCCAGATACAGCAGGCTCTGCTGGCGCGCGTCCATCTCCGACTTGACCGTCGAGGCAAAGCGGCGCTGCTCGCGAAACGTCATGCCGAACGCACGCACGAGGCCCATATTGCTGATCACGTCGACGAGTTCGCCGTCGACCGATGCCGCCTTGGTCGCGAAGTTATGGTGGCGCGCGGAGCCGCGGCCCGCGAGCTTGTACAGCACCACCGACAGGATCGCCGAGCACAGCAACAGGCCGGCGGCCATCAGCGGGTTCACCGCGATGATCATGACGATCGCGCCGAGCACCGCGATACACGGCGGCAGCACGTTCCACGCGGTGGTGTTTTCGGCGGTGTAGACGGCGTTCGAGGTCGCGGTGATCCGGCTTGCCAGCATGCCGGGCTGCTTCTCGGCATAGTAGGTCGGCGAGTGGCCGCTCAGGTACTGGAACAGGTCGCGCCGCAGATCGCCCGTCACGGCGACGAACGTGTGCGCTGCGAACCAGCCGCCGATCCGCCACAACAGGTTGTCGGCGGCGATCAGCCCGACGAGGATCGCGAACGCGCCCCACAGCGGCCCCGGATGATGCCGGCCGCCGCCGAGCACGTCGATCAGATGCTTGATCGCGTATTGCGAAGCGAGTGCACAGCCCACGGCCGCAAACACGCTGCACAACACGATCGCATGCGCGAGCGGATGACGGCGGATAAAGCGGAAGAGAAACGCCAGCGGCCGGTGCGCATAGCTCGCGAGCTTTGCGTTCTGGGCGTTACGCTGGGCAATGGTCAAGTGTTCCAATTGAGCTGAGATCGATATGTTGCGGGTTGTGCATGCAATGCGCGCGGACCACACGGACAAGCATGGCTGTCCGTGAAGCCGATGCTTCGCATTGTAAACATGCAAAGGCGATTGCGCCCTGTGTATCCGGGCTTTGACGCGATTGATTTCGCGATGGACCTCCGCGATCTGCGCCGTCCCGACACCACCAGCCGACAGGCCATTCAGGCAGATTGCGGAAAATTTCGAGATATAATTACGGATTGCATTCAACGATTACAGACTGCATTCGACCGCGCTGCGGCAATTTTGCAATTCCTACCGGCAACGTTGGTGGGCGAGAAATCACAGACACCGTACCGTTGTGCCTCCTGAAACCACTGATACTGTAGAACTGTCTTTGAAAACAAGGGTTTGCAAAGTGTTTCACGTTTGTAACAACGTAAAGACTTTGAAATGTTGTGGTGCTGCAGCAATCCGGGCATCGATAATGCGTGCTCGTTAGTCCGGCAATTTTTCTGACAGTTTGTCAACGTAGGTGCAACGTGCGCGTTTACTCGCACATGCCCAGGCGCTGATCCACTCGTCCGGGCTCCTTACCAAGCGATCCATCGCAGGATTTCTCAAAAGAATCAGGCCCGCGCCGGCATTTCCGGCCAGACTGCCCTGGCGAGCAAGCGAGTCGCTTTTTCCAAATGCAGTACCTTTGCCTGATTTTTTACTAGGAGTTCGTCAATATGCGAATCGCCCAAATCGCTCCGCTGCACGAGGCGGTGCCTCCCAAGCTGTACGGTGGTACCGAACGCGTGGTGTCCTATCTGACCGAGGCGCTGGTCGAGCAGGGCCACGACGTCACGCTGTTTGCCAGCGGCGATTCGCAAACCTCGGCGAAGCTCGAAGCCTTCTGGCCGCAGGCGCTGCGCCTCGACCCGACGATCCGCGACGTGATGGCGCCGCACATGCTGCTGCTTGAAGAAGTGCGCCGCCGCGCGGACGAATTCGACGTGCTGCATTTCCACATCGACTACTACCCGTTCTCGCTGTTCGCGCGTCAACCTGTGCCGTTCGTCACGACGCTGCACGGCCGTCTCGATCTGCCTGAACTGCAGCCGATCTTCAACACGTTCAATGACGTGCCGGTCGTGTCGATCTCGGACAACCAGCGCATTCCGCTGCCGCAGGCGCACTGGCTGCAAACCGTCTATCACGGTCTGCCGGAAGACGTGCTCAAGCCGATTCCCAACGTCGAGCCCGGCTACCTCGCATTCCTGGGCCGCGTCTCGCCGGAGAAGGGGCTTGACAGGGCGATTCGCATCGCCGGGCAGGCAGGCATGAAGCTCAAGGTCGCCGCCAAGATCGACAAGGCCGACCGTGCCTACTACGAAGAAGTCATCAAGCCGCTGATGTCGTTGTCGCACGTCGAGTACATCGGCGAAATCGGCGAAGCTGAAAAGCGCGAGTTTCTCGGCAATGCGCACGCATTGGTGTTCCCGATCGACTGGCCGGAGCCCTTCGGTCTCGTGATGATCGAGGCGATGGCTTGCGGCACGCCGGTGATCGCGTTCAATCGCGGTTCGGTGCCGGAAGTGATCGAAAACGGCGTGTCGGGTTTCGTCGTCGAAGACGAAATCAGCGCGGTCGCCGCCGTCAAACGTCTGCACACGCTGCCCCGCGCTGGCGTGCGCAAGGCGTTCGAGGCACGCTTCTCGTCGAAAGTGATGGCGCAGAACTACGTCGCCACCTATGAAGAGCTGCTGCGCCGCAAGCATCGCACGGTGCTGCGCGAAGTCAACGCGGGCTGATTGGCGGTTGATTCGCCGCGATTGTTTCGCGGTAGATAAAACGCTGGCGGCAGGGATCCGTTGCACGCTTGCCTCGCTGCTCTGAACGCCCCGCCGGCACGTCGCCGGCGGGGCGTTGTTGCATGTGCGCCGCGTTTTTCATAGGCGCAACTGAAAATACGGGTTTCCGCGCGGCGCGAACGAGCCAGTCTCGGTAATATCCCTATAATTGCCGTGCCGCAAATTGGGCTGCGGTGCCGCCTACGACAGGAGGATGCCTTGGCGAGAACGAAAGAGACGCGTGCGAACGCCGCGCCCGGCGCCGGAACGATTTTTACGTTGCGCGCCATCGGTCTCGTGCTCGCCGCCCGCTGGCTTTTCTCGATGTCCGAGATGAATCTGAGCACCGCGCTGACCGCGATGGCGTCTTCGCCGTGGGCATGTATCAACCTTGTCTTTCTATTCCTGCTGATCTTCCTGCCGGGCGCGCGCGCCGTCGCGGAGCGTCCGTTCCATCCGTTGCCGCAATGGCTGCGTCAGGCGCTGCGCCTGTTCGCGTTCCTCGGGTTCCTGTTTGCGCTGTGGTCGGTCGGCGCGTTCGTCGCGAGCGCAGGCTGGCGTCGCGCGATGCAGGCGGTCGCGGCCACCAACGGTTGGCTCGTCGCGGCGCCGGTGCTGTACGCGATCGTCTTGTGGATCTGCCGGCCGTTGCCGTTGTGGCGCACCAATGTGGCCGCGCGGCGCTTTGCGATCGACCGCTATGCGGTGTCGCTCGATCCGCTGACCCGCACCGTCGTCGTGTGGGCCGAGCGGCGCAAGGTGGGGCAATACGATGCGCGCGAATTGTCGGTGCGCTGGGCGAGCGGTTCCAATGCGCGCGCGACGCCGGCGCCCGCGGTCGCGTTCGGCGCGGCGGGCGAGGCCGGCGCGTCAGCGGCGCCGATAGGGTCGGTCGCGGCGCCCTCGCTTGCGCGCAGCGCGTTCGGCGTACGTCCGAAGGTCGAGTTGCTGTGGGATTCGCCGGCCGCCGCGGGTCATAACCGGCAGACCGTTTTCCGCGCCGCGCTGACGACCGAAGGCGATCGCGTCGCCGCCCGCGCGCTCGACACGACGCTGCGCCAGGTCTGACGCTGCATGTTTTGTGCTATCGGTCACATCGCGTGGCCGATGCACGCATCCCGAAGCGAAGCTTCGTCGATAATGCAATCAAGGCGCCCGGCCTGCAGGCGGGCGAGTGGGACACTCATCGATCGTATTGCGTCTTTCGCAGGAGTCGCCATGCTGGTTCGCTGGTTGCTTGCCGCCCTTCATCTGCTCGCTTATGGTTTTGCGCTCGCGTCGATTCTCAGACGCACGTGGTCGCTGCGTCGCGCGTCGGTGCCCGCCGCGTTGCGTTCGGTGTTCCGCGCCGATTCACGCTGGGGCATCGCCGCGCTGGTGCTGATCGTGACCGGCCTGATGCGCATGTTCGGTAGCTATGAGAAGGGCGCCGACTACTACCTGCACCAGCCGCTCTTTCACGTGAAGATGACGTTGCTGGTGCTGATCCTGATCCTCGAAGTGCCCACGATGCTCGGTCTGATGCGCTGGCGCGCGTCGATCCGCAGCGGCGCGGCGCCGAATCTGAAGAAGGCGCGATCCTACGCGCATTTCAGCGTGATCCAGACCGTGCTGCTGGTTCTGATGGTGTTTGCCGCGACCGGAATGGCGCGCGGCATCGGGTTGCCCGCCGGCGCGGTATAGCGCGGCGGGCCATCTATTGCCAGGGGCTGGTGGCGCCAGGCGTGGCATCGTTTGCCGTGAAGCCTGGTGCATGCCTGCGTCGCGCTAGCCGACCAGCAAGCCAGAATCGTCGACCCGGTCGGCTTTGACCTTTGCCGACTCGCGCACGAGCTCCGGCTCGCCGAGACCCTTGATCAGCTCCAGCGCCTGACGCTCGAACAAGCGACGGTACAAGCCGCTGTCGCGTTTGATCAGCGCGTCGTGGCTGCCTTCCTCGATCACCTTGCCCTTGTCGAGCACGAGGAGCCGGTCGAGCGCGCGCACCGTCGACAGCCGATGCGCGACCACCAGCGTCGTGCGCCCCTGCATCAGCCGGTCCATCGCGCGCTGGATCAGCACTTCGCTTTCGCTGTCGAGGCTCGACGTGGCTTCGTCGAGGATCAGGATCGGCGCGTCGGCGATAAATGCCCGCGCGATCGCGACGCGTTGACGCTCGCCGCCCGATAGCTTGATGCCGCGTTCGCCGACCAGCGTGTCGTAGCCGTTCGGCAGCGCGGCGATGAAGTCGTGCGCGCTCGCGAGCCGCGCGGCCCGCTCGATGTCGGCGCGGCTCGCGCCGGGCCGTCCATACGCGATGTTCTCGGCAAGCGAGCGGTGAAACAGTACCGGCTCCTGCTGGACGATCGCGATCTGGCTGCGCAGCGACGCTTGCTGGACCTGCGCGATGTCCTGGCCGTCGATCGTGATCCGCCCGCCCGAAATGTCGTGAAGGCGCTGGATCAGCTTGATGAAGGTCGTCTTGCCCGAGCCGGAATGGCCGACCAGCCCGACGCGCTCGCCCGGCGCGATTCGGATGGAAAAGTCGTCGTAGAGCGGCCGGCTGTGCGCGCCATAGTGAAACGACACGTGCTCGAAGCGGATCTCGCCGTCGCGAATCGCGATGGGGCCGGCGCCGGGACGATCCTCAACGCCGAGCGGCTGACTCTCGAGCGACACCAGCTCCTCCATGTCGTTGACCGAGCGCTGCAGGTTACGGATGTGCATGCCGATGTCACGCAGATAGCCTTGCAGCATGAAGAACATCGTCAGCGCGAACGTGATGTCGCCGACGCTCGCTTCGCCGCGTGCCCACAGCAGTACCGCCACGCCGAGAATCGCCGCCTGGATCGCGGCCAGCATGCCGCCCTGGAGGCCGCCGTTGAGCGTGCCGCGCACCCACGTGCGGCGTGTGCGTTGCCGCCATTTGCCGATCACGTGCGCGAGGCGCGCTTCCTCGCGCGCTTCCGCGCCGAATGCCTTGACGACGCCGTTGCAACTGACCGCATCGGCGAGCGCGCCGCCCATGCGTGTGTCCCACGCGTTCGCGAGACGCGCGGACGGCGCGACGAAGCCCAGCGACACCGTCACGGTCGCGCCGATGTACAGCAGCGAGCCGATGCCGACGACGATGCCCATCATGGGCCAGCGCGAGCCGAGCAGCAGGGTCGCGCCGATCAGCATCGCCAGCGATGGCAGCAGCGCGATCAGCAGTGTGTCATTCAGCAGGTCGAGCGCCCACATGCCGCGCGTGATCTTGCGCACGGTGGAGCCGGCGAAGCTGTTCGCGTGCCAGTCGGTCGAAAAGCGCTGTACGCGATGAAACGCGCGCGCGGCGATCTCGCTCATCATCTTCAGCGTGAAGCGGATGATGTTGAAGTACACGCCCTGGCGCAGCAGCGTCGCGGCGAGGCCGAGCGCGGCGAGCGCGCCGAAGGCCGCGAGCGCGTGATGCCAGACGGGCGCCGACGACGCCGGACCGGCCGCGATCGCGTCGACGAGACGTCCGGCGAAGACCGGCGTCAGGATGTCCGCGCCCGCCGTGAACAGCGCGAGCGCCGCGATCACGACGATGCGCCACGGCTGTTGCGCCCAGTGACTAAAGGTGAAGCCGAGGACATCCTTGAAGGCTTGTCCGCGAAAGGCGAGTTTTCTGTTGGCCATTTGCTTTGG
This sequence comes from Paraburkholderia lebeckiae, assembly GCF_014201005.1. Lineage (NCBI taxonomy): Bacteria > Pseudomonadati > Pseudomonadota > Betaproteobacteria > Burkholderiales > Burkholderiaceae > Paraburkholderia > Paraburkholderia lebeckiae. Next base: position 298,784 of record NZ_JACHDK010000005.1, on the reverse strand, counting down.
ACCCGGCGAAGCACGTGCGCGCCGAGATTCCAGTCAGAAGCGAAAAAAAGGGTAGACAGCCAGCGGATGCCGGAATGCGCGCGGGAACGCGCGAAAAAATACGACGGCAAACAACGGCAATGGAACAGCGGACTGTCTGGAATGAACGCGGCGCCTACCGAGGCAGAGGCGCATCAGCGACCACGCTGCGGCTTCAAGGTCGCATCGGTCGTGGCGGACGGGCCGACGGTCGTGGAACCATGCTGGGGAGCACGCGATGCACTGCAAACATGTGGCGCCTCCCTGAGATGGTTCAAGATGGAGAAACCGGACGGAGCCGGACGGGGCGAATGCCCGTTTGCCGAATATAGCAACAGTGCGGGGCGCTCGCCAACCTACGGAACGACGTGGTTCTATAGCCAACGGTATCTCGTATGACGCACGCGACGTATTTGCCGACAATAGAAAAAGGGCTTACGCATTGCTGCGTAAGCCCTTTTGTCTCCGGTGATCGACACACCAAGAATCTGGTGGGTAGTACTGGGATCGAACCAGTGACCCCTGCCGTGTGAAGGCAGTGCTCTACCGCTGAGCTAACCACCCGAAGAGATCGAAATTATGTCAGGGAGTTTAGGGTTCGTCCAGTCTTTTTTAAGCGGTTTGCTCATCAGTTGCTGGCGCGGGTTCAAGACGCCATACGCTCGCGCCTTTGAGTGCCTTGTCGAGATCGTCGAGTACGGCTTCGTGCGCGGCGCTTTCGTCGTCGCTCGCAGCGATCACGACCAGCTCCAGCGAGTCGAGCGCGACACGCGGCGCATGCGTATCGCCGCCGACCTGCGCTTCGCCGAGCATGTCAATGACGAGGCTTTCCTGACCGCGCGTCATCGCCAGGTAGACCTCGGCGAGCAGTTCCGAGTCGAGCAGCGCGCCGTGCAGCGTACGGTGCGCATTGCTGATGCCGAAGCGGTCGCACAGCGCATCGAGCGAATTGCGCTTGCCGGGAAACATCTGCTTGGCTTGCGCGAGCGTGTCGATGATCTCGCCGCAGTGCGTGCTCACTGGCGGCAGACCGAGCAGCGCGAACTCGGCGTCGAGAAAACCGATGTCGAATGGCGCGTTGTGGATGATCAGGTCTGCGTCCTGGATGAAATCGCGGACCTGGTCGATGATCTCCGCGAACTTCGGCTTGTCGCTCAAAAATTCCGTGGTGAGGCCGTGCACCGCGAGCGCGCCCGGATCGCTGTCGCGCTCGGGGTTGATATAGAAGTGCAGGTTGTTGCCGGTCAGCCGGCGATTCACGAGCTCGACGCAACCGAGTTCGAGAATCCGGTCGCCGCCGCGGGCGTTCAGGCCGGTAGTTTCGGTATCGAGGATCAGTTGGCGCATGTCGGATTAGCCTGCTTCGAAAAAATTGCGGAAAAAAAAGCGGGGAGGGCGGCGCGCGTCGTTGCCGATGCGCGCACGCACGCTCTTTACATCTCGGCGAGCGATGCGACGCCGCGATTGGCCAACTGATCGGCGCGCTCGTTTTCCGGATGGCCATTGTGGCCGCGCACCCAGCGCCATTCAATCTCGTGTTGCGCGACGAGCGTATCGAGCCGCTTCCACAGATCGGCGTTCTTGACCGGCTGCTTCGCCGCGGTGATCCAGCCTTTTTTCTTCCAGCCGTGAATCCACTCGCTGATGCCTTTCTGTACGTATTGCGAATCGGTGTGCACGATCGCTTTGCAAGGGCGCTTCAACGCCTCGAGCGCGGAAATTACGCCCATCAGCTCCATGCGATTGTTGGTCGTGTTGGCCTCGCCGCCGAACAGTTCTTTTTCCTGGCTGCCGAAGCGCAGCAACGCGCCCCAGCCGCCAGGGCCGGGATTGCCCTTGCAAGCGCCGTCGGTATAGATGTCGATGTGATCTGGAGTCATTCGGTGTGGTTTCGTGTGTTCGGGGTGGCGGCGGGCGCGAGGCCTGCCGCAAGCACGGTCTTTTTCACTTTGAGCGGCCCGACGAGACGCATGCCGCGCACGCGCTTGATCGCCTTGATCATGTAGGTGGCGCCGAAAATCGGCCACCAGCGGTCGCCGGCGGCTTCCATGAAGCCGTAACGCGCGAGCCAATGATCGCTCGCGAGCGGCGGACGATAGCAGCCGAAGCGCCCGCGTTCAAGATCGAAGCCGAGCAGCTTGATCCAGTCCTTCAGGCGCGTGAACGCGATCAGATCGACGGCGGAGGGCACGAACGGGCGGCCTGTCATCTTGCCGATAGACTGCCGTACGCCCCACAGCGACAACGAGTTGAAGCCGAGGATGATCAGTTGGCCCTCAGGCACCAGCACGCGTTCGGCTTCGCGCAGCAGCCGATGCGGGTCGCTGGTGAATTCGAGCGTATGGGGCATCACGAGCAGGTCGACGCTTTGCGCTTCGAACGGCAGATCGAGCAGGTCGCACCAGACCGCGCTGCGCCCGGCCGGCGCGTGCAGACCAGGGGCGTCTGGCGCGGCGTTCGCGGGATTGTCGTCGCCAGCGTTGCCCGCGCTGCTGATGCCGCTCACGCTACCACGACGTGCCGAGCGCGGATACGTGTACGGCGCGCTCGCGCCGCTCGCCGCGTCGAGCACGAGGCCGCGGCACGGCATGCGGTTCTCGCGCAACGCGTCGAGCTGCGGCAGGCCGAGTTGTAGCGCATGATAGCCGAACACGTCCGACACCACGCGATCGAGCTGGGTTTGCTCCCAGTCGAGCACGTAGCGGCCTGGCGGCGAATCGGTCCAGGCGGGCCAGTCTATAATCGCTCGGTCAGTCATATTAAAAATGCGTCGCCTATGAATGCGCTCGAGTACGTACCGGTCCCGGCGTTTGAAGACAATTACATCTGGGTCGTTGCCGACGGACACCACGCGGTCGTCGTCGATCCGGGCGAAGCCGCTCCTGTGCGCGCCTGTCTGGCGCAACGAGGCTGGCGGCTGAGCGCTATTTTACTCACGCACCATCATCAAGACCACGTCGGCGGGGTGGCCGATCTGCTGAGCGGCCAGGACGTCCCGGTCTACGGCCCCGCCGGCGAAGCGATCGCGCACCTGACACATCGTCTCAAAAGTGGCGATCACGTGACGATCGCCGCACCCGCACTTGAATTCAGCGTGCTCGACGTGCCCGGTCACACGAGCGGACACATCGCCTATTTCCAGGCGGCCGATACGCGCGGCACGCCGCACGTGTTTTGCGGCGACACACTGTTCGCGTGCGGTTGCGGGCGCCTCTTCGAAGGCACGCCGCAGCAGATGCTGAACTCGCTCGATTCGCTCGCCGCGCTGCCCGGCGCAACCGAAGTGCATTGCGCACACGAATACACGCTGTCGAACATTCGCTTCGCGCTCGCTTGCGAGCCGCACAATGCCGAACTACAGGCGTGGCGCGACAAGGCGAACGAGTTGCGCGCCCGCCACCAGCCGACGTTACCGACCACGATCGCGCACGAGCGCGCGGTCAATCCGTTCCTGCGCGCAGGCGAGCCGGCGATCCAGTCGAACCTCGAAGCACGATTGCACGAAACGGTGTCTGACCGGCTCAAGGCCTTCACATTGATGCGCGAATGGAAGAACCGCTTCCGTTGATCCGGAGCGCATTCGGAGGTTCTTCACGCGATGAATCGGAAAAATTCGCCAAGCCCCAGATTTGGTTGATTTTTTTCTTGATTTTCCAATTGACGGAAACGTTGACGTTTCGTACTATCGGCTGCAAATTCCAGCCCTTGTGGAAACCGAGACGTTCATGCGATTTATCTTAAGTGCGTTATTGGTCCTGACACTCGCCGCGTGCGCGAGTCAGGGACCGACGACGAATACCGCCAACAACCCCGCCAGCCAGCAGGCCGTAGCCGACGCCCTTCGCAAGAACGCCACCGCTAAAGAAACAATCAATGTCGACCAGAGCTCCGTCAATCAGTTGACGAGCCAGGACGCCGATCTGTGGGGCCGCATTCGCCGTGGCTTCCAGATGCCGGACCTGCAGAGCGACCTCGTCGACATGCAGCTCAACTGGTATCTGCAGCGTCCCGATTACGTGCAGCGCATGACCGAGCGTTCGCAGAAATACCTGTATCACATCGTCGAGGAACTTGAGTCGCGCCATATGCCGACCGAGCTCGCGCTCTTGCCGTTCATCGAGTCTGCATATAGCCCGCAGGCTTTGTCGGTCGCCAAGGCTGCAGGTATGTGGCAGTTCATGCCGGGCACGGGCCGGACCTACAACCTGAAGCAGAACATGTGGCAGGACGAGCGCCGCGACGTGCTTGCGTCGACCAGTGCCGCGCTCGACTACCTGTCGAACCTGCACGACATGTTCGGCGACTGGCAACTCGCGCTCGCTGCGTATAACTGGGGCGAGGGCAACGTGCAGCGCGCGATCGCGCGCAACGAGGCGGCGGGTCTGCCGACCGACTACATGAGCCTGCGTCTGCCGAACGAAACGCGCAACTACGTGCCGAAGCTGCAAGCGGTCAAGAACCTCGTGATGAACCCGCAGATGTACGGGCTCACCCTGCCGTCTATTCCGAACCACCCGTACTTCGTGACGGTCACGACCTCGCACGACATCGACGTCGACGTCGCCGCGCGGCTCGCCAACATGTCGACGGACGAGTTCCGTTCGCTGAACCCGTCGTTCAGGAAGCCGGTGATTCTCGGCGCGACGCAGCCGCAGATTCTGTTGCCTTTCGACAACGCGTCCGCATTCGAGCGCAATCTGAAAACGTACTCGGGCTCGCTGTCGTCCTGGACCACCTACACGGTCGATGCACGCGCGACGCCCGCGGCGATCGCACAGAAGATCGGCGTCGACCCCGACACGCTGATGGAAGTGAACAAGATTCCGGTCGGTATGCGCCTGAAGCCGGGCTCGACGATCGTCGTGCCGCGCGGCTCGGACGACGATGAAGACATCAGCGCCGACGTCGCCGAAAGCGCGGTGCTCGCGATGGAACCCGATGTACCCGACACGCGCAAGATGCTGATCCGCGTGCGTCGCAATCAGTCGATGGCGGCCATCGCATTGCGCTACGGCGTGTCGGTCGGTCAGCTGAAGGCGTGGAACAGGACGCATCGCGATCAGGTTTCGCGTGGCCAGGTGATCGTGCTGCACGTGCCGGTCGGCAAGCCGGTACCCAGCGAGCCGGGTCCGGAAAAGATCGCCGCCGACGTGCAAGGCGGCAGTGTGCAGAAGATTGGTGTCCACGTCGCAGACACACACGGCGATTCGCGCTACGATAAGAAGAAAGGGCGCGGCCACTCCGCCGTCGTCAAAGTCTCCGAGCCGGGCGGCAAGGGTAACAAGCCGGCGGCGCCCGTTGCCAGCAAAGGCAAGATCGAGAAGGTCTCGGCCTCGGAGCCCGGCAAGGCGTCGAAGGCCGCGGCTGAGAGCCGCCCGAAGACCGTGGCCAACGCGAAGAAGAAGGGTAAATAGACCAATAGCGGCTCTCACGGTAGTGACCACATGCGTTGCGGGGGCAGCGCATGGATTGCGCTCCGATCACGTATCGTGTTCATCCAACGCCGTCACCTCAGGGTGACGGCGTTTTTCATTGCGCGGACGATTCCTGCGCGTTCGCGGTATTTACTTTATTGTTCGTGCTTCGGCCCGCGGGGTGCCGGTCCGCCCTGATCCGTCCGAACCTCGGGAGAGGTTCTTGAGGTCATTTCCAGGTTTACTTCCTGATTTATGTCGTCGACCCAACTGCGCGTCTTTCTGCTTTTTTCCGCCGGCTACTTCGTCTCTTACGTGTTTCGCGGCGTCAATCTTGGTTTCGCGCCGTTCATCACGCACGATCTCGGTCTGTCAGCCGCCGATCTGGGTGTGCTGACGAGTCTGTATTTCCTCGGTTTCGCGGGCGCGCAGATCCCCGCTGGCGTGCTGCTCGATCACTTCGGCGCGCGTCGCGTGACGTCCGTCACGCTGCTTTTTGCCGCGCTCGGCATCTGGGTATTCGGCGCCGCGCACAGTCTCGCCATGATGATGGTCGGGCGGCTGCTGATCGGCGTTGGCGTGTCGGTGTGCCTCGGCGCCGCGTTCAAGGCGCTCGCGCAGCATTTTCCGGTGGCGCGTTTGCCATTGATGAACGGGCTTGTGATGGCGATCGGCGGTTTCGGCGGCGTGATGGTCGGTTCGCCGCTCACGTGGGTGCTCGGTTTTTCCAGCTGGCGCCCGGTTTGCGTCGGACTCGGTGTGCTGACGGTAGCGGTTGCGCTCGCGCAATGGACGCTCGCTCCGGACGCGCGCGAAACGCATCGCCAGGCGAGCATCGTCGCGCAGTTCAAGGGTACATGGCACATCCTGCGCAGCGCGGCGTTCTGGAAAATCGCGTCGTTCTCGGTCGTTACGCAAGGCGTCTTCTACGCAATGCAGTCGTTGTGGGTCGGAGCATGGCTGCGCGACGTACAAGGCTTCGAGCCGCACCAGGCGGCGGCGCTCGTGTCGATTCTCGGCTTCGCGATGATGGCCGGCTGCGTCGGTTTCGGCGCGGCGGCGCGTAGTCTCGAGCGGCGCGGCCTCTCGCTGTACGCGTTCTGCGGCATCGGCATGGCGCTGTATGTGCTGACGCAGATGCTCATCATGTTTAACGCGCCGTTGCCGGCGAGCCTGTTGTGGGCCGCCTACGGCATCTTCGGCGGCACCGGGATCCTGAGCTACGCGGTGATGGCGCGGCATTTCCCGCCGCAGATGATCGGCCGGGTCAACACGACGCTGACGCTAATTATTTTTCTGCTGATCTTCGGTTTCCAGATCGGCGTTGGCGCGGTGCTGTCGCACTGGCCGGCGAGCGGCGGGCATTACCCGGCGCTCGCGCATCTGAGCGCGTGGAAAATCCTCGTCGCGCTGCAGGTGCTAAGTGCGATCTGGTACGTGTTGCCGGGTCGGCAGCTTGCCCGTTCGGGCGAGATGCGCTCGGAGCAGGAGGCCTGAACGGCCGCGCCAGGCCTTGCGTCGGACCCGGAGGGGCCGCCACGGCGGTTCGGTCCCGTCAATATTGGTGTCTCGACAGAACCACATGGACAGGCGCGGCAAGTACCTGGCGACGCGGCCCGGCAAGGCTTTGAAGGTCCGCCCCGGCACGCCGCCTCAACGCCTCGTCCTATCTCAGATTTGGAGGGAACAGTGGATTCAGGCTATAATTTCAAGGTTTGAGCTTATCCACCCGCACCCTAGCGCCTACCTCCCTCATACCGTTCATCCGCCGCGCGCCATTGGCGTAGCAAGAAGGGCCCACACCCAGCCGAGTCGTCCGCACAATGGACCCATCGCGCCCCTTGCAGCGTCTCCGGCAGCTCGCGAGCGAGTCTGCGCGCGCATCCACGATGTGCTTCGCTGCGGCTTGCAATCGGATAGACAGGTGGCAACAGGGTGTTCCCCCAAGGAGTCTCCCGTGTTGCCGTCATTTTCTCCCGCTCTACTCGCGCTCGCCGACGGCACGGTCTTTCGTGGTTATTCGATCGGCGCCCCAGGGCATACCATCGGTGAAGTCGTGTTCAACACCGCTATCACCGGCTATCAGGAAATCCTGACTGACCCGAGCTACGCGCGCCAGATCGTGACCCTCACGTACCCGCATATCGGCAACGTCGGCGTGAACGCCGAAGACGTCGAAGCGACGAAAGTCCATGCCGCCGGCCTAATCATCCGTGATCTGCCGGTTCTCGCGTCGAACTTCCGCATGGAGCGCACGCTCCCGCAATATCTGCAGGACGAAGGCGTGGTCGCCATCGCCGGCGTCGACACCCGCAAGCTGACCCGCCTCCTGCGCGACAAGGGCGCGCAAAGCGGCGCGATCCTCGCTGGTTCCGACGACGAAGCGAAGGCCATCGAACTCGCGCGCTCGTTCCCGGGCCTCGCCGGCATGGACCTCGCGAAGGTCGTGTCGACCCAGGAAACCTACGAGTGGACCAAAACCGAATGGCGTCTGGGCACGGGCTACGGCGAGCAGAAAGCGCCGACGTACCGCGTGGTCGCATTCGACTACGGCGTCAAGCAGAACATCCTGCGCATGCTGGCCGAGCGCGGCTGCCATGTCACCGTGCTGCCGGCGCAAGCGAGCGCCGCTGACGCGCTCGCGCTCAACCCCGACGGCGTGTTCCTGTCGAACGGCCCGGGCGACCCTGAGCCATGCGACTACGCGATCGCGGCGACCAAGGAGTTCATCGAGCGCGGCATTCCGACCTTCGGCATCTGCCTGGGCCACCAGATCATGGGCCTCGCGGTCGGCGCGAAGACGATGAAGATGAAGACCGGCCATCACGGCGCGAACCATCCGGTCAAGGATCTCGAAGACGGCCGCGTGGTGATCACGTCGCAGAACCATGGTTTCGCGGTCGATACCGATACGCTGCCCGCCAACGCTCGCGTCACCCACGTGTCGCTGTTCGACGGCACGCTGCAGGGCTTCGCGCTGACCGACAAGCCGGCGTTCTGCTTCCAGGGCCACCCGGAAGCGTCGCCCGGTCCGAACGACATCGCGTACCTGTTCGACCGCTTCACCGCGTTGATGGACGCGCACAAGAACGGCAAGAGCGCCGCGGCTTGAAGTAGTACAGGCCTGCCGCAGAGGCCAGCCGGAAACCGCTCGCGGCGGCCGCCGCAGCCCGCGGCGCTACGCGGCGGACATGCCGCGAAACAGCGCGCGCAACGTGAAAATGGCGCGCGCCGACGGAAAGAATTCAGCAATACATTAGCGAGAGCGTTATGCCCAAGCGGACAGACATCAAGAGCATCCTCATCATCGGCGCGGGTCCGATCATCATCGGTCAGGCGTGCGAGTTCGATTATTCGGGCGCGCAGGCATGCAAGGCGCTGCGTGAGGAAGGCTACAAGGTCATTCTCGTCAACAGCAATCCGGCGACGATCATGACCGACCCGAACACGGCCGACGTGACCTATATCGAGCCGATCACGTGGGAAGTGGTCGAGCGCATCATCGCGAAGGAGCGCCCGGACGCTATCCTGCCGACGATGGGCGGCCAGACCGCGCTGAACTGCGCGCTCGACCTGCACGCGCACGGCGTGCTGGCGAAGTACGAGGTCGAGCTGATCGGCGCATCGCCGGAAGCGATCGACAAGGCGGAAGACCGTCAGAAGTTCAAGGACGCGATGACGAAGATCGGCCTCGGTTCGGCCAAGTCGGGCACCGCGCATTCGATGGAAGAAGCGCTGCAGGTGCAGGCGAAGATCGGCGCGGAAACCGGCAGCGGCGGCTATCCGGTCGTGATCCGTCCGTCGTTCACGCTGGGCGGCTCGGGCGGCGGCATCGCGTACAACCGCGACGAGTTCGAAGAGATCTGCAAGCGCGGTCTCGACCTGTCGCCGACGCGCGAGCTGCTGATCGAAGAGTCGCTGCTCGGCTGGAAAGAGTACGAAATGGAAGTGGTCCGCGACAAGGCGGACAACTGCATCATCGTCTGCTCGATCGAAAACCTCGACCCGATGGGCATCCACACCGGCGACTCGATTACGGTCGCGCCGGCGCAGACGCTGACCGACAAGGAATACCAGATCCTGCGTAACGCGTCGCTCGCGGTGCTGCGCGAGATCGGCGTCGACACCGGCGGCTCGAACGTGCAGTTCTCGACCAATCCGAAAGATGGCCGCATGATCGTGATCGAAATGAACCCGCGCGTGTCGCGTTCGTCGGCGCTGGCGTCGAAGGCAACCGGCTTCCCGATCGCGAAGGTCGCGGCGAAGCTGGCGGTCGGCTACACGCTGGATGAACTCAAGAACGAAATCACCGGCGGCCAGACCCCGGCGTCGTTTGAACCGACGATCGACTACGTCGTCACGAAGATCCCGCGTTTCGCGTTCGAGAAGTTCCGCGAAGCCGATTCGCGCCTGACCACGCAGATGAAATCGGTCGGCGAAGTGATGGCGATCGGCCGCACGTTCCAGGAGTCGTTCCAGAAAGCGCTGCGCGGCCTCGAAGTCGGCGTCGATGGTCTCGACGAAAAGACCGCCAGTCGCGACGAGATCATCCGCGAGATCGGCGAAGCCGGTCCGGATCGCATCTGGTATGTTGGCGACGCGTTCCGTGTGGGCATGAGCGCGCAAGAGATCTTCGAGGAGACAGCGATCGACCCGTGGTTCCTCGCGCAGATCGAACAGATCGTGCTGAAGGAAAAGGCGCTGGCAGGCCGCACGCTGGCGAGCCTGACGAAGGAGGAGCTGAAGTATCTGAAACAGAGCGGCTTCTCGGATCGTCGTCTGGCCGGGCTGCTCGGCGCGAAGCCGGCGGACGTGCGGGCGCGTCGTATCGAGTTGAACGTGCGTCCGGTGTATAAGCGCGTCGACACCTGCGCGGCCGAGTTCGCAACCAGGACCGCGTACATGTACTCGACCTACGAGGAAGAGTGCGAAGCGAATCCGACCAGCAACAAGAAGATCATGGTGCTGGGCGGCGGCCCGAACCGGATCGGCCAGGGTATCGAATTCGACTACTGCTGCGTGCATGCCGCGCTCGCGATGCGCGAGGACGGCTATGAAACGATCATGGTCAACTGCAACCCGGAAACCGTGTCGACCGACTACGACACCTCCGACCGTCTGTACTTCGAATCGCTGACGCTCGAAGACGTGCTCGAAATCGTCGACAAGGAAAAGCCGGTCGGCGTGATCGTGCAGTACGGCGGCCAGACGCCGCTGAAGCTCGCGCTCGACCTCGAGGCGAACGGTGTGCCGATCATCGGTACGTCGCCGGACATGATCGACGCGGCCGAAGACCGCGAGCGCTTCCAGAAGCTGCTGCAGGACCTCGGTCTGCGCCAGCCGCCGAACCGCACCGCGCGCGCCGAAGACGAAGCACTGAAGCTCGCCGACGAAATCGGCTATCCGCTCGTCGTGCGTCCGTCGTACGTGCTGGGCGGCCGCGCGATGGAAATCGTCCACGAGCCGCGAGATCTCGAGCGCTATATGCGCGAGGCGGTGAAGGTGTCGAACGACTCGCCGGTGCTGCTCGACCGCTTCCTGAACGACGCGATCGAATGCGACGTGGATTGCATTTCCGATGGCGATGCCGTGTTCATCGGCGGCGTGATGGAGCACATCGAACAGGCGGGCGTGCACTCGGGCGACTCAGCCTGCTCGCTGCCGCCGTATTCGCTATCGAAGGCCACCGTCGCCGAACTGAAGCGCCAGACCGCCGCGATGGCGAAGGCGCTGAACGTGGTCGGCCTGATGAACGTGCAGTTCGCGATCCAGCAGGTACCGCAGGCTGACGGCTCGAAGGACGACATCATCTACGTGCTCGAAGTGAACCCCCGCGCGTCGCGCACGGTGCCGTACGTGTCGAAGGCGACCAGCCTGCCGCTCGCGAAGATCGCAGCGCGCGCGATGGTCGGCCAGAAGCTTGCCGCGCAAGGCGTGACGAAGGAAGTCGAGCCGCCGTACTTCAGCGTGAAGGAAGCGGTGTTCCCGTTCGTCAAGTTCCCGGCTGTCGACCCGGTGCTCGGACCAGAAATGCGTTCGACCGGCGAAGTGATGGGCGTCGGCCAGACGTTCGGCGAGGCTCTGTTCAAGTCGCAGCTCGCGGCGGGTTCGCGTCTGCCCGAATCGGGCACGGTGCTGCTGACCGTGATGGACGCCGACAAACCGAAGGCAGTCGAAGTCGCGCGCATGCTGCACGAGCTCGGCTACCCGATCGTCGCGACCAAGGGCACGGCTGCCGCCATCGAAGCGGCCGGCGTGCCAGTCAAGGTCGTCAACAAGGTGAAGGATGGCCGTCCGCACATCGTCGACATGATCAAGAACGGCGAGATCGCGCTCGTCTTCACGACCGTCGACGAAACGCGCGCGGCGATCGCCGATTCGCGTTCGATCCGCATGAGCGCGCAGGCGAACAAGGTCACCTACTACACGACGATGTCGGGCGCACGCGCGGCGGTGGAGGGTCTTCGTTATCTGAAGGACCTGGAAGTCTATGATTTACAAGGACTCCATGCTCGCCTAAACTAAGGCTTCGACTACCTGTCCAAGATGTAAGTGCCGCGGTTAAGCGGCGTTCCGCAGGTGCTGCGGCCCGGGTTTGTCCACGGGCGGCGGCTTTCGCGGAATGCACTTAACCGCGGTGATTTTTTTTATGGCCGTTTTTTGCCTCCAGAGTTGTTTATGAGCACTATTCCATTGACGAAGCGCGGCGCAGACATGCTGCGCGATGAATTGCAGCGCCTGAAATCGGTTGAACGTCCGGCCGTGATCAACTCGATCGCGGAAGCGCGCGCCCAGGGCGATCTGTCGGAAAACGCGGAATACGACGCTGCGAAGGAAAAGCAGGGCTTCATCGAAGGCCGTATCGCCGAAATCGAGTCGAAGCTCGCGGGCGCGCAGGTGATCGATCCGTCGCAAGTGGAAGCGGACGGCCGCGTGGTGTTCGGCGCGACGCTCGAACTCGAAGATCTCGAGTCGGGCGCGTCGGTTAAATACCAGATCGTCGGCGACGACGAGGCGGACATCGACCACGGCCTGATCTCGATCAGCTCGCCGATCGCGCGGGCGCTGATCGGCAAGTCGGAAGGCGATGTCGCGTCGGTGCAAGCGCCGGGCGGCGTGCGCGAATACGAAATCATCGCGGTCAGCTACATCTGAGGGTGGCGCCGGTGTCTTTGATGCCTCATCGTTTTTTCCGCCTGTTGACGGTGGTGTGGGTCGGTAGTCTGTTGACTATCGGCTATGCGGTTGCGCCCGTGCTGTTCACGACGCTCGACCGGATGACGGCGGGCGCCGTCGCTGCGCGGCTGTTTCGTATTCAGGGTGTGATTGGCGTCGTGTGCGGCATTTTGCTGCTCGGTCTCGCCAATTTGCTCGTGCGGCGCGGGAATGGCGCATATCGCCGCTTGCGCTGGCTGCTCGCCGGTATGCTCGTATGCGTGCTGGTTGGCTATTTCGCGTTGCAGCCGTTCATGAACGCGATGCGCGTGGCGGCGCTCGAGGCGGGCATGGACATCGGGCATTCCGTTTATGCGACGCGCTTCGGCATCCTGCATGGCGTGTCGAGTCTGTTCTACCTGATCGAGAGCCTGCTAGGGGTTGCGCTCGTTTGGCTGCTGCCGGCGCCTGTTGGTGCCGCGGCCACGGAAGAGGGCGCGCGCGGCGTCACGGGCAAGGTGGCGGGCTGAAGCTGGCGGGTGGCTGATGGTGCGACGGTGCGCGTACCATGGCCGCCGGGTCGATGCCGATGCCCGCGATGATTCTCACATTGCGACGAATCGTCGCGATTCCGGTGGCCAACTACGGTTCATTCGCGCTGCTTCGGGCCTCGCGCTCAAGGCCGCCAATGCGCAGTGCGGAGTCGGTCCGCACCTTGGGCGCGTATTCTCTACTTCGACTGATGCGAACGCTTTGCGCTGGTTTGACGCTTCTTCGCGCGCTTGATGTTGCCGCCCTGCGTCACGCGTTCATTGCCGCGCACCAGCACCGCTTTCGCTCGCGGCTTGCGCATCGGCACGTCGGTCGGCTTGGCGACCTTGACGATGCGGGGTGCGCGTCCCTTGGCCGGCCGGGTTTCTTCGGCTGCCGCTTCGCGGGCGCTCGGCAACGCGCCGCGCTTCGCTTTTGCCGCCGGCTGTGCCGATTCTGGCTTCCAGATCACGAGCAGCTTGCCGATATGCTGGATCGGTGCCGCGTTCAGCGCGTCGCAGATTTCTTCGTAGATAGCGATGCGCTCCTCGCGCTCATCGCCGAACACGCGAATTTTGATCAGTTGATGTGCGGCGAGGTGCACCTTGATTTCGGCGAGCACAGCGTCGGTCAAGCCTTCGGCCCCGACGAGCACGACCGGTTTGAGCGCATGTGCCTGGGAGCGCAACTCGGCGCGTTGGTCGGAAGAGACTTTGAGGGCTGGCATGGAAAGTGGGAGACTCGACTAAAATGGCGGCTCCTGCGGTTTCGTCCGATCGCCGAGCGATTCGGGCGACTCGATTCAGCAGGGCGCGCGTCAGAACAACAGAATCGCGGATCGCCGCCAGTCTGGCGGGGGGCCGCGCGAAATAACCGCGTATTATCCCCTAAAGCGCGACCCGACGCAGCAATAGTTCAATCTTTAATGGCAAAAAACAAATTCAATACCGCGTGGCTGCACGACCACATCAACGATCCGTACGTCAAAATGGCGCAGCGGGAAGGTTATCGCGCCCGCGCGGCCTACAAGCTCAAGGAAATCGACGAGCAGGACAAGCTGATCCGTCCCGGGCAGGTGATCGTCGATCTCGGTTCCTCGCCGGGCAGCTGGAGCCAGTACGTGCGCAACAAACTCGCGGGCGGCTCGCAGCGCAACGCGGAGCGCGAAGGTGGCATCGACGGCACGATCATCGCTTTGGACCTTCTGCCGATGGAGCCGGTGGCCGACGTGCACTTCATCCAGGGCGATTTCCGCGAAGACTCGGTGCTGATCCAGCTCGAAGAATTGGTCGGTGCGCGCCAGGTAGACCTTGTAATTTCGGATATGGCGCCCAACCTGTCGGGCGTGGCGATCGCGGATGCGGCGCGGATCGAGCATTTATGCGATCTCGCGCTCGAATTCGCGCAAAATCACCTGAAGCCGGATGGTGCCCTTTTAGTCAAGTGCTTTCACGGCAGCGGATATAGTCAGATTGTCGAAAAGTTCAAACGCCAATTCAAGGTGGTGGCGGCCCGCAAGCCGAAGGCGTCGCGGGACAAATCGTCAGAAACATTTATTTTGGGTAAGCATCTGAAGCGTCCCGCATAGGGATGCGGCGAGCCGGTTCCATCCCTGCCAATAATGAGCCCGATGCGTCCGGAGACGGGCGTCAAGCCGGCCCGCTATCCTATTTCCGTGGTAGTGAAACGTTATGGCAGGGGTCTGCGGACTGGATTAGAATGCTTTCGTGGTGCCGCAAGGCAAGTGTAGGCGCCCGTCTAAGTGAAGGAGTGGTGCTTTGAACAACAATATGTTTTCGAAAGCAGCAGTGTGGCTGGTAATCGCACTGGTGCTGTTTACGGTGTTCAAGCAGTTCGACAAGCCCCGTGTCCAGGAAGGCGTTTCCTATTCGCAGTTCATGGACGACGCGAAGAACGGCAAAGTCAAGAACGTCATTGTCCAGGGGCGGAACCTCACGGTCACTCCAGCAGACGGCCAGAAGTACCAGATCGTGTCGCCCGGCGACATCTGGATGGTCGGCGATCTGATGAAGTATGGCGTACAGGTGAGCGGCAAGGCTGACGACGAACCCAATGCACTGATGTCCGTGCTGTACTACCTCGGTCCGACGATCCTGATCATCGGTTTCTGGTTTTACATGATGCGACAGATGCAGGGGGGCGGCAAAGGCGGGGCGTTCTCGTTTGGCAAGTCGCGCGCGCGGCTGATCGACGAGAACAACAACGCAATCAATTTCACCGACGTCGCCGGTTGCGACGAAGCCAAGGAAGAGGTGTCGGAACTCGTCGACTTCCTGCGCGATCCGCAGAAATTCCAGAAGCTCGGTGGTCGTATTCCGCGCGGCGTGCTGCTCGTTGGCCCGCCGGGAACCGGTAAGACGCTGCTCGCGCGCGCCATCGCCGGCGAGGCAAAGGTGCCGTTCTTCAGCATTTCAGGTTCAGATTTCGTGGAAATGTTCGTCGGCGTCGGCGCGGCTCGCGTGCGCGACATGTTCGAGCAGGCCAAGAAGCACGCGCCGTGTATCGTGTTCATCGACGAAATCGACGCGGTCGGCCGTCATCGAGGCGCCGGCATGGGCGGCGGTAACGACGAGCGCGAACAGACGCTGAACCAGATGCTCGTCGAAATGGACGGCTTCGAGGCGAACTCGGGCGTCATCGTGATCGCCGCAACGAACCGTTCGGATGTGCTCGACAAGGCGCTGTTGCGTCCGGGCCGTTTCGACCGTCAGGTGTACGTGGGTCTGCCCGATATTCGCGGCCGCGAGCACATCATGAAGGTGCACCTGCGCAAGGTGCCGATCTCGAACGACGTCGATGCGGCAGTGATCGCGCGCGGCACGCCGGGTTTCTCGGGCGCAGATCTCGCAAACCTCGTCAACGAAGCAGCACTGTTCGCGGCGCGCCGCGGCAAGCGCATCGTAGAAATGACGGACTTCGAGGACGCGAAGGACAAGATCTTCATGGGTCCAGAGCGCAAGTCGGCTGTGATCCGCGAAGAATCGAAGCGTGCTACCGCGTATCACGAATCGGGTCATGCGGTGATCGCGAAGCTGTTGCCGAAGGCCGATCCGGTGCACAAGGTCACGATCATTCCGCGCGGCCGTGCGCTGGGCGTCACATGGCAGTTGCCGGAGCACGACAACGAAACGTACTCGAAGGAATATCTGCTCGACCGCCTTGCCATCCTGTTCGGTGGCCGCGTCGCGGAAGAGCTGTTCCTGAACCTGATCAGCACCGGTGCGTCGGACGACTTCAACAAGGCGACGCAGACGGCTCGCGCAATGGTTGCCCGCTTCGGCATGACGGATGCGCTCGGACCGATGGTCTATGTCGATGACGAGAACGACGCTTCGCCGTTCGGCCGTGGCTTCACGCGGACCATTTCGGAAGCGACGCAGCAGAAGGTCGACGCGGAAATCCGTCATGTGCTGGACGAGCAGTACAATCTCGCACGGCGCCTGCTCGAAGAGAACCGCGACAAGGTCGAAGCGATGACCGCCGCACTGATGGAGTGGGAGACGATCGACGCCGATCAGATCAACGACATCATGGCAGGCCGTCCGCCGCGTTCGCCGAAGAGCTCGCCTCCGTCGGCAAGCGACGCCTCGTCGGGCGGCAGCCCGGGCACCGAAGTCAAGCCGGGCAGCGCAACCGCGCCGGCCTGATCGGCAGCCAGTAGAAAGTGCGGGCCGGTGTGCTACACACCGGCCCGTTTTGCATTTATCCGTTCCAAGTGAAGCATTGCTACGTGTCGAAAGTCGATTCCTCTTCCGCACCCCTTCCAGAGCCGCTGCAGTGTGGCCGCTTCAAGCTGACGTTCGAACGCCCGTTGGTCATGGGCATCCTGAACGTCACTCCCGATTCCTTTTCCGATGGCGGCAAGTTCGCGACGCGCGGCGATGCGCTGCGCCAGGCCGAGCGCATGATGCTCGAGGGCGCGGACATCATCGATATCGGCGGGGAATCGACGCGTCCTGGCGCGCCGCCGGTGCCGCTCGACGAAGAGTTGGAGCGCGTGTTGCCGCTCGTCGAGCAACTGCGTGGCGCGAACGTGCCTTTGTCGGTTGATACGTACAAGCCGGAAGTGATGCGTCATGCGTTGAACGCGGGCGCCGACCTGATCAACGACATCTGGGGCTTCCGCATGCCTGGCGCGATCGACGCGGTGCGCGACAGCGACTGCGGCCTTTGTGTCATGCATATGCTGGGTGAGCCGCAGACCATGCAGCTGGGCGAGCCTCACTATGACGACGTCGTCGGCGAAGTGCGCCACTTCCTCGAGGAGCGTGTCGCGACGTTGCAGCAGGCGGGGATTGCGCGCGAGCGTATCAGCGTCGATCCGGGTTTCGGCTTCGGCAAGGTCGTCGTCGAGCATAACTACGCGCTGCTCGCCCATCTGCGCGACACGGCCCCGCGCGCCGCTTCGCCGTATCCGATTCTTGCGGGCATGTCGCGCAAGTCGATGGTTGGCGCGATAACGGGGCGGCCGGCGCCGGAGCGCGTGGCCGGCAGCATCGCCGCGGCGGTGTGCGCGGCCGAACGGGGCGCCGCGATTCTGCGCGTACACGACGTCGCGCAAACAGTCGATGCATTGAAAGTATGGGCAACCCTGCGCGACGCGGACAAGCACAGCCGCGCGCACGGTTGAACCCGCAGCCACGGAAAGGGAGAACAAACATGGCACGTCGTTACTTCGGAACGGACGGCATTCGAGGCAAGGTCGGCGAAGGCCCGATCACGCCGGAATTCGTGTTGCGGCTCGGCTATGCGGCCGGCAAGGTGCTCGCGGGCGCCGATCAATGGGCGAAAACAGGCACCCGTCCGACCGTGCTGATCGGCAAAGACACGCGGGTGTCGGGCTACATGCTCGAAGCCGCGCTCGAATCGGGCTTCTCGGCGGCCGGCGTCGACGTGATGCTGGCCGGCCCGATGCCGACGCCCGGCATCGCCTATCTGACGCGCGCACTGCGGCTTGCCGCGGGTGTCGTGATCAGCGCCTCGCACAACCCGTACTACGACAACGGCATCAAGTTCTTCTCGGCCGACGGCAACAAGCTGCCGGACGACGTCGAGGCGCAGATCGAGGAGCAGCTCGAGCTGCCGCTCGCGTGCGCGGCCTCCGAGCAACTGGGCAAAGCGCGCCGTCTCGATGATGCAGCTGGCCGCTACATCGAGTTCTGCAAGAGCACGTTCCCGGCCGCGTACGACCTGCGCGGCATGAAGCTCGTCGTCGATTGCGCGCATGGCGCCGCGTACGACGTCGCGCCGCACGTGTTCCATGAGCTCGGCGCGGAAGTGATCCCGATCGGCGTCTCGCCGAACGGCTTCAATATCAACGACGGCGTCGGCGCGACCGCGCCGGATGCGCTGGTTCGCGCGGTGCGCGCGAACCACGCGGACCTCGGTATCGCGCTCGATGGCGATGCCGACCGTCTGCAGGTCGTCGACGAGTCCGGCCGCCTTTTCAACGGCGACGAGCTGTTGTACGTGCTGGTCAAGGACCGTATCGCGACCGCCGGCCACGTGGAAGGAGCGGTCGGCACGCTGATGACCAACATGGCCGTGGAGGTCGCACTGCAGAATGCCGGCGTCAAGTTCGTTCGCGCCGCGGTCGGCGACCGCTATGTGCTCGAACAGCTTCGCGAGCACGGCTGGCAGCTCGGCGCCGAAGGCTCGGGCCACATTCTTTCACTCGATCGCCATTCGACCGGCGACGGCATCGTGTCCGCTCTGCTCGTGCTGGCGGCGATGCAGCGCAGCGGCAAATCGCTCGCGGATCTGCTCGACGGTGTCACCCTGTTCCCGCAGAAGCTGATCAACGTGCGCATGAAGCCCGGCGCGGACTGGAAGGGCAGCGAGACGATCCGCAGCGCGATCAAGGTGGCCGAAGGCGCGCTCGACGGCCGCGGTCGCGTACTGATCCGCGCGTCGGGCACCGAGCCGGTACTGCGCGTGATGGTGGAGGCGCAGAACTTCGCGGACGCGCTCGAGCATTCTGAAGCGATTGCCGAAGCCGTGCGGGTAGCGACGGCCTGATCGATTCCCGAGTCGGCGGCGGGCGGTGGCGGCCGCTTGCCGCCTGCCTGAGCGTCGCAAGCAGAAGATTCAGCGGACTCCATAAACTGGGTGGGCGGGCTTTCACACCCAACGAAGGCTCATTCCTCACCCCATCAAATCCCCAATCCGCAGCCGCCAAAAGGGACGGCACATCCCGCACAAAACCGACCTCCGCGCGAAGCGCAAACGTTCGCGCCCCATCTTTTTCGTCTACCTCGAAAAATTCGATGCAACGGGCATCGGCACAGCGGCAATTCGGCGACTTTGGCACCTTTCACCGGGTAATATTACTGTCACATCTGATTCATTATCAGTCACGTTTTTGTCATAAAGAGACCCTAAGCTTCGCGGTGTTCGAGTTTCACGCTCACACCACACGCTCACACCCACCTGGAGGTCTCATGAAATTGATGCAAACCGTGTTCGCTGGCGTCGCTGGCGCGCTCTTCGCAATCGCAGCGCAAGCCGCAGACATCACCGGCGCGGGCAGCACGTTCGCGGCACCGATTTACACGAAGTGGGCCGACGCTTATCAGAAGACCGGCGGCGGCAAGGTTAACTACCAAGGCATCGGTTCGTCAGGCGGCATCAAGCAGATCGAGGCGAAGACCGTCGATTTCGCAGGGTCGGACGCTCCGCTGAAGGACGACGAACTCGCGAAGGCAGGCCTGTTCCAGTTCCCGACGGTGGTCGGCGGCGTGGTGCCGGCAGTCAACGTGCCGGGCGTGAAGCCGGGCGAACTGGTGCTGTCGGGTGAAGTGCTCGGCGACATCTACCTGGGCAAGATCAAGAAGTGGAACGACCCGGCAATCGTCGCGCTGAACCCGAAGGTCAAGCTGCCGGATCTGGACATCGCCGTGGTGCGCCGCGCCGACGGTTCGGGCACCAGCTTCATCTGGACGAACTACCTGTCGAAGGTCAACCCGGAATGGAAGACGAAGGTCGGTGAAGGTGCGACGGTCAACTGGCCGACCGGCACGGGTGGCAAGGGCAACGACGGCGTCGCGGCTTTCGTGCAGCGTCTGCCGGGCGCGATCGGTTACGTCGAATGGGCGTACGCTAAACAGAACCACATGAACTATGTCGCGATGAAGAACGAATCCGGCGCGGTGGTTCAGCCGGAGACCGACACGTTCAAGGCAGCGGCTGCTGGCGCCGACTGGTCGAAGTCGTTCTACCAGATCCTGACGAACGAGCCGGGCAAGAACGCATGGCCGATCGTCGGCGCGACGTTCGTGCTGCTGCACACGACGCAGGACAAGGCACCGCAAGGCGCGGAAACGCTGAAGTTCTTCGACTGGGCATTCAAGAACGGCGGCCAGGCTGCGAACGATCTGGACTACATCTCGCTGCCGCAGTCGGTCGTCTCGGAAATCCGCACGCAGTGGAAGCAGAAGGTCAAGGATTCGGCAGGCAAGACGCTCGCCGAGTAACAGGCGTAAGCTGGCGCGGTCGATCTGGCCGCGCCCTGTAGCACCCCGGCCGTCCTCGTGCGAGGACGGCCTGCGACTTTCACGCGGCATGCGCCGCATGCATCACCGACCGCCCGACATGTGTCGTCCGGCAACTGGAAACAGGTCCCTCAGGCTCTCATGTCCGATATTGATTTTGCGTCCGGCACGAGCCGGGCCACTCCGCCTGGCAGCGCGTCGCAGCAGAAAGCGCCTGGTCGCTCGGGCGATGTGATCTTCGGCGGCCTCGCACGCCTTTCCGCCATCGTCACGCTGCTGCTGCTCGGCGGCATCATCGTGTCGCTGATCATCGCCTCGATGCCGTCGATTCGCGAGTTCGGTCTCGCGTTCCTGTGGACGGCGGTGTGGGATCCACCCAGCAAACAATTTGGCGCGCTCGTGCCGATCTACGGCACCCTCGCGACGTCGATCATCGCTCTCCTTATCGCGGTGCCCGTCAGCTTCGGTATCGCGCTGTTTCTGACCGAGCTGTCGCCCGCGTGGCTGCGCCGGCCGCTCGGCATCGCGATCGAGCTGCTCGCCGCGATTCCGTCGATCGTGTACGGCATGTGGGGTCTGCTCGTGTTCGCGCCGATCTTCGCGGTATGGTTCCAGAAGCCGCTAGGCGCGGTGCTCGGCAGTATTCCTATCGTCGGCGCGCTGTTCGCCGGTCCGCCGATCGGGATCGGCATTCTGTGCGCGGGCGTGATCCTTGCGATCATGATCATCCCGTACATCGCAGCGGTGATGCGCGACGTGTTCGAAGTCACGCCGGTGCTGCTGAAGGAATCCGCGTACGGTATCGGCTGCACGACGTGGGAAGTGATGTGGAAGATCGTGCTGCCGTTCACGAAGAGCGGTGTGATCGGCGGCGTCATGCTCGGTCTCGGCCGCGCGCTGGGTGAGACGATGGCGGTCACGTTCGTGATCGGCAACACCAATCTGCTCGACAATATTTCGCTGTTTTCGCCGGGCAACAGCATCACGTCGGCGCTCGCCAACGAGTTCGCGGAAGCGGACCCGGGCCTGCATACGTCGGCGCTGATGGAACTCGGCCTGATCCTGTTCGTGATTACATTCATCGTGCTGGCGATTTCGAAAATCATGCTGCTGCGTCTCGAGAAAGGGGAGGGCGCGAAATGAGCGGGCCGTCCCTGAACATGCCAGGTCTGAAGGACGCCGCGACGCTCGAAAGGATGCGCGTGCGTCTGCAAGGACGCCGTCGCATGACCAACGCGCTTGCGCTGACGCTGTCGCTCGCGGCGATGGCGTTCGGCCTGCTGTGGCTCGTGTGGATTCTCTATACGACGCTGCGTCTTGGTATCGGCGGTCTGTCGGTCGACCTGTTCACGCAGTCGACGCCGCCGCCGAACACCGATGGCGGCGGTCTCGCCAACGCGATCGTCGGCAGCGTGATGCTGGTAGGGCTCGCAACGTTCGTCGGCACGCCGATCGGCATCATGGCGGGCGTCTATCTCGCCGAATACGGCCAGAAGGGCTGGCTCGCGAACCTCACGCGCTTCATCAACGACATCCTGCTGTCAGCGCCGTCGATCGTGATCGGTCTGTTCGTCTACGCGCTCGTCGTCGCGAAGATGGGGCACTTCAGCGGCTGGGCCGGCGTGCTCTCCCTCGCGTTGCTGCAGATTCCGATCGTGATCCGCACGACCGAAAACATGCTGAAACTCGTGCCTAGCGCGATGCGTGAAGCCGCGTTCGCGCTCGGCACGCCGAAGTGGAAGATGGTGCTGTCGATCACGCTGAAGGCGTCGATCGCGGGCATCGTCACCGGTGTGCTGCTCGGTGTCGCGCGGATTGCCGGCGAAACCGCGCCGCTCCTCTTCACCGCGTTGTCGAACCAGTTCTTCTCGGTCGATATGGGCCAGCCGGTCGCGAACCTGCCGGTCACGATCTACAAGTTTGCGATGAGCCCGTTCGCGCAGTGGCAATCGCTCGCGTGGGCCGGCGTCTTTCTGATCACGCTCGCGGTGCTGGGACTTAACATCCTCGCGCGCACGATCTTCTCGAACAAGTAAGGGCGGAGTGAATCCGATGAACATGGCAGAAACCCAACTCAATCCGATCGGGCACGCAGCCGCGCCCGCGGGCTCCGACCCCGAAAGCAGCGCTCACGCACAAACGCCGTCGCGCCCGAAGATCGAGGTCAAGGACCTCAACTTCTTCTACGGCAAGTATCACGCGCTGAAGAACATCAATCTGGAGATTCCCGAAGGCAAGGTGACCGCGTTCATCGGCCCGTCCGGCTGCGGCAAGTCCACGCTGCTGCGTACCTTCAACAAGATGTACGCGCTCTATCCGGAGCAGCGCGCGGAAGGCGAGATCGTGATGGACGGCGAAAACCTGCTGACTACGCGCCAGGACATTTCGCTGCTGCGCGCGCGCATCGGCATGGTGTTCCAGAAGCCGACGCCGTTCCCGATGTCGATCTACGACAACATCGCTTTCGGCGTGAAGATGTTCGAGAAGCTGTCGCGCTCGGAAATGGACGACCGCGTCGAATGGGCGCTGACCAAGGCGGCGCTGTGGAACGAGGTGAAGGACAAGCTCGGCCAGAGTGGCTACGGTTTGTCGGGTGGCCAGCAGCAGCGTCTGTGCATCGCGCGCGGCATTGCGATTCGCCCCGAAGTGCTGCTGCTCGACGAGCCGTGCTCGGCGCTCGACCCGATCTCGACGGGCCGCATCGAAGAGCTGATCGCTGAACTCAAGAGCGACTACACGGTGGTGATCGTCACGCACAACATGCAGCAGGCGGCCCGCTGTTCGGACTACACTGCCTATATGTACCTCGGTGAACTGATCGAATTCGGCGACACCGAAAAGATCTTCATCAAGCCGGTCCGCAAGGAAACCGAGGACTACATCACTGGCCGCTTCGGCTGATCCGCCGGGCAATACCACGGAGTACGACATGTCCGATAAACATCTGTCCAGCCAGTTCGACGCCGACCTCAACCTCGTTTCGTCGAAGGTGCTAGAAATGGGCGGCCTCGTCGAATCGCAGATCGTCAACGCGATGCAGGCGCTCAACGAATTTGACCTCGACATCGCCGAGCAGGTAATCGTCGCCGAAGACCGTCTGAACAAGATGGAAGTCGAGATCGACGAGGAGTGCAGCAACATCATCGCGCGCCGTCAGCCGGCCGCGCGCGATCTGCGCCTGCTGATCGCGATCTCGAAGACCATCACGAACCTCGAGCGCGCCGGCGACGAAGCCGAAAAGATCGCGAAGCGTACCAAGCGTCTGATGGAAGACGGCGCATCGCGCACCATCAACATCGCCGAGATCAAGCTGTCCGGCGAAATGGCTGTGTCGATCCTGCGCCGTGCGCTGGACGCGTTCGCGCGTCTGGACACGGTCGCCGCCGCGCAGATCGTGCGCGACGACAAGGCGATCGACGAGGAATTCCGCGCGTTCGTGCGCAAGCTGATTTCGTATATGACCGAAGATCCGCGTTCGATCTCCGTGGGCCTCGACTTCCTGTTCATCGCCAAGGCGATCGAGCGGATCGGCGACCACGCGAAGAACATCGCGGAATTCATCATCTACATCGTCAAGGGTACCGACGTGCGGCACCAATCGCGCGACGCGCTCGAACGCGAAGCGCTCAGCTAATCCAGAGATAAGGAACAGAGGTGCCGATGCCCAGCAGCATTCTCGTCATTGAAGATGAGCCCGCCATTTCCGAACTGATTTCGGTCAATCTTCAACACGCCGGGCACTGCCCGATTCGCGCGTACAACGCGGAGCAGGCGCAAAACCTGATCAGCGACGTGCTGCCTGATCTCGTGCTGCTCGACTGGATGTTGCCGGGCAAATCGGGTATTTCGTTCGCGCGCGATCTGCGCAACAACGAGCGTACGAAGCATATCCCGATCATCATGCTGACCGCGCGAGGCGACGAGCAGGACAAGGTGCTCGGCCTCGAGATCGGCGCCGACGACTACGTGACGAAGCCGTTCTCGCCGAAGGAGCTGATGGCGCGCATCAAGGCGGTGCTGCGCCGCCGCGCGCCGCAGCTGACCGAAGACGTGGTCGCGATCAACGGCCTGAAGCTCGATCCGGCCACGCACCGCGTCGCCGCGCATGCGGAAGGCAGCGAGATCAAGCTCGATCTCGGCCCGACCGAATTCCGTCTGCTGCACTTCTTCATGACTCACCCGGAGCGCGTGCACAGCCGCACGCAACTGCTCGATCAGGTGTGGGGCGATCACGTGTTCGTCGAAGAGCGGACCGTCGACGTGCATATCAAGCGTCTGCGCGCGGCGCTCAAGCCGGCAGGGTGCGATGCTATGATTGAAACGGTACGCGGCAGCGGTTACCGGCTGGCGAAGAGCGCCTGATAGCCATCGGCGGCGCGCGGCATTGCATGGCGCTGTGCCGCCGTACCTCCCTCCTGCGCTGTATTTTCTCTTCGATCGCTAGACCATGAACATCATCTGGGCGCGCTCCATCGTGTCGGTCGTGCTGCTTGCTGTTCTGTGCGCGGTGGTCGGCGCACTGGTGAACGTCAAGGCAGGGCTCGCTCTCGCCATCGTCCTGCTGCTCGCACAGAGCGTCTTCAGTACCTTTCACAAGCAGCGTCTGTGGCGTCTGCTCGACGCGCCGGTGTACGGCGAAGTGCCGAGCGCCCCCGGCATCTGGGGCGAAATCTACTATCGTCTGCACAAGCTCGCGAAGCGCTGGCACGCCCAGGTGCGCCAGGTCGAGCAGCAGCATTCGCGTTTCATCCAGGCGATCCAGGCGTCGCCTAACGGTGTCGCGATGCTCGACGATCATGATCAGATCGAGTGGTGCAACGCGATTTCCGAAAGCCACTTTGGGCTCGATGCGAAGCGCGATCTGCGTCAGCACATTACGCATCTGGTGCGTCATCCGGATTTCGTGCGCTATCTGAATTCGCATCGGTACGAGGAAATGCTGATCATGCGCGGCATGGGCGACAAGCGCCAGAACGTGCTGTCGGTGCAGGTGTTTCCTTACGGCGACAATCGCAAGCTCGTGCTGTCGCAGGACATCACCGAGCTCGAGCGCACCGATGCGATGCGGCGTGACTTCGTCGCCAACGTGTCGCACGAATTGAAAACGCCGCTCACCGTGTTGTCTGGCTTTCTCGAGACGATGCGCGAGCTGCCGTTGGGCGAAGCCGAGCGTGCGCGTTATCTCGAGCTGATGGAGCAGCAGGCGTCGCGCATGCGTCATATCGTCAGCGATCTGCTCGTGTTAGCGAGGCTCGAAGGCGACAACAAGCCGCCGAGCGATCAGATGATCGACATGCGCGCGGTGTTGCGGCATCTGCGCGACGACGCGCAGAGCCTGTCCAGCGATCATCACAAGATCGTCTTCGATGCCGACGAAGCGCTGACCGTCACCGGCGTCGAAACCGAGATTTTCAGCGCATTCGGCAATCTGGTGACGAACGCGATCCGCTACACGCCGGACGGCGGCTCGATCAAGGTTAACTGGCGTGCGCAGGGTGGCCATGCGGTGTTCTCGGTCACCGATAGCGGCCTCGGCATTCCGGCCGCCGATATCCCGCGGCTCACCGAGCGCTTCTATCGCGTCGATCGCAGCCGTTCGCGCGATACGGGCGGCACCGGGCTCGGTCTCGCGATCGTCAAGCACGTACTGCAACGGCACGATGCGCAACTCGACGTGAAGAGCGAAGAAGGGCGCGGCAGCACGTTCACGGTGCGCTTTCCGGTGTATCGGACGGCGCACGTTCAAACCGCACAGGTTTGAACGCGGCAGTCGACTGAAACGCGGGCGACTACGAACAGAACTTGCCGAGCAGGCTCATCTGCGCATTGCGCGACGCCTTGCCCGGCCGGCGTCGACGATAGTGACCGTCGCTCTGCATCAACCAGGCCGACTGGTTGTCGCCGAGAAACGCCGACAGCCCTTCCGCGATCACGCGCCGCTTCAGCCGCCGGTTGTTGACCGGGAATGCGACTTCGACGCGCCGGAACAGATTGCGATCCATCCAGTCGGCGCTCGACAGATAAACCTGTTCCTTGCCGCCGTCGTAGAAGTAGTAGATGCGATGGTGTTCGAGAAAGCGCCCGACGATCGAGCGCACCGTGATGTTCTCGGAGAGCCCTTGCACGCCCGGCTGCAGCGAGCACACGCCGCGCACGATCAGATCGATCTTCACGCCGGCCTGCGATGCTTCGTACAGCTCGGCGATCACCGTCGGCTCGAGCAGCGCGTTCATCTTCGCGACGATGCGCGCCTTTTTGCCCGCGCGCGCATGCTCGGCTTCCTGGCGGATCGCGTCGACGAGCTTCGGATGCAGCGTGAACGGCGACTGCCACAGCTCGTGCAGCTTCAGCTCGCCGCCGATGCCGGTGAGTTGCTGGAACACATGGTGCACGTCCTCGCAGATCTTCTGATCGGCGGTCATCAGACCGAAATCGGTATAGAGGCGCGCGGTGCGCGGGTGATAGTTGCCCGTGCCGAGGTGCACGTAGCGCTTCAGGATCGCCTTGCCGCCCGCCGACACGCGTCGCACGATCAGCATCATCTTCGCGTGACACTTGTGGCCGACTACACCGTAGACCACGTGCGCGCCGACCGCTTCGAGTTGCGAGGCCCAGTTGATGTTGGTTTCCTCGTCGAAGCGCGCGAGCAGCTCGACGACCACCGTGACTTCCTTGCCGTTGCGCGCGGCCTGCATCAGCGCATCCATCAGCGGCGAGTCGGTGCCGGTCCGATAGATGGTCTGCTTGATTGCGACCACGTTCGGGTCCTTGGCCGCCTGCAACAGCAGCTCGAGCACCGGCTGGAAGCTCTCGTACGGATGATGCAGCAGCACGTCGCCCTGATCGATCACGTCAAACATGCTCGCGCTGTTGGCGATCTGCCTCGGCGTCGACGGAATGTGCGGCACGAACTTCAGATCCGGCCGGTCGACCATCTCGGGCAGCTGCATCAGCCGCACCAGATTGACGGGGCCGTTCACGTAGTAGCAGTCCTTGTTCGACAGACCGCTTTCGTCGAGCAGGCGCCGCACCACATGCGTGGGCGTTTCCGCCGACACTTCGAGCCGCACCGCATTGCCCAGATGCCGCGCCGGCAGTTCGCCCTGCAACGCGACGCGCAGATTGGTGATTTCGTCTTCGTCGACGAACAGCTCGCTATTGCGCGTGATGCGAAACTGATTGCAGCTGCGCACGACGAGATTCGGAAACAGCTCGCCGACAAAGTGTTGGAGCAGCGAGCTCAGCAGCACGAAGCCATGCGGATAACCCGACAGCTCCTGCGGCATGCGCACGAGTCGCGGCAGCGCGCGCGGCGCCTGCACGATGCCCATCATCGCCTGACGGCCGAACGCGTCCTTGCCCTCGAGCTCGACGACGAAGTTCAGGCTCTTGTTCAGCACGCGCGGAAACGGATGCGCGGGGTCGAGACCGATCGGCGTGAGCACCGGCAGCAGTTCGTTGAAGAAGTAGTTGCGCGCCCATTCGGTCTGCGCGTCGCTCCAGGCTTCGTTGCCGTGGAAATAAATGCCTTCCTGTTCGAGCGCGGTGAGCACCGTGTCGTGCAGCATCGTGTACTGGCGATGCACGAGCTTCTGCGCACGTTCGACCACGAGGTCGTACATGTGAAGCAGCGACATGCCGTCGGGCGACAATGCGCCGGGGTTGTCGCCCATCTGTTCCTGAAGCCCGGCCATGCGGACTTCGAAGAATTCGTCGAGGTTGCTACTGGTGATGCAGATAAAGCGGAGACGTTCGAGCAGGGGGACGGCGGGATCGGCGGCTTGCGCCAACACACGCTCGTTGAAACCCAGAATGCCCAGCTCGCGATTCAATAAGGGATAGCGGACGGACATCGGCGGCGAGATTGAAATGTCTGAAATGGAGACAGAAAGACGCTCGGAAATTCTCACGGTTTGGTGACGTCCTGATGACATCGGTGATGTTTTTAAGATTTTATGCCGCAATCGTCGTCTGTCGTCAATATGACGCGCTACCTATGCGACGATACCGAACTCCCTGCGCCGCGAGGTGACACCGTGAAGGCTGCTACGCTTAGAATGGCGTCTTTGAACAGCGCGGCCGGCCGCGACGCGCATCATGCGCCGAAGGCGCCGGGCAGGCGCGTGGCGCTGCCGGAGTCCGCCGCCACGCCCTCGGCCGCATCCGCCGCGCTCGCGCGCATGGAGTACGCTTACCCGATGGTCAATATTCCTCATCTCCTCGCCGCCGTCGATCTCGGTTCGAACAGCTTCCGGCTCATCGTGGGCCGGGTCGAGGAAACCGACGCGGGCAGCCAGATCTATCAGGTGGACGCCTTGCGCGAGCCGGTGCGGCTCGCGGCCGGGCTATCGAGCGACAAGATGCTCGATCGCGCGTCGCAGGTGCGTGGCTGGGATGCGCTGAAGCGCTTCGGCGAGCGGTTGCGCGATTTTCATCCGGACCACGTGCGCGCGGTCGCGACCAATACGCTGCGCATCGCGAAGAATGCGGGCGAATTTCTCGGCGAAGCGCAGGCCGCGCTCGGTTTTCCGATCGAAGTGATCGCCGGTCGCGAGGAAGCGCGCCTGATTTATGCGGGCGCCGCGCACTCGGTGCCGGCGAGCGCGGGCAAGCGGCTCGTCGTCGATATCGGCGGTGGCTCGACGGAATTCATCATCGGCTCGCACTACACGCCGATCATGATGGAGAGCTTGTATATCGGCTGCGTGAGCCATAGCCGCGCGTTTTTCCCGGCCGGCAACGTCGACGAGTACACGATGCGCCAGGCCGAGCTCGCCGCGCGCCGCGAAATCCAGATCATTTCCGCCGAATACAAGAAGACTGGCTGGGAGCAGGCGATCGGCTCGTCGGGCACCGCGCGCGCGCTCGCCGAACTGGTCGAGGCGAACAATTTCAACGATGCGGGTGTCACGCACGGCATCTCGCGCGGCGGCCTCGAGCGGCTCAAGCGTGCGCTGATCAAGGCCGAAAACGTCAACCGGCTGAAACTGATTGCGCTGAAGAGCGACCGCGTGCCGGTGCTCGCGGGCGGGCTGTCGATCATGATCGCGGTGTTCGACGAACTGGGCGTCGACTATGTCGACACCACCGACGGCGCGCTGCGCCTCGGCGTCATGTACGACCTGCTCGGCCGTTCGCAGCACGAGGACATGCGTACGGTGACGGTCGAGGGCTTCATGCGCCGCTATGGCGTCGATCGCCCGCAGGCGGGGCGCATCGGCGATCTGTCGACGAGCTTCTACGACCAGTTCGTCGAACCGGACGAGGAACGCCGCGCGGAAAACCGCATGTTCATCGGCTGGGCGGCGTCGCTGCACGAAATCGGGCTGTCGATCTCGCATAGCGCGTATCACAAACACTCGGCTTATATCGCAAGCAATGCCGACATGCCGGGCTTTTCGCGTACCGACCAGGCGCGCCTCGCCGCGCTCGTGCTCGGCCACGCGGGCAAGCTCGGCAAGCTGTCGCAGACGCGCGACGTCGAATGGCCGCTGCTGTTCTGTCTGCGGCTCGCGGCGTTGCTGTGCCGTCGACGCGCGGACGTCGGCCTGCCGGGCATCACGGTTGCTCAGGCGAACGGCGGCTACGAGGTGCGTTTGCCGAACGCGTGGGTCGCCAACAATCCGTTGACGGATTACAGCCTGATCCAGGAGGCGGCGGAGTGGGAGAAAGTCGGGATTCCGTACCGTGTCGTTTATACGGACGATTGACGCGATGCGATTCGACGCACGCGTCGAATCGCGGCGTGTGCATGAACAAAAAAAGCCCTGCAAATGCAGGGCTTTTTCGTATCTCGGCGCAGCTTATCGCGGCAACGCATCGCCGAGGAAGTGCCGCGCATAGCGGGCGTTGATATCGGACAGACGGAACAGCGTCAGGAAATCCGCGGTATTGAAGTCGGGGTCCCACGCCGGTGCGCCGCAAATCTTCGCGCCGAGACGCAAGTAGCCCTTCACGAGCGGGGGCGGCGCGACGGCGGCACCCGTCTGCAGTTCGTCGACTGGCAGCGGCGTATGCGGGAACGCGCGATATTCGGGCGCGGTCAGCGCGTTGTCGCGCAGCGAGCAATACAGGTTCGCCGCATAGTGGCCGCCGTCGGCCATCGCGACGCTCGCGCAGCCGAGCATCGTCTCGTAGCCGTTGTGCTTCATGTACGCGGCGAGCCCAGCCCATAGCGACATGATCACCGAGCCGCTGCGATAGTCCGGATGCACGCACGAGCGGCCGACCTCGACCATCTTCGCGCGCAGATGCGTGAGACGCGACACGTCGAACTCGCTTTCCGCATATAGACGGCCGATGCGCGTGGCCTGATGCGGCGGCAGGGCGCGATACGTGCCGACTACTTTCAACGTGTCGAGATCGCGTACCAGCAAATGGTCGCAGTACGAATCGAAGGCATCGACGTCGAGGCCCGCGGGGCCGCTGAGGCGTGCGCCCATTTCGTCGGCGAAGACGCGATAGCGTAGACGCTGCGCTTCACGCAGCTCTTCGTCGGTACGCGCCCACGACACTTGCAGGCGATGCTGCGCGGTGACCGTTTCCTCGGCACGCGGCAGACGGCGCGGTTCGAAAAGCGAGGCGAAGGGCAGGGTGGGCGTCGGCAGTTCTCGCATTGGCTGTCCTAGTCGAAAAGAGTGAGGATTTCTTTTTTCGCCAATGTAGTAACGCGCGGTGACGCTCGCATGGCAAAGCCGTGACGATTGGATGACTGCCCGTAAGCCCTCGCGTGGGTGCCTGTAATGTCGGAGGCGTCGCGCGACACGCGCGCT
Source organism: Paraburkholderia lebeckiae (assembly GCF_014201005.1). Taxonomy (NCBI): domain Bacteria; kingdom Pseudomonadati; phylum Pseudomonadota; class Betaproteobacteria; order Burkholderiales; family Burkholderiaceae; genus Paraburkholderia; species Paraburkholderia lebeckiae. The sequence continues at coordinate 267,383 of NZ_JACHDK010000005.1, read as the reverse complement.
CAGATCAGATCGGGGCTGATGGCGGCGCGCAACACCGCCTCGTCTTCGCCGTTGCGCTCGCGGCTCTCGATCCACCAGATGCCGGCTTTTTTCAGTGGCCAGCTCGCGCGGCTGTCGCCGAGCAGTTGCGCGGCGACGTGGCCGAGCGTCGGTTGATGGCCGACGATCACCACGGTTTGCGCGATGCCGCCGGGCCAGCCGGCCGCTTCCAGGACGTCGTTCGCGCTCGCATTCGGCGCGAGTTCGCGCACGACGCGGTACTGGTCGCTCAACGTCTCGGCGGTCTGGATGGTGCGCACGGCGGGGCTCGCGAGTATGACCGCGTCGTCGGGCAAACGGGCGCGCAGCCATTTCGCGGCGTTCTGCGCCTGCTTGCGGCCGCGCGTGGTGAGTGCGCGGGAGAGATCGCTCGCGGCGACATCTTCTGCTTCGGCGTGACGCCAGAGGATCAGGTCCATGGGAGTCTCCTTTTTGAGCGGCTTGGGATGGCGTTGCGGCGGGCTTACGCGTCTTCGCAGCGAGGTACCTGCCCCAAGCACTGTCGCATGCGCGGGTGATGATTTGCAAGGCGAGTGCCTGACGGGTCGGCTGTCTGCGTCCACGTGAACGCGAGCCAAAAAAGCAAAAACCCGCGAAGCCGGAGGCTTCGCGGGTTTCGACCTGCTTTTCGTGGTCGGAGCGATAGGATTCGAACCTACGACCCTCTGATCCCAAATCAGATGCGCTACCAGGCTGCGCTACGCTCCGACGAATCCGAGAGTATAGGGGGTGCGGGCAGGAGCGTCAATCCCTTGGCGGCAACAACCGCACGGGCAACGACGTTCGCCGTAGCGGGCTCGCACCGGCCTCGCGGTGGGCTATATACGCCCCATCAACAGCAGAATGATCACGATGATCAGCACGACGCCGACGAGTCCAGTCGGCCGATAGCCCCAGCCGCTGCTATACGGCCAGCTTGGCAACGCGCCGATCAGCAGCAGGATGAGCACGATTAGCAGGATGGTTCCGACGGTCATGACGTTCTCCTTTTTGCGGGGGCCGCGAAATCGCTGGCCGCATCGTCACGCTGGTTTGGCGCACGCGCCGCGACAATCGACGCGCGTGTCGCGCGTCTGTTGCTGGATCGGAACCAGCAAGGCATGTGCCCAGCACCCGTTAAGCTCGATGCAGTGAGGCCCTGGACGAAGGCGCAGAAGGAGAGAGCGACGCAGGAAGCGTCGTCGTTCGATGTATGTATGTTCAAAGAACCGGAAAGGCTTCGCGCACGTCCAGCGGACCTCGATGCGCGCAGGCGCCGCAACGGCGGTCATCGCGTCATCGAGCGGACGCGCGACTGAGGCACCGTGACATGCCGGTGCCGCGGCCAGAGGCCATGCGGTCCGAGTCGAAGATCACCCGCATCAATGCCTTGGACGCCTCCAATGCGGCATATGTAGATGCTGATGCGTCCAGTGATGCAGCATGCCCTCGCCATCGTGTTCACGCCGGTAGGCCCGCGATTCGAAAATCGACAACGCCACCAGCACGATCAGGCCTATTGCGAGCCCGATCAGGCCCGCGATCGATTCACCGTCCATGGCAGTCTCCCGGTAGGTTCAGCCATGAACCCATAGTAGCGCAGCTCTGGCGAAATCTCACGAAATGGAACGGGCGGAACGCGCTTTGCGGTTAGACTCTCGGCGCGCCGGCGGACGTCCGCCATCGCTTTGTCCTGGAGACGATTGCAAAATGACCCGCGTTCTGACTCTTGCCTTGCTGTTTTGCGCCGGCGTCGCCGGCTGTGCGGACAATCCGTCCGCGCATCGCGGCAGCCCGCCACATGATCCCGCCGACTACCACGGCGTGCCCACCGATGATCGGCCGCCCGCGATGGCGCCCGCACCCGTCGCACAGTGAGCGCTCGTTCAGCGAAGAGAAAAGAGTGCAGCCCGTGGTGAAGCTGTGCAACGAGAAAGCGCCTGCAGCGCGAAACCGTCGTTGAAGTGAAAACGACCGGGAAAGGGTGGGGAAAGCGAAGCACCGGCGCGGGCACGCCGGCACTTCTGACCCGTGCCGACTGTTCGCGCGGAGAGCACGGGCTGAGAGCATTCTAGGACGCGCTCGTTATGCGATATGTATGCGCTTGTTTCAAGCCGTAACGGTCTGTCGCCCGCCGAATAGCCAATGACGCCCCACGCACCGCGCTAGGCGGCCGCAATCCCCCGCGACACGCCCGGCAGGTAACGCGCGAGCGTTGCGCCACGCGTGGCCATGAAGATCAGCAGCGCGATCCACAGCCCGTGATTGCCGTGCCACGCTAGCAATGCCGATGACGCCGCCACGAACACCGCAAGCGACACCACCATCGACATCATCAGCTCGCGCGTTCGCGTCGCGCCGATGAACACGCCGTCGAGCAGGAAGCCCCACACCGAAATTAGCGGCGACAGCGCCGCCCACGGCAGATAGGTTTCGGCCGCGGCACGCACGGCGGCCTGATCGGTCAGCCGCTCGATGATCCACGCGCCCGCGCCCCAGTACGCACACGAGAAGCCGATTGCGCCGAGCGCCGACCACAGCGCGGTGACCTTGACCGCCTGCGCGAACGCGTGACGATCGCGCGCACCGATCGCCGCGCCGACCAGCGCCTCGGCCGCGTGCGCGAAGCCGTCGAGGCCGTACGCCATGAAGGTCTGGAAATTGAGTAGCAATGCGTTAGCGGCGAGCGTCGCGTCGCCTTGCCGCGCGCCGAGATGCGCGAACCAGCCGAACGACGACAGCAGGCAGAGCGTGCGCACGAAGATGTCGCGATTGAGCACGACGAGCCGCTTTAGCGCGGCGGCGTCGAACAAGGCGGCGCGATTCAGCGCGGGTAGGCCGCGCGGCCTGCCGTGCCATAGCAGGGCGAGCCCGAGCACGAAGCCGAGCGCGTCGGCGGTCGCGGTAGCCGCGCCGATGCCGGCCACACCCCAATGAAACGCGTACACGTACAGCAGCACCGCGACGACGTTCACGCTGTTGATGAAGACCTGCGACAGCAACGCGAGCCGCACCCGCTGCGTGCCGAGCAGCCAGCCGAGCACCACGTAGTTGCCGAGCGCGAGCGGCGCGGCCCAGATGCGCGCGTGGCAATAAATCTGCGCGTGCCGCTGCACGGCGTCGCTGCCGCCGATCGCCCGCAGCGCATAGTCGATCAGCGGTTGCTGCACGAGCAGCACCAGCGCGCCGATCGCGGCCGCCATCAGCAGTGCGCGCACGACGGTGTTGCGCAACTCGTCGCTGCGGCCCGCGCCGTGCGCCTGCGCGACGAGGCCGGTCGTACCCATGCGCAGGAAGCCGAAGCCCCAGAACACGAAGTTGAAGAAGAGCCCGCCGAGCGCGACGCCGCCGAGGTACGAGGCACTGTCCAGATGACCAGCGACGGCGGTGTCGACCGCGCCGAGGATCGGTTGCGTCAGATTCGCGAGGACGATCGGGAATGCGAGCGTGAGCACCCGGCGATGCCAGCGCACCGGCAGCGCGGGCGCGCTGGCTGGGTGTGCGGCGGTTTCGGATGGCGCGGCGGGGGGCATACCGGCATCGGGTATACCGGCATCGGGCGTCCTCGCGTCGTTCAAGAGCGCTCCTGCACACACACCCAGGGCGAGACGACGACCGCCCACAGCTCGGGGTCGCGCGCGGCGAAATCGGCGGCCGTCTCCGACTGCACGCGCTCGACGAGGCCGGAGGACAACCATTGGGCGACCTGGGTGGTGTCGTCGTTGGCGATTGCTTCGGCGACGCTCACGAGATCGAGGTCGCGCGCGACGTGCAGCAGTATGCCGCCCGCAAAGAAACGTTCGAGTTCGCTCCAGCCGATCTTGGCGGTTTCGCCGAGCAGCTTTGCGTAAAGGGGGCTTTGGGAGGCGTCGCTGGAAGTCATCGTGGGCAGGGTCGGACAGGGCCGTCACTATAAACTATTGGCAATGACCGGCGGGCTGCGTGGCGGCCTTGCGCAACGCGCCGGGCGGTCTTTATGCAGCGCGGACTGAATCGGATTCTGAACCTGGACGGCGGCGGATTCAACGACGGCGGCGCACCAGGCGTGCCGCCCATCAGCGCCGGCCATTAATCGTCCGAATATTCCAAACGGAAACGACTTTGAATGCGGTTTCAATATTGTCGGCGGAATTGTCAATGTTAAAGATTTCACTATTCGCGAATTATTGTGAAGAAGTATTGACGCTTATTCGGAAGAGTTGCCGCGACTAATCGATGCGTTACGTGCGTTTCCGCACCAAGTTAATATTCGCAACCCAGAGCGGTGTTATCGCCGAATGAGTTAGTGTTATTCGGCCAGAGGTCTTTCCTCTGCTGTTTTGGCGGGACTTTCCGCTGATAGCCCAGGAACATTGGCCGATGCGATACTCCGACATTCCTGTTTGAATGATCTGGCGTGTGGAGTATCCCAGCTGCGGCGCATTAAGCCGGGCTGATTCCGACATTTCCGATTCACGGATTGCGGAATCCGTACGCCGTGTAACATTGGCCGCAAAATTAATGCATTGCGCTTGTAAATGCAGATTGTTAGATTTCGTTCTGGCGCATGGTGAACCGGTCCTTTGCCGATATGCGCCGAACCCCCGTTAGCCCGGCCTCGTGCCGGGCTTTTTTTTTGAATGGATTTACGCGGATGTTTAACCCTGCCGCAGCGATCTTCACCGCGAATTCACAATATGCGACCGATGATGGCGGATTATTTTCTCGGCGCGAGACTCATGACCGGAGTGATCATTTTTGTCGGCGTGTGGCTAATCGCGCTCGCGTTGCTGGTGCGCTTCGCCGCGCGCATCGATCCACGCTCCGGGCGCTGGCGACGCCGCTAAGCGGTGGCGCTCGGCGGCCGCACGTGCCGCACGGCGTGCTGCCTTTACTGCTTGCAGCGGATGACCATCGAACGATTTTTCACATTCGCACCGAAAATCCCACCGATCGTGCCGCCCGACGTCGCGCCGTTGTCGACGTCTTTCGAAACCACCTCGTACCCGTAGTTGCCGCAGGTTTCGCCCGCTCGCTTGTAGCACTCGGCCCAGCTCGTGCTGGCGTCGCTGCCGCTGCAGTTGATCGCGAAACCGGTATCGCCGCTTGGCAGATAGGTCATCGTGGTCGTGGTCGAGCAGCCGCCGAGGCCGCCGAGCGTCAGGAGGCCAAGACTGATCGTTGCCGCCGTCGCGACGCGCGCCAATGGGCTTTTCATTTCAGATTCCTTGCAAATAACGGAAGGGCGTGGCGCGTAGCCACGCCGCTTCGAATTGAGCGTTTATAGCACGGCGGATTCCCGCGCCTGCCGCCTAGCGCGGTGGCAGTTCTTTCGACGGATCGATCGAGCGGCCCTGGTAGCGCAGTTCGAAATGCAGCATCACGCGATCGGTATCGGTGTCGCCCATTTCGGCGATTTTCTGGCCGCGCTTGACCGATTCGCCTTCCTTCACCAACAGCGCGCGGTTATGCGCGTAAGCCGTCAGATAGTCGGCGTTGTGCTTGAGGATCAGCAGATTGCCGTAGCCGCGCAGACCGTTGCCCGCATAGACGACGGTGCCAGGCGCCGCCGCGACGATGGGCGTGCCGGCCGGCGCGGAAATATCGATACCCTTCGAGTTGCCGCCGTCGAAACGGCGGAACACCGTGCCGTCGGCCGGCCATACCAGCGAGATCGGCGCGGGTGCGGTCGCCGGCGTAGTGTCCGCGGGCGCAGGGCGCGGCGTGGCCGCTGCGCTCGCGCTGCCACTGCTGCTACCGCCACCGCCGCTGCGGATCGCGCCGCTCGTCGACGCCGCGCCGGTTGGTGGCGCGACGCGCAGCACCTGCCCGACCTCGATGCTGTCGGGATTGGTCAGGTTGTTCCAGCGTGCGATGTTCTGCACCGATTGCCGGTTGCCGCGCGCGATTTTCGACAGCGTGTCGCCCCGTTCGACCCGGTAGTAGCCCGGCCCCACCGGCGCCGACCCGCACGCGGCGAGCAGCGCGAGCAACGCCGCGCAGCCGAGTCGTTTGATTCTTGTCGTTTCCAGCATTGGACCTCGCAAAGCACTGCCGCGCTGATCCCGATCACGCGGCACAGACAGACAAAGCGTTCGATTCTAACGGTTTTGTGTTGCGCCCCCCGGCGAGGGGGGGGCGAGGTGGCAGGCGGGCGCTTCGAGCGGCTCGCCGCCGGCGCCGGCGTATCAGCTGGTCTTCTCGACGGTAATGCGCAGTGCCGCCGTTTCGGTTTGTCCCGGCTCGAGCCAGCGCAAACCTCGGCCGTTGTGGATCGCATCGGGCAAGCCGAGCCACGGCTCCACGCAGTAAAAGTCCGACTGCGGCGTTTCAGTCCACGTCGTCACCGAGTACCAGGGCACCGAGCCGGGCCGCTGCAGATCGATCGTGATCACGCGATCGATGCCCGGCGCCTCGACCCTCACCGGTCGTTCGGGCGTGCCGGTCAGGCAATGGAAGCGGTCGTAGATGCGGTCTTCGTCGAGCGTGTAGCTCGCTTCGCCTGGCTCGGCGGGGCTGATCGAGCCGTCCTCGAGCTGACGGCACCGCTCGGTGCGCGGCAGTTCGATCGTCGTCTGCGCGCGCTGCGTGTGCGGCAGCGTGAAGTAGAAGTGATGGCCGGCGTAGTAGGGCAGGGGCGCGTCGCCGGTATTGGTGGTGGTCAGCGTCACGTCGAGCGTGCGCGGTTCGATGAGCTCGTAGGCGGCCTCGAAGCGGAAGCCGAACGGATAGGAGCCGCGGGTCGCTTCACTGTCGGTCAGAACCATCCGCAGGCCGGCGCCATGCACGTCGGCGTGAGGCTCGAACGGCAGGTCGCGCGCGAAGCCGTGCATCGGCAGCTCGCGCACGGTGCCCTGCGCGTCACGCCAATAGCCGATCTTGCCGTCGACGCGATGACGGCCGAGAAATGGAAACAGCAGCGGATTGCCGCCGCGAATCCGCGCGGGCACGCTCCAGTCGGCGTGCTCGGGCCAGTGAATCACCTCTTCGCCGTCGATCGTCCACGACAGCAGACGGCCGCCGGCTTGCGGCGAAAAACGGAGCACCGAGGCGTCCTGGGCGATCTCGAGAATGTCCTGTTCCGGGGAGAGGGGCATGGTCAATAGGTAGCCAGATAGAGGTTGAGGGTCGCACAAGGCGGCCGCGTGCGTCGGCCGTTGCAACCGCATCGAAGCGGCGTTTTGCGCCATCCGCTGCGACTGCGTCTCGCGCGGCGAAACCGCGATTTTGCGCTGCTTTGCGCTACGGGGAAACCCTTCCCGGGAAATTGCGGGTGTCGGAAAAGGGCGAATCCTATTGATAATCCGCCTGAGCGTCCGGTCCATCCGACTCCCGGGCGAATCGGCTCAGGAGGCTTCATGGATCTCGCAACGGCAATGGCGGTGGCCTTATTCGGTATATTCACGGCCAGCACGTACTACTTCTTCCACTCGCTCGAACGCTGATCCCGCTGGATTCATTCTCTGTTTCACAGCACGCGCGCGACGAATCCGCCGCCCGCTTCCTTGCACTCGCGTAACAACGGTGTCGAGTTGTGACGCGGCGCGTCAATATCTCTCCGAATGTCGCCTAACCGCTTGGCGCTGGGTGTGTAGCCAGGCATAATCGGTGCGCCTTTGACGCGCCGGCTCCCCCTTTTGTGCGGCGCGCAGTTCCCCGACACTTTCCTTACAAGGACCGCCGCGTGAACCTGTCGTTTCTCATTTTTCTGAGCGTGCTGCAAGGCGTTACCGAACTGTTTCCGGTGAGCAGCCTTGGCCACACGCTGCTCGTGCCAGCCCTGTTCGACATGCATATCGACAAGCATGCGCCGCAACTGCTGCCATTCCTCGTCGCCCTGCATCTCGGCACCGCGTTCGCACTGCTGTGGTACTTCCGCGCGCGCTGGTACGCGCTGGTGCGCGGTTTCTTCGCGTCGCTCGGCGGCCGCCGCAACGACGACGGTCACATGATGTGGGCGCTGATCATCGGTACGATTCCGGCGGGCCTCGTCGGTCTCGTGCTGGAAAAGCGCCTCGAGGCGCTTTTTCATGATCTGCGGATCGTCGCGATTGCGTTGATCGTGAACGGCGTGCTGCTGTGGTTCGGAGATCGTCTGCAACGCGCGCGCGCGCATCAGGCGCCGGAAAAGCTGACGTTCCGCCAGGCCTTCTTCGTCGGCCTCGCGCAGATCGGCGCGCTGATACCGGGCTTCTCGCGCAGCGGCCTGACGATGATCGCCGGCAATGCGGCCGGCCTCACCACCGAGAAAGCGGCCGAGTTTTCGTTCTTGCTCGGCACGCCGATCATTTTCGCCGCTGGCGTACTCGAACTGCCGAAGCTGCTTCACGCGCCAAGCCAGCTTGCCGACGCGGTGCTCGGCGGCGTGCTGACCGCGATCGCAGCGTACCTGAGCGTGCGTTTCCTGATGCGCTATTTCGAAGGCCGCGGACGTCTCGCGTCGTTCGGCGCGTACTGCGCGATCGCGGGGATCCTGTTCCTCGGCTGGTTCATGCTGCATCCGCAGCCGGCCTGAGCGCGCTGGGCGATCGGTTATAATCCGGGCCCGTTTGGTTGCAGGTCAGTTAGAATTTCAGTTTGTGGGAAATCGGGCGGCTCGCCGCGAGTGTCGGTTTCATGCAGATATCGATCCATACGGCAGTAGCTCAGCTGGATAGAGCATCGGCCTTCTAAGCCGAGGGTCGGGGGTTCGAGCCCCTCCTGCCGTACCAGAATCATCGAAGGGTTACAGGTTTCGCGCCTGTAACCCTTTTTTGTTTTTGTGCAAATGTTGCGCGCCCGGTGGCTGTCGGGCTGTCGCGTGTTCGTACGGCTCGCTTCGGGTGTTTCCCGACTCAGGAAATCGCGCGCGGCGCCGTTAATTCAACAGAACCGTATGACGCGCCGCGATGGAGGAATCAGCGTGAACCGACTTAGCCTCAACACCAAACTCTGGCTCGCGCTGCTGATTACGTGGCTCGGCCTGCTCGGCCTCGGCGGCTGGGCCGCATGGCAGTCGCGCGCGACGATGCTGGCCGAGCGCAAGTCGGCCGTGCAGAACGTCGTGGAAAGCGCGTACAGCATCGTCGCCGACTACGCGCAGCGCGCCGACCAGCATGAGCTGACGCCCGAACAGGCGCGGCAGCAGGCGCTGGCGCGGCTGTCCGCGATGCGCTATCCCGGCAGCGGCTACATGATCGTGTCGACTGCCACGCCGGTCGTGATCATGCATCCGATGCTCGCCGATCTGCGCAACAAGGACGTGTCGCACTACGCGGACAGCGACGGCAAGCTGCTGTTCGTCGAAATGGTCAAGGTCGCGCAGGCGCACGGGCAGGGCTTCGTCGATTACATGGGCCGCCTCGCCGGCAACAACGAGCGCGTGCCGAAGATCAGCTTCGTCAAGCGCTTTGCCGCGTGGGACTGGTATCTGATTTCGGGTGTCTACGTCAACGACATCGACGCGGCGTTCCGCGCCGACCTGCTGCGCTATCTGCTGACGATCCTCGTGATCGGCAGCTTCAGCACCCTCGCGCTCGTGCTGATCATCCGCAACGTGAAGCGCAGTCTCGGCGGCGAGCCCGCCTATGCGGCGAGCGTCGCGGAGACGATCGCCGACGGCGATCTTTCGTGCCCGGTCACGCTGGCCGGCGACGATCGGGAAAGCATGCTGTTCGCGATGCAGCGCATGCAAAGCCGCCTCGCCGACGCGATCCGGCGCATTCGCGGCGGCACCGAAACGATCACGGTCGCGGCCGAAGAGATCGCCGCGGGCAATCTCGATCTGTCGGCGCGGACGGAACAGCAGGCGTCGTCGCTCGGCGAAACGGCCGCGAGCATGGAGCAGCTGACGGCGACCGTCAAGCAGAACGCCGACAACGCGCTGCAGGCCAACCGCATGGCGCGCTCGGCGTCGCAGCTCGCGGGCGAGGGCGGCGAGGCCGTGCAGCACGTCGTTGCGAACATGCAGAGCATCGCGGCGAGCTCGGCGCGGGTGGTCGATATCATCGGCGTGATCGAAAGCATCGCGTTTCAGACCAACATCCTCGCGCTGAACGCGGCCGTCGAAGCCGCGCGCGCCGGCGAGGAGGGCCGCGGCTTCGCGGTCGTCGCGGGCGAGGTGCGCAACCTCGCGCGCCGCAGCGCCGACGCGGCCAAGGAGATCAAGACGTTGATCGAGGATTCGGTCGCGCGCGTCGGCAGCGGCAAGACGCTCGTCGAGAAGGCGGGCGGCACGATGGAGTCGCTCGTCGATGCGGTGAAGCGCGTGACCGACATCATCAGCGAGATTTCCGCCGCGTCCGACGAGCAGAGCCGCGGCATCGAGCAGGTCAATCTCGCGATTGCGCAGATGGACGAGACCACGCAGCAGAACGCGGCGATGGTCGAACAGGCGGCGGCCGCCGCGCAGTCGATGCAGGAGCAGGCGCAGATGCTGCGCGACGTCGTCAACACGTTCCGCTTGCAGGGGACGGCCGCCGCGCGTTGATGGCCGCGTCGATGGCGCGCTGCCTGCCGAAGTGTGCATGCTATGCTTTTGAGGTCAGGATCAAAGCCGCCGTGCGCCGTGCGCGCCGTACACACTTCGAGGAGAGTCCTACATGTCGACGCGAACCCGTGTGCTGTTCCACCTCAGTGCCGCGAGCCTCCTGCTCGGCGCGGCGATCGGCGCGCAAGCGGCGAACCTCGGCTTTCTGAGCGACACGCCGATCACCTATATGAGACAGCGCGACAACGCCTCGATCAAGCATGCGGTCATGAGCGCGCTCAATGACAGGAAGGACGGCGAGAGCTTCACGTGGGTCAACGACGGCACCGGCAATAGCGTGAAGATCGACGCGACCATCTCGATGGACAGCACCTCGACCGAAGGCGGACGCACCTGCCGCACCCTCGGGGTCGTACTCAATGCGAAAGGGCAATCGATGAACCTGCGTCCGAACTTCTGCAAGGAAGGCGGCGCCTGGCAACTGCAGAAGCGTTGAGCATGCGTGAGCGCGGCGCGAGAGGTGCATGCAATGAGGCTGCGCGATGAGCCCGCGAATCGTCTCGTGCGGGATCGTGCTGCTTGATCCCGACGGACGCGTGCTGCTCGCGCACGCCACCGAAACGACGCACTGGGACATCCCGAAAGGCCAGGGCGAGGACGGCGAGGCGCCGCACGTGACGGCGCTGCGCGAGATGGTCGAGGAAACCGGCATCGCGCTCGAGGCCGATCGGCTGAAGGATCTCGGCCTGTTCGTCTACCGGCGCGACAAGGACCTGCATCTGTTCGCGGCGCGCGCGGGTGCCGGCGAGCTCGATCTGAGCAAGTGCACCTGCACGTCGCTGTTTCCGCGCCGCTCGGACGGCACGCTGATCCCCGAAATGGATGACTACCGCTGGGCGTCGATCGAAGAGGTGCCGCGCTATGCGAGCCGTAGTCTGACGCGGCTCTTCGAGACGACGCTGTCGCTCGCGGAGTTGCACCGGTCGCTATAGACGGCGCACGCCGCCTTCAATCGAGCGCGTGGTCGTTCGGATGCGCGAACAACGCGCGGTTCTGCTCCGACAGCGGGAAATTGACGTTGATGCCATGCGGCGGAATCGGCTGCGTGAACCACTGCCGATACAGACGCTCGGCGTCGCCGGACGTCTGCGAGCGCACGATCACGCGATTCACGAGCGCGCGGAACGGCTCGTCGCCCTTGCGGAACATGCACGCATAAACTTCGTAGCCAAGCGGCGTGCCCGTCACGATGAAATCGTCGGGATGCGGGTCGGTCGCCTTGAAGCCGTAGACGATCGGCTCGTCCATCACGAACGCCACCGCGTGGCCTTCCTTCATCGCGTTGAAGGCTTCCTGGTGGTCGCGCGCGCTCGTGATGCGCATGTTCAGCTGCTTGTCGGTGTTGAGGCTGCGCAGCAGGCGCTCGTCGGACGTGCCGGCGGTCGTCACGACCGGCTTGCCGGCCAGAGCGGGGAAATCGGTGATGCCGCTGTTCCTGCGCGTGATCATGCGCACCGCGTACTGGAAAAAGCTGTCTGAAAACGCGGCGACGTTTTCGCGCTCGACCGTGTGTGTGGTCGAGCCGCATTCGAGATCGATCTGGTTGTTCAGCAGCATCGGCATGCGGTTCGACGACGTGACCGTGACTTCGTGAACCCGCAGTTGCGCCATGCCGAGCGTTTTCCTGATTTCATCGACGATCTGCATCGCGATCGCCTGCGAGTAGCCGACCGTGCGCTTGCCGTCGAAGTACGAGAACGGGATCGACGCCTCTCGCACGCCGAGCACGACGACGCCGTCGTCGTGGATCTTTCTCAGCGTGCCGGTCAGTTCATCCGCGCGGGCGGGGCCGGCGAACGCGACCACGCCGCAGACGGCCAGCGTAAGCAGCACGCTGTGCATGCCGCGCAGCAGATGCGGGAAGCGTGAGCCGCACGCGCTCCGTGCGACGCGAACCCTACCTTCAGACCCTTCCCCGTGGCGGTCTGCAACCTTCATCGGACCTCCCGGACCGGCGCGCTCAGGCGAGCGCGCAGTGAGTGTCGATCGAAACATCCGGCAACCCGGACGGGCCCGTAACGCCGGGCCCTCGCTGGCGGCGGCTCAGGCCGGCTTGCCCCAACTGTCGCGCAGACTGACGATGCGATTGAACACGGGCTTACCCGGCTTCGAATCGACGCGGTCGGCGACGAAGTAGCCGTGGCGCTCGAACTGGTAGCGCTGCTCCGGCATTGCATGGCGCGCGCCGGTTTCGAGGTAGGCCTGGACTACACGCTTCGAGTCCGGATTCAGCGCTTCGAGGAAGTCGCGGCCGCCGGCGTCCGGTTGCGGTTCCTTGAACAGCCGGTCGTAGATGCGCACTTCGGCCGGGCACGCTGCCGCCGCGCTGACCCAGTGGATATTGCCCTTGACCTTGTAATTGTTCGCGCCTTCGGTGCCCGATTTGCTGTCCGGGAAGTAGTTGCAGTGCACCGCGACGATATTGCCGTTCTCGTCCTTGTCCGCGTGCGTGCATTCGATCACGTAGCCGTAGCGCAGGCGCACCTTGTTGCCCGGGAACAGGCGGAAGTAGCCCTTCGGCGGCGTTTCCGTGAAGTCCTCGCGCTCGATCCACAGCTCGCGCGAAATCGGAAACTCGCGCAGGCCCTGTTCAGGATGATGCGGGTGCACCGGTGCGTGGCACGGCTCGGTGAGGCGTTCGGGGAAGTTGTCGATAATCAGCTTGAGCGGATCGAGCACGGCGGCGATGCGCGGCGCCTTCTCGTCGAGATCGTCGCGCAGCGCGCCTTCGAACACGCTCATGTCGATCCACGAGTCGACCTTGGTCACGCCGATGCGCTCGCAGAACAGCTGGATCGACTCGGGCGTGAAGCCACGCCGGCGCAGGCCGACGATGGTCGGCATGCGTGGGTCGTCCCAGCCTTCCACATGGCCTTCGTTGACGAGTTGCAGCAGCTTGCGCTTGCTGGTGATCGCATAGGTCAGGTTCAGGCGCGAAAACTCGATTTGCTGCGGCAGCGGACGCCTGAAGACGCCGGCCTCGGCGAGTTCGTTCAGGATCCAGTCGTACAGTGGGCGGTGATCTTCGAACTCGAGCGTGCACAGCGAATGCGTGATGTTTTCGAGCGCGTCCGAGATGCAGTGCGTGTAGTCGTACATCGGGTACACGCACCAGGCGTCGCCGGTACGGTAGTGATGCGCGAAGCGGATGCGGTAGATGACCGGGTCGCGCATGTTGAAGTTCGGCGACGACATGTCGATCTTCGCACGCAGCACGTGCTCGCCTTCCTTGAACTCCCCCGCCTTCATGCGGCGGAACAGGTCGAGGTTTTCCGCGACCGGACGCTCGCGGAAGCGCGACGGCGTGCCGACTTCGGTGGCCGAGCCGCGGTTCGCGCGGATTTCCTCGGCCGACTGGCTATCCACGTACGCGCGGCCGCGCTGGATCAGCAGCTCCGCGAACTCGTACAGCTTGTCGTAGTAGTCGCTCGCGAAGTACAGATGCTCGGTGCGGTCCTTTTCCCATTCGAAGCCGAGCCAGCGCACCGAGTCGATGATCGACTCGACGTACTCGACGCTTTCCTTCTCCGGATTGGTGTCGTCGAAGCGCAGATGGCACACGCCGCCGTAGCTGCGCGCGACGCCGAAGTTCAGGCAGATGCTCTTCGCGTGACCGATGTGCAGATAGCCGTTCGGCTCCGGCGGGAAGCGCGTTTCGACGCGCTGGCTCCATTTGCCGGTGCGGTTGTCGTCGTCGATGATGTTGCGGATGAAATTGGATGCCGCGGGCGCGTCGTTGCGTTCGGTATTCATGCGAGAAGATGAGAGTCCGTGGGGGCGCGCAATGCGCCCGTTTAGCCGTCAATTCTACCTGACGAGCCCGTTCGCGGCAGATGGTTGCGGCGCGCAGCCAACGGCGGGGCGGGTTTGGCGCGGCTGCCGGAGTCAGGGACGCCGGCGCGCGGGGCTGTAACAGGAGGTAAAACGGGTTGGCGACGCGCGACGCGCCGACTTAGGATGCGCTGCTGCGCGCGGCCCGCTCGCCTGTGGCGGGCCTTCGCGCGGGCGGGCTTGCCCGAGCCGTCCACGCTGTCCTTCATCTTCCTGCACGAGGCTCCGCTGCTCGTGCGCCATGCTCGCCTCGTTGCCGGAGTTTTCTCGGATGTCTGTCCCGACGCACGGCGCGTTTCGCGCGCCTTTTGCCCGCGCTTTGGCTAGCGCCCGATTTTCTTGCCGTAACCGTCGTGTGCTCGCTTCGGCCTGGTTTGCCGCGCTTGCCGTGAACGTGGCCGCGCCGCTGTCCGCCGCCGCGAAAACACCGGCGCCGAAGCCGGCGCTCGATGCGTCGGCAGTCGCCGCGCCGGATAGCTACAGCGCTGACACCGCGCAGCAGATCTTCGCCGAAGGCGGCAACGCGGTCGATGCCGCGGTCGCGATGGCCTTTACGCTCGCCGTCACGCGGCCCGATGCGGGCAACCTCGGCGGCGGCGGTTTCATGACGCTGCTGGTCGACGGCAAGCCGTATTTTCTCGACTATCGCGAGCGCGCGCCGCAGCAAGCGACCCGCGACATGTACCTCGACGACAAGGGTAACGTGGCGCCGGGCGTGAGCACGGTCGGGCATCGCGCGGCGGCCGTGCCGGGCACTGTCGATGGCATGTGGGAAGCGCAGCGGCGCTTCGGCAAGCTCAAATGGAAGCAGGTGCTCGCGCCCGCGATCCATTACGCGACCGACGGCTTCCAGGTCGACCCGCGGCTGCAGCAGCGACACGACGCGGCCGCGAAGAGTTTCGCCGGCAAGACCAATTTCGACGCCTACTTCGCGAACCTGAAGGCGGGCGCGATGCTGCGCCAACCGGAACTCGCGCAGACGCTGGGGCGGATCGCGAGCGACGGCGGCCGCGAGTTTTACGAGGGCCGCACCGCTCAAATGATCGCCGCGCAGATGTACGGCCACGGCCTGATCACGAGCCAGGATCTGAGCCAGTACAAGGCTCTGTGGCGCGAGCCGCTCGCGGCCGACTGGCACGGCTACCGCGTGATCACCGCGCCGCCGCCGAGCTCGGGCGGCCTCGGGCTGATCCAGATGCTGAAGATGCGGGCCGATCTGCAGCCGGCGTTCGACGGCCTTGCGTTGAATTCAGCGCCGTACATCCATCTGATCGCGCAGATCGAGGATCGCGTGTTCGCGGACCGGCAGCGCCATATCGGCGACCCGGACGCATCGCCGGTGCCGGTCGCGAAGCTGATCGACGACGCCTACCTCGCGCAGCGCGCGGCCGAAGTCAAAACCGACGAAGCGCCGGGCGCCGCGACGGCGAAACCCGGTGTCGACGGCGGCGCGGCGACAGAGAAGGCGCAAACCACGCATTTCTCGGTGGTCGACAAATGGGGCAACGCGGTGTCGAACACCTACACGCTGAACGGCGATTTCGGCTCGGGCGTCGTGGTGGACGGCGGCGGGTTCCTGCTGAACGATGCGATGGACGATTTCGTGATCAAGCCAGCCGGCGCTGGCGCGACGGGCGCGGCGTCGACACCCGGCGCCGCCGATGCCGAGCCGGATGCGATCGCGCCGGGCCGCCGCCCGATTTCGTCGATGACGCCCACGCTGCTGCTGAAGGACGGCAAGATCGCGCTAGCGATCGGCACGCCCGGCGGCTCTCGCATCCTGACGACGATCTTCCAGGTGATGACGAATCTGTACGACTTCGACATGTCACCGACGGACGCGCTCGCCGCGATGCGTTTCCATCATCAGCTGCTGCCGCAAAAGACGATCTACTTCGAGCCGTACCGTCCCGCGCCGGATGAGCTCGCCACGCAATTGAAGGCGTTCGGCTATACGGTCGAGCAGCAGTCGTTCAACGGCGACGTGCAGATGATCCGCGTGTACGGCACGACCCCCGAGCCCGCAAGCGATCCCCGTGGTGGCGGCGTGGTACGCGTGATACGGTAGACGGCCCGCCGCGCTATCCCGCGAGCGGGCGGTAAGCCGAACACGGGGAAGCACGATGAGCGAACAACAACCAACCACACTCGTACTGCCGGGCTATCTGGACTCCGGCCCAAGCCACTGGCAAACGCGCTGGGAAGCGCTCGATCCCGCGTTCGTCCGCGTGCAGATGCCGGACTGGGACCACCCTTCGCGCGACGCCTGGTGCCGTACGCTGGCCGCCGCGCTTGACGCCGTGGACGCGCCGGTCGTGTTCGCCGCTCACAGCCTCGGCTGTCTGACCACGGCGTTCTGGGCCTCGCAGTACGCAAGCGCGCCGCAGCTCGCGAAGGTGGCCGGCGCGCTGCTGGTCGCCGTGCCCGATCCGGACGCAGCGCACTTCCCGAGGGACGCGGGCGGCTTCGCGCCGGTGCCGCTCACCCGCCTGCCGTTTGCGACGATCGTGGTGGCGAGCAGCGACGATCCTTATGGCAACGTGCCGTTTTCACAAACCTGCGCGAACGCGTGGGGCAGCCGCTGGATCGGGATCGGCGCGCGCGGCCACATCAACGCCGACAGCGGTCTCGACGATTGGGACGAGGGGCGGGGCTGGCTGGCTTCTCTAACGGTGATGCGCTGAGTCTCGCCGCCTTCTCGATCAGATCACCGCTTTGCGCTTCAACTCGGCAATCGTCTGCGCGTCGTATCCGAGCACGTCGCTCAGCACCCGCTCGGTATGCTCGCCGAGCAGCGGCGGATGGCTCAGCGCCTGCGGCGGCGTGCCGGTCATGGTGATCGGATTGCGCACGAGCTTGACGGTGCCGCCCGACGGATGCGGCAGATCGACCTGCAGACCGCGCGCGACCACCTGCTCGTTGTCGAACACTTCGTCGAGGTTGTTGATCGGCCCGCACGGCACGCCGGCCGCTTCGAGCGCCGCGATCCATTGCTGCTTGCCCTGCAGGCGGACCATGTCCGCGAGCATCGGCACGAGCAGTTCGCGGTTGCGCACGCGCGCGGGGTTGGTTGCGAAACGCTCGTCGTCGGCGAGTTCCGGGTGGCCGCCCACTTCGACGAACTTGCGGAACTGTCCGTCATTGCCGACCGCGACGATGATCCAGCCATCGCTGGTCTGGAAGGTCTGGTAGGGCACGATGTTCGGATGCGCATTGCCCCAGCGCACCGGCGGCTGGCCGCTCGCGAGGTAGTTCGCGTTCATGTTGGCGAGCATCGCGACCTGCACGTCGAGCAGCGCCATGTCGATGTATTGGCCAACGCCGGTGCGGTCGCGGTGCGTGAGCGCGGTTAGCACCGCGATCGTCGAGTACATGCCGGTCATCAGGTCGGCGATCGCGACGCCGGCCTTCTGCGGGCCGCCGCCCGGCTGAGCGTCGCGCTCGCCGGTGATGCTCATGAAGCCGCCGATGCCCTGCACGATGAAGTCGTAACCGGCGCGCTGCGCATACGGGCCGGTCTGCCCGAAGCCCGTGACCGAGCAGTAGATCAGGTCGGGCTTGACCTCTTTGAGCGATTCATAGTCGAGGCCGTACTTCTTCAACTGGCCGACCTTGTAGTTCTCGAGCACGACGTCGCTTTGCGCGGCCAGTTCGCGCACGATCCGCTGACCCTCGGGCGACGCGATGTCGAGCGTGACCGAGCGCTTGTTGCGGTTCGCCGCGAGATAGTAGGCGGCCTCGCGCGTGTCCGCGCCGTCCGGCGTTTTCAGATAGGGAGGCCCCCAGTGGCGCGTGTCGTCGCCGATCTCGGGGCGTTCGATCTTGATGACGTCGGCGCCGAAATCGGCGAGCGTCTGCGCGCACCACGGACCGGCGAGCACGCGGGTGAGATCCAGCACGCGGATGTGACTGAGAGCGCCCATGTTCTTGAATGTCTCCTGATGGTTGCAGGCCGCGCGGCGAGTTGCCGTGCGTTATTTCGCGCGTAGTTTCGCGGAAGTCATCTTAAGCGATTCGCGCTCGCGGGCGCAGTCAGCCGAACGTCATAGCGCGGATCGGAAGATCGGACACGCGAGCGCCAACCAGGCGGCGCGCAGTGCCGCGCGCGCTTGCCGATCCCGTATAATCAGTCGTTTAAAGAAACCGACAGTTGGCGCATCCCACCGACCGCCAGTCTCCGTCAGGAACCGTCAGGACCGTCCCCCGCCCGCTATGAAAGCCGCTGAAATCCGCGAGAAATTCCTCAAGTTCTTCGAATCGAAGGGCCATACGATCGTCCGTTCGTCGAGCCTCGTGCCCGGCAACGACCCGACACTGCTCTTCACCAATTCGGGGATGGTGCAGTTCAAAGATGTGTTCCTCGGCGCGGAATCGCGTCCGTATTCGCGCGCCACGACCGCGCAGCGCAGCGTGCGTGCCGGCGGCAAGCACAACGACCTCGAGAACGTCGGCTACACCGCGCGTCACCACACGTTCTTCGAGATGCTCGGCAACTTCTCGTTCGGCGACTACTTCAAGCGCGACGCGATCCACTACGCGTGGGAACTGCTGACCGGCGTCTACCAGCTGCCCAAAGACAAGCTGTGGGTCACCGTCTACCAGGAAGATGACGAAGCGCACGACATCTGGGCGAAGGAAGTGGGCGTGCCGGTCGAGCGCATCATCCGCATCGGCGACAACAAGGGCGCGCGCTACGCATCGGACAACTTCTGGCAGATGGCCGACACCGGCCCGTGCGGCCCGTGCTCGGAAATCTTCTACGACCACGGCCCGGACGTGTGGGGCGGCCCGCCGGGATCGCCCGAGGAAGACGGCGACCGCTACATCGAAATCTGGAACCTCGTGTTCATGCAGTTCAACCGCGACGCGCAGGGCAACATGACGCCGCTGCCGAAGCAATGCGTGGACACCGGCATGGGCCTCGAGCGCATCGCCGCGGTGCTGCAGCACGTGCACAGCAACTACGAGATCGACCTGTTCCAGGCGCTCATTCAAGCCGCTGGCCGCGAAACGGGCGTGACCGATCTGGGCAACAACTCGCTGAAGGTGATCGCCGATCACATCCGCGCGTGCTCGTTCCTGATCGTCGACGGCGTGATTCCGGGCAACGAAGGCCGCGGCTACGTGCTGCGCCGTATCGTGCGCCGCGCGATCCGCCACGGCTACAAGCTCGGCAAGAAGGGTTCGTTCTTCCATCGCCTCGTGGCCGACCTCGTGGCGCAGATGGGCGACGCTTACCCTGAACTGAAGCAGGCCGAGCAGCGCGTGACTGACGTGCTGCGTCAGGAGGAGGAGCGCTTCTTCGAGACGATCGAACACGGCATGTCGATTCTCGAAACCGCTCTGGCCGATCTCGACACGAAGGGCGGCAAGACGCTCGACGGCGAACTCGCGTTCAAGCTGCACGACACCTACGGCTTCCCGCTCGACCTGACCGCGGACGTCTGCCGCGAGCGCGAAGTGACGGTCGACGAATCCGCGTTCGACGACGCGATGGCGCGTCAGCGCGAGCAGGCTCGCGCGGCGGGCAAGTTCAAGATGGCGCAGGGCCTCGAATACTCGGGTGCGAAGACCACCTTCCACGGCTACGAAGAAATCGTCTTCGACGACGCGAAGGTCGTCGCCCTGTATGTGGACGGCGCGTCGGTGCAGCAGGCGCAGGCCGGCCAGCAGGCGGTCGTCGTGCTCGATCACACGCCGTTCTACGCGGAGTCGGGCGGCCAGGTCGGCGACCAGGGCGTGCTCGCGAACGCCAGCACGCGCTTTGCGGTCGTCGATACGCTGAAGGTTCAGGCCGACGTGGTCGGCCACCACGGCACGCTCGAGCAGGGCACGCTGAAGCTCGGCGACATCGTCAAGGCCGAAATCGACGCGGTGCGCCGCGCCCGCACGGCGCGCAACCACTCGGCCACGCACCTGATGCACAAGGCGTTGCGCGAAGTGCTCGGTTCGCACGTGCAGCAGAAGGGCTCGCTCGTCGACGCCGACAAGACCCGCTTCGACTTCGCGCACAACGCGCCGATGACGGACACGCAGATCCGCCGCGTCGAGGAAATCGTCAACGCCGAAGTGCTGGCGAACGCGCCCGGCATCGTGCGTGTGATGTCGTACGACGAGGCGGTGAAGGGCGGCGCAATGGCGCTGTTCGGCGAAAAGTACGGCGACGAAGTGCGCGTGCTCGACCTCGGCTTCTCGCGTGAGCTGTGCGGCGGTACGCACGTGAATCGCTCGGGCGACATCGGTTTCTTCAAGATCGTGATGGAAGGCGGCGTCGCGGCCGGTATCCGTCGCGTCGAAGCGATCACCGGCGACAACGCGGTGCGCTACGTGCAGGAGCTCGAAGCGCGCGTCAACGCAGCCGCGGCCGTGCTGAAGGCACAACCGGCGGAACTCACGCAGCGCATCGGCCAGGTGCAAGACCAGGTGAAGGCGCTCGAGAAGGAACTGGGCGCGCTGAAGTCGAAGATGGCGTCGAGCCAGGGTGACGAACTCGCGGGCCAGGCGATCGAAGTCGGCGGCGTGCATGTGCTCGCGGCGACGCTCGAAGGCGCGGACGTGAAGACGCTGCGCGAAACCGTCGACAAGCTCAAGGACAAGCTGAAGAGCGCGGCGATCGTGCTCGCGTCGGTGGAAGGCGGCAAGGTCAGCCTGATCGCGGGTGTGACCGCGGACGCCAGCAAGAAGGTCAAGGCGGGCGAACTGGTCAACTTCGTGGCCCAGCAGGTGGGCGGCAAGGGCGGCGGCCGTCCGGACATGGCGCAGGCCGGCGGTACCGAGCCGGCCAACCTGCCGGCGGCGCTCGCGGGCGTCAAGGGCTGGGTCGAAGGACAGCTTTGATTCTGATGGTCGGTTGAGTCCGGCTCGACCCGAAGTCGAGCCGGGTTCGACGAAGGGGCCACGCGGTGCGCCAGCAGGATCGGCGCGTTGCGTGGCCCCTTCGCTTTTGCTGAAGCCGACCGGGTTGCGTCGAACCTGGTCGGCGGGGCGGATTCAATGATCAGACCACGTTCGCATCCGCGGACGCCACCGTATCCACCTCGGCCGCCCCTTCCTGCGGTGCCACCAGCGTGCGTCGCAACGCATTGAGCGCCGACGAAAAATGCCCGCGTCGCCACACCAAGAGCGTGTCGATCATGCCGATATCGGGCAATTCGTGCACCGCGATATTGCTCCTGTCGGTCGCCAGATCGAGCACCGAGCGCGGAGCGACCGCGACGCCAGCGCCGGCCGCCACGCACGCGACGATCGCGTGATACGAGCCGAGTTCCAGTACCCGTTGCGGTCGCGTGCCGTGCTCCAGATACCACTTCTCGATATACGCGCGATACGCGCAGCCCCGCTCGAACGCGATCAGCGTCGATAGCGCGATGTCGCGCACTTCGCGGATCGGCCGATGACCGCGCGGCGTCAGCATCACGAGTTCCTCGCGGAAGATCGGCACGGTCTCGAACAGATCGCCGAGCGTGGCCGGATCGAGCGGCGTCGCGACCAGCGCCGCATCGACCTCGAACTCGCGTACCCGCTCGATCAGCCTGGCGGTCGTGCCGGTCTCCAGTTCCAGTTCGACGGCCGGCCATTGCTGGTGATATTGCGCGAGCAGGCCCGGCAGACGCGTCGCCGCGACGCTTTCCATCGTGCCGAGACGCAGACGCCCGCTCGGACGATCCTCGCGCACCGCGTGCCGCGCCTCGTCGGCGAGCGCGAGCAGCCGTTCCGCGTAGGGCAGCAGCGTCTCGCCGGCCGGCGTCAGCACGAGGCGGCGGCCGTCGCGGATGAACAGCTCGGTGCCGAGCTGCTCCTCGAGCTGCTTGATGCGCGTGGTCACGTTCGATTGCACGCGATTGAGCTTCGCCGCGGCGCGCGTCACGCCGTTTTCGCGCACGACCGCGCGAAAAATGGTCAAAGCGGCCAGATCCATGATTCTCTCCTGGCGATGAATAACATCCTAATTATTCATTTTTTGTGATTCAAAGGTCAAGCTAGTATGGATTCATACCATCGCCGTTTGACTGTCCGATCATGAACGATCTCGCTTCCCACGCGTACCCGCGCTTCCACGAGCCGCACGCCGCCCGGCGCGCGGCGCTCGCCTGCATGGTCACGCTGGCCGTCGCGCTCGGTATCGGGCGCTTCGCATTCACGCCGCTGCTGCCGCTGATGCTGCACGGCGCCGCGCTCGGCCAGCCGCAGATCGATATCCAGCATGGCAGCTGGCTCGCGTCGTTCAATTACGCCGGCTATTTCGCCGGCGCGATGACGTGCGCGGCGCTGCGGATCGAGCCCGCGCGCATGGTGCGCGTCGGACTCGCTGCGACCGTGCTGCTGACGCTCGCGATGGGCGTCACTGGCCAGTTCTGGGCGTGGGCGCTGGTGCGCTTCGTCGCCGGCGCGGTCAGCGCATGGACCTTCGTGTTCGCGTCGCAGTGGGGCTTGCGGCGGCTCGCCGAACTCGGCGCGCAGGCGTGGAGCGGCGTCATCTATGCGGGACCGGGCGTGGGCATCGTCGGCACCGGCTTGCTGGTCAGCGTCGCGGGTGGCTATGGCGCGGTGGTCGGATGGATCGGCTTCGCAGTGATCGGCGCGGTGCTGTCGGCGCTGGTGTGGCCGGTGTTTGGCGAAGCGCGGCGTGCGCGAACAGCGAAGCCTGGCGCTGCAAGCTCCGCAACCGCAAAGCCCGCCACCGGATCGCGCGCCAGCGCAAACCAGCCGCCTCGTACTGCCGGCATTGAGACGAGCCATGCCGTCCACCGCGCCGACGCGTTCTGGCTGGTCCTGCTCTACGGTATCCCGGGCTTCGGCTACATCATCACCGCGACCTTTTTGCCGGTCATCGCGCGCCACGCGTTGCCGGGCTCGGCGTGGCCGGACCTGTTCTGGCCGATGCTCGGTGCGGCGCTGATCGTCGGCGCGTTGCTCGCCGCGCGTTTGCCCGTGCATTGGGACAACCGCGCGCTGCTCGCGGGCTCGTATGTGCTGCAGGCGCTCGGCATTGCGCTGGGCATCGTATGGCCGACGGCGGGCGGGTTCTCGCTCGGCAGCATCCTGATCGGCCTGCCGTTCACCGCGATCACGCTATTCGCGATGCGCGAGGCGCGGCGTCTGCGCGGCGACGACGCGGCCGGGCTGATGGGTTATGCGACGGCCGCCTATGGCATCGGTCAGATCGCAGGTCCCCTGGTGGCCGCGCCGATTGCCGCGCACACGGGGTCGTTTTCGCTAGCGCTGTGGCTCGCCGCGGGCGCGCTGCTGGCGGGGGCGGCGGGACTGATAGCAGTGACGCGCATGCCGCGTGGCCCACGCGGAGGCCGCGTGCCGGATTGCGGTTGCAGCTAGGACTCGAAAACAAATCTCGCACGATCGCACTAAAATGACCGCTTTCCGTCATTCCCTCGCGCCTGTCGCCGGGCGCGTCGCTCGACCATGCAACATTTCGCGTCCGACAACTACGCCGGCATCTGTCCCGAAGCGCTCGACGCGCTGATCGCCGCCAACGACAGCGGCCACGAGCCGGCCTATGGCGACGACTCCTGGACCAACCAGGTCTGCGACCGTCTGCGCGGCCTGTTTCAGACCGATTGCGAAGTGTTCTTCGTGTTCAACGGCACGGCGGCCAATTCGCTCGCGCTCGCGTCGCTGTGCCAGTCGTACCACTCGGTGATCTGCCACGAACTCGCGCACATCGAGACCGACGAATGCGGCGGTCCCGAGTTCTTTTCAGGTGGCTCTAAACTGCTCACGGCGCCGGGCATCGCCGGCAAGCTCACGCCCGATGCGATCGAGTCCATCGTCACGCGGCGCGCCGATATCCACTATCCGAAGCCCAAGGTCGTCACGCTGACGCAGTCGACCGAGGTCGGCACCGTCTACAGCGTCGAGGAAGTGCGCGCCATCGCGGCGATCGCGAAGCGTCGTCATATGAAGGTGCACATGGACGGCGCGCGCTTCGCGAACGCGGTCGCCGCACTCGACGTGCATCCATCTGAAATCACGTGGCGCGCGGGCGTCGACGTGCTGTGTTTCGGCGGCACCAAGAACGGCTTGCCGGTCGGCGAGGCGGTGGTGTTCTTCGACCGCGCGCTCGCCGACGATTTCGCCTATCGGTTGAAGCAGGCGGGACAGCTCGCATCGAAGATGCGCTTCATCTCCGCGCCGTGGCTCGGCCTGCTCGACAACGACGTCTGGCTGCGCAATGCGCGTCACGCGAACGCGATGGCGCGTCTGCTGGAGACGCGGTTGCAGGAAATCCCCGGCGTGAGCATCATGTTTGCGAGCGAATCGAACGCGGTGTTCGCGCAGTTGCCGCCGCATGCCGCGAAGGCGATGCGCGCGCGCGGCTGGAAGTTCTACGAGTTCATCGGCGCGGGCGGTTGCCGGCTGATGTGCGCGTGGGACACGCAGCCCGACACGGTCGAGCGTTTCGCCGCCGACGTGCGTGAGCTGTGCGTCGAGTGATGGAAGACGCGCGAGGTCGCTGGAACCTGAGTTGCCCCCGGCGCCTCGACGTACCCATCGGCACACAAGCAAAGCCGCCCAACTACGACCCGCCAGAAAACACGAAACAAAGAGACGTCCCCCGCCATGACCGAGTACCGATTCTGTCCCCGCTGCGCGAAACCCCTGACCGAACGCGCCGACCCCGACCACGAGGGCGGCCGCGTCCGTCAGAGCTGTCCCGATACCGGGTGCGGCTACGTCCATTGGAATAACCCGCTGCCGGTCGTCGCGGCGATCGTCGAGTACGAGGGCAAGATCCTGCTCGCGCGCAATGCGGCGTGGCCCGAGGGCATGTTCGCGCTGATCACCGGCTTCCTCGAAAACGGCGAGACGCCGGAGCAGGGCATCGCGCGCGAAGTGATGGAGGAGACGTCGCTGCACGCCGAGTCGGTCGAGCTGATCGGCGTGTACGAATTCATTCGCAAGAACGAGCTGATCATCGCGTATCACGTGAAGGCGCATGGGACGATCGCGCTGTCGCCCGAGCTGCTCGAATACCGGCTCGTCGAGCCCGCGAAGCTGCGGCCGTGGCGCGCGGGCACCGGCCAGGCGCTCGGCGAATGGATGCGGCGACGCGGGTTGCCGTTCGAATTCGTCGAGCGGCCGGGGCAGTGAGGCGTTCGGCCCACCGAGCCGCAACATTAGCCAGCACACAGACGACGCAGAAATCACAGACAACATGGAGACAGCCCACAACGCACGCGACACCACACGACCCGGCACATCCATCGACGCATCACCGAACCGATCATCCACGTCAATCGGCGGTCAATGAGCGCACGCTCAGGGAGAAACGGCATGGCCTACATCTACTACCTGACCCATATTCATCTGGGCTACGACGCACTGTCGCAACTGTCGCCCGAGTGCGCGCGCATCGGCATCGAGCGGCCTCTGGTGATCAGCGACAAGGGCGTCGTCGCGGCCGGCATCGCGCGGCAGGCACTCGACGCGCTGAAGCTCGGCGACGTGCCGCTGTTCGACGACACGCCGTCGAACCCGACCGAGGAAATGGTGCTCGCGGCCGCCCAGGTGTATCGCGACGAGCGCTGCGACGGGCTGATCGCGGTGGGCGGCGGTTCGTCGATCGATCTCGCGAAGGGCGTCGCGATCGCGGCCACGCATCCGGGGCTGCTCACGCAGTACGCGACGATCGAAGGCGGCAGCGCGAAGATCACCGACGCCGTCGCGCCGCTGATCGCGATTCCGACCACGGCCGGCACTGGCAGCGAAGTCGCGCGCGGCGCGATCGTGATCCTGAACGACGGCCGCAAGCTCGGCTTTCACTCGTGGAATCTGCTGCCGAAATCGGCGCTGTGCGATCCCGGTCTCACGCTCGGCCTGCCGCCGGGGCTGACCGCCGCTACCGGCATGGACGCGATCGCGCATTGCATCGAGACCTTCCTCGCGCCGGCCTTCAATCCGCCCGCCGACGGTATCGCGCTCGACGGCCTCGAACGCGCGTGGCACAGCATCGAGCGCGCGTGCGCGGACGGCCGCGATCGCGAGGCGCGCCTGAACATGATGAGCGCGTCGATGCAGGGCGGGATGGCGTTCCAGAAGGGCCTCGGCTGTGTGCACTCGCTGTCGCATCCGCTGGGCGGCCTGAAGGTGAACGGCCGCACGTCGCTGCATCACGGCACGCTGAACGCGGTCGTGCTGCCCGCGGTGCTGCGCTTCAACGAGCGCGCGCCGAGCGTGGTGGCCGAGCGTCGCTATGCGCGCATGCGTCGCGTGATGGGGGTGCCCGAGCATGCCGATCTCGCGCAGGCGCTGTTCGACATGACGGCGCGGCTTGGACTGCCGACCGGCCTCAGGCAAATGGGCGTCGACGAAAGCATGTTCGACAAGGTCGTGCAGGGCGCGCTGGTCGACCATTGTCATCGCACGAATCCGCGCGAGGCGAGCGCCGACGACTATCGCCGCATGCTGACCGAGTCGCTGTGATCCTCGCATCCACCAACCGCCACGTCCGATGAACAAACCCGCCCCCGCCGGCCGCGCCGCGTATCCGCACTTCCTGCCGATCACCACGCGCTGGATGGACAACGACGTCTACGGCCACGTGAACAACGTCGTCTACTACAGCTATTTCGACACCGTCGTGAACGAGTATCTGGTCCGCGCGCGCGTACTCGATTTCGAGCACGGCACGACGATCGGGCTGGTCGTCGAGACGCAGTGCAACTACTTCGCGCCGCTCGTGTTTCCCGATCGCATCGACGCGGGCTTGCGTGTCGCGCGGCTCGGCACGTCGAGCGTGCGCTACGAGGTGGGGCTATTTCGCGACGGCGACGCCGAACCCGCCGCGCAAGGGCATTTCGTGCACGTCTACGTGGACCGCGCGACGCGCCGTCCCGTGAACCTGCCCGCCGAGCTGCGCGCGGCGCTCGAACCGTTGCGCGTCGTCGGGCCGGCGGACTAGACGCGTGCAGTCGTTCATCATCACTCTGCTCAACGGCCTGAGCTACGGGCTGTTGCTGTTCATGCTGTCGGCCGGGCTGACGCTGATCTTCAGCATGCTCGGCGTGCTCAACTTCGCGCATGCGAGCTTCTATATGCTCGGCGCGTACGTCGGCTTTTCGGTGGCGGCGCGCGCCGGCTTCTGGAGCGCGCTGGTGGTCGCGCCGCTCCTCGTCGGTCTGCTCGGCGCGGCGCTCGAACGCTGGCTGCTGCGGCGCGTGCGCGG
This sequence comes from Paraburkholderia lebeckiae, assembly GCF_014201005.1. Lineage (NCBI taxonomy): Bacteria > Pseudomonadati > Pseudomonadota > Betaproteobacteria > Burkholderiales > Burkholderiaceae > Paraburkholderia > Paraburkholderia lebeckiae. The sequence goes on along the minus strand of NZ_JACHDK010000005.1, from coordinate 239,844 downwards.
GCACGGGCATCTGCCCGAACTGCTGCTGACGTTCGGCGCCGCCTATCTGCTCGGCGAACTCGTCAAGCTCGGCTGGGGGCTCGGTTCGCTGTCGGCGAAGATTCCGGCGGTGCTCGACGGTCCGCTGTTCTCGCTGTACGGCGCGGTCTTCACGCGCTACCGCGCGTTCATGATGGCGGTGTCGCTCGCGATGCTCGCGGCGCTCGTCGCGATGCTGCGCGTGTCGAAGACGGGCTTGATCGTGCGCGCCGCGCTCACGCATGCGCAGGCCGTCGAAGCGCTCGGGCACGACGTGCCGCGCGTGTTCACCGGCGTGTTCGCGGCCGGCACCGCGCTCGCCGCGCTGGCCGGCGTGATCGGCGCGCCGCTGTTCGTCATCGAGCCGGCGATGGCCGAGTCGCTCGGCTCGATCGTGTTCGTCGTGGTCGTGATCGGCGGGCTCGGGTCGCTGAGCGGGGCGCTCGTCGCGTCGCTGCTGGTGGGGTGCCTGCAAACGCTGGCGGTCGCGAGCGATCTGTCGTTGGGCGACGTGGTGTCGCTCGCCGGCGCGGTGCTGCCGCCCGAATGGGACGCGCTGACGCTCGCGCAACTGGCGCCGCTGCTGCCGTACCTGCTGCTCGTCGCGGTGCTGGTGACGAGGCCGCGCGGGCTGTTCGGAGGGCGTGACGATCATGCGTAAGCGGGGCGGGTCGTCAGACGCGCTGGAAAGCGAGGTGCCGCCTCGCGGGGGCGGCCGTGCGCTCGCGCCGTGGCTCGCGCTCGTCGCCTTTCTGGCCGTACCGCCTTTCATCTGGCCGCACAGCTGGCTGCTCGCGTATCTCGCGCAAAGCGCGACGATGATCGTGTTCGCGCTGTCGTACAACCTGCTGCTCGGCGGGACCGGGCTGCTGTCGTTCGGGCACGCCGCTTATGCGGGGCTCGGCGCGTTGATCGCCGCGCGGGTGTTCAACGCGGGCGGCATGCCGCTCGTGCTGCTGCCGTTGCTCGGCGGCATCGGCGGCGCGCTGTGCGGCGTGCTGTTCGGCTTCATCGCGACGCGCCGTGCCGGCACCGCATTCGCGATGATCACGCTCGGTCTCGGCGAGCTCGTCGTCGCGTCCGCGTGGACGCTGCCGGACTGGTTCGGCGGCGAGGCGGGCGTCGCGATCGATCGCGCGAGCGGGCCACTCTTCGGCGTCTGGAGCTTCGGTCCGGCGCGCGAGGCCTATGCGCTGATCGCGCTGTGGTGCGTCGTCGCCAGTGTCGCGATGTTCGCGCTGTCGCGCACACCGTTCATGCGGCTCGCGAACGCCGTGCGCGATAACCCGGCGCGCGCGGCGGCGATCGGCTGCTATCCGCGGCGGGTTCGCTATGGCGTGGTTGTGCTGTCGGCGTTTTTCGCGGGCGTCGCGGGCACGCTCGGGCTGATCAATATCGAGCTCGTATCGACTGAGAGCGTCGGCATGATGCGCTCGGGCGCGGTGCTGATCGCGACCGTGATCGGCGGCACGGCGGCGTTCTTCGGGCCGGTCGCGGGGGCGATCGTGTTGACGTTTTTCAGCGTGGTGGTCGCCAGTGTCACGCGGGCGTGGCTGTTCTACCTCGGGCTGTTCTTCGTCGTCGTCGTGCTGGTCGCGCCGGATGGGCTCGCCGGCTTTGCCTCGCGGCAGACGGCGCGGATTGCCGCCAACGGCTGGCGACGTTGCCGCGCCGCGTATTGGTGGAGCGCGGCGGCGGGGTTGCTGTGGCTCGCGGCCATCGTGTTCGCGGTGCAGTGGGCTTATGCGGCGCAGTTCGGCGCGGACGAGGGTGCGGCTTCAGGTGTGTTGTTCGGCGCATTGTTCGGCGCCGGTGCAGGTGCGGGCGCCGGCGCGGGTGCCGATGCCACCATCGCGCCGCCGGCGCTGTCGCCGCTTGCCGCCTCGCCGCTTCTTCTCGCGCTGGCGCTCGTTGCGCTCGCCGCTCTGGCTGCGCTGACCACGCGCCACGCGCTGCGCGCGCATGCGCGCGTCACGGCCCATGCACGCGCGGCACGATTCCCCGGAGCCGCACGATGATCCCCGCACTCGCGCTCTACGGCATCGAAAAGCGTTTCGGCTCGACGCAAATCCTGCGCGGCGTCGATCTCGCGATCGAGCCAGGCGAGCGGCACGCGCTGATCGGCCCGAACGGCGCGGGCAAGTCCACGCTGTTCAACCTGATCGGGGGCGGCGCGCGGCCGAGCGCGGGGCGTATCCACCTGTTCGGCGCGGACATCACGCGGCTCGCGCCGGCCGCGATCGCGCGCCGTGGCCTCGCGCGCAGCTTTCAGAGCACCAGCGTGTTCGCGCGGCTGTCCGTGTTCGACAACCTGCGCTGCGCGGCGCAGCTTGCCGAGCGCGATCGCACGCGCTGGTGGCAGCGTCTGACCGGCACGGCCGCGGTCGATGCGCGCGCCGCCGACGTGCTCGACGCGGTCGGCCTCGGCGCGCGCCGCGACGTCGCGGCCGGCACGCTCAGCTACGCGGAGCAGCGCGCGCTCGACCTCGGCATCGCGCTCGCGGGCGGCGCGCACACGCTGCTGCTCGACGAACCGACGGCGGGCATGAACCGCGCGGAAGCGGCACGCGCCATCGAGCTGATCCGCGACACCACCGCCGGCCGCACGCTGCTGATGGTCGAGCACGACATGGATGCGGTGTTCGCGATCGCCGATCGTATTTCGGTGCTGGTGCAGGGGCGCATCATCGCAAGTGGATCGCCGGCCGCGATTCGTGCGGACGCGGCGGTACGGGCCGCGTATCTGGGCGAACACTTCGACGTCGGCTCAGGCGCGCGAGCGGGTGATGAACCGGACCACGGAGCAGGCCGGTGAGCGCGCTGCTCGACATTTGCGACCTGAATGCGTGGTACGGCGCGAGCCAGGCGCTGCACGGCGTCACGCTGAGCATCGAGCCCGGCGAAGTGGTCGCGCTGGTCGGCCGCAACGGCTCGGGCCGCTCGACGCTCGCACGCGCGATCATGGGCCTCGTGCGCTGCGAGGGCGAACTGCGTTTCGCGGGGCGTTCGCTCGCCGGTCGGCGCACGTTCGAGATCGCGCGGCTCGGGCTCGGCTATGTGGCCGAGCATCGCGATGTGTTCGCCGCGCTGAGCGTGCATGAAAACCTGCTGCTCGGCATTGCGCCGGCTGCCGCATCGCGTGCGCGCGGCCGCGCGCCGCGCTTCACGCTCGACGACGCGTACGCGCTGTTCCCGGTGCTCGCCGAGCGCAAGCGCACGCGCGCCGGCGCGCTGTCGGGCGGCGAGCAACAGATGCTCGCGCTCGCGCGGGCGCTGCTCGGAGATCCCGATCTGCTGTTGATCGACGAGCCCGGCGAAGGGCTCGCGAGTCTCGTGATGCAGCAGGTCGCCGCCTGCCTGCAGGCGCTGCGCGAGCGTGGCGTCGCGATGTTGCTGATCGAGCAGCGGCTCGTGATCGCGCGGGACATCGCGTGCCGCGTCGCGGTGATGGGGCACGGCGAGATCGTGTTCGACGGCGCGCTGGCGTCGTTTATGTCGCGCGACGACGTGATGCGCGAATGGCTCGGAGTTGGCTGACGCGCGACTATGGACAAGTTAGTCAAGCATCCTTGTTGATGATCCATTCGTGCGCCGGATCGTTATGGAAATGCCAGACTCGCTGGCTGCCCGCCATCACGTTCAGATAATACGAGTCGTAGCCGTACGGCACGATGACCGGGTGATAGCCGCGCGGCACCATCACGACGTCGTGATCCTCGACGGCCATCGATTCGTCGATATCGCGCGAGTCGGTGTACACGCGCTGGAAGGCGAAGCCTTGCGGCGGATCGAGCCGGTGGTAATAGGTTTCTTCGAGCGAGCTTTCGAGAGGGATATTGTCGGTGTCGTGCTTGTGTGGCGGGTAGCTCGACGCGTGACCGCCCGGCGTCCTCACTTCTACCACCAGCAGCGATTCCGCCGGCTCGGTGTGCGGAAGAATGTCGCACACGTAACGCGTATTCAGCGACTTACCGCGCGTCGAGCGCTTCATCGACGCCGGCTCGATCAGCCGCGCCGGATACTCGCCCTTGGCCGGTGCGCTCGCGACACCGATCTCCGCGTCGCGGCACGCGCGCACCGTCGCGCGCACATTCGGCGGCACATACACCGCGTACGGCGCCGCGTCTTCGAACACGCTGTCGCGTGAACCGAGCGAGCTCCACGTCGTGCCCGGCGTTTCGATATCGACCGCGCCGCTCAGCACGACGATGCACGCTTCGCGCGCCGGCTCGAACACGTAGACGAGTTCGTTCGCGCCGAGCCGGTACGCGGCGAATCCCACATAGCGCCAGCAGGCCGACTGCGGCGTCACGCGCGCGATCGTCTGGCCTTCGCGCTCTGCCTTCACCAATAAGCTCATGCTGCCTCCTTGCCGAGGGGCGCATCGACGAGCGCCCGCAAAGTTCCGTATCCCTTCTGCGCATAGTCGAACGGCGGCGCGACCACCGGGTCCTGCTCCGCCTCGACGACGAGCCAGCCGCAATAACCGTGCCGCTTCAACCGGTCGATCAGCGCCGGAAAATCGACCGCGCCGTCGCCGGGCACCGTGAACGCACCGGCGATCACCGCATCGAGAAAACTCCAGTTGCGATTGCGTGCGAGCTTCATCACGGCGGGGCGCACGTCCTTGCAGTGCACGTGGCAAACGCGCGCGATGTGTTGGTCGAGCACGGCCAACGGATCGCCGCCCGCGAACGTGATGTGCCCGGCGTCGAACAGCAGGCCGACCGCGTCGCTTGTGCGCGCCATCAACCGATCGACGTCGGCCGGCGTTTCGACGTACGCGCCCATATGATGATGATAGGCGAGCCGCACGCCGCGACTCAGCGTATAACGCGCGAATTCATCGACGCGTGCCGCGTAGCCGGCCCATTGCGCGTCGCTGAAAAAGCGCGGCCGTTGATACAGCGGGCGCGGCGCGCCCTGGATCGAATCGGCGACTTCACCATACACCATCACGGTCGCGCCGTTCTGCGCGAGCAACTCCAGATGCGGGCCGACCGCGTCGATTTCTTCGGCGACGCTGCGCCTGGCCAGTTGTCCCGAGTACCAGCCGGACACGAGCGCGAGGTCGTATTGCGCGAGCAGCGTTTTCAGCGCTTGCGGCTCGCGAGGAAACTTGTTGCCGAGTTCGAAGCCCTGATAGCCGATCTGGCGACCCTCGGTCAGCGCGACTTCGAGCGGCGTCTCGCCGCCGAGCGACGGCAGGTCGTCGTTCATCCACGACAGCGGGTTGATGCCGATGCGTACGTCGAAAGCAGTCATGCCGGAGTCCTCATGGTTCTCAGTCGTGATCGGCGCCCTGTGACGGCGCAGGCGTCGCGGGCGGCGCCGCGCGCGCGGCGAGCTGCGTGTCGTACTTCGCGCGGGCGTCGCGCACCTCGGTGCGCGTCGATACTTCGGGCACCGCGACTTCCCACCACCAGCCACCGTCTTCGGTGGTGCGAGCCGGGTCGGTGTCGATGCTGATCACGTACGTGCCTCGCGCCGCGCGCGCGCGTTGCAGTGCCGCTTCGAGCTCGGCGAGATTGCGCGCATGCTCGGCTTGCGCGCCGAGCGCGCGCGCATGCGCGGCGAAGTCGATGCGCGGCGCGCCTTCCGGTGCGTGCACGCAATCGTCGAGCAGATTATTGAACGGTGCGCCACCGCAAGCCTGTTGCAGTCGATTGATGCAGCCGAAGCCGCGATTGTCGAGCACGACGACGATCAGCTTCGCGCCGAGCATCACCGAGCTCGCGATCTCGCTGTTCATCATCAGATAGCTGCCGTCGCCGAGAATCACGATCACCTCGCGCTCGGGCCGCGCGAGCTTGACGCCGAGGCCGCCCGCGATCTCGTAGCCCATGCACGAATAGCCGTATTCGACGTGATACGCGCCGGGCCGGCCCGCGCGCCATAGCTTGTGCAGATCGGCGGGCAGCGTGCCGGCCGCGCAGACGACGATGTCGTCGGTCGGCGAGTGCGCGCTCGAACGCTGCACCGCGCCGATCACGTCGCCCTCGTAGGGCAGTACCGCGTCGCGTTGCGGCGCATGGGTGAGCGTTTGCACGGTGTCGCGCCAGCTCGCAGCGAGCTTGTGTGCGCGCGCGGTCCAGCTGCGCTCGGCGTGCCAGCCTTGCAGCGGCCCCGTTAGCGCATCGAGCGCGAGTTTCACATCGGCTTCGACGACGAAACCGCGATGCTTGAGCGCGTCGAATCCGTTCGCGTTGATCGCGATCACGTCGGCTTGCGTGAACAGCGTGTTCGAGCCGGTCGTGAAGTCTTGCAGCCGCGTGCCGAGCGCGAGCACGCAGTCGGCGTCATGCGCAAGCGCGTTGGCAGCCGCTGAGCCGGTCACCCCGAGCGCGCCGGCATTCAGCGGATCGTTCCACGCGAGCGAGCTTTTGCCGGCCTGCGTTTCCGCGACCGGCACGCCATGCGCGCTCGCGAGGCGGTTCAGCGCATCTGCCGCGCGGCTGTACAGCACGCCGCCGCCCGCGACGATCAACGGACGCTTCGCGTGCCGCAAGCGCGCGCACGCGGCGTCGATATCGTCGCTACGCGGCGCGGGTGCATGAAAGCGCACGACACGCGGCGTGAAAAAGTCCTCCGGGAAGTCCCACGCCTGCGCCTGCACGTCCTGTGGCAGCGCCAGCGTGACGGGGCCGCACAACGCGGCATCGGTGAGCACGCGGATCGCGCGCGGCAGCGCGCTCAGCAATTGCGCAGGGTGCACGATGCGGTCGAAGTAGCGCGACAGCGGCTTGAACGCGTCATTCGCGGACACGCCGCCATCGTTGAAATCCTCGACCTGCTGCAAGACCGGATCGGGCGCGCGCGACACGAAGATGTCGCCGGGCAACAGCAGCACCGGCAAACGGTTCACGTGCGCGAGCGCGGCCGCGGTCAGCAGATTGGTGGCACCTGGGCCGATCGACGTCGTCACGGCCATCATGCGGCGGCGAAAGTGCGCCTTCGCGTAGGCGATCGCACTGTGTGCCATCGCCTGCTCGTTGTGCGCGCGAAAGGTCGGCAGCGCGTCGCGATGCTGATACAGCGCCTCGCCGATGCCCGCGACGTTGCCGTGACCGAAAATCGCGAACACGCCGCCGAACAGCGGTTCGACGTTGGTGCCGTCTTCGCTGGCGACGCGTTGCGCGGCCAGATAGCGCACGAGCGCCTGCGCCATCGTCAGGCGAATCGTGCCGCCGGTGCGCGCAGGCGCGTGCGCTTGCGTCGCGTCGCTGGCGGATGGGGTGTCGTCATGCATGATGCGCTCGTTCATGCGGCCTGCTCCTGATGAGCGTGATGAAGTGTGCCGTGCGCCGCCGGTTCGCCGCGCGCACCGCGCCACGCGGCGATCAGCGTTTCGAACGTGAGGCGCACACGCGCGATCAGTTCGTCGTCGCCAATTTCACCGGCGAGCCACGCATGGCTCGGTTCGTGAAAGATCGTGCGGCCGACCGTGAAGCCGCGGCACGTCGCCGCTTGCGCGGCCGCGCGAAAGCCCTCGCTCAATTGCTCGACCGCCGCCGATAAACCGAGCAGCACGACGCCACGGCAATACGGATCGCGCTCGGCGATCAGCGCGTCGATGGCCTGCCATTGCGCGGCGTCCATCGGTTCGAGCTTCCACCACTCGGGGTAGATGCCGAGGTTGTACAGGCGCTTCAACGCGCGATACACGATGTCCGGTCCCTGCGGCAGCGACGCATGCTTCGGAGGAATCACTTCGAGCAGCAGTTCGTGGCCGCTTGCCTGGGTCGCGTCATACAGCGCGCGCAGTTGCGCCTCCTGTTCGAGCCGCTGCTCGATCGGCTCGTCGGGATGAAACTGCACGAGGCATTTCACGACGTGTTCCTGCGGCCACGCGATCAACGTGGTGCCGATCGAACGACCATGATCGAACACGAGCGGCACGGAGCCGGGCAGTTCGACCGGGCGGCCGATCCACCAGCCGCGACCGGTCGCGGCATTCAGCGCGTCCTGACCATAGCGGTCGTCGATCAGTACGCCGATGCGTCCCTGCAAGTTCAATGCACGTTCGGTTTGCGCGACCGCTTCGACGAACAGGCCCTTCAACCGGGCAATGCGCGCTTCGTCGGCACCGGTCTGTTGCGCGAGTTCGAAGAACGAGTTGCGATGATCGAAAGCGAAGCCGAGCACCTCGTGCCACGCTTTGCGCGCCGGCGACACGCGATGCAGTCTTGCGAGCTTCGCATCGCGATCCGGGCGGCGCATGCGTTGCGGATCGGCCTGCGCTTCGCGCAGGAAGTAGTCGAGTTCGGCCGGTGTCGGCATCGCCGGGGCGCAGCCGTGCCGGGACACGACCAGCGCGCCGCTCGCATTCGCGGCGTGCGCGCAGGCGTCGAGCGGCTGATCGCGCAGCCAGCCGGACAGGAAGCCGGAAGCGAACGCGTCGCCCGCGCCGAGCACGTTCAGCACTTCGACTTCGACGCCGCCATGAACCGGCGCATCGTCGAGCGATGCAGGCACCTCGCCGTCGATGATCTGACAGCCGAGCGGCCCGCGTTTCAGCACGAGCGTGGCCGGCGTCACCGCGCGCACCATCGCGAGCGCGTCGGCGAGGTCGGTCTTGCCGCCGGCGATGCGAAACTCTTCCTCGGTGCCGATCACCAGATCGAACAGCGGCAGAATCCGCTGCAAATGCGCGCTGACGCCTTCGCTCGCCACGAAACGCGTCTCGCCGTCGGCCTTGCCCGTGAGTCCCCACAGCACCGGGCGGTAGTCGATGTCGAGCACGGTGCGCACGTCGTTGCGACGCGCGTAGTCGAGCGCGCGACGGCTCGTGCGATTGACCTGCTCGGTCGAGAAATGCGTGCCGGTGATCAGCAGCGCTTTCGACGACGCGATGAAGGCCTCGTCGAAGTCGGCCTCGTCGACCGCCATGTCCGCGCAGTTCTCGCGGTAGAAGATCAGCGGAAAGGTGTCACGGTCCTTCAGGCCGAGCAGCACGAGCGCGGTCAGCCGATCGTGATCGATGCGCACGTGACTGACGTCGCAGCCTTCCTTCGTGAGCGTCTCCGTCAGGAAGCGCCCCATGTGATCGTTGCCGACGCGCGCCAGCATGGCTGCGGCAAGCCCGAGCCGGGCGCAGCCGAACGCGATGTTCGCCGACGAGCCGCCGAGATACTTCGCGAAGCTCGACACGTCTTCGAGCCGTGCGCCGATCTGCTGCGCGTACAGATCGACGGCCAGCCGGCCGAGGCACACGATGTCGCGGGCGCGCCCCGGTGCGAACCGGCTGCCCGCTGCGTTACCGCTGGAGGTGCTGGAGTGAGCCATGAATAGTCCTGAGTAACAGTGCGCGGTGGGTGCGCGTCGGCCAGCCGGGCGAAACGCGCCGAGGCTGGACGTGTCGCGCGAATCGGTCAGATCGTCGCGCCTTCGAGTTCGCCGATCATCTTCTGCATCTCGGCACCGCCGGCCATCATGTCGAGCACTTCGTCCTTGCTGATCGTCTGTTTGGTGAACGTGCCGAGCGAGCGGCCGCGATTGAGCAGCGTGAACGAATCGCCGATCGGATACGCGTGGTGGACGTTGTGCGTGATGAAGATCACGGAGATGCCTTTGGCGCGCGCCTTGTGGATCAGCTTCAGCACGTTGAAGCTCTGCTTGACGCCGAGCGCGGCGGTCGGTTCGTCGAGAATCAGCACGCGCGCGCCGAAGTGGATCGCACGCGCAATCGCCAGACATTGACGCTCGCCGCCCGACATCGTGCCGATCGGCTGATGCGGGTCGCGCACGTTGATGCCCATTTCGGCGAGCTTGTCGCGCGCGGTGGTTGCGCAGGTTTCGAGGTCCATCACGTTCAGAAGGCCGAACAGCTTTTTCTGCGGCTCGCGGCCCATGAAAAAATTGCGCGCGACCGATAGCAGCGGCACCAGCGCGAGATCCTGGTAGACGGTTGCGATACCGAGATCGAGCGCGTCTTTCGGCGACGTGAAGTGCACCGGTTTGCCGTCCACCCGGTAGGTGCCTTTGCTCGGCTGATACACGCCTGCGAGCGTCTTGATCAGCGTCGACTTGCCGGCGCCGTTGTCGCCGAGCAGGCAATGCACTTCGCCGCGTATGAGGCGCAGCGTGATGTCGTTCAGCGCGATGATGTTGCCGAAATAACGGCTGACGTTTTCCAGCGACAAAATGATGTCGTCGGTGTTCTGTTCGGGGGTGCTCATCATGAACCTCCGTCTAGCGCGATGCCGCGACGCGGCCGCGCACGTAGTGGTTGAACAGCACGGCGAACAGCAGCATCACGCCGAGGAACACGCGGAACCAGTCGGAATCGACGTTGGTGTACGTGATGCCGATCTGCACGACGCCGAAGATCAGCGCACCGAAGCATGCGCCGATCACCGAGCCGTAGCCGCCTGTCAGCAGCGTGCCGCCGATCACCGCGGCGATGATCGCTTCGAACTCCGCCTGCAAACCGCGGTCGGCCGCGGCCGAACCGATGTCGCACACCTGAAGTACCGCATACAGGGCCGAACAGAACGCGGTCAGCACGAACAGCGAAATCTTCACGCGACGCACCGGCACGCCGACGTTCTTGGCCGCGTTGGCATCGCCGCCGACCGCGAAAATCCAGTTGCCGAAGCGCGTCTTGGCGAGCGTGAACGCGCAGACCACGGCGAGCACGAGCCACCACAGCAGCACCTTGGGAATGCCCGGCACGAGCGGCGTGCCGTTGTCGAGCATCTTCACGAGGCCGAGGTGGCCGAGCCATACGAACAGGCCTCTGAACGCGACGCCCTGGAAGAACGTGTGCGCGAACCAGTCCTGACGCGCGACGTCGCCGACGCCGGAGATGATGGTGCGATCGGCGAACATCACCGATAGCGCGAGCGTGAGACCGCGCAGTATGAACAGGAACGCGAGCGTGACGATGAACGACGGCAGGCGCGTGCGCATCACCAGATAGCCGTTGAGCGCGCCGAGCAGCATCGAGCCGACGAACGCGAATACGATAGCCAGCCAGATCGGCCAGTGGAAGTACATGGTCGGCAGCGCGACCATCATGCCGGCAAAGCCGATCATCGAACCGATCGACAGATCGAACTCGCCGGCGATCATCAGCAGGCACGCGCCGACCGAGATCAGACCGAGATAGGCGGCGACCTGCGACCAGTTCATCACACCGTCGAGGTTGAACATCCCCGAGTTGCCGGCCGCCACGCCGAACACGATGAACACCATCACGGTGCCGGCGAGCGCCGCGAATTCCGGTCGGCCGAGCAGATGGCGGAACCAGGATTCCTCGCGCACGCGTTCGTCGACGGCAGCGGATTGCGAGGCGGTCGTCGCAGCAGAGTTCGCCGGGTCCTGCGGATCAGGCGGCGGTTGCTTGCGGTGATGGGGATGAAACAGGTCGGCGACACCCATTGAAGCTCTCCTTGATACGCCCGCGACCGGCGGGTCGGCGCAATGCCGTGGGCGTTTGCGAATCCGCTGAGGGGGCGAGCGCCGGCAAGACGCCATGCGCCCCGCCGGTCACTGCCTGTTAACCTTGCCGCCGGCGCGGCGGCTTAGGCGCACGATGCGATGCGTTGCCGTGCGTTCAGCGGTACTGGCCGGCGTACTTCAGCACCTTGTCGACGTTGGCCTTCGTGATGAAGCCGGGGCCCGAGCCGATATTGCGCGGCCCGTACGACGGCGCGAGCCCATAAGTGGCAAGACGCTCCTTGAACTTCGGATTCGCCTGCAGGATTTCGCGGATTTTGGCCGGATCGGTGGTGTTGTTCTTCTTCACGATCGCGAGCACGGCAACCGGGATATAGCCCTGCAAGTACGGTTGCTGGTCGATCGCGAACTGGATCGTGCCGTCCTGGATGCCCTTCGCGATGTCGCTGTCGAAGTCGAACGTCGCGAACCAGATCTTGCCGGCGAGGCCCATCTGCTGCAGCGCCTTCAGCGTCGGATCGGCCGACAGCGGACCGAGCGTCAGCACCGCCTGGGTATCCGGATGATTGCGCAGGAACGCGCTGACCTTCGACTGCACGCCGGTCGGGTCCTGACCCGTGTCGAGCGTCGAGGTTTTGAAGTTGGCGCCGATCGCTTCGGCGAAACCGCGGCAGCGTTCGAACGAAGCCGGGTTCGTCGCGTAGTGGTTCACGCACAGGAACGACTTGATGCCGGCGGCCTTGGCCTTTTCTCCGGCGGCTTTGCCGGCCGCGAACTCGGGCTGGCCGACGTGCATGATCGCGCCGAGCTTCGCGCTTTGCTCCTCGGTGCCCGAATTGATCGTGACGAGCGGAATGTGCTTCTCGGTGACCTTCGCGATCGAGCTCTTCAGCACGTCGAAGTCGGCGATCGACACGATCACGCCGTCGTAGTTGCGCGCGGCCGCCTGCTCGACGAGACGCGCCATGTCGGCGATGTCGCCGTTCGGCGGGTTGCGGTAGTCGGTCTGAACGTTGAAGTCCTCGTCAGCCTGCTTGATCGCGTTCTTGATCGTGTTCCACCACGAGTCCGAATCCGGCGCGTGGCTGATCAGCACGAAGTGGGCGTCCGCCGCGCGGGCGGCCGAGGCCGCGCCGAATCCCGTCGCCAACGTCAACGCCGTCACCAGAATCCTGAGCGTTGCCTTGCCTCTGCAAAGTCTCATTGTCTCCACCTTTCTCGGTCTGTCGTTCGTTATTGAGGGAGCGACTGGCGGGCGGCTTTCGATTCCGATGACCCACACAACGAGGCCGAAGCGCCATCGCTCACGACCAAGAGTAGGTCATCTTCCGAAGCCTTGCAAAGAAAATTTCATGAGAAATAAAAATGGAAAATACGTTCCATTTAATGAGGCGGCCGCCTATACTCGGCAACGTCGGATGCACGTTGCGGCGGGCCGCGGGCGCGTCTGCCGCATTGCAGGAAACCCTGAGAGGCAGTCATGGCGGAACAGATCACCGAAGAAGCGTTGCCGAGCGTCGACGAATTGATGCAGCGCATCGCGAATACCTACGAGTCGCTGCCGCGGCAGTTGAAAAGCGTCGCGACGTACATCGAGCAGCATCGCTCGAGCGTGATGATGGATCGCACGAGCGATATCGCCGCGAGCTGCGGCGTGCATCCGTCGGCGGTCGTGCGCTTTGCGCAGCGCTTCGGCTTTTCCGGGTTTTCGGATCTGCAGGCTGTGTTTCGTCAGGCGTATACGGGGCAGGGCGTGTCGTCGTCGAGCTATCAGCAGCGCATTCGCAAGCTGATCGACGAGAAGCCCGGCACGTTGTCGGGCGGCGCGGTCGCGCGCGAGTTCATCGCCGCGTCGCGCGGCGGCCTCGAAGAACTCGAAGCGGGCCTCGACGACAAGCAGTTCGACGCCGCCGTGAAGATGCTGCAGCAGGCCGACAACATCTACGTAATCGGCGTGCGGCGCTCGTTTCCGGTCGCGAGCTACATCGTCTATGCGTTGCAGCACACGCATAAGCGCGTGCATCTGGTGTCTGGCTTCGGCGGCATGTATCGCGAGCAGATCCGCAGTGTCAGGAAGGGCGACGTGGTGATTGCGATCAGCTTCGCGCCGTACGGCAAGGAGACGCAGTACTGTCTGCGCGTCGCGCATCATCTTCAGGCGAAGACGCTCGTCATTACGGATAGCCAATTATCGCCGCTCGCACGCTACGCCAGCACGCAGCTGTACGTGAAAGAGGGCAGCGCGTTCGCGTTCCGCTCGCTGACCAGCACGATCTGCCTGTGCCAGGCGCTCTTCATCGCGCTCGCGTACAAGCTCGAACTGAACGTTGAAGAATCCAACGACACTGGAGGCTACGATGACTGACGCGGTAAACACGATCGACGTCGCCGTATTCGGCGCGGGGCGCATCGGCAAGATCCATGCGGCGAATCTCGCGCGGCAGCCCGGCGTGCGGCTCAAATACGTGGTCGACGTGAATCGCGAGGCGGCCGCCGCGCTCGCCGCGCAGCATGGCGCGCAGGTTGCGGATAGCGACGGCGCGATCGGCGATGCATCGATCGGTGCGACCGTGATCTGTTCGAGCACCGACACGCATGCGGACCTGATCGTCAAATCGGCCGCGCAGAACAAGCACGTGTTCTGCGAGAAGCCGGTCGATCTCACGTTGGAGCGCGCGCGGATGTGCGCAGAAGCGGTGGAGCGCGCCGGTGTCGTGTGCATGATCGGTTTTCAGCGGCGCTTCGATCCGACGTTTTCGGCGTTGAAAACGCGTCTCGACGCGGGCGAGATCGGCACGCCGGAAATGCTCGTCGTCACGAGCCGCGATCCGGGCGCGCCGCCGGTCGAGTACATCCGGCACTCGGGCGGCATCTTCAAGGACATGCTGATTCACGACTTCGACATCTGTCGCTGGATTCTCGACGACGAAGCCGACACGCTGCACGCCACCGGCAGTTGCCTCACCGACCCCGCGATCGCCGACGCGGGCGACATCGATTCGACCGCGGTGACGATCCGCACGAAGCGCGGGCGGCTGTGCCAGATCAACACCGCGCGGCGCGCTGCCTACGGCTACGACCAGCGCTTCGAAGTGCTCGGCAGCACCGGCATGCTGCAGGCGGGCAACGTGCGGCCGACCGAGGTCACCGCTTACTCGAAGACGGAAGTGTCGACCGACGTGCCCGAGGCGTTTTTTCTCGAACGCTATCGCGCGGCGTACGCGCTCGAAATCGCGCATTTCTTCGACGCGGTCACGCACGGCAAGCCGGTGCGCACGACCGTCGCGGATGGCCTGAAAGCGCTCGAACTCGCGGAAGCCGCGACGCGTTCGTGGCGCGAGGGCCGCGCGGTCAAACTCGGCGAGGCAGCGTGATGAAGCCCGCCACGGCACGCTTGCGGCTCGGCGTGGTCGGCCTTGGGCGGCTCGGCAAGCGGCATGCGGAGAATCTCGCGTATCGCGTGCCGGGCGCGACGCTTACGGCCGCATGCAGCCCGCTCGAAGATGAACTCGCATGGGCGCGCGATGCACTACCCGAACCGCGTCTCTACGCCGATTACGCGGACCTGCTCGCCGATCCGCACGTCGACGCGGTATGGCTCGTCACGCCGTCGTCGCTGCACGCGCAGCAGATCGTCGACGCGTTGCGCGCCGGCAAGCATGTGTTCTGCGAAAAGCCGCTGTCGCTCGACGTCGCCGAATGCGAGCGCGTGCTGGCCGAAGCGGCGCACTATCCGCACCTGCAGGCGACGATCGGCTTCATGCGCCGCTTCGATCCGAGCTACCGCGACGCGTTCGATAGAATCGCCGCCGGCCAGATCGGCCGGCCGTTCCTCGTGCGCTCGCAAACCACCGATAAAAACGACGACGACGGTTTCTTCGTGCGCTTCGCGGCGACCTCGGGCGGCATCTTTCTCGACTGCACGGTGCACGACATCGACGTCGCCCGCTGGCTGCTCGGCAAGCCGCGCGCGACGCGCGTGTTCGCGGCGGGCACGATCGCGCTGCACGAGGGTCTGCGCGAATTCGGCGACGTCGACAACGGTGTCGCGATCTGCGAATTCGAGGGCGGCAAGCTCACGATGTTCTACGCGTCGCGCACCCAGGCGCACGGCAACGATACGCATAGCGAAGTGATCGGCACGGCGGGCGCGCTGACGATCGGCCGCAATCCGCGCGCGAACCGCGTCGAGATCTACGACGCGACCGGCATTCGCAACGAGTGCACGCCGAACTTTTTCGACCGGTTCGAGGACGCGTTTCTGCACGAGGCACGCGCGTTCGTCGCATCGGTGCAAAAAGGGCCGGGGAGGGGCGATGCGGCACAGAGTGGCGCGACGCTCGCCGATGCGCTCGAAGCGACGCGTATCGGCGTGGCATTGCGCGAGTCGCTGCAAAGCGGTGAGGCGGTGACGCTGTAACGGCGCGCGGCACGGCTCGCGCGTGGAAGTGGGCGTCGTGGCGATGCCCGGCGCCGCCGCTCCGCCTGCTGTAGAATTTGACCCTCTGTCCGGCGTCGTCAGCGACGCCCCGTCCCGAAGGTCATCGTCGATGCAAATTCAGATTCACAAGGAAGTCGATGCGCGCGGGCTCATGTGCCCGCTGCCCATCCTGCGCGCCAAAAAGGCGCTCGCCGACATGGAAAGCGGCCAGATTCTCAAGGTGCTCGCCACCGATCCCGGCTCGCAGCGCGATTTCGCCGCGTTCGCGAAGCAGACCGGCAACGAGATCGTCGAAAGCTCGGCGCATGACAAGGTGTTTACGTTTCTGATGCGGCGTCGTTGAGCCGCGTTCGGTAAGACTGTCCGTTCGATGTAAAAAAGAAGGCGCTGTCCCCCATTATTCGGGGTACAGCGCCTTCTTCGTTTCAGCCGGACTTTCGACGTCAGCCTTCGAGAACAGGCGAGCGGGTACGCAGATATTCTTCGAAATCGGCGGCTACTTCCGGGTGACGCAGGGCGAACTCGACGGTCGCCTTCAGGTAGCCCAGCTTGCTGCCACAGTCGAAACGTGTGCCGTGATACTTGTACGCGAGCACCTGTTCGTCGGCGAGCAGCGACTGGATCGCGTCCGTCAGTTGCAATTCACCGCCCGCGCCCGGCTTGATGGAGCGCAGGTGATCGAAGATACGCGGCTTCAGCACATAACGGCCCACCACGCCGAGGTTCGACGGCGCCACGCTGGGCTCCGGCTTTTCGACGATGCCCGACATCTTGATGATCGAGTCTTCCCATTCCTTGCCGTCGACGATGCCGTACGATTTTGTATCTTGCGGCGGGATCTCTTCGACGCCGATCACCGAGCTGTGATAGTGATCGAACACCTCGATCATCTGCGTCATCACGGGCGGCGTGCCGTACAACAGGTCGTCCGCGAGAATCACGGCGAAAGGATTGTCGCCGACCAGCTTCTCGGCGCACAGCACGGCGTGGCCGAGGCCCAGCGCCTCGGCCTGGCGCACGTAAAAGCAGTCGACGTGACTCGGTTTGATGCTGCGCACGAGTTCGAGCAGCTTGTCCTTGCCGCGCGCCTCGAGCTCGGCCTCGATCTCATAGGACTTGTCGAAATGGTCTTCGATCGCGCGCTTGCTGCGGCCCGTGACGAAGATCATTTCGGTGATGCCGGCCGCCATCGCCTCTTCGACCGCGTACTGAATCAGCGGCTTGTCGACGATCGGCAGCATCTCCTTCGGGCTAGCCTTCGTGGCGGGGAGGAAGCGGGTGCCAAGACCTGCTACCGGAAAGACCGCCTTCGTAACTTTTAGCATGTGAATACCCTGAGTCCTCTGGTTAAATCCTTGCCCGCCGTTGAGGGGGGCGGGCGCGTCGGTCAGGCCGGCAAGCGGGCCAGTTGGGCTTTCAGCTTGCCGACGGTGGCTTCGAAATCGGCCAGCCGCTTCTGCTCCTGTTCCACGACCGCCGCCGGTGCCTTCGCAACGAAGGCCTGGTTCTGCAGCTTACCGTTGCACTTGACGATTTCGGCGCTCAACCGCGTGATCTCTTTCGACAGGCGTTCGCGTTCGACCGCTGCGTCGATTTCGACCTTCAACACGAGCTTGTCCGTTCCTACGATAGCAATTGGCGCGCCATCCGCCTGGGCATCGAGCGCGGCCTCGTCGGCGATGATCTGCACCTCCGACAGACGCGCAAGTGCCTGAGCGTAAGGCGCGAAAGTACGAAGACGCTCCGCGTTACCGGTGGCGAGCAACGGCACCTTCACCGCCGGCGACAGGTTCATTTCACCGCGCAGATTCCGGCATGCATCGATCACCGCTTTGAGGTCGGTCGCCCATCGCTCGGCGTCTTCATCGAGCTTCGACGGCTCCGCGGCGGGGTACTGCTGCACCATGATGGACGCCTCGCCCTCGGCCTTGCCTTCCGGGTAGCGTCCCGCGAGCGGCGCCACTTTCTGCCACAGCGCTTCGGTGATGAACGGGATCACCGGATGCGCGAGGCGCAGCACCGTTTCGAGCACACGCAAAAGCGTGCGCCGGGTGGCACGCTGCTGGTTCGGCTGCCCCGTCTGGATCTGCACTTTGGCGAGTTCGACGTACCAGTCACAATATTCGTCCCATACGAACTTGTATATGGCGTTGGCCACATTATCAAAACGATAGTCGGAAAAACCCTTGACGACTTCCGCTTCCACGCGCTGCAGTTGCGACACGATCCAGCGGTCGGCCTGCGAGAAATGCAGATTGCCTTCTGGCCCGCATTCGCCACACTGCGCCGGCTGGCCGAAACCGCAGTCGTGGCCTTCGCAGTTCATCAGCACGAAGCGCGTGGCGTTCCACAGCTTGTTGCAGAAATTGCGATAGCCTTCGCAGCGCGCGAGGTCGAAATTGACGTTGCGGCCGAGCGTGGCCATCGACGCCATCGTGAAGCGCAGCGCGTCGGTGCCGAACGCCGCAATGCCGTCCGGAAACTCCTTGCGGGTCTTCCTCTCGATCGACGCGGCCAGCTTCGGATTCATCAGGCCGGTGGTGCGCTTCGCGACGAGCGCGTCGAGGTCGATGCCATCGACGATGTCGATCGGGTCGAGCGTGTTGCCCTTGCTCTTCGACATCTTCTGGCCTTCGGCGTCGCGCACCAGACCGTGCATATAGACCGTTTCGAACGGCACCTTGCCCGTGAAGTGCGTGGTCATCATGACCATGCGCGCGACCCAGAAGAAGATGATGTCGAAGCCGGTGACGAGCACCGACGACGGCATGAAGTGCTTCAGCTCTTCCGTCTGGTTCGGCCAGCCGAGCGACGAAAACGGCACCAGAGCCGACGAGAACCACGTGTCGAGCACGTCTTCGTCGCGCTTCAATGCGCCGGTGTAGCCGGCCGCGACGGCCTTCGCGCGCGCGCCTTCCTCGGTACTGGCGACGAACACTTCGCCGTTCTCGCCGTACCACGCCGGAATCTGATGACCCCACCACAGCTGACGCGAGATGCACCAGTCCTGGATGTTTTCGAGCCACTGGTAGTACGTGGTGGTCCAGTTTTCCGGCACGAACCTGATCTGGCCGTTGCGCACGACGTCGAGCGCAGTCTCGGTGATCGACTTGCCCGGATTGAACGTGCCTTCGGGCGCCGGCTTGCTCATCGCGACGAACCATTGGTCGGTCAGCATCGGCTCGATCACGACGCCGGTGCGGTCGCCGCGCGGCACCATCAGCTTGTGCGGCTTGACCGATTCGAGCGCGCCGAGCGCCTCGAGATCGGCGACCACCAGCTTGCGGGCTTCGAAACGGTCGAGGCCGCGGTATTTTTCGGGCGCGTTGTCGTTGATCTTCGCGTCGAGCGTGAGGATTTCGATTTGAGGCAGCTTGTGGCGCAGGCCGACCTGATAATCGTTGAAATCATGCGCGGGCGTGACCTTGACGACGCCCGTGCCGAATTCGCGGTCGACGTAATCGTCGGCGATGATCGGCACTTCGCGGTTCGACAGCGGCAGCGTAATGGTCTGGCCGATCAGGTGGGCGTAGCGCTCGTCTTCCGGGTGCACCATGACGGCGGTGTCGCCGAGCATGGTTTCCGGACGGGTCGTGGCGACGGTCAGATGGCCCGAGCCGTCGGTCAACGGATAGTGGATGTGCCACAGGTGGCCGTTTTCTTCTTCGCTGACCACTTCGAGGTCGGACACGGCGGTGAGCAGCACCGGGTCCCAGTTCACGAGGCGCTTGCCGCGATAGATCAGGCCCTGTTCATACAGACGCACGAACACGTCGCGCACGGTGGCCGATGTCTTGTCGTCCATCGTGAAGTATTCGCGCGACCAGTCGATCGATGCACCGAGACGACGCACCTGATTCGTGATCGTCGAGCCGGATTGCTGCTTCCACTCCCACACGCGCTCGACGAACTTCTCGCGGCCGAGGTCGTGGCGCGACACGCCCTGCGCGTCGAGCTGGCGTTCGACGACGATCTGCGTGGCGATGCCCGCGTGGTCGGTGCCCGGCACCCACAGCGTGTTCTCGCCGAGCATGCGGTGATAGCGGGTCAGGCCGTCCATGATGGTCTGGTTGAACGCGTGGCCCATGTGCAGCGTGCCCGTGACGTTCGGCGGCGGCAACTGGATCGAGAAATCCTTGCGGTTCGCGTCGAAGGAGGGCGCGGCGTAGGCGCGCTTTTCCCATTCAGGGCCCCAGTGGGCTTCGATGGTGTGGGGTTCGAAGCTTTTTGCAAGCGTCGAGGTCGGGTCGCTCGGGGTGTCGCTCATGTTTCTGTTAAAGGCAGGATTTTGGAGGCGGGGAAGGGTTGATTATAGCTGGACGAGGTTTTTTGCCGGCTGGCGGCCGGTGTGGACAGGGGTTATGCTTTTTTTGTTGTTCTGGCTTTGTTGGCCTTTCCTTGCTGACTTATCGGTCTATTAGCGTTGCCCCTGTGCGGGGCGGCACCTACTTTCTTTGCTGCTGCAAAGAAAGTAGGCAAAGAAGACAGCTCAAACCGCCAACTCTTAAGCGGGTCCCTCGGTCTGCATGAGGTAGTGGTGCATCTGGAATCCGTGCCCCCGCACATTCGGCGCCAGTGACAAGGCAGTCATTCTTCCGGCGGCGCTACGCGCGCCGAAACCCCGTTCCAAAACCACCGGTTGTTTCGGCGCATCGCCGAGGCGCAGCCGAGGGTCCCCGCTGCGCGGGCAAAACCATTGGGTTCCCTGGCAGACCCGTCCGCGACGCACGTAGTGCGGAGTGGGAGGGATGATGGCTTTGTCACGAACGGGGAATGTGCGGGGGCCCGGATTCCAGATGCACCACTACCGCTTCCAAGCCAGGGGACCCGCTTAAGAGTTTGCGGTTTTAGCTGTCTTCTTTGCCTACTTTCTTTGCAGCAGCAAAGAAAGTAGGTGCCGCCCCGCACAGGGGCAACGCTAATAGACCGATAAGACAACAAGGAAAGGCCAACACCGCCAGAACAACGAAAAAACCCCAACCCATATCCAGAAGAACAAAAAAACCAAAAAAAGCGCTGCCCCCGCCGGGGCATATAATGTCCCCCGAACTGCGCCTCAGCAAAAAAATGCCCGACCTCCTCTCGAATCTAAACCCCGAACAACACGCCGCCGTAACGCTCCCGAATGAGCCCGCCCTGATCCTGGCGGGCGCGGGGAGCGGCAAAACCCGCGTCCTGATCACCCGCATCGCGTGGCTGATTCAGCAAGGCCTCGCGTCCCCCGCGACCGTCCTCGCGGTGACCTTCACGAACAAAGCCGCCCGCGAAATGATGGCGCGCCTCTCGGCGCTATTGCCGATCGACACACGCGGCATGTGGATCGGCACGTTCCACGGCCTGTGCAACCGGATGCTGCGCGCGCATCACCGCGACGCCGGGCTGCCCGCCACGTTCCAGATTCTCGATACCGCGGATCAGCTGTCGGCGATCAAGCGCCTGATGAAGGGCCTCAACATCGACGACGAAAAGTACCCCGCGAAAAATCTCCAGTACTTCATCAACAACGCGAAAGAGCAGGGCCTGCGCCCCAAAGACGTCGACGCCACCGACAACTTCAACCGCAAGTTCGTCGAACTCTACGAAGCCTACGATCAGCAATGCCAGCGCGAAGGCGTCGTCGACTTCCCCGAACTGCTGCTGCGCTGCTACGAACTGCTCGCGCACAATCCGCCGCTGCGCGCGCATTACCAGGCGCGCTTCAGGCACATCCTCGTCGACGAGTTTCAGGACACCAACAAGCTGCAATACGCGTGGCTAAAGCTGCTCGCGGGCCAGCACAACGCAATCTTCGCGGTCGGCGACGACGACCAGTCGATCTACGCGTTCCGCGGCGCGAACGTCGGCAACATGCGCGACTTCGAGCACGAGTTCAACGTGCGCAATCTGATCAAGCTCGAGCAAAACTATCGTTCGCACGGCCATATTCTCGATGCCGCCAACCAGCTGATCGCGAACAACTCGCGACGCCTCGGCAAGAATCTGCGTACCGATGCGGGCCACGGCGAACCGGTGCGCGTCTACGAATCGGCGACCGATTCGCAGGAGGCCGGCTGGATCGTCGAAGAGATCCGCGCGCTGATCAACACCGGCCTGTCGCGCAGCGAAATCGCGGTGCTCTACCGCAGCAACGCGCAGTCGCGCACGATCGAGCACACGCTCGTCAACGCGGGCATCGCGTATCGCGTGTATGGCGGCCTGCGCTTTTTCGAACGTCAGGAAGTCAAGCACGCGCTCGCATACCTGCGCCTGATCGACAACCCGAACGACGACACCGCGTTCGGCCGCGTCGTCAATTTCCCGACTCGCGGCATCGGCGCGCGTTCGATCGAACAGCTCGCCGACGCGGCGCGTCTGTACAACTGCTCGATGGCCGCGGCGATTCCCTACGTCGCCGGCAAGGCCGGCTCGAGCCTCGCCGCTTTCGCGAACCTCGTCGGCAAGATGCGCGCCGACACGCAGCAGATGAGCTTGCCGGAGACCGTCGAGTACGTGGTCCGCGCGAGCGGTCTCGCCGACTTCTATCAGAACGAGCGCGAAGGTCAGGAGCGGCTCGAGAACTTGCAGGAACTCGTCAACGCGGCCGCCGCGTTCGTCAGCGAAGAAGGCTACGGGCTCGATACGCCCGCGCGCTCGATTCCGCTGCGCCCAGGAGCCAGCGCCGCGCCCGAACTCGCGGTCGCGACCGACGATCCGACCACGGTGGTCCTCGACGCACCGGGCATCGCCGATCCGGCGCAAAACCCCGACACGATGACGCCGCTCGCGGGCTTTCTGTCGCACGCATCGCTCGAAGCGGGCGACAACCAGGCGCAGGCCGGCCAGGAAGCGGTGCAGCTGATGACGGTGCACGCGGCAAAGGGGCTCGAATTCACCGCGGTGTTCATCACCGGCCTCGAAGAGGGGCTGTTCCCGCACGAGAACAGCGCAATGGAGGCCGACGGCCTCGAAGAAGAGCGGCGTTTGATGTACGTCGCGATCACGCGCGCGAAGGAGCGGCTGTACCTGTCTTTCGCGCAGAGCCGGATGCTGCACGGCCAGACCCGCTACAACATCCGCTCGCGTTTCTTCGACGAATTGCCGCACGAAACGCTGAAGTGGCTGACGCCGAAGGTCGAGGCGGGCTCGCGCTGGGGCGGCCGCTCGGACAACGCCGGCTACGGGCGCGACTGGTTCGCACGGCCTGGGTACGGCGGCGGTTCGGCGTCGACGGCGGCGGTGACCGCCGCGCCGGCGCCCGCGTTCGCGAACGAGCAACGCGCGGCCGAAGCGGGCTTCCGCGTCGGCCAGCAGGTGTTCCATACGAAGTTCGGCGAAGGCACGATCACCGCACTCGAAGGCAACGGCACCGACGCGAAAGCGCAGGTCCGCTTCAAGCGGCACGGCGAAAAGTGGCTGGCGCTGGCGGTGGCTAAATTGCAGGCGGTCGAATGAGCACGCCCTTGAATCTCAGCCACGATGCGCGGCGGCCGCTCGGCGTTCTGGCCGCGTTGCCGCAGGAACTCGGCGACCTGATCGAAGCGATGCGCGCCGAGTCCGGCGTGCGCACGGTCACGCACGGCCAGCGTGACTACCACGTCGGCACCGTGCACGGCACGCCGTGCGTCGTCACGCTCGCGCGCGTCGGCAAGGTCGCGGCGGCCGCGACGGTCAGCGCGCTGATCCACGCGTTCGATGTCGAGGCGATCGTGTTCACCGGTGTCGCGGGCGGTGTCGGCGGCGACGTGCATGTCGGCGACATCGTCGTTGCGAGCGCGCTGATGCAGCACGATGTCGACGCGTCGCCGCTTTTTCCGCGCTTCGAGGTGCCGCTGCTCGGCATGTCGCGCTTCACCACCGATGCGGCGCTCGCCGACCGTCTAACCGCCGCATGCGAGCAGTTCGTCGCCGAGGAAGGCGCGGCCTGCGCGGCGCGCTTCGGCACGCGCGCGCCGCGCGTGCATCGCGGCTTGATCGTCAGCGGCGATCAGTTCGTCGCGAGCGCGGCGGCCGTCGCGGCGTTGCGCGACGCGCTGCCCGACGCGCTCGCGGTCGAGATGGAAGGCGCGGCGATCGCGCAGGTCTGTTACGAGTACGGCGTGCCGTGCGCGGTCGTGCGCACGATCTCCGATACCGCCGACGACCACGCGCCCGGATCGTTCATGTCGTTCCTGACCGGGATCGCGGGCACGTATTCGAACGCGATTCTCGCGCGCTTTCTCGGCACGCGGGACACCGCGGGCTGAGCGCCCGCTTGTTCGTCCGCTGATCGGCCCGCTTATTTCTTCCTGCCGTCGCCGAGCGCGTCGCGCACCTGCTGCAGCGCGGCCGGATCTTCGATCGTCGGCAAATCGCCCGGCTCGCGCCCTTCGGCGAGCGCCGCGATAGCGCGGCGCAATAGCTTGCCGGAGCGCGTCTTCGGCAGCATCGATACCATCACCACGCGCGCGGGCCGCGCAATCGAGCCGAGATGGCGGTCGACCGTCATCGCCAGCTCGGCTTCGAGCCGCGCGCGCTCGCTCGGGTCGCCTTCTCCATGCACGCCGCGCAGCACGACGAAGGCCATGGCCGCCTGACCCTTGACCGGATCGGTCACACCGACCACCGCGACTTCCGCGACAGCCGCATGGCTCGACAGCGCCTCCTCGATCTCGCGCGTGCCGAGGCGATGGCCCGCGACGTTGATGACGTCGTCGGTGCGGCCGAGGATCGTCACGTAGCCGTCCTCGTCCTGCACGCCCCAGTCGAACGTCGAATAGACCTGCTGGTTCGGCACGCTCGACCAGTAGGTGCCGACGAAGCGCCTGTCGTCGCCCCATACCGTCGACATGCAGCCCGGCGGCAGCGGATAGTCGAGCGTCAGCACGCCTTTCTCGCCGGGCGCGCAGGGCGCGCCGGTCAGCTCGTCGCGCACGGTCAGGCTATAACCGATCGAGGGCACGCCCGGCGAACCGAGCTTGGTCGGCAGTGCCTCGATGCCGCGCGGAATCGCGAGCATCGGCCAGCCGGTTTCCGTCTGCCAGTAGTTGTCGATCACCGGCTTGTTCAACGCGTTGGAGATCCATTCGGCGGTCGGTTCGTCGAGTGGTTCGCCGGCGAGAAACAGCGTGCGCAGGCTCGACAGATCGGCCGCCTTCATCAGCGCCGGGTCCTGCTTCTTCAGCACGCGTATCGCGGTCGGCGCGGTGAACATCAGGTTGATCTTGTGCTGTTCGACGAGCCGCCACCAGATGCCGCCGTCCGGGCGAATCGGCGTGCCTTCGTACATCACGGTGGTCAGCCCCGCGATCAGCGGCGCGTACACGATGTAGCTGTGGCCGACCACCCAGCCGACGTCGGACGCGGTGAACATGGTGTCGCCGGGCTTGCCCTCGAAGATGTACTCCATCGATGCCGCGAGCGCGACCGCATAGCCGCCGACATCGCGCTGCACGCCCTTCGGTTTGCCGGTCGTGCCCGACGTGTACAGCACGTACGACGGCTCGTTCGATTCGAGCCATTCGCACGGGACGTGGGCGTCGAAGAACTGTTCGCGCAGCGGCTCGTAGGCGACGAGGTAGGGTGCGTTCAGTCGGGCGGGCGCGAGTTGCCGGTCGATCAGCAGCACATGCGGTGTCTTGTGCATGGCGCGCGCGAGCGCTTCGTCGACGAGCGGCGTGTAGTCGACCACCTTGCCGCCGCGTGCGCCGGCGTCGGCAGTGACAATCAGCACGGGCTTCGCGTCGTCGATACGCGTGGCGAGGTTCGGCGCCGCGAAGCCGCCGAACACGACCGAGTGGATCGCGCCGAGCCGCGCGCACGCGAGCATCGCGAAGAGCGCCTCGGGGATCATCGGCAGATAGATCAGCACGACGTCGCCGCGCTTCACGCCGAGCGAGCGCATGACGGCGGCCATCCGGTTGATTTCGGCGTACAGATCGGCATACGTGTAGTGCCGCTCGATGCCGGTTTCGGTCGATACGTAGACGAGCGCGTTTTGCTGCGCGCGTTCGGCCAGATGCCGGTCGACCGCGTTATGGCAGAGGTTCGTGCGACCGCCGACGAACCAGCGCGCGAACGGCGGCTTCGAGCGGTCGAGCACGGTGCCGAATGGCGTGTGCCAGTGAATGCGCCGGGCTTCTTCGCGCCAGAAGGCTTCGGGGTGGTCGATCGAGCGGCGGTGGAAATCGCGGTAGCGGGTCATCGGCGGCGATCCTCGTGCGGCGGGAGTGGACGGGGTTGGATGAAACGGAATCGCAAATTGCGCGCCCGGTGCGGCGCTGGTTATGCGCACAAGCATAGCCACGGGCGGGAGGAGGGGCAAGCGGGTTCGCCGTAAGGGCGAAGGGCGACAGAAGGAAGTCGTTGTTCTGGCTTGGTTGGCCTTTCCTTGCTTTGTTATCGGTCTATTAGCGTTGCCCCTGTGCGGGGCGGCACCTACTTTCTTTGCTGCTGCAAAGAAAGTAGGCAAAGAAGACAGCTAAAACCGCCAGCCCATAAGCGGGTCCCCTGGCTTGGAAGGGGTAGTGGTGCATCTGGAATCCGGGCCCCCGCACATTCCCCGTTCGTGACAAGGCCGTCATCCCTCCCGCTCCGCACTACGTGCGTCGCGGACGGGTCTGCCTGGCAAACCAATGGTTTTGCCCGCGCAGCGGGAACCCTCGGCTGCGCCTCGGCGATGCGCCGAAACAACCGGTGGTTTTGGAACGGGGTTTCGGCGCGCGTAGCGCCGCCGGAAGAATGACTGCCTTGTCACAAGCGCGGAATGTGCGAGGGCACGGATTCCAGATGCACCACTGCCTGATGCAGACCGAGGGACCCGCTTAAGAGTTGGCGGTTTGAGCTGTCTTCTTTGCCTACTTTCTTTGCAGCAGCAAAGAAAGTAGGTGCCGCCCCGCACAGGGGCAACGCCAATAGACCGACAAGCCAGCAAGGAAAGGCCAACACCGCACGATAAGGAAAAAAGCCCCCAACCCCGCGGCACGCGCTCACCCTTTAACCCGCTTCCCCTCAACATCCGGCAACAACACAGTCAGCACCCCAATCAACGGCAAAAACGAACAAACCTTATAAACAAACGCAATACTGGTAGCGTCGGCGAGTTCCCCAAGCACTGCGGCGCCCACGCCGCCAAGCCCAAAGGCAAAACCAAAGAACAACCCAGCCACCATCCCGACCTTCCCAGGGATCAACTCCTGCGCATAAACAAGAATCGCCGAGAACGCCGAGGCGAGCACCACCCCAATAACAACCGTCAGCACACCAGTCCAGAACAGATTCGCATACGGCAACAGCAGCGTAAAAGGTGCGACGCCGAGAATCGACACCCAGATCACGTACTTGCGCCCGATCTTGTCGCCGATCGGCCCGCCGATCACCGTACCCGCCGCGACCGCCGCGAGGAACACGAACAGATGGATCTGCGCGGCCTGCACCGACAGATGGAACCTGTCGATCAGATAGAACGTGAAATAGCTATTGATGCTGGCGAGATAGAAGTACTTGGAGAACACCAGCAACACCAGCACGCTCATCGCCAGGATGATCTTGTTACGCGGCAGCGTCACATGCGCGCCCTGGCCGCGCGCCTTCCTGACCGACGGATGACGCTTGTACCAGCGGCCGATCTGCGTGAGCACGACGATCGCGACGAGCGCCGCCGCCGAGAACCACGCGATGCTGCGTTGCCCGTGCGGAATCACGATCAGCGCGGCGAGCAGCGGCCCGAGCGACGAACCCGCATTGCCGCCGACCTGGAACAACGACTGCGCGAGACCGTGACGGCCACCCGAGGCCATCCGCGCGACCCGCGACGATTCCGGATGGAACACCGACGACCCGCAGCCGACCAGCGCCGCGGCGACCAGCAGCACGCCGAAGTTCGGCGCGACCGACATCAGCAGCAGCCCGGTCAGCGTGAAGCCCATGCCGACCGGCAGCGAGTACGGCTTCGGATGTTTGTCGGTATAGCTGCCGACGAGCGGCTGCAGCAGCGACGCGGTGATCTGGTAGGTCAGCGTGATCAGACCGATCTGCCCGAACGACAACGAGAAGTTGTCCTTGAACATCGGGTAGATGGCGAGGATCAGCGACTGGATCATGTCGTTGAGCAAGTGCGAAAAGCTGATCGCACCGAGCACGGAATACACCGTGCGCTGGACCTTGGCGGCCGCCGGAGCGGCGGCGGCCGGGGACGCGCTCGCCCCCGTGGCGGATGCGCCGGCAAGGGCGTTTTTATCGAGGCTCGTTTCCATACGCTAGAAAAAGATCGGGGAAAACGGTGGAATGAAAAATCGGCACCGAAAACCGGTGCGGGCAGCACACGCCTGCGAGGCGCGTTCCGCGAAGCACTGCGGCGTTTCGTCGCGGCAACCGGCGTTTTGAATATTTAGCCGAAGTTTAATGTGGCCGGAGCGAATTGTAAGGACAAGTTTTGTCGCGAATCGGACAAGGGGGCGGATGACTTTTCATTCGGCACTGAAGGATGAATCGTCAGCCCTGACCTGAAGAAACTTCTTTTGGCGAGTTTTTGGCCACGGTATAAAGCGCTCGCGATTGCGCGGCTCACGAAGCAGCGCGTCGAACATGGAACCGGGAATGGCAAGCGGCGCACGACCCGCCGCGGCTTGCGCAAGCGAAATTCAAGATCGCGGGACGGTCTGCCGTAGACCCGGAGAGATAAGTGGTGATGCCGGAACCGACCTTCCGGCGCGTCGACATGTGGGGACGGAGACTATGGATGCAGTGGCACACAGCGCAGCGGCAACGAAGTTCAAGGGCCTGTCGGTCAAGGCGACGCTACGGATTGCGTTTGCGATTCTGCTCGCCGGCACGCTGCTGATCGGCGTGTTTTCGCTGCTGCAGATCGGCCGGCTGAACGCGTCCACGCAATCGATCTACGACCAGGGCCACGTCGCGAGCCGCGCCGCCGAGGAAGCGCGCGGCCACATGCTGCGCGCGAGCCGCGCGCAAAAGATGCTGCTAACCGCGACCACCGCGAAGGAGCGCGACGAACTCGGGGCCGATATCGAGCGCGGCCTCGCGGGTCTCGACGAGCAACTGCGCACGCTCCAGCAGTACGTCGATAAGTCGGACGCGAAGGCGGTCGGCGCGCAGAAGGCATTCGCCGCGGCGGTCGCGGCATGGAGCGGTCATCTGCGCGACTTCGTCACGCTCGTGAAAGCGCAGCCGCTCGATCTGTCGCAGATGAACTGGCAGGTCGGCACGCAGGACGTGTCGCTGCTCGTCGAAACCGGCAAGCTCGAAAAGCTCGTCGACGAACTCGTCGCGCAGCGCGGCACCGCCGCGAAGGCGACGATCGACGCGTCCGGCTTCATCTATCACTCGTCGTTCGTGATGATCGCGGCGATGACGCTCGCACTGATCGTGCTCGCGGTCGGCATCGCCGCGTGGGTCGTGCGGCGGCTCACCGCGCAGCTCGGCGGCGAGCCCGCGTACGCGAAGGAGATCGCGCGCCGCATCGCCGCGGGCGATCTGTCGAACCGCATCGTGCTCGGCGGCAAGGACCGTGCGAGCATGCTGTTCGCGCTGTCCGACATGCAAAGCGGACTCGCGACGACGGTTGCCGACATCGCGTCGAGCGCCGATGCGATCGCGACCGCGTCCGGGCAGATTTCGATGGGCAATCTCGATCTGTCGCAGCGTACCGAGCAGCAGGCGCTCGCGCTCGAGCGCACCGCGAGCAGCATGGAGCAGCTGACCTCGACGGTGCGTCAGAACGCCGACAACGCAAAGCAGGCGAGCACGCTCGCGAACAACGCGTCGGCGATCGCCGAGCAGGGCGGCGCAGTCGTGAGCCGCGTGGTCGCGACGATGAACGACATCAACGACAGCGCGCGCAGCATCGGCGACATCATCGGCGTGATCGAGGGGATCGCGTTCCAGACCAACATCCTCGCGTTGAACGCGGCCGTCGAGGCGGCGCGCGCGGGCGAGGAGGGGCGCGGCTTTTCGGTCGTCGCGGCGGAAGTGCGCAACCTCGCGCAACGCAGCGCGGCGGCCGCGAAGGAGATCAAGGGCTTGATCCAGACTTCGGTCGAGCGCGTCGGCAACGGCTCGACGCTCGCCGCGGACGCCGGTCAGACGATGGACGAAGTCGTCAAGGCCGTGAAGCGCGTGACCGACATCATGGGCGAGATTTCGGCGGCGTCGTCCGAGCAGAGCGCCGGTATCGAGGCGATCAATCTCGCGGTCACGCAGATGGACTCGGGCACGCAGCAGAACGCCGCGCTGGTGGAGGAGGCCACCGCCGCGGCCCGCTCGCTCGACGATCAGGCACGCGGGCTGAAGGCGATGGTGGGGCAGTTCAGGCTATAAAAGGCGGCGCGGGCGTCAGCTCGCGTTGGCCAACGAGGAGCCGGAGCCCGTCCCCGGCCGCACGACCACCGTGCAGGTCGTGCCCGCCGCCAGCATCACGTCGGGCGGCACCGAGTCGATCTGCACGCGCACCGGCACGCGCTGCGCGAGGCGCACCCAGTTGAAGGTCGGATTCACGTCCGCGAGCAGCTCGTGGCTTTGCGGATTGTCGCGGTCGTAGATGCCGCGCGAGATGCTCTCCACATGGCCTTGCAGCGTGCCGCCGCTCATCAGCCGCACTTCGGCCCGATCGCCGACGCGCACGTGCGGCAGCTTGGTTTCCTCGAAGTAGCCATACACCCAGAACGAGTGACTGTCGACGATCGCGAGCTTCGCGGCGCCGGCAGTCGCATAGTCGCCGCGGAACACGGACAGGTTCGTCACGTAACCGTCGACCGGCGACACCACGCGCGTGCGCTCGAGGTTCAGCTTCGCGGCGTCGAGCGCGGCGAGTGCCTGCTGATAGGCGGCATCGGCGGCGGACGCGGTGTGCGTCGCGTTTTCGCGGCTTTCCTTCGACACCACCTGCGAATCCATGTCGGCGCGCCGTTGCGCGTCGTCGCGCTTCATCTGCAACTCGGCCTTGCGCGCGGCAACGGCGGCCTGCGCCTGCTCGACCGCGATCTGGTAATGCGACGGATCGATCTGCATCAGCAGGTCGCCCTTCTTCACGAACTGGTTGTCCTTGACCGGCAGATCGACGATCGCGCCCGACACGTCGGGCGCGACGTTGACGATCTCGGCGCGCACGCGGCCGTCGCGGGTCCACGGTTCGTCCATGTAATGGACCCACAGCACGCGGCCAATCACGATCGCGACGATGAAAATGACGGCTGTCGCGATGAAGCCCACAAGATTTCGGATGGTCATGTTTCGACTCTGATCAACGATAAACGGCGAGGCCGAGAAGGCCGCACACGGACACGAGCAAGCTGGCCCGGAACAGGGAGGGGTGCCACACCACGCGATAGAGGCCCGTATAGGCGATCAAGCGGTCGACGAGCCAGGTCAGCGCGGCGCCCGCGATGAACAGCAGCACAATGGCCGGCACATAGGCATCGAGCACGGCGATATCACGCGGCATGAGGAACTCCTTCTTCTTCTGATGCGTCCGCGCGCGCGCCGATCGCCGAGGCAAGCGGCGACTGCGGATCGAGCAGCGCGGTACGGATGAAATGCAGTTGACTGAGGATGCGCAACAGCTGATGGCGTTCTTCACGCGATGGCGTGAAGCCTGCCATCAGCTGCTGCACTTGCGCGATCGCATCGGCGGTCGCCGCGAGCGCGCGCGCGAAGTGCTGCTGCCGCGGCCGCTCGAACAGCGCCGCGAGCGCATCGCGCAGCGCGCGCAGCGCGACGCGCCACGGTGCCGCTTTGTGGTAGCGCGGCTCGTTGGGCAGCGTCGCGATTTCGCGGCGCAGGTCGATCACCGCGTTGCCGACCTCCAACACCGAAAACAGCCAGCGCAGCGTGTCGCGCTTCGTTTCGGGCTCGTTCTGCGACAGCGCGTCGATCTGGAACATCAGATCGCGCGCGCCGCTTTCGAAACGCGAGCGCACGCGTGCCAGACCCGCGCGGCCGGCCAGCAGCACCTGGCGGCGCAGGTCGACGAGCAGGCGGTTGCGCAGCCACGGCGTCGACGGCGGCAGCAGCACCGCGAACGCGATCGACGACACCAGCATCGACAGGACCAGCGCGAGCGCGTCGTTCATGAACGCGCTCGGGTCGTAGTGAATCACGTTGTCTGGGCCGGCGAGGAAGCAGAAGAAGATGCAGTAGCCGACGCCGTAGCCCGCGAGCGTCGGACGCGTGGTCATCAACACGCCGAGCAGCAGGAACGGCGTGAGCGCGACGCACAGCAGCACGAAGCCGTCGATGTGCGGATACACGCCGAACACCGCGATCATGCCCATCAGCGTCGCGAGCACCGTGCCGCCGGCCATCTTGAACGCGGTGCGCTTCGGATCCGGCGAGGCCGACGCGAGCGCGCACACGGTCGCTGCGACCAGCGTCAACGTCGAGCCGCTCGGCCAAGCGGTGGCGATCCAGAACGCCCCGAGCACCATCATCACGATGGCCGCGCGCAGGCCCGCGACGCCGGCCGCGATCGCGTTGGTTTTCGGCTCGTAGCGCTCGATCCAGCGTTCGCGCGCGTGCTTGTCGACGGCGAGCGACGCGTAGGTCGCCGCGTACGCGTGCAGGTCGTCGATGAAGCGGTACAGCAGCTCGGCGCCCGTGTCGAAATCGAGCAACGGCGCGTCGGGGTGTGTTTCGAGCTCGTCGCGCGTCGCGCGCACGCGTTTGGGCAACTCGCTCCTGTAGGTGTCGAGCTGGGCCGCGGCGTGCGCGGCGTCGGCCGCGCTCAGCACCGGCTCGCCCGACTTCGCGAGCAACGGCGCGATCTCCTTGAAGTACGGTTCGAGCGCGGCGATCGCGATCGCCGCGCCGTGCGTGCCGCTGTCGCGCAGACGGTTCATCAGCTGATGCAGCGCGTGAAAGCGCGTCGACGCGGTCATGAACTCGCTGTTCAGACGCGCGAGGCGCCCGCCGCGCATCCGCGAATCGGGGCCTTCGAACACGGCGATGCTGCGCGCGGCCTCGAAGCCGACGATGTCGGCGACGAAGCGTGCATTGGTCGCCTCGATCTGCGCGCGGTCGTTGCGCCCGGCAAGCGACGCCGACACGTACTCGACGAACGCCGAGAAGCGCGCGCGCACGGTGCCGCGCATCTGCAGGCCGGCGAACTGCGGAAACACGAGGCCGCTGACCGCGCCCGCGCAGATGATGCCGATCACCACTTCCGCAACCCGCGTGAGCGCGCTCAGGAACGCGCCGTCCGGATGCTGCGAAGCGGGGATGCCGATCAGCGCGGCCGTATAGCCCGCCAGCACGAAGCCGTACGAACGGAAGTTGCGATTGCGCGCGGCGCCGGCGGTGCAGATGCCGACCCAGATCGCGGTCGTGACGAGGAACAGCTCCGGCTGCTGTGCGAACAGTCCGATCAGCGCGAGCATCACGACGAGACCGACCAGCGTGCCGCAGATCCGATAGAAGCTCTTCGCGAACACTGCGCCGCTTTGCGGCTGCATCACGATGAACACGGTGGTCATCGCGGTGCGCGGCTGCGGCAGATCGAGCTTCATCGCGATGCCGAGCGCGAGGAAGCACGCGGCGAGCGACTTGAACAGATAGATCCATACGAGGCCGTCGGTGCGCGCCCAGTGGGCGGCGGCTTCGTAGAGCGCGGCGAACGAGGCGGGGCGCGCGCTCGACGGGGAGGGCGAGGAGGACATGGTCTTCCTTAGTCGGACGCGCGCGCGTTCGGGGCGTGCGAGGCGGTGGTGATGGCCGCGTTGGTCTTTGCGTTGGCGTTGGCATCCGCATCCGCTGTTGCCGTGTCGCTACTCACCGCGCCGCTCTTGCTCTCGCCGCTGCCCTTGCCATGCGCCGGCAACGTTTCGTTATCCCGCGGACCGTTGGCCGGATCGTCGAGACCGCCGCCGAGCGCCGTCATCAACGACGCATGCGCGCCGAGCCGCTCGGCCTGCACTTTGGCGACGCCTTCCTGGGCGCGCAGCAACTGGTTTTGTGCGACCAGCACGTTCAGATAGTCGGTCAAGCCGCGCCGGTAGCCTTCGCGCGACAGCTCGTAGTTCCTGCGCGCGGCGGCGACCGAGCGCTCGGCGTCGTCGGCCTGGGTGGTCAGCGAACGGATGCGGATCACCTGGTCGGAGATGTCCTTCAGCGCGCCTACGATCGACTGGTTGTAGCGCTCGACGGCCTCGTCGTAGCCCGCCGACGCCGCGCCGAGCTGCGAGCGCAGCCGGCCGCCGTCGAAGATCGGCAGCGTCAGCGCGGGACCCACGCTCCAGCTATGCGACGGACTCTTCAGGAACTGGAACAGCGGCCCCATCGCCGCATAGCCTCCGATCGACGCGAGCAGGTTGATGTCCGGATAGAACCCGGCCTTGGCGACGTCGATGCCGCGCGCCTGCGCGGCGACCGTCCAGCGTGCCGCGACCACGTCCGGCCGGTGGCCGATCAGATCCGCGGGCAGCGCGGCCGGCAGGCCGGCGGGCGCGGCGAGCGACAGCGTCGGGCGCTGGATCGCGTCGCCGGCGCCCGGACCCTTGCCCGCGAGCGCGGCCAACTGATTGCGGCCGAGCGCGATCTTCTCGTCGATCGCTTCGATCTGGCGCTCGTACTCGGGCATCGGCGTCTCGGCCTGGCTCACTTCGAGCTGCGTGCCGATGCCGCCCTTCAGGCGCCGGTTCGCGAGGTCGACGATGTGCTGCTGTTGCTGCAGCGTGGACTTCGCGATGTCGAGCAACGCGTAGTTCAGCGACATCTCGATATAGGTGCGCACGACGTTCGCCTGCAGTTCGAGCTGCGCGGCGCGCGCATCGGCGGCGCTGGCGTGCGCGAGGTCGAGCGCGCGCTCTGCGGCGTTCTTGTCCTTGCCCCAGAAGTCGAGGTGATACGCGAGGCCGAGCGTGCCGGTGTTGTTCCACGACTGCTCGCCGGCGAGCGGACCCGGACCGTAGAACACGTTGTCGGCCCACTGCTGGCGCTGGATCGACAGGCTGCCGTTGACTTGCGGCGCGAGCGCCGCGCGCGCGACGCCGGCCATCGACGCCGCCTCACGCACGCGCGCCTGGGCGACCGCGAGACTGGGATTGCCGGCTTGCGCGTCCGCGATCCACCGGTCCAGCTGCGGATCGTTATAAGCGCGCCACCAGTCGGCGGCGGGCCACTGCGCATCGGCGTTGGCGGCGCGGATTGCGTTGCCCGCATCGAGCGACGCAGGATTGATCGTGTGCGTTTGCGGCGCGACGCCTCCGGTACTTGCGCATCCGGCGATTGTTAATAGGATCGTAAGAACCGCGACTGCGGCGATCCCTTTGGGTACCGGAGACTGCACGATTTCCTCCAAATTTGACTATAGAAGCTTGTGCGCAATTATATTTTTCGATCGATTGCGGAATAACCGGTAAAGATGCAAGGCATTTTTGCCAGAGATGAGATAATCGCCATTGCTGATCGTGTAACAATCGCTGCCGATTTCTGAGGATAGGTATGGACACGCTTCAAAACATGCGCGTTTTCGTCCGCGTCGTCGAAGCGGGCAGCTTCACGGGCGCCGCGCAGCATCTGAATACGACGACGGCCTACGCGTCGCGCGCGGTTTCGGATCTGGAAGCGCATCTGCGCACACGGCTTTTGAACCGGACCACGCGCCGCATTGCGCTGACCGAAGCTGGCGAGCGCTATCTGCAGCGCTGCGAGCAGATTCTCGCGTACGTGGATCAGGCGGAGGCCGAGGCGAGCGACGCGCACGCGCGTCCGTCCGGCAAGCTCAAGGTTCACGCGATGACGAGCTTCGGCCAGCACTACGTGGTGCCGGCCGTGGGCCGTTATCAGCAGCGCTACCCGGACGTGCATATCGAACTGACGCTCGCGCAGCGCATGCCCGATCTGCTCGACGAAGGCTTCGACGTGTCGCTGACGCTCGCGACCGGCCTGCCGGATTCGGGGCTCGTGTCGCAGCGCCTTGGCAGCGCGTTCAGCATCGCGTGCGCGTCGCCGGCGTACCTCGAACGGCGCGGCGTGCCGCAAACGCCTGCGGACCTCGCGCAGCACGCCTGCCTGCAGATGGTGACGCCGGTGAATCCGCCGGACAAATGGACCTTCGACGGCCCGCACGGCGAGGAAACCGTCTCGCTCGGCGCGGCGACGTTTCAGGTGAACGTGGCCGAGGCGATGGTCGTGGCCGTCGCCCAGGGCATGGGCGTAGCGCTGATTCCGATCTACTCGGCGATCAGCCGTTTGCGCAGCGGCGAACTGGTGTGGCTGATGCCCGAGTACACGTCGCAGCAGATGAATCTGTATGCGCTGTATCCGTCGCGGCAGTATCTCGATGCGAAGATCCGCACGTGGGTCGAATTCCTGCGCGACGAGTTGCCTTCGACGCTGGCGGCGGATCAGGAGGAGTTGCGGCAGTTCGTGCGGACCTGAACGGTCTGCTCGTCATGCATTGACGTTCGAGCGACACGCGGAGTGCGGCACGCGGAGTGGGCACGCGGCGTGACAGCTGTTACACACGCGCCGCGTCGCAACATTTCTTTACTTCTCCCGCGCAGCCGATTTGTTAACGTGTCGTTCACGCGTCGTCGCTCTGGCCGGACGCGCTGGATTCGCCGCCGTTCGGCGCCTCGTAACCACTGAAGGACGACACATCCATGGATACGCACCTGATGATCGGCTTGGCCGTCATGTTTGGACTGATCGGCGTCGCCGCGTCGCGCGATCTGCTGCGCCGCATGCGCGAACAGCAGCCGCAGCTCGTGCCGGTCGAGGTCGAGTCACAGGATGCGCAGCGGCGCGAGCGGTGAGCGGCGGCGGGTTGATCCGATGCAAGAGGCCCGCTAGTACCCGCTAGATCTCGACGACCTTGTCCCACGCAAACAGTGGATTTTCCCACTGGCGCGTGCGCCGGTCGAAATAGCCGCGCGGATTGCACGCGACGCGCGTGCCGTCCACCACGTAGTCGAACGACGTATGCGTGTGGCCATGAATCCACAACGCGACAGGCGCGCGCACGAGCTCGGGCAGATGGTTGACGAAGCCGGCCGACACGCGGTCTTCGGCAAAACGCCCGGCCAGGCTCAGCCGATGCGGCGCGTGATGCGTGACCACGATCGTTTGGCCGGCGAA
Source organism: Paraburkholderia lebeckiae (assembly GCF_014201005.1). Taxonomy (NCBI): domain Bacteria; kingdom Pseudomonadati; phylum Pseudomonadota; class Betaproteobacteria; order Burkholderiales; family Burkholderiaceae; genus Paraburkholderia; species Paraburkholderia lebeckiae. The sequence continues at coordinate 202,940 of NZ_JACHDK010000005.1, read as the reverse complement.
CGGTTTGGCAAGCTCGCTTTCGAGCCACGCGCGCGCATGCTGGTGCAGCGCGAGCGAATCGGCGGGCGTGAAGTCGCGCGCGGCGTCGCGCGGGTCGTGCGGCCAGTTCATCTGGATCAGCCCGCGATAGTCGAGCATGACCCGGCGCGCGGCGACGATCGATTCCTCGATTGCATCCGGCGTCGCGCCGTACAGCGCGAAGTCTGTCCACAACGTCGTGCCGAGCACGCGCCAGCGGCCCTGGCTGTCGACCAGCGCGGCGTTGTTCAGCATATGCACGTTATCGACCTGCGCGGCCGCGTCGAGCATCGCGCTCTCCAGCGCGCCGAATTCACCGTCGTAGTACTCGTGATTGCCCGGCACGTAGACGACCGGCACCGCGTCGTCGAACGCCTGCGCTGCCCAGCGCGGGCCGGCCGCATGATTGTGGATGTCGCCCGCCAGCACCACGAGATCCGCCTGCGCATGCGGGATCAGTTCAGGCTCGTCGTTTTCCAGATGCAGATCGGACAGCACGCGAATCTTCACGGACGCGACTCCTGCAAAACGCCTGCGCGCCGGATCGCGCAGGCTTCAGACATTAGCGTAGCACCTTGCCAGGATTCATCAGGTTCAGCGGATCGAGCGCCTGCTTGATCGCGCGCATCATCCGCACCTCGACGTCCTGCTTGTAGCGGGCGGCTTCGTCGATCTTCAACTGCTGGCCGAGTCCGTGTTCCGCGCTGATGCTGCCGCGATGCGCATCGACGCTGTCGTAGACGATCCGGTTGATCGGGCTCTGGTACTGCCGCAGAAACGCCTTCGCATCGACGCCCTCGGGCGCCTGCACGTTGTAGTGGAGATTGCCGTCGCCGAGATGGCCGAACGTGACCATGCGTGCCCCCGGCGCGGCTTGCGCGATTGCCGCATCGGTGGTTTCGATGAAGTGGCCGATGCGTGAAATCGGCACCGCGATGTCGTGCTTGATGTTCAGGCCCTCCTCGGCCTGGGCGAGCGGAATGTGCTCGCGCAGATTCCAGAACGCCCGAGACTGCGCGAGGTTTTCCGCCACCACGGCGTCTTCCACGAGACCTTGTTCGAGCGCAGTTTCCATCAGCCCCTCGAACAGAGTGCGCGCGTGCACTTCGCTTTCGCTGTCCGACAGTTCGAGCAGCACGACCTGCGCATGCGGTTCGGCGAACGGATAACGCATCTGCTCGAAATGCCGGCCGACGAGGCGCAGGCAGAAATCCGACATCAGTTCGAAGCCGGTCAGGAGCGGCCCGGCGACGCGTTGCGTGAGCGCGAGAAAATCGAGCGCCGCATGCGGCGACGCGAGCGCGGCGAGCGCGGTGACGCGCGCGGCCGGCTGCGGATGCAGCTTGAGCACCGCCGCGGTGATCAGGCCGAGCGTGCCTTCCGCGCCGATGAACAGGTCGCGCAGATCGTAGCCGGTGTTGTCCTTGCGCAGCCCGCGCAGGCCGTCCCACAGTTCGCCTTGCGGCGTCACCACTTCGAGGCCGAGGCATAGCTCGCGCGTGTTGCCATAGCGCAGCACGCCGGTGCCGCCCGCATTGGTCGACAGATTGCCGCCGATCGTGCAGCTGCCTTCGGCGGCGAGGCTCAGCGGAAACAGACGCCCGGCCGCTTCGGCATGCTTCTGCACGTCGGCGAGGATCACGCCGGCTTCGACCGTGATCGTGTTGTTGTGCGGATCGATGTCGCGCACGCGATTCAGGCGGCGCAGGCTGATGACCGCCTGCGCGCCGCTTGCGTCGGGTGTCGCGCCGCCCGCGAGGCCGGTGTTGCCGCCCTGCGGCACCAGCGCGACGCAATGTTCGACCGCGAGCCTGACGAGCGCGGCGGCTTCCGCGGACGTGGCCGGGCACAGCACCGCGCAGGCCGCGCCGGTGTAGCGGCGGCGCCAGTCGGTCAGAAATGGAGCGGTGTCGTGCGGATCGGTCAGTACGTGAGTCGCGCCGATGGCGTCGCGGCAGGCGGCGAGAAAAGCGGTGTGGGTCATGTGGATCGGTTGACGGTGTTGGGGCTTGGGCCTCAGGCGGGCGGGATCGGTTCGCTTGCGGCCTGCTTTGCAGCCTACTTTACAGCCTGCTTCGCGGCTCGTTTCGCCGCGCGCTTGAACGGTCCGACATACGCGAGTGCGCAGGTGAAGAAGATCATGGCGAGCGCCGCCTGAAGCCAGCCGAGCCGCGCGCTCAAGCCATGATCGCTCCAGCCACGCACGACGCCTTCGGCGAAATACAGCAGGATCAGCATCGACGCCCATTGCATCGTGTAAAGCCGACGTCGCCACACGCCCGGCAACGCGGAGAGTAGCGGCAACGCTTTCAGCACGAGCAGCGAGCCGCCAGAGCGCAACGGCGCGAGCCACCATTCCCATGCGACGGCAAGCACGATCATCGAGACCAGTGTGAAAGCGGCGACGAGCGCGGCGGCAGCTTTGGGTTGCACGGGCACGACGGTTGCAGATGCCGACGCGTTCGCCGCGAGGCTTGCGGGCGCCGCGTTCGCGTGGCCCCCGGAGGTCGTGGCCGCGAGTCCAGCGCCACCCGCGTCACGACGGGCGTCGTCGCGTTCGGAGGGTTGCGGATCCGGTTCGTTCACGGCTTTACGCTCACGGCCTTTCGGACATCGACGCCGCCGTGCGCGCAACGCGCGCACCAAGCGCAATCGCCAGCGTCCGTTCGTCGGCGGAGATGCCATGGCCGGTCGTGCCCGCGCGCGCGTAATGCGAGGCGCCGTACGGCGTGCCGCCGGTCTGCGTGGTGGACAGCGCGCTCTCCGTGTAGGGAATGCCGACGATCAGCATGCCGTGATGGAGCAGCGGCAGCATCATCGACAACAGCGTGGATTCCTGGCCGCCGTGCAGGCTGCCGGTCGACGTGAACACGCAGGCCGGCTTGCCCGACAGTGCACCGGATAGCCACTGCGGCGTGGTGCCGTCGAGAAAGTATTTGAGCGCGGCCGCCATATTGCCGAAGCGGGTCGGCGAGCCGAGCGCGAGGCCCGCGCATTCTTCGAGGTCGCGTAGCTCGACGTACGGTGGTCCTTCGGTGGGAATGTCCGGCTCGCTCGCCTCGCAAACCGTGGAGACCGCCGGTACGGTGCGCACGCGCGCCTGCATGCCGGGGACGCTGTCGACGCCGTGCGCGATCGCCAGCGCGAGCTCGCGGGTGGCGCCGTGACGGCTGTAATAAAGCACGAGAATGTCTTTCATAGGCCTCATCATTGAACGGGTATTATAGGGGTTCGGTCAGTTGCACAGACCGCTCATAGCCGTTCGGCCAGGAGCTTCGGCCAAACGCCGCGCGGAGTTCCCGCAGTCCCGGTCTGACGGTTCAGCAAGCAAGGAGGCAGGTTTGTTGGTTAGGGTGCGTTTCGATCTCGACACGCTCAAACGGCTCGCGCAATTCGCGGCGCAACGCATCGGCGAGGACCGGATTCCGCAAGTCGCGGGCAGCCTGACGTTCACGACGATGCTCGCGCTCGTGCCGCTCGCCACCGTCGCGTTTGCGTTGTTCACCGCGTTTCCGATCTTCAGCTCGTTCCAGGCGTCGCTGCAGTTTTTTCTTGCCGACCACCTGATGCCCGCGCAACTGAACGATCAGATCTTCAAGTATCTGAACCAGTTCGCATCGAAGGCCAAAGGGCTGACCACGATCGGCATGATCATCCTGTTCGTCACCGCGGTGATGACGATGATGACCGTCGAGTCCGCGTTCAATGTGATCTGGCGCGTGCGCAAGGCGCGGCCCGTCGCGCAGCGCATTCTCGTGTACTGGGCGATCATCACGCTCGGTCCGATCCTGATCGGCGTGAGCCTGTCCATCTCGTCGTATCTGTTCACGCAATCGATGTCGTTTAGCGCCGCGCAGCGCATCACACCGCTGATCGAATGGGCGCTCGCGAGCGCCTCGCTGCCGTTCACGATGCTCGCGTTCACGATCCTTTACGTTTATCTGCCGAACTGCCGTGTCGAATGGCGCGACGCGGTGGTCGGCGGCGTGATCGCCGCGGTCGCTTTCGAGCTCGCCAAGCGCGGCTTCGGCTACTACGTGCGCCGTATTCCGACCTATACGGCGGTGTACGGCGCGTTCGCCGCGGTGCCGCTGTTCCTGGTGTGGATGTACCTGTGCTGGTTTATCACGCTGACCGGCGCGATGATCGCATCGGCGTTGCCGGCGATTCGCATCGGTCAGTTTCACCGCCCCGTGTTCTATGGCAGCAATCTGTTCGATTCGCTCGAATTGCTCGCGCGGCTGTGCGAGGCGCGTGAGGGCGGCAGACGCGGCTACACGATGCCGGAGCTTGCCCGGATGCTTCGCCGCGACAAGGATACGGCGCTGATGCTGTTGCAGCGTCTCGAGGAGATCGAGTGGATCGCGCGGCTGGAGGAGGACCATACCGGCCCGCACTTCGTGCTGCTCGCGAACCCGGCGCAGGTCACAGTGCAGCGGCTGTACGACCTGTTCGTGATCGACCGCGCGGAGCTTGCGTATCAGCTCGAACTCGACTCCACGCGCGTGGACGGCGGCATGCTGCTCGCCGCGCTCGACAACGACCAGCTGAAGGTGACGCTCGCCGCGTTGCTCGCCTCGCGCGCGGCGGCACGGGCGGCGCGACCCGGCGATGGCGAGCGCGCGGCGGCTTCGATGCCGCACCAGGCAGCATGATAGGGCGGCCAGACTTCGAGCCGCCCCGATAAAACTACAACGAAATCTTCCCCACGCAGATGTCCTTGAACATCACCCAGTCGCCCATCAGGCTGTAAAACGGATGACGGAAGGTGGCAGGCCGGTTCTTTTCGAAGAAGAAATGGCCGACCCACGCGAAGCCGTAGCCGCACACCACGGCCGCCGGCAACCATAGCCAGTCGCCGGTGGCGAGCGCCATCGCGAGGCAGCCAATGACGCCGAGCGAGCCGACGAAATGCAGCCGCCGCGACACGAGGTTGCGATGCTCGCTCAGGTAGTACGGATAAAACTCCGCGAAGTTCGCGAAGTGATCGGTATGCGCTGTATGAGCCATGACGGCCTCCGGAGGCTGAGAAAGACAGCTTCAATCATTCTCCGGCGATCGCCTGCCTGGCGCAACCTGGCCATTCGGCAGATGGCGCGGCGGGTTCGGCGTGGGTATCGTGGTCGTTCGGTAGTGATTCGGTGGCGATTCGCAACGGCATTCCCGACGGCCGCCCGCGGAGCACCGAGGCGCGCGACGAGCCGCCAACGCGCGTCCCTTCAGCGCGCTTCGTGCGGCGGCCGCGAAGCGAAGCCGTACAGCGCATCGAGCGTCGCGTCGGGTTGCTCGGTCATCAACGCGTGGCCCGCTTCGAGCGTGACGGTGTCGACCGGCGTGCCCGCCTGCGCGAACGCATCGGCAAGCGCTTTCGCCGCGCGCGGCGGCGTCATCGCATCGCACCGACCAACGATCAGGCGCACGGCGCAACGCACCTGCGCCGCACGAGCGTGGCCGTCCGCATAGGTATGGCAGGCGGTGAAGTCGGTGTGGAACAGATGCGGCTCGCCGCTGGCGGACACGTGCTCCATCAGCCGCTGGTTCATGCCGTGCAGCCAGAAACCGGGGCCGGGGCACGAGGGCTTCGCGGCGAGCGTCGAATGCGACCACTGGTTGACCATGCCGATTGCCTCGGGCTCGCGATTGAGCGCGGCGTCGAGCAGCGCGTCGGAGACCGTCATCGGCAGCGCGGTGGCGAGCAGCGCAAGATGCGTCGCGCGCTGCGGATAGCGGCCGGCGAAGTCGAGCGCGATCAGCGAGCCCATGCTGTGACCGGCGACGAACGCACGCGTGACGCCCACGGCATCGAGCAGCGCGGCGAGCCAGTCGGCCAGCGCGGCGATGCTGGCGAGCGCGGGGCCGGCGCTGCGTCGGTGGCCCGGCAGATCGACCGCGAGCACGCCGAAGCCGTGATGCGCGAAGTAGCGGCTTTGCAGCGCCCACACGCTGTGATCGTGCTCGGCACCGTGGATGAACACGGCGGTTGGCAGGCTCGCGTCGAAGGGTTTGCCGCCGGTGTAGGCGTAGGCCGGTTTGCCTTGAACGGTGACGATCATGCGGACTCCGGGCGGGCGGGGGTGCTCGTGGCGGCGGGCGCGGCAGTGGCGGTCTGTTGTGAGGCGCTGCCGTTCGGCGTTGCGGTACGACCGCCGCTCGCCGGTTGCGCGGTTCTTTGCACGGCCTTCAGCGCGCGCTTGAGATCGTCGATCAGGTCATCCGGATCTTCGAGCCCGATCGACAGACGGATCGTGCCTTCGGTGATACCGGCCGCGGCGAGCGCGGCGGCATCCATGCGGAAGTGCGTCGTCGATGCCGGGTGGATCACCAGCGAGCGCGCGTCGCCGACGTTCGCGAGGTGCGAGAAGAGCGTGAGCGCTTCGATGAAGGCTCGCCCGGCCGCGCGGTCGCCGCGCAGGTTGAAGCTGAACACGGCGCCCACGCCGCGCGGTAGCAGCCGCCTGGCGAGCGCGTGGTCGGGATGCGTCGGCAACTCGGGATAGGCGACCGATTCGACCGCCGCATGACCGGCGAGAAACTCGACCACGCGCCGTGTGTTGACGACGTGACGCTCCATGCGCAACGGCAGTGTCTCGATGCCTTGCAGCAGCTGCCACGCGGCCTGCGGATGCAGGCACGCGCCGAAGTCGCGCAAGCCTTCCCGACGCGCGCGCAGCAGGAACGGCGCGACGGTGCTTTCCTCGGCGAATACCATGCCATGGAAACCGTCGTACGGCTCGGTGAATTCGGGAAAGCGGCCGGAAGCTTCGAAGTCGAACGTGCCGCCGTCGACCAGCACCCCGCCGATCGTCGTGCCGTGGCCGCCGAGAAACTTGGTCGCCGAGTGGTAGACGAGGTCGGCGCCGTGCTCGAAGGGGCGCAGCAGGTAGGGCGTCGTGAAGGTCGAGTCGACCAGCAACGGCACGCGGTGCGCGTGCGCGATCTGTGCGAGCGCGGCGATGTCAAGCACGTCGAGGCCCGGATTGCCGAGCGTTTCGCCGAATAGCAGGCGCGTGTTGGGGCGCAGCGCGGCGCGCCACGCGTCGAGGTCGCCGGGCTTGACGAAGCTCGTCTCGATACCGAAGCGTCGCAGCGTGTAATGCAGCAGATTGTGCGAGCCGCCGTACAGCGCGCTCGACGCGACGATGTGCGAACCCGCGCCCATCAGCGTCGCGATCGCCAGATGCAGCGCGGCCTGGCCGCTCGCAGTGCCGATCGCGCCGGCGCCGTTTTCGAGCGCGGCGACGCGCTCCTCGAACACGGCGACGGTCGGATTCGAGATGCGCGAGTAGACGTGGCCGGCGCGCTCCATGTTGAACAGCGCGGCGGCGTGATCCGAGTCGCGGAACGAAAACGACGTGGTCTGGTAGATCGGCGTCGCGCGTGCGCCGGTGGCAGGGTCGGGGGCTGCGCCGGCGTGCAGCGCAAGCGTATCGAAACGGTTGGCGGACATCGTGGGCGGCGGGCCGCGGGCGGCCTCGCGAAAGATCGGGGTGGGCGGCCATCCTATCATTGGCACGCGCCGCTTCAAGCGCGGTTTTCCCGCGGGTTCGTGCGGCTCGTGCCGGGAGCGCGGCATGCTCGCAATCTGGAAGTCAGATGAATTCGAGTCTCCCAAGCCCGCCGCGCCTTGGCTGGCGGGCCGCTTTCCTTTTATGGGCCTTTCCGATAGGATCGAAAAAACATTTCATGCACTGCAAGATTGGCGGTATCAGGAGATAGATCATGCGAGTCAGCGACATTCTTAAAGTCAAGGGCAATACCCTTTTTACGGTCACGCCGGATACCACGCTGCATGACGCCGTCAATACCATGGCCGAGCACGACATCGGCTCGCTCGTCGTGATGGAGTACGGCGACCTCGTCGGCATGCTGACGTTTCGCGAAATCATTCTGACCTTGAGCGAGAACGGCGGCAGCGTCGGCACCTCGACGATCCGCAAGGTGATGGACGACCATCCGCTCACCTGCACGCCCGAAACCGACGTCAACGAAGTGCGCCGCATGATGCTCGAGCATCACGTGCGTTATCTGCCCGTCATGGAAAGCCGCACGCTGATGGGCGTCATCTCGTTTTACGACGTCGCGAAGGCGGTGGTCGAGGAGCAGGGGTTCGAGAACCGCATGCTGAAGGCCTATATCCGCGACTGGCCGGAAGAGCAGGAAGGACAGGACCAGCAGCCGGCGCGCTGATGCGCGTGGCTCGAAGGTTGCGCTCCGGCCGTCGCCGCGAGCGCGAATCCGCCGACAGGGCGCGCGCGCAAGCGGGCGCTTTTTTTGTGTCTGGAGCTGGTGCGGGCGGATTGCGGGAGCCGCGTGCGCGAGTCGCGGCGATCCGCTTGCCGGCTGTGCCGCCCGCTTCATCGCCATTTTTCCGCGCCGTTCTCCTGACTTCATGAACGATCGTCCGTTGCCCGCCGCCCGCCGCGCCGCTCGCGCGCACGAAGCGCACGAATCCCAGTTCCGCCTGCTCGGCCAGCGCCGCTTCGCGCCGTTCTTCTGGACACAGTTTCTCGGCGCGATGAACGACAACGTGTTCAAGATCGGCTTCACGTCGCTCGTCACGTATCAGGCGGCGCGGTTTTCGGGCGTCGACCCGAAAACCGCGGCGTTCCTGATCTCCGCGATTTTCATTCTGCCATTCGTGCTGTTTTCGGCCACTTCCGGCCAGATCGCGGACAAGTACGACAAGGCGTTGCTCACGCGCCTCGTCAAGACTTTCGAGATCGCGGTGATGCTGGTCGGCGGCGCGGGATTCTGGCTGCATAGCGCGCCGTTGCTGTACCTGTGCACGTTCCTGATGGGCGTGCATTCGACGGTATTCGGGCCGGTCAAGTACTCGTATCTGCCGCAGCATCTGTCGCAGGCGGAGCTGGTCGGCGGCAATGGCATGGTCGAGATGGGCACCTTCGTCGCGATCCTGATCGGCACGATCGTCGGCGGCGCGGGCGCGGGGTTCGCCGAGCATGGCGCGGTGGTGCTCGCTTGCGCGTGTATCGCGATCGCGCTGATCGGGCGCGCCGTGTCGGGCTTCGTGCCGCTTACGCCCGCACCGCAGCCCGGATTGCGCATCAACTGGAACCCGGTGAGCGAAACGTGGCGCAATCTGAAGCTCGCGCACGAAAACCGCACGGTGTTTCTTGGTCTGCTCGGCATTTCGTGGCTGTGGTTCGTCGGCGCGACGTTCCTCGCGTCGTTCTTCAACTTCGCGAAGGACGTGCTGTCCGCCGATCCCGACGTCGTGACCGTGCTGCTCGCCACGTTTTCGATCGGCATCGGCATCGGCTCGCTGTTGTGCGAACGGCTCTCGAAGCGGCGAATCGAAGTCGGCCTCGTGCCGCTCGGCTCGATCGGCATGAGCGTGTTCGCGATCGATCTTTTTTTCGCGAGCCACGCGCTGTCGCCGGCGGGGCATCTGCTCAGCGTTGGCGAATTTCTCGCGCGGCTAGCGCATTGGCGCGTGCTCGCCGATCTGTTCCTGCTCGCGATGTTCGGCGGCTTTTACAGCGTGCCGCTGTATGCGCTGATCCAGAGTCGTAGTCAGCCGAGCCATCGCGCGCGCATCATCGCCGCGAACAACATCCTCAATTCGCTGTTCATGATCGTGTCGGCGTTGATGGCGGTGGGCCTGACCGCCGCGGGCTTCAGTATTCCGGCGATCTTCCTCGTCACCGCGCTTCTGAATGTGGTCGTCGCGGGCTACATCTATTCGCTCGTGCCCGAGTTCCTGCTGCGCTTCATCGCGTGGCTGCTCGTGCATACGTTCTACCGGATCCGGCTCGTGCACGCGGAGCGGATTCCGGAGCAGGGCGCGGCGGTGCTCGTGTGCAACCACGTCAGTTTTGTCGATGCGATCGTCATCATGGCCGAAAGCCCGCGGCCGATCCGCTTCGTGATGGACCACCGGATCTTCCGCTCGCCGTTCGTCGGCTGGCTGTTCCGGCACGCGAAGGCGATTCCGATCGCGTCCGCGCATCAGGACGCGGCGCTGCTCGCGCGTGCGTACGACCAGTGCGCGCAGGCGCTCGCGGACGGCGAGCTCGTCTGTATCTTTCCCGAAGGGAAGCTGACGCGTACCGGCGAGCTGAATCCGTTTCGCCACGGCGTCGCCGAGATCGTCAGGCGGACGCCGGCGCCCGTCATTCCGATGGCGTTGCGCGGGCTGTGGGGCAGCGTGTTTTCGCGCGCGGTGGACGCAACCTGGCCGCGGCCGATCAGCAAGGGTGTGATGAGCCGGCTGAGCCTCGCCGTCGGCGAGCCGATCGACCCGGCGCTCGCGACGCCGGAGACGCTGCAGCGGATCGTGACCGAGCTGCGCGGCGCCCGCAAATAGCCGTGGGCCGATGCGCGGACGCCGAGATGGCGAGCTCGCCCGCCATCACCCGCTTTCGGCCGAGTGCGCCCCGGCCGATCGGCCATCGCCGTCGCCAGGCCCGGCTTCGAGGCGAGCGGGCTGGCATAATAGCGGTCTCCCCGTATTTCTTTGGACGACGCTCATGTCCGGCAACACGCTCGGTACGCTTTTCACTGTCACGACCTTCGGCGAATCGCACGGCCCCGCTATCGGCTGCGTGATCGACGGCTGCCCGCCGGGCATGGCGCTCAACGAAGCCGATATCCAGTTCGAACTCGATCGCCGCAAGCCGGGCACGTCGCGCCACGTGACGCAGCGCCAGGAAGAAGACAAGGTCGAGATCCTCTCGGGCGTGTTCGAAGGTCAAACCACCGGCGCGCCAATTGCGCTGCTGATCCGCAATACCGACCAGCGCAGCAAGGACTACGGCAACATCGCGGAAACGTTCCGCCCCGGCCACGCCGACTACACATACTGGCAAAAGTACGGCATTCGCGATTACCGCGGTGGCGGCCGCTCGTCGGCACGGCTGACGGCGCCGGCGGTCGCGGCGGGCGCGGTCGCGAAGAAGTGGCTGCACGAGAAGTTCGGCACCGAAATTCGCGGCTATATGGCCGCGCTCGGCGAGATTGACGTGCCGTTCGTCGATTGGGCGCAGGTGCGCGAAAACCCGTTTTTCGTGCCGAATGCGGAGATCGTTCCGCAGCTCGAGGCGTATATGGACGCGCTGCGCAAGGACGGTGATTCGATCGGCGCGCGCATCAACGTGGTTGCCTCCGGTGTGCCGGTCGGCCTCGGCGAGCCGCTGTTCGACCGCCTCGACGCCGACATCGCGCACGCGATGATGGGCATCAACGCGGTGAAGGGCGTCGAGATCGGCGCGGGCTTCGCGAGCGTCGCGCAACGCGGCTCGGTGCATGGCGACGAGCTGACGCCGGAAGGTTTCGTCGGCAATCACGCGGGCGGCGTGCTCGGCGGTATTTCGACGGGGCAGGACATCACGGTGTCGATCGCGATCAAGCCGACGTCGAGCATTCGCACGCCGCGCCGTTCGATCGACAAGGCGGGGAACCCCGCGATCGTCGAGACCTTCGGGCGGCACGACCCCTGCGTCGGCATTCGTGCGACGCCGATTGCCGAGTCGATGCTTGCGCTCGTGCTGATCGATCACGCGTTGCGCCATCGCGCGCAATGCGGCGATGTGGCCGTGAGCACGCCGAAGATCGCGGCCAGCGCGCCGTAACCCTGACGCGGTCTCGCGATTGGCGGCGAACGAGCCGCCATAAAAAAGAATCGGGAAGGGGACCAACGAAACGCGCAAGAAGGCGCGCAGACGAAAGCGCGAGCGCGCTATCGGAATTTGCCTGCGCGACGCTGCCGGTTATCGCGCAGCGCCGCACAGGCAGACGGCACATCAATCACATATTCGGATAGTTCGGACCGCCACCGCCTTCCGGCGTGACCCACACGATATTCTGCGTCGGGTCCTTGATATCGCAGGTCTTGCAGTGCACGCAGTTCTGCGCATTGATGACGAGTCGCTCGCTGCCATCGTCGTTCTTCACGAACTCGTACACTGCGGCCGGGCAATAACGCGCCTCCGGTCCCGCGTAGGTCTGCCAGTTCACGTTGACCGGCACGGTCGGATCCTTCAGCGTCAGGTGCGCCGGCTGATTTTCCTCGTGATTCGTGTTCGAGATGAACACCGAGGACAGCCGATCGAACGTCAGCTTGCCGTCCGGCTTCGGATACGTGATCGGCTTGCACTGCGAAGCCGGCTTCAGCATTTCATGATCGGAATGCTGATGGTGCAGCGTCCACGGCACGTTGCCGCCGAGCAGCTTCTGCTCGAGACCGACCATCAGCGTGCCGAGGTAGAGACCCTTGCTCATCCACTGCTTGAAGTTACGCGCGCGATACAGCTCGGTGTGGAGCCACGACGTCTTGAACGCTTCCGGGTAGGCGCTCAATTCATCTGATTGACGGCCCGCCTGGACGGCGTCGAACGCGGCATCGGCGGCGAGCATGCCGGTCTTGATCGCAGCGTGCGAACCCTTGATGCGCGACGCGTTCAGGAAGCCCGCGTCGTCGCCGACCAGCGCACCGCCCGGGAACACCAGCTTCGGCAGCGACATCAGGCCGCCCGCGGTGATCGCGCGCGCGCCGTAGGACACGCGCTTGCCGCCTTCGAGAATCGCGCGGATCGCCGGATGCGTCTTGTAGCGCTGGAATTCCTCGAACGGCGACAGATACGGATTCGAATAGCCGAGGCCGACCACGAAGCCGACCACGACCTGGTTGTTGTCCATGTGGTAGAGGAACGAGCCGCCGTACGTGTCGTTTTCGAGCGGCCAGCCGGCCGTGTGCATCACCAGACCCGGCTTGTGTCTGGCGGGCTCGATCTCCCACAGTTCCTTGATACCGATGCCGTACACCTGTGGATCGACGCCGTCGCGCAGCTTGAACTTCTCGTTCAGCTGGCGGCCGAGGTGGCCGCGCGCGCCTTCGCAGAACAGCGTGTACTTCGCGTGCAGTTCCATGCCGAGCTGGAAGTTCTCGGTCGGCTGGCCGTCCTTGCCGATGCCGAGGTTGCCCGTCGCGACGCCCTTGACCGAGCCGTCGTCGTTGTACAGCACTTCAGCCGCCGGAAAGCCCGGGAAAATCTCGACGCCGAGCGCCTCGGCCTGCTGACCCAGCCAGCGCGTCACGTTCGCGAGGCTGATCACGTAGTTGCCGTGATTCTTGAAATTGTCCGGTAACGCCCAGTTCGGCACGCTCTTCGCGCCCGTCTCCGACAGGAACAGGAAGCGGTCTTCGGTCACGTCGACCGTCAGCGGCGCGCCTTTCTCCTTCCAGTCCGGGATCAATTCGGTCAGCGCGCGCGGATCCATCACCGCGCCCGACAGAATATGCGCCCCGATCTCAGAGCCTTTTTCGAGTACGCATACGCCAATGTCAGCGCCTTGTTCGGCGGCGCGCTGCTTCAGGCGAATGGCCGCCGACAGGCCCGCAGGGCCGCCGCCGACGATGACGACGTCATACTCCATCGACTCGCGCGGGCCGTACTGCTCAATGAGACTTGCGGGGGTCATTGATGCTCCTCTTACCGTTAGAATGCTTTTTTCGGGTTCGTATTGTGGGCGATCGATCCCCGCGCCGCAACCTGAAAAGCCACAGATTAGCACGAGCGTACTATTTCATGATACGGTAAAGACCCTTAGTCGGATCCTACCGAACCCGTCAACCGCAGTTGTCACCACAACCGAACAAGGAAAGACAATGGGCCGTTCGATCAATCTGGAAGGCAAGGTCGCGCTGATTACGGGCGCCTCGAGCGGGCTGGGCAAGCGCTTCGCGCAGGTGCTGTCGCAGGCGGGCGCGAAGGTCGTGCTGGCGAGCCGACGTACCGAGCGGCTCAAGGAGCTGCGCGCGGAAATCGAGGCGTCCGGCGGCGCCGCGCACGTCGTGTCGCTCGACGTGACCGACTATCAGAGCATCAAGTCGGCGGTCGCGCACGCGGAGACCGAGGCCGGCACCATCGATATCCTCGTCAACAACTCGGGCGTGTCGACCACGCAGAAGCTGTCCGAAGTCACGCCGGCGGACTTCGAATACGTGTTCGACACGAATACGCGCGGCGCGTTTTTCGTGGCGCAGGAAGTCGCCAAGCGCATGATCATGCGCGGCAACAACGCGCAGAAGCCGTCGTACCGGATCATCAACATCGCGTCGATGGCGGGCCTGCGCGTGCTGCCGCAAATCGGCCTGTATTCGATGAGCAAGGCCGCGGTGGTCCACATGACGAAGGCGATGGCGCTCGAGTGGGGCAAACACGGCATCAATGTGAACGCGATCTGCCCCGGGTATATCGACACCGAGATCAACCATCACCACTGGTCGACCGATCAGGGGCAGAAACTCGTGGCGATGCTGCCGCGTCATCGGGTCGGCAAGCCGGAGGATCTCGACGGGCTGCTCCTGCTGCTCGCGGCGGATGAATCGCAGTTCATCAACGGCTCGGTGATCGTCGCCGACGACGGCTTCGGACTCGCGTGAGCGGGTCGTCCAAAGTTTCAAAAGCCAGGCAGAAAAAGGAAGAACGGAAGTACAGAATGAGCGATTTTCACGCAGTTTTCGAAATGACGATGCCGATCCGCTGGGGCGACATGGACGCCTTCGGTCACGTCAACAACACGGTTTACTTCCGCTACATGGAGCAGGTGCGGATTTCCTGGTTCGAGCACATGGACTTTGTCGGCCAGCGCGCGGACGGGCAGGGGCCGGTGATCGTCAATGCGTCGATGGAGTTTCTGAAGCAGCTGCACTATCCGGGCGACGTGATCGGCCGGATGTCGGTGGCGACACCGGGGCGCAGCAGCTTCGATACGGCTTTCGAGCTCCTGCGCGCCGATGAGCCGGATACGTTCTATGCGCGAGGCGCCGCGCGATGCGTGTGGATCGACTACGCGGCGGGCAAGTCGGTGCCGGTGCCTGACGTACTGCGCGCGGCCATCGAGAGCGCGGCGCTCGTCAAGGCGGCCTGAGCGCGCGGCTTGACAGCGCTGTCGCGCGCTTCAAACGCCCTCTCTCAATCCCCGAGCAGCCGCTGCAACAGCTCGGTCGCATTGCCCGTATCGTATTTGCGCATGAGCCGCGCGCGGTAGACGTCGACCGTGCGCGGGCTGATGTCGAGCACGCGGCCGATCTGCTTGCTGGTCTTGCCCGTCACCAGTTGCGCGGCGATTTCGCGCTCGCGTGGCGTCAGTTCCACCGCGACCCGCCGGGTTGCGCTCAAATCCTCGAAGGTCCAGACACCCGCCGCGTGCGGGTCGGTGCGCTGCTGCGCGCGGCCCGTCACGTGACACCAGAACAGCTCGCCGTCCGCGCGCTTCATGATCCGGTCGTCCGCGTAGCTGCCTTGCGCGGTCATGATCGGCGGAATGCGCGCGCCGATCCGCTCGAACTCATCCGCCGATGGATACAACACCTGGAACGACTGACCGATCAGCGCGTCGCGCGCGTAGCCGAATATCGACGCTAGCTCGTCGTTGCAGTCTTCGATGGTCCGCTCGCGGGACAGCACGAGTCCGATCGGCGCGAGGTGAAACGCAGTGCGGTAATCCAGGGCGGGCATGGGCGGGAGGCAAGTACTTATGTATTTTTGCGTATTGTGCCGCATGGCGGGCCCAGCGTACTCTTTCGGGCAGATTGACAACGCGGCTCAAGCCGCGGATGACTAGAATGACGTAGCGGTATCGTGAGGCGACGTGAAGTTCGCCCGTTGCGATATCAGCCGCAATGATCCGGCGGACTACGTACAGGTTTCGGGTTTCCATAGAGGAAGGGACATACAGATGAACAAGGTCTATCCAGGCGCCGCCGAGGCGCTGAAGGACATCGTCAAGAACGGGCAGACGTTCGCCGTCGGCGGCTTCGGGCTGTGCGGCATTCCTGAGGCGCTGATCGCTGCGCTGCGCGATTCGAAGGTGCAGGGCATCACCTGCATCAGCAACAACGCGGGCGTCGACGGTTTCGGCCTCGGCCTGCTGCTCGAGACGCGTCAGATCAAAAAGATGATCTCGTCGTACGTCGGCGAAAACAAGGAGTTCGAGCGCCAGTACCTGGCCGGCGAACTCGAGCTCGAATTCACGCCGCAAGGCACGCTCGCCGAGAAGCTGCGTGCGGGCGGCTCGGGCATCCCGGCGTTTTTCACGAACACCGGCTTCGGCACGCAGATCGCCGAGGGCAAGGAAACCCGCCAGTTCGGCGAGAACCACTACGTGCTCGAACATTCGCTGACCGCCGATGTCGCGCTCGTCAAGGCATGGAAGGCCGACAAGGCCGGCAACCTGATCTATCGCCGCACCGCGCGCAACTTCAATCCGATGTGCGCGATGGCGGGCCGCATCACCGTCGCGGAAGTCGAAGAGATCGTCGAAGTGGGCGAGCTCGATCCGGACGCGATCCATACGCCTGGCATCTTCGTGCAGCGCATCGTGCTGAATGCGCATCCGGAAAAACGCATCGAACAACGCGTCGTCCGCGCGAAAGGAGACTGATCATGGCATGGACTCGTGACGAAATGGCCGCGCGCGCGGCGAAGGAACTGCAGGACGGCTTTTACGTGAACCTCGGCATCGGCTTGCCGACGCTGGTCGCGAACCACGTGCCGGCGGGCGCCGAAGTGTGGCTGCAGTCGGAGAACGGTCTGCTCGGTATCGGCCCGTCGCCGACCGAAGACGAAGTCGACGCCGACCTGATCAACGCCGGCAAGCAAACGGTGACGACGCTGCCCGGTTCGTCGATTTTCTCTTCGGCGGATTCGTTCGCGATGATTCGCGGCGGCCACATCAATCTCGCGATTCTCGGTGCGATGCAGATCAGCAGGAAGGGCGATCTCGCGAACTGGATGATCCCGGGCAAGATGATCAAGGGCATGGGCGGCGCGATGGACCTGGTCGCAGGCGTCAAGCGAGTGGTCGTGCTGATGGAGCATGTCGCGAAGGGCGACCAGCACAAGATCCTCGAAGAATGCACGCTGCCGCTGACCGGCGTGGGTGTGGTCGACGAGATCATCACCGATCTCGGCGTGATCGAAGTGACCGAAAACGGCTTGAAAGTGACCGAACTCGCGCCGGGTGTGAGCGTCGACGAAATCAAGGCGAAAACCGGCGCGCCGCTCGATGTGAGCGCGGTGAGCTGACGCTGGTTGAAGCGCCGCTGCGCGCGTCGACGCGACCGCGCGGCGGCAAGGGTGTGTTCCGGACGGGCGAGACGTGAGTCTTGCCCGTTGTGTTTTTGGCGCACGGCGGCTGATGCGCCGGACGGTTGGATCGACCACCCTAAGCCTTCTGGCCGATGCTTGCCGCGCGACGAAGCGGTTTACAATCGTTCGCAGCCCAATCCGCAGCGTCTTTGCAAGGACACCAGATGACCGCAACGACTTCCGCTTCCACCACCGGGCGGCCCGCGCCGCGTCAACGTTACGTGCGGTGCGCGAGCGCTGCCGGCCTGCATCGCGTCGCCTATACCGAGTGGGGCGACCCGGACAATCCGCGCGTGTTGCTGTGCGTGCACGGACTCACGCGATCGGGGCGCGATTTCGACCGCCTCGCCGCCAACTTCGCGGACACCTATCGCGTGGTGTGCCCGGACGTGGTTGGCCGGGGCTTGTCGTCGTGGCTCGCGAACCCCAACTTATACGCGGTGCCGCAGTACGTCGCCGACATGGTCACACTGATCGCGCGGCTCGACGTCGACACCGTCGACTGGTTCGGCACCTCGATGGGCGGCCTGATCGGCATGGGGCTCGCCGGCCTGCCGGACACGCCGATCCGCAAGCTGCTGCTGAACGACGTCGGGCCGCATCTGGAGCCGGTCGCGGTCAAGCGCATCGGCGATTACCTTGGCAAGCCCGCGCGCTTCGAAACGCTGCAGCAGGGCGTTGATTATGCCGCGCAGCTCGCGCAGAGCTTCGGACCGCTGACTCCGGACGAATGGCGCGAAATCAATACGCCGTTGCTGCGCGAAGAGGACGGCGCATGGGTGCTGCGCTATGACCCGCGCATCGCCCAGCCGTTCGCTGCGGTCACCGAGGAAGCGGCGAAGCTCGGCGCGGCGGCGCTGTGGCATTCGCTCGCGTCGTTCCAGGGGCCGGTGCTGGTGGTGCGCGGCGAGCAGTCGGATTTGCTGTCGCGTGAAACGGTCGCGAAGATGGTGTCGACCGGGCGTGCCGCATCGAGCGTGGAGATCGCCGGCGTCGGGCATGCGCCGGCGTTCCTGGCGGCGGACCAGATCGCGCTTGCGAGGGAGTTCTTCATCGGTCAGGCCGCGAACGCGTCATAATATTGAGTTCCGCATGACGTCTTCATCGGCAGTGTCGTGCGGGACGTAGTTCGATTAACCCCTCAGCCCAGGACTTTTCATGGCAGTCATTCGTTATCACGTCGGCAAGCGTCTCTCGGAAATGGCCGTGCACAACGGCACCGTGTACCTCGCGGGTCAGATCGCCGAAGACGACGGTCAGGACATCACCGGCCAGACGCGCGAAGTGCTCGGCCACATCGACCGTCTGCTCGCCGAAGCGAACAGCGACAAGTCGCTATTGCTGTCGGTGCAGATCTATATCTCGGACATGGCGCATTTCGCCGGCATGAACGCCGTGTGGGACGAGTGGGTCGCGCAGGGCGACACGCCGCCGCGCGCGACCGTCGAGGCAAAGCTTGCGAATCCGAAGTGCCTCGTCGAAATCGTCGTGATCGCGGCGCAGCGCAACTGAGTCGCGGCCGTCCGGCAGCACCGTGGTTGATTTTCCGTTGAATCGTCTGGCCCGGCGGGCCGTCGCACCATGAACACCGATACCGTTCCGAGCGCGCCTCATCCCCATCGTTCCTTCGACGAAGCGATGGCGTTCGTGCGCGAACATGCGGGCGAGGTGCGGCTGTCGTCGGGCGAATCGCTCGCGGATCACGCGGCGGGCACCGCGTCGATCATGCGCAAGCTCAACGTCGATCCGCCGGCGGTGCTGGCCGCTGCGCTGTTTGCGCTGACACCGCATCTGCGCGATCCGGAGCGCGTGATCGCCGACAACTTCGGCGAAGAAGTCGCCCAACTGGTCGGCGACGTACGCAAGCTGCTGCGGCTCGGCACGGTCAGTTTGCGCGCGGCGCAAAACGCGATGCCCGAGGCCGGGCGTGACGCGCAGGCTGCGCGCCGCGTGCAGGTCGAGGCGCTGCGCAAAATGCTGCTCGCGTTCGCCCAGGACATTCGCGTCGTGCTGATCCGCCTCGCGTCGCGGCTGCAAACGCTGCGTTATTACGCGGCCGCGAAGCTCACGCCGTCGCCCGACGTCGCACGCGAAACGCTCGATATCTACGCGCCGCTCGCGAACCGCCTCGGTATCTGGCAATTGAAGTGGGAGCTCGAGGACCTCGCATTCCGTTTCGAGGAGCCGGACACCTACAAGCGCATCGCGAAACTGCTCGACGAGAAGCGCGTCGAGCGCGAGAGCTATGTCGCGCAGGCGATCGAACGCCTGCAGCAGGAGCTGGCCGCCGCGCATATCCGCGCGGAAGTGAGCGGTCGGCCGAAGCATATCTACAGCATCTGGCGCAAGATGCGCGGCAAGGAACTGGACTTCGCCGAGCTGTACGACGTGCGCGCGTTTCGCGTGATCGTGCCGGACATCAAGGACTGCTACACCGTGCTCGGCATCGTGCACAACCTGTGGCAGCCGGTGCCGAAGGAGTTCGACGATTACATCTCCCGGCCGAAGCCGAACGGCTACAAGTCGCTGCACACGGTCGTGATCGGTGACGACGGCCGCGCGTTCGAAGTGCAGATCCGGACGCGGGAAATGCATCGCTTCGCCGAATACGGGGTGGCCGCGCACTGGCGCTACAAGGAAGCGGGCGCGCGCGGCTATGGCGGCACGTTCACCGCGAGCGAGAAATACGACGAGAAGATCGCCTGGCTGCGGCAATTGCTCGCGTGGAAGGACGAGGTCTCCGAGGGCGAGCATGGCGAAGCGGGCTCGGCGCAGCCGTGGGAGCAGTTGCGCCGGGCCACGCTCGACGACGATCACATCTACGTGCTGACGCCGCAGGCGCGCGTGATTCCGTTGCCGCACGGCGCGACGCCGATCGACTTCGCGTATCACCTGCACAGCGAGCTGGGGCATCGTTGCCGCGGCGCGCGCGTCGACGGCGCGATGGTGCCGCTCAACACGCCGCTGCAGAACGGCCAGACGGTCGAGATCGTGGCGGTAAAGGAGGGCGGTCCGTCGCGCGACTGGCTTAATTCGCAGCTTGGCTATCTGCAAAGCCCGCGCGCGCGGCAGAAGGTGCGCGCGTGGTTCAACGCAGTGGAGTTACAGGAGCACATCGCGAACGGTCGCGCGATGGTTGAAAAAACCCTGCAGCGCGAAGGCAAGACCTCGGTCAATCTCGATCAGCTGGCCGCACGGCTCGGTTTCAAGACCACCGACGACCTGTTTTCCGTAGTCGGTAAGGAGGAGTTCAGCCTGCGGCTCGTCGAGCAGGCGCTGCAGGATGCGCCGCCGCCCGAGCCCGAAGTCGATGCACCGGAGAAATTCGAGAAACGCAGCAGCGGCGCGAGTGTCGCGCGCGGCGCGTCCACGGGCGTGCTGGTGGTCGGCGTCGATGCATTGCTCACCCAGCTCGCGCGCTGCTGCCGGCCCGCGCCGCCCGACGACATTTGCGGCTTTGTCACGCGCGGCAAGGGGATGTCGGTTCACCGCAGCGACTGCGCGACGTTCCGCCGCATGGCAGAGCGCACGCCGGAGCGCGTGTTGCAGACCGCATGGTCGGCGGACGTGATGAGCGGCCGCGGCCAGTCCGTCTACCCGGTTGACCTCAGCATCGAGGCGACGGACCGGCAAGGTCTGCTGCGCGATATCTCCGAAGTATTCGCGCGGGAAAAGATGAACGTGATCGGCGTAAAGACGCAATCGCGCGGCAATGCCGCGTTCATGCAATTTACCGTCGAGGTGTCGAGCTCCGCGCAGATTCAGCGCGCGTGCACGCTGCTGGGCGAGATCACGGGTGTGGTGCGGGCGACGCGCAAGAACTGAGGCGCGGGCAGTTGGAAAAAGACTCGCTAGTGGCGCGACGAATTAAAGTCGCTGCATAAAAGCACTTGCCAAGCTGCGCTATACTCCATATACTCTCGTTTCTTCAGGCTCGTAGCTCAGCTGGTTAGAGCACCACCTTGACATGGTGGGGGTCGTTGGTTCGAGTCCAATCGAGCCTACCAACGAAAATGAAATTCCGGCCTCGCCGGGGTTTCGCAAGCTGCAGTAAGCGCTTTGAGCGCAAAAAGGCGAATACGGTTATGACACCGCGAACGTTGACCGAAACCACTTCGGAGCGACGCTAGTCGAGGACCACTTTCGCCAGTGAAATTTGCATAAAATGTGAATGCGGCCCCTCGAAAGCGGGGCCGCATTTTTTTTATCTTTTTGACCCTGGTTGTATGTGCCGCCGCCGGTCGGCACCACGGAGAACGCAATGGTTTCGATACGTTTGCCTGACGGTTCTGTTCGACAGTACGAGCATCCGGTGACCGTCGCCGAAGTGGCCGCCTCGATCGGGCCGGGTCTCTCGAAAGCCGCGCTCGGCGGCAAGATCGACGGGGAGTTGGTCGATACGTCCGCGCTGATCGATCACGACGTGGCGCTCGCCATCGTCACGGAAAAGGACGCAGACGGTCTCGATATCATCCGCCACTCGACGGCGCACCTGCTCGCGTACGCGGTGAAGGATCTGTACCCGGAAGCGCAGGTCACGATCGGCCCAGTCATCGACAACGGCTTCTATTACGACTTCTCCTACAACCGTCCTTTCACGCCGGAAGATCTCGAAAAGATCGAAAAGCGCATGCAAGAACTCTCGAAGAGGGACGAGCCGGTGTCGCGTCGCGTGGTGTCCCGCGACGAAGCGGTCGAGTACTTCAAGAGCATCGGTGAAAAGTACAAGGCCGAGATCATCGAATCGATCCCCGCTAGCGACGAAATCAAACTGTACTCGCATGGCGGCTTCACGGACCTGTGCCGCGGCCCGCACGTGCCGTCCACCGGCAAGCTGAAGGTCTTCAAGCTGATGAAAGTCGCGGGCGCGTACTGGCGTGGCGACTCGAAGAACGAGCAACTGCAGCGCATTTACGGCACGGCCTGGACGAAGAAGGAAGACCAGGAAGCGTATCTCCACATGCTCGAAGAAGCCGAGAAGCGCGACCATCGCAAGCTTGGTAAGCAGCTCGACCTGTTCCACATGCAGGACGAGTCGCCGGGCATGGTGTTCTGGCATCCGCGCGGCTGGACGCTGTGGCAGCAAGTCGAGCAGTACATGCGCCGTCGCGTGAACGACGCCGGCTACCTGGAAATCAAGACGCCGTTGATCATGGACCGCTCGCTGTGGGAAGCGTCGGGCCACTGGCAGAACTATCGTGAAAACATGTTCACGACGGAATCGGAAAAGCGCGACTACGCGATCAAGCCGATGAACTGCCCCGGTCACGTGCAGGTGTTCAATCACGGTCTGCGCTCGTATCGCGATCTGCCGCTGCGTTACGCGGAGTTCGGTTCGTGCCATCGCAACGAATCGTCGGGCGCGCTGCATGGACTGATGCGCGTGCGCGGCTTCGTGCAGGACGACGCGCATATTTTCTGTACAGAAGATCAGTTCATCAGTGAATCGATCGCGTTCAACACGCTGGCCATGAGCGTCTACCGCGACTTCGGCTTCGATAACGTCGAGATCAAGCTGTCGCTGCGCCCGGATGCGCGCGCTGGCACCGACGAAACTTGGGAACGCGCGGAGCAGGGACTGCGCGAGGCGCTGACGGCCTGCGGCGTCACGTGGGAAGAGTTGCCCGGCGAGGGTGCATTCTACGGCCCGAAGGTCGAGTATCACATCAAGGACGCGCTCGGCCGCTCGTGGCAGTGCGGTACGCTGCAGCTCGACATGGTGTTGCCGGAACGGCTGGGTGCCGAATACGTCGCCGAAGACAACAGTCGCCGTCGCCCGATCATGCTGCACCGGGCGATCGTCGGATCGATGGAGCGTTTCCTCGGGATTCTGATCGAGCACCATGCTGGTGCAATGCCCGCTTGGCTCGCGCCGATGCAGGTCGTTGTGATGAATATTGCGGAAAGTCAGGCCGAATACGTACACGCGCTAGCCCAATCGTTGCAAAAACAAGGGGTTAGAGTCGAGGCCGATTTGCGCAACGAGAAGATTAGCTATAAAATACGCGAGCACACGCTGGAAAAGGTCCCGTACCTGTTGGTGGTCGGCGACAAGGAGCGTGAAGCGCAAACGGTAGCCGTGCGTGCCCGTGGTGGTGTCGATATGGGTGTAATGCCTGTTGACGCCTTCATTGAGCGTCTGCGCCAGGACGTGCAGTCGTTCAACTGAGCCACTTGGTACCCGGCTCGTTTTTTTTAATTTTTAGAGGAAACGTAACATCGCTACTGATAAGTCTGCGCACCGCATCAACGGTGAAATTACAGCACCCGAGGTGCGACTGGTCGGCGTCGAGAACGAACCGCTCGGCATCGTGAAACTTGCTGATGCGTTCCGCATGTCGGAACAGCAGGACGTAGATCTGGTCGAAATCGCTCCGCAAGCGGTTCCGCCAGTTTGCCGCTTGATGGACTACGGCAAGTTCAAGTACCAGGAAGCGAAGAAGCAACACGAGGCTAAGCTCAAGCAGAAGGTCATCCAGGTCAAGGAAGTCAAATTCCGCCCGGGTACCGACGACGGTGATTACAACGTCAAGCTGCGCAACCTCGTCCGCTTCCTCGAAGACGGCGACAAGACGAAAATCACGCTGCGTTTCCGTGGCCGCGAAATGGCTCACCAGGAAATCGGCATGCGCATGCTCGAACGCCTGCGCACCGACCTCGACGAAGTGGGTCAGGTCGAGCAGATGCCGAAAATGGAAGGGCGCCAGATGATCATGGTGCTCGCTCCGAAGAAAAAGAAATAAGCGCGAAGCAGTTGGCCGGAGCGGCAGCGTGCCATGTGGCGCGCGCTCTGGTGGCGCAAGGTTGTTTGATGCTGTGCTGGGTGTCCGGCCTGGTGTCGGAAGGTTTCGGAACGTCGCGCATGCAAGTGCGCAGTGGTTCCCGAAAAGCGGCCGCTGGCGGTTTCGGCGGTCTGCATACCAAGTGGAATGGGTTTCGAAGGGCGGGAAATGGCCATCTGGCCGATCGCACACCCATGTCCATCTAATAATGGAGTTGTCATGCCGAAGATGAAGACCAAGAAGAGCGCTGCAAAGCGCTTCGTGGTGCGTCCGGGCGGGACCGTCAAGCGCGGTCAGGCCTTCAAGCGTCACATTCTTACCAAGAAGACCACCAAGAACAAACGCCATCTGCGCGGCTCCACGGCAGTTCATGATTCCGATCTGAACTCCGTTCGCGCAATGCTGCCGTTCGCTTAACCCTTAACCGACACTCATAGGAGCGAAACATGCCTCGAGTAAAACGTGGGGTTACCGCACGGGCCCGTCACAAGAAGATCATCAAGCTAGCCAAGGGTTACCGCGGCCGTCGCAATAACGTCTATCGCATCGCCAAGCAGGCGGTCATGCGCGCAGGCCAGTATGCCTACCGCGATCGCCGCAATAAGAAGCGTGTGTTCCGCGCATTGTGGATCACGCGTATCAACGCGGCGGTGCGTCAGCACGACATGACGTACAGCGTGTTCATCAACGGCCTGAAGAAGGCGTCGATCGAACTGGACCGCAAGGTGCTGGCCGACATGGCTGTGTTCGACAAGGCTGCTTTTGCTGCGATCGTTCAGCAGGTGAAAGCCGCCGTTGCAGCCTGATTGCGCTTCTGGCAATTAAAACTGCGTGGTTCGTTGCAGCGAACATCCGGTAGTCTCGGTGACGCTGCAACAAAAACGGGGCTCCTCACCGAGCCCCGTTTTTGTTGGTAGAACCAGTTTTGTTTCGATAGAACACTGACGTTGAAATGATGGGATCAATGGATCTGGACCAGATTGTCGCCGACGCGCAAAAAGCCTTCGCAGAAGCCCCCGACGTCACCACCCTCGAGAACGAGAAAGCGCGCTTTCTCGGTAAGGCGGGTGCGCTGACCGAACTGTTGAAGGGCCTTGGCAAACTCGATCCCGAAGCGCGCAAGACCGAAGGCGCACGGATCAACCTCGTCAAGCAACAGGTTGAAGCCGCGCTGACGGCACGTCGTCAGGCGCTCGCCGACGCACTTCTGAACCAGCGTCTCGCTGCTGAAGCGATTGACGTCACGCTGCCGGGCCGCGGCGCCAATGCAGGTAGCCTGCACCCGGTGATGCGCACCTGGGAGCGCGTCGAACAGATTTTTCGTACGATCGGATTCGACGTGGCCGACGGCCCCGAGATCGAAACCGACTGGTACAACTTCACCTCGCTGAACAGCCCGGAAAACCATCCGGCGCGTTCGATGCAGGACACCTTCTACGTCGACGGCAAGGATGCCGACGGCCGCCCGCTGCTGCTGCGCACGCATACGAGCCCGATGCAGGTGCGCTACGCGCGCACCAACACGCCGCCGATCAAGGTGATCGTGCCGGGCCGCACGTATCGCGTGGATAGCGACGCGACGCATTCGCCGATGTTCAACCAGGTCGAAGGCCTGTGGATTGACGAGAACATCAGCTTTGCGGACCTGAAGGGTGTCTATACAGACTTTCTGAAGAAGTTCTTCGAGCGCGACGATATTCTCGTGCGCTTCCGTCCGTCGTATTTCCCGTTCACCGAACCGTCGGCCGAGATCGACATGCAGTTCGAAACGGGCAAGAACGCGGGCAAGTGGCTCGAAATTTCGGGCTCCGGCCAGGTGCATCCGACCGTGATCCGCAACATGGGTCTCGACCCGGAGCGCTACATCGGCTTCGCTTTCGGCAGCGGCCTCGAGCGTCTCACGATGCTGCGTTACGGCGTGCAGGACCTGCGCCTGTTCTTCGAAAACGACCTGCGTTTCCTGCGTCAATTCGCGTGACCCGGCGCGCGCGAGCGCGACGAAGCATAAATCGCGGCAGCGCATCTGGTGCGCGCCGCGAGCGTCCCCGGCAGAGCTCGCTGAACCGGCGCAAGACCACCGGGCTTTACGAAGCATCTGCCGGACGTGGACCTAACCTGATCACAACGTACACAGAACCATGCAATTTCCGGAATCCTGGCTCAGAACTTTTGTCGATCCGCAACTGACCACGGACGAGTTGTCGCACGCGTTGACGATGGCGGGTCTCGAAGTCGAAGACCTGCGGCCGGCCGCACCGCCGACCTCGAAGATCGTCGTCGGCCAGGTGCTGGAAGTCGTCAAGCACCCGGATGCGGACAAGCTCAACGTGTGTCAGGTCGACGCTGGCACCGGCGCGACGCTGAACATCGTGTGCGGCGCGCCGAATGTTGCGCCCGGCATCAAGGTGCCGGTGGCGCTGGTCGGCGCGCAACTGCCGCCGGCCGAAGAGGGTGGCGCACCGTTCGCGATCAAGCTGTCGAAGCTGCGCGGCGTGGAAAGCCAGGGCATGCTGTGCTCGGCGCGCGAGCTGAAGCTCTCCGAAGACCACAGCGGTCTGATGATCCTGCCGGAAGAAACGCCGATCGGCCAGGACATCCGCGAGACACTCAATCTCGACGACACCGTTTTTGAAATCAAGCTGACGCCGAACAAGGCCGACTGTCTGTCGGTATTCGGCGTCGCGCGAGAAACGTCGGCGATTACCGGAGCGCCGCTGCGTCCGCTCGAAATCACGCCGGCTCCGGTCACACTCAACGAAACGCTGCCCGTGAAAATCTCGGCGCCCGATCTGTGCGGCCGTTTCTCGGGCCGCGTGATCCGCGGCGTCAATGCGCGCGCGAAGTCGCCGCAATGGATGGTCGAGCGTCTCGAGCGCTCCGGCCAGCGCAGCATTTCCGCGCTCGTCGACATCTCGAACTATGTGATGCTCGAGCTGGGGCGTCCGTCGCACGTGTTCGATCTCGACAAGATCCACGGCGGCATGGACGTACGCTGGGGCCGTAAGGGCGAAACGCTGAAGCTGTTGAACGGAAACACGGTCGAGCTCGACGAAACGGTCGGCGTGATCGCCGACGAGCAGCATATCGAAAGCCTCGCGGGCATCATGGGCGGCGACAGCACCGCGGTCACGCTCGACACCACCAACATCTATCTCGAGGCCGCGTTCTGGTGGCCCGACAGCATTCGTGGTCGCTCGCGCAAGTACAACTTCTCGACCGATGCAGGCCATCGCTTCGAGCGCGGCGTCGACTACGCGACGACCGTCGATCATATCGAGCGCATCACGCAGCTGATCCTCGACATCTGCGGCGGCGAAGCGGGTCCGGTTGACGATCAGATCGTCAACGTGCCGAAGCGCGCGCCCGTGAAGATGCGCGTTTCGCGCGCGAACCGCATCATCGGCGTCGCGATCGGTGTCGATGAAATCGCGCAGATCTTCACGCGCCTTGGCCTCTCGTTCGAGCGTGACGGCGATACGTTCTCGGTGATGCCGCCGTCGTACCGCTTCGATATCGAAATCGAAGAGGACCTGATCGAAGAAGTCGCGCGTATCCACGGCTTCGAAAAGATTCCGGCGCGCCCGCCGGTCGCGACCAGCGAAATGCGCGCGACCAACGAAACGCAACGCTCCATCCACGCGATCCGTCATGCGCTCGCCGCGCGCGACTACGGGGAAACGGTGAACTTCAGCTTCGTCGACGCGGAGTGGGAGCAGGACTTCGCAGGCAACAGCAACCCCGTGCGTCTGATCAACCCGATCGCGAGCCAGCTGTCGGTGATGCGCACGACGCTGTTCGGCAGTCTGATTCATGTGTTGCGCACGAATCTGAACCGTCGCGCGGCGGACCGCGTGCGCGTGTTTGAAGCAGGTCGGGTGTTCCTGCACGATCCGTCGATCAAGGCCGGCGAGTTGACCGTCGAAGGTTTCGCGCAGCCGAAGATGATCGGCGCGCTCGCCTATGGGCCCGCGCTCGACGAGCAGTGGGGCGCACCGACGCGTGCCGTCGACTTCTTCGACGTGAAAGGTGACCTCGAAGCGCTGGTCGCACCGGCGATCGCGCGGTTCGTACAGGCCGAGCATCCGGCGCTGCATCCGGGACGCAGCGCGACTATCGAATTGAATGGTCGCGCAGTGGGCTGGATTGGCGAATTGCATCCGCGCTGGATGCAAAAATATGATTTGCCGCATGCGCCGATTCTGTTTGAAATCGAAGCGGAAGCATTAATGCAACGGGTATTGCCGATTCCGTCGGAAGTTTCAAAATTCCCGCCGGTACGACGTGATATTGCGGTGGTCGTCGATCAGAAAATCGAGGTTCAGGCGCTGCTCGACGAGCTTCAGAAGGCCCAGTCCGAACCGGCCTGCAAGGCTGTCCAGAAGGTTGCACTTTTCGACGAATTTCGTCCAAAATCAAACACTTCCGGTGGTCTGGCCGCGCACGAGAAAAGCCTTGCGTTCCGGGTGACCTTGCAAGATACTGGCGGAACCCTTCAGGATGAAACGGTCGATCTGGCTATTCAAACTCTGGTGGAACGTCTAGCTCGAGTATATGGCGCACGGTTGCGCGGATAACCCGCATTCAACAATTGCACGGCTGTTTCCGCATCCATTGTTTTACGCTTGGCGCGCCATTTGATAGATATGAATGAAATGAACTCGAGTGATTTCGAAGCCCTTCTTACGGCGCAACGCAGCGCCATGATTCGAGATATTCCGACATCATCCGCCGTCGTTTCCAATGAAACGCCGACACTCACCAAGGCGGAACTTGCCGAGTTGCTGTTCGACAATGTCGGGCTCAACAAGCGGGAAGCGAAGGACATGGTCGAGGCGTTCTTCGAGGTGATCCGCGATGCGCTCGAGAGCGGCGACAGCGTGAAGCTGTCGGGCTTCGGCAACTTCCAGTTGCGCGACAAGCCGCAGCGTCCCGGCAGAAATCCGAAGACGGGCGAGGCGATTCCGATTGCGGCACGTCGCGTGGTGACGTTTCATGCAAGTCAAAAGCTGAAGGCGCTCGTCGAAAACGGCGCCGAAGCGAGCTTCGCGCGCTGATTGACTGGCGCGCTTTCGGGCAACCCATCACGGCTAACTGACGATGACAGCGACGATCGAAAAAGTCGTCTTGCCTCCGATTCCGGCGAAGCGGTACTTCACGATTGGTGAGGTCAGCGAACTTTGCGGTGTAAAGCCTCACGTGCTGCGTTACTGGGAGCAGGAGTTTACCCAGTTGAGGCCGGTCAAGCGGCGCGGCAATCGTCGGTATTATCAGCATCACGAGGTGCTGCTGATCCGGCGGATTCGAGAGTTGCTGTACGAGCAGGGTTTTACGATCAACGGGGCGCGCAACCGGCTCGATTCGCATGGCGGCGGTGGGCCGGATGCGGTGGTCGAAGAGGGTGAGGCTGCCGCCGGAGTCGCGGGTCAGGTGCAGGCATCGGCGGCAACGGTTGCGCTCGATGTCGAGAAGTTGCGCAAGGAACTGCAAATCGTAATCGATCTGCTGGGCCACTAATTCATGGACTTGTTCGCTTTGTTCGGGTCGGACGGTTCTAATCGAATGAAGTGTCTGTTATAATTTTTTTCTGTTCGGGGCGTAGCGCAGCCTGGTAGCGTACCTGCATGGGGTGCAGGTGGTCGGAGGTTCAAATCCTCTCGCCCCGACCAAAGAAATCAAGGACTTACGGTGAAAGCCGTAAGTCCTTTTTTCTTGCCCGTCGCGCGGGGCAGCGTTTCCAACCGTCAACGCTTCGCCCACGCTCATCGGCATCCCGAAGCCTCGATTGCTTTGCTCATGCGCTCGGTTTCGGCTGTCTTGCACATCGCGACCGCCGTGGGCAGCATCGACCCGCCGCCCCATTCTCGCGAAGCCGATTTTTTGCAGTTGGCGTCACGGCGCGTTTTCCACGCGGTGAGCCTCTTCTCGATCGCCGCTTTGCAACTCGCCGACACCGCGGCCTTGCCCTCCCTTGACGACCTGCTCCAGCTTCTGCTCCGCGACGATCTGATCGAGCCACGCGCAATCGTGAGGATGTACATAGACGTTGCGTGCCATCTCGATTGCGACTTCATCGTTTTGCCCACGATTTGCTACCGCTAATGCCTGTCGGGCGCCGGTTGCGCCTGTGCTATAGGTATAGCTCACGAGAGCGTCGAACCGCTGCTGCGTTAGCTCATGATCCGTAACTCAGCTTTTGATACGGCACCTTCCGCGGCACGAACCCTTGTTGCGAGTTAAGCGTTGACCTCTGCCAAGGTCACCGGTCGCCGCATTTCGTCATTGGTGCATCGGCCAAAATGCGCAAGCGCGCCTATCCCGGAGGTGCAATTGTTCGCTACGTCGTTGTCGTAGCGAAGGACAGCGCCCTCGCGCATCCGCAATGCAGTCCATCCGGCATCGCTCAACTTTTTTGATTCGCTTGGCACGTTCAGCTCCTCAAGAACAGGCGAGTGCAATCTAGCGGACTTGTCACCGGCACGCGTTCGCATTCGCAAGCGCACACGAATCACCGCCCTTGAGCCCCCAACGCCACAAACCGCTCCAGATGATGATCCTCATCCCCAAGCTGATGATCGATCATCACGAGCCGCTTCGCGTAATGCGCGAGCGGCAGTTCCCACGTCATACCGATCCCGCCGTGCAACTGGATGCATTCCTCCGCGACTCGCGTGCCGATCCGGCCGATGCTGTACTTCGCCGCCGACACCGCGCGCTCGCGCGCGTTTCGTTCACCGTCGAGCGCCGCCGCCGCGTTGATCACCGCCGAGCGCGCCTGCTCGATTTCGAGCAGCAAATCGGCCATGCGATGCTGCAACGCCTGGAAGCTGCCGATCGGCACGCCGAACTGCTTGCGCGTGCGCAGATAGTCGAGCGTGTAGTCTTTCGCGACGTCCATTGCGCCGACCGCTTCCGCGCACAGCGCGAGCACGCCGCAACTCACCGCATATTCGAGCGTCGCAAAGCCCTGATCCACTGAGCCGAGCACGGTGTCGTCGCCGAGCGTGACGTCGTCGAACGTCACTTCGGCCGCGCGTCCTCCGTCGATCTTGCGGTAGCCGCGCACGCTCACACCTGTCGCGTCCCTCGGCACCAGAAACAGCGTGATGCCGGCTTCGGCATCGTCCTCGCCGCTCGTGCGTGCCGAGACGAGGAACACCTGAGCATGCTCGCCATGCTGAACGACGGCCTTTGCGCCGTGCAACGTCCACACGCCGCCGTTGCCATTTACGCTGCGGCACGCGCGCGTCGTCGCGACCCGAGCGAGTTCGTAATGACTGTCCGGTTCGCCATGCGCGAGCGCAACGATCCGCGAGCCGTCGATCAACGAACCCAGCGCCGCATTCTGCAGGTCGCTGCCGCTGCGAGCGATCGCCCGGCCGACGATCAGCGTATCGAGAAACGGCTCGACGACGAGCCCGCGGCCGATACTCTCGAACACCACCGAAATATCGAACCCGCCGCCGCCAAAACCGCCGCTCGCTTCGTCGAACAGTGCGCCGATCACGCCAAGCTCCGCGAAGCGTACCCACAATTCGGTGCTGAAGCCTTGCTTCGAGCGTGCGATTTCATCGCGCGTCGCGAAGCCGTACTGCTCGCTGATAAACCGATTCAGCGTATCCGCCAGCATGCGGCGCTCTTCAGTGTGCTGGAAATTCATGACGTGCGCCTCTTACAGTCCGAGGATCATTTTGGAAATGATGTTCTTCTGGATTTCGTTCGAGCCGCCGAAGATCGACAGCTTGCGATTATTGAAGTACTGCGACGCGGCACTCGCGGCTTCGTCGGGGCCGACCGGCACGCCGTCGAAGCCTTCGTGCAGCGCTTCCTCGACGAATGGCTGCGCATAAGCGCCCATCGCACGCCGCGTCAGCGACGAGATCTCCTGACGGATCTCCGTGCCGCGAATCTTCAGCATCGAACTCTCGGCACCGGGCACGCCGCCGCCCGCCACGGCGGCGATCACCCGAAGATTGGTCGTCTTCATGTTCTCGAGATCGATCTCGACGCGCGCCATGCGCGCCGCGAACGCCGGATCCTCGGCGAGCGGCCGGCCATTGCGCAGCTGTGTCGCGGCGATCTTGCACAGACGGTTGAAGGCGGCGACGGAAAAGCCGACGCCGGCGATATTGGTGCGCTCGTACGTAAGCAGATATTTCGCGTAGGTCCAGCCCTTGTTTTCTTCGCCGACGAGATTTCCGACCGGCACGCGCACGTCGGTGAAGAACACTTCATTGACCTCGTGCTCGCCGTCGAGCGTGATGATCGGCCGGACTTCGACGCCCGGCGTATTCATGTCGATCAGCAGAAAGCTGATGCCTTCCTGTTTGCGCACGTCGGTCGCGGTGCGCACGAGGCAGAAGATCATGTTCGCGTAATGACCGAGTGTGGTCCACGTCTTCTGGCCATTGACGAGGTAGTGCTCGCCCTGCGCGTCCTTGCCTCGCAGTGCCGTCGTCTTGACCGACGCGAGATCGGAGCCCGCGCCCGGCTCCGAATAGCCCTGGCACCACCAGTCGGAACCATCGAGAATGCGCGGCAGCCAGTGACGCTTCTGCGCCTCGCTGCCGTACTTGATCAGCACCGGCCCGAGCATGTTGACGCCGAACGGCACGACGCGTGGCGCGCCGGCGAGTGCGCATTCGTTTTCGAAGATGAATTTCTGCACTGCGCTCCAGCCCGGGCCGCCGTACTCTTTCGGCCAGTGATTCGCGAGCCAGCCTTGCGCGTTCAGAATCGCGTGCCATCCGGCCATGTCGTCGCGCGTCAGACGTTGCCCACCGTGCACCTTGCCGGCGAGACGTCGCGCGAGCTTGTCGCGCAGAAACGCCAGCACGCTGGCGCGAAACGCTTCTTCATCGGAGGTGTAGTTCAGATCCATCGCAGTCGTTCCGTCAGTGTTCGTGGTGGTTCAGGCCGTCGTGTTCAGGCTCGCGAAATCCGCGCCGCGCTCGACCAGATCGACGAGCAGCGGCGACGGCCGCCAGAACAGCGGGTCTTCCTTCGCGAACTCGCGGATGTCGGCGAGAAGCATCGGCAGGCCGACGCTATCCGCGTATTTCATCGGACCGCCGCGGTAGCGCGGAAAGCCATAGCCGTACAGCAGGGTCACGTCGACGTCGAGCGGGCGCAGCGCGATACCTTCGTGGACGACGTTCGCGCCTTCGTTGATCATCGCGGCCAGATAGCGGCGCATGATCTGCTCGTCGGTGAAGCTGCGCGGCGTGATGCCCGCGCGCGCACGCTCGGCGTCGATGATCGTCTCGACTTCAGGATCGGACATGCCGCCGCGCGATCCTTCGGGGTACAGATAGAATCCGCGGCCGGTCTTCTGGCCGAACCAGCCGCGCTCGCACAGGCGGTCGGCGATCTGCACGTAGCGCGCGTTCGGGTCGCGCGTGGCCGCGCGGCGTTTGCGCGCCGCCCAGCCGATGTCGCCGCCCGCGAGGTCGACCACCTGAAACGGGCCCATCGGCAAGCCGAACGCGCGCACCGCCGCGTCGATCTGATACGGCGACGCACCGTCTTCCATCAGCGCGTCCGCGGCGGCGCGGTACACGGCAAGCAGGCGATTGCCGATGAAGCCGTCGCACACGCCGGCGCGCACCGGCGTCTTGCGCAGCTTCTTCGCGAACTCGAACGCGGTCGCGACGACGTCGGCGCTGACCTGCTTCGGCACCACGACTTCGAGCAGCTTCATGATGTTGGCGGGCGAGAAGAAGTGCAGGCCGATTACGTCGGCGGGGCGCGAGATGCTGGCTGCGATCGCGTCGATGTCCAGATACGACGTGTTGGTCGCGAGCACCGCACCGGACTTGCAGACGCGATCGAGCTCGGCGAATACGGCCTTTTTGACGTCGAGGTCCTCGAACACGGCTTCGATTACGAGGTCGGCGTGAGCAAGCGCATCGTACGACGTGCTGCCGCTCCAGCGCGCCATGGTCGCGGCTTTCTTCTCAGCGGTGAGGCGGCCCCTGGCGATCAGCCCGTCGTAGACCTTGTCGATGTGCGCGCGGCCACGCGCGAGCGCCGCTTCGTCGCGTTCGATCAGCACGACGGGCAGCCCCGCGTCGAGCACTGCGACCGCAATGCCCGCGCCCATCGTCCCGCCACCGATCACGCCGATCGCCTCGAGCGCGCGCGCTTTCGCGTGGCGCGTTTCGGGCGCCTTCAGCACTTCGCGCTCGGCGAAGAACGCGTGAACCAGGCCGGCGCGCTGCGGGCTGTCGAGGCATTGCAGGAACAGCTTGCGTTCGAGCATCAAGCCCTCCTCGAAGGGCTGTTCGATCGCGGCTTCGACGGCATCGACGATTTTCAGCGGCGAGAACAGGCCGCACGCTTTCTTCGCGGTTTCGTCACGCGCTTTCGCGGCGGCGGCGCGGCTCGCCGCGCGATCGTTCAATGCGGCGGCGTCGCGCGTGCGGCGTACCGGCGCGCGCGCGGCGAGCAGCTCGTGCGCGTAGGCGAGCCCTTCGGCGAGGATGTCGCCGCTGTCGCCGAGACGGTCGACGAGGCCGAGCGCGAGCGCCTCCTTCGCGCTCGCGTGACGGCCGCTCAGCATCAGATCGAGCGCCGCCGGCGCGCCGATCAGACGCGGCGTGCGTTGCGTGCCGCCCGCGCCAGGCAGCAGGCCCAGCTGCACTTCGGGCAGGCCGAGCTTCGCGCCGTCGACGGCGATCCGGTAATGCGCGGCGAGCGCCACTTCGAGCCCGCCGCCGAGCGCGGCGCCATGCAGCGCGGCAATCACGGGTTTCGTACATGCCTCGATGCTGTTGCACACGTCCGGCAGCGAAGGCGGCACCGGCGGCTTGCCGAACTCGCGAATATCGGCACCGGCGATGAAGTTGCGCCCCGCGCCGACGATCAGCACGGCTTCGACCGCGCGGTCGGCGTCGGCGGCTTCGATCGCGGCCAGCAGGCCGCGCCGCACGTCGGCGGATAGCGCGTTGACCGGCGCGTGGTCGATCGTGACGAGCAGGACCTTGCCGTGCAATTCGCGCGTGACGACGTCGGCTGAGGAAGAAAGGGTCATCGTAGGTGTCTCCGATTGAGGATGGCTAGGCGCGCCGGATCGTCCCATTCTGGAGTGGTCAACGTTCATTGACAATTACATCGTCGATTGACAGACTGTCAAAATTATTTTGACAAAGACTGGACGATGGACGTCAACTCGCTGACCCTGCTCGTCGACACCCTCGACGCCGGCAATCTGAGCGAAGCGGCACGCCGGCTCAAGATGAGCCGCGCGAACGTCAGCTATCACCTGAATCAGCTCGAGCGCTCGATCGGCCTGCAATTGGTGCGACGCACCACGCGTCGCGTCGAGCCGACCGAGATCGGTCTGCGGCTCTACGAGCACGGCCGCACGATCCGCAACGCGCTGCTGGCCGCGCGCGAGTCGGTGACGACACTAGGCCAGAGCCTGCAGGGGCGCGTGCGGCTCAGCGTGCCGAGCGGCTATGGCCAGCTCGTGATGTCCGACTGGCTGATCGCGTTCAAGCGGCTGTTTCCGGGGATCGTGCTCGATGTGATGTTCGAGAACCGCGTCGAGGATCTGATGCGCGACGAGATCGACATCGCGGTGCGCGTGATGTCGGAGCCGCCGCAAAACCTCGTCGCGCGGGACATGGGGCCAGTCCGGTACGTGGCCTGCGCATCCGCCGAATTCGCGCGGACACACGGCCTGCCCGCGACGCTCGACGACCTGCGCACCGCGCCGCTGATTACCGCGGCCGTGATCGGCAAGCAGTTGCGGCTCGCCGCGTATCTGCGCGACGAGCGTCATGAAGTCCTGCTCGAACCGACGATTATTTCGGAAAACTTTCTATTTTTGCGCCAGGCGGTGCTGGCCGGTCTCGGTGTCGGACTCGTGCCCGACTACGTGGTGCAGGACGATCTGAAGCTCGGCGCCGTGCTGACCGCGCTCGATGCCTGGCGGCTCAGCATCTTCGGCACGCACATGTACATGCTGTACATGCCGAACCGGCATCACACGCGCGCGGCGGCGACGTTCATCGACTTCGTGCTGGAGCAGGCGCAGGGCTCGGACAGGGGCGGCGCGAACTGAAGCTGCGAACTCAGGCGCCGAGTCTGCGCGCGATGGCCGTCGTGACCATCGGCACGCCGACGCGCAGCAGCTTGCGCACACCTTCGTCGCTACCGACTTTGCCCACCGCGTTGTCGATCATCGCCTGCATCACGCTCGCCGGATAAAACTCGCGAAACAGCGCGTTGGCGCCGGTTTGCTCGAACACATGGTGCAGGAACGACCCAACGGGGGGGCCGATGCGCTTGAACAGGCCCATCTTGACCACCCGGTTGTTCCACAGATGCAGCGTGTACGCATTGGAACAGAGCGCCGCGCACTCGTCGAAATAGCGCGGCAGGAATACCTTGTAGTAATCGTTGAAGTGCACCGGATAGAACAGGCTTTCGGGAAGACCGGCCTTCACGCCGTAGACGGCGGTCAACAGACGCGGGCCCGTGTCGCCCCACTTCAGTGCCGTGCCTTTCATCGCTTCGACCCGTTCGATGGCCTCGTGCAAGCGCGGCTGATTCGGATCGAGCCTCAGAATCGCATTACAGATGCTCGACTGGGATTCCCGGCCGATCAGATCGCCCTTGGCGTTGAGATCGAAATCGCGTAGCAGCAGCATGTCGGTATCGACCCATATCTCATCGGTCTTCGTGAACATCACGAAGCGGAAATAGTCGGTGAAATGCTGCATCGACGGCACGCCGTGAATCGGGAAGTCGTTCAGCGAGTCGCGCGGCAGTATCGTGGTCGCGTCCTTCGCGATCACGCCGGGCGGCAGAGCGTCGATCGGCTCGTAGCTATAGAGCGCGACCTCGCTGCCATACAGCGTGAACGAATTCAGACAGGCGATCTCGTAGGGAGAAAGTTCCGGGCCATGCCAGAACGATGCAAATCTTGCCTTGCGCATATGTCATCCAGGTAGCGATCGTGCGGCGCAACATGCGCGCCGAACCTGTGTAACGATCCTAGACGGGCACGGCACAGGTCAGATGTAAAGGGCTTGAATCGCACAGGAGTTGTCGCAAAACGTTGAGTTCAGCGCATCGAGTCGGCGATTATGAGCGGGACTATGTCGTATCTGGCGAATTCAGTTGCGCACGGCAATGCATCAACTGAGTGCGCAAGGTCGTGGGCTAGACTGCGGAACACCGGCCATGCGCGCAGAGGCAGCAAGCGAAGGACCATGCATCATGCCATGCAGCGACAACGGCGATATCCAGGAGACACGATGAACCTCGACGGCGAGACTTACGATTCGCTCACGGCCCGATTCGCGTGGCGCATTCCACCGCGCTACAACATCGGCGTCGACACATGCGACAAGTGGGCCGATGGCTCGGGGCGTCTTGCACTGATCTATGAAGACGCCGACGGCCGCGCGACCCGCTATACGTTCGACGAACTGAAAGCCCTGTCCGACCGCGTCGCCAATGCGCTGCTCGCGGCGGGCGCAGGGCGCGGCGAGCGCATCGGCATCTTCCTGTCGCAGTCGATCGAAACGGCCGTCGCGCATCTCGCGGCCTACAAGGCCGGCATGGTCGCGGTGCCGCTGTTCGCGCTGTTCGGCGTGGACGCGATCGAGCATCGGCTCGGCGACAGCGCTGCGGTCGCGCTGATCACCGATCACGCCGGCGTGCAAAAGATCGACGAAATTCGCGGCGCGCTGCCCGAGTTGCGACACGTGTTCAGTGTCGATATCGAGCGGGATGACGAAGCATCGGATGCGCCCGTGCGGTCGTTCTGGCAGGCGTTGAATAGCGCTTGCGCTGAGTTCACGCCGGTCGATACCGCCGCGGACGATCCGGCGATCATCATCTATACGTCGGGCACGACCGGAAAACCGAAGGGCGCGTTGCACGGGCATCGCGTGTTGCTCGGGCATCTGCCCGGCGTGGAGATGTCGCAGCAGGGCTTTCCCGCGCGCGCGACGCTGATGTGGACGCCCGCTGACTGGGCGTGGATCGGCGGGCTGTTCGACGTGCT
Source organism: Paraburkholderia lebeckiae (assembly GCF_014201005.1). Taxonomy (NCBI): domain Bacteria; kingdom Pseudomonadati; phylum Pseudomonadota; class Betaproteobacteria; order Burkholderiales; family Burkholderiaceae; genus Paraburkholderia; species Paraburkholderia lebeckiae. The sequence goes on along the minus strand of NZ_JACHDK010000005.1, from coordinate 165,009 downwards.
GCTGCCATCGTGGCATCACGGCGTCGCGGTGCTGGCGCGCCGTTTTGCGAAATTCGACGGCCACGCCGCATTCGATCTGCTCGCGCGTCACGCGGTCTCCCATGCGTTTCTACCGCCGACCGCGCTGAAGATGATGCGCGGTGTCGAGCGGCCCGCTCATTTGCGTCTCGCGTTGCAATCGGTCGCGAGCGGCGGCGAATCGCTGGGCGAGGAACTGATCGGCTGGGGGCGCGACGCGCTCGGCGTGACGATCAACGAGTTCTACGGGCAGACCGAGTGCAACGTCGTGGTGTCGTCGTGCGCGGCGCTGTTCGAGCCGCGCTTCGGCGCGATCGGGCGCGCGGTGCCGGGGCACCATGTCGCGATCGTCGATGCCGCCGGCCACGAACTGCCGCCCGGCGCGATCGGCGAAATCGCGGTGGCGGCGCCCGATCCGGTGATGTTTCTCGGCTACTGGCGCAACGTTGCGGCCACCAACGACAAATTCCGCGGCAGGTTTCTGCTGACCGGCGATCTCGGCACGCGCGACGCGGACGGCTTCATTCGCTTCGTCGGCCGTGGCGACGACGTGATCACGAGCGCGGGTTACCGGATTGGGCCGGCATCGATCGAGGATTCGCTGCTGCGTCATCCGGCCGTCGCGATGGCGGCCGTGGTCGGCGCCCCCGATCGCGAGCGCACCGAAATCGTGATGGCGTTCGTCGTGCTGAAAGCGGGTTTCGTCGGCGACGATGCGCTCGTGCGCGAGATCCAGCAGCACGTGAAGACGCGTCTGGCCGCGCACGAATACCCGCGCGAGATTCGCTTCGTCGAAAGCCTGCCGATGACGGCCACCGGCAAGGTGATCCGCAAGACGCTGCGCGAGGCGGTGACGCACGGCCCGGACGCGATTTCACCGGCGAAAAACTGAGTCTGCTACGATGACCAACCCACGATGGGAATCACAGCGGAGAGATTGGATGCGCCCCGAGAGTGCAATGCGTTTCGACCAGGAGTTCGCGCCGCGCATTGCCGAGGCGATCGCCGCGTGTATCGCAAAGACCGTGCACACCGACGTGTTGCCGCATGGCGAACAGGGTCAGCCCACCCGCGTGCGGATTCACGCCACGCCGCTCGATGAGCTCGGTCATTACCCGCATCCGTTGAACCTGTATCTGACCTGGGACAGCGACGAAATAGAAAGGCTGATGGGCGAGCAGGGCGCGACGCGTTTCGCCAGATATCTGGCCGCGCTGCCGCGCAAGCTCAATGCGTGGACCCAGGCGCGCGAACTCGATTTCTCCACGCACACGCAGGGTGAGCCGGTTACGTTGATCGGCGGGCTCGATTTCGAATCGTAGACGCGCGCGCGCGTTTGCGGGTTCGCGTTCGAGAGCCGGATAAAAAACGGCCGCTGTGCTCGAAGAGCCAGCGGCCGTTGCTTTTACAGCGTTGGGTTACAGCGACGCTCAGCCGCCCAGCGCCGGATCGCTCGTGCTGTTGTTTCCCGTCTCGACATGACCGGCGATGCGGCGCGCGAACGTCGGGTCCGTATCGACGGTGATCGTGAGATCGTACCAGCCGTATGCTTTGCGCAGATCGAGGTACAGATTGTCGGTGTCGCCGCCGCGTACCGAATGCTTGATCACATGACTCGCGTCGTACGCGTTGACGATCGTGAACTGGCAACGCGCGCTGCCGACGTTCTCGAGCCGCAGTTGCAGATTGCCGTTCGCGACATCGTAGCCTTCGGCGACGGCCGGCCGTGCGGTGTCCGAACCCTTCCACCAGTTCCGTGCGACCACCTTGCCCGCGAAGCGGCGCAGGAAGCCGTTCGGCCCGTGCACGCTGAAGTCGTAGCTGCCGTCGGCGTTGAGCAGCAGCGCGTCCTGCAGATGCTTGCCCGCTTCGACGGTATAGCTGCGCGGCGCGTCGGCGCTATTGGCCGCGTACACGAGGCACACCGCGCCCGCGCGGCCCGTGTTGACGAAGCGCATCGTCAGCTTGCCGTTCGAGCCTTCGTCGACGCGCACGAACAGTTCGTACGGCAACGCGCGCGCCGGGCGCACGCCCGCTTCCTGCTTCGGCACCGTCTGCACCGTCGGCGGTTGCGGCACGTAGTCCGGGTGACGGTTCTGGTCGGGCGGCACGTAGCCGCTCGTGCCCGGCAGCGACGGCACCGACGCGTTCGGATTCGCGAAGTCGAACGCGGAGGTCAGATCGCCACACACCGCGCGACGCCACGGCGTGATGTTCGATTCGCCGAGATTGTGCTGCTGGCCGAAGCGTTTTTCGATGAAGCGGATCACCGACGTATGGTCGAACACTTCCGAGCACACGTAGCCGCCTTTGGACCACGGCGAGACTACCAGCATCGGCACGCGCGGTCCGAGCCCGTAGGGCCCGGCGACGTTCTTCGGATCGCCCGCATAGATTTCGTGCGTGATATCGACGGTCGACAGACCGTTCGCGCTCGACGCGGCCGCGAACGGTGCCGCGATGTGATCGAAGAAGCCGTCGTTTTCGTCGTAATTGATCAGCAGCACGGTCTTGCTCCACACGTCCGGGTTCGACGTGAGGATCTGCAGCACCTGATCGATGTACCACGCGCCGTAGTTGGTCGGCCAGTTCGGATGCTCGCTGTATGCTTCGGGCGCGACGATCCACGACACCTGCGGCAGCGTGCCGTTCTGCACGTCGCGCTTCAGAATGTCGAAGTAGCCGTCGCCGTTGGCCGCGTTGGTGCCGGTCCGCGCGTTGTCGTATAGCGGGTTGCCCGGCTGCGCGGTGCGGTACTGATTGAAATACAGCAGCGAGTTGTCGCCGTAGTTGCCGATGTACGCGTTCTGCGTCCAGCCCCACGAGCCGTTCGCGTCGAGCCCGGTGCCGATGTCCTGATAGATCTTCCACGAGATACCCGCGTTCTGCAGCACTTCGGGGTAGGTCGACCAGCCGTAGCCGAGTTCCGAATTGTCGATTACCGGACCGCCGCCGCTGCTGTCGTTGCCGACCCAGCCACTCCACATGTAGTAGCGATTCGGATCGGTCGGGCCCATCAGCGAGCAGTGGTAGGCGTCGCAGATCGTGAATGCGTCGGCGAGCTGATAGTGGAACGGGATGTCGTCGCGCGTCAGGTAGGCCATCGTGGTCGCGCCTTTCGACGGTACCCACTGATCGTTGCGGCCGCCGTTCCATGCGGCGTGCGTGGAGCCCCAGTCGTGCGCGAGATCCTGCAGGAATTGCAGGCCGAGGTTCGGCGCGCCCGGATGGAACGGCAGCACGTAGCTGGCACCGCTGGCATCGGCGGTCTGCGGCTGATACCACACCGGCTGGCCGTTCGCGAGGTTGATCGCGCGCGTGTCGCCGAAGCCGCGCACGCCTTTGAGCGTGCCGAAGTAGTGGTCGAACGAACGGTTCTCCTGCATCAGCACGACGATGTGCTCGACGTCGCGGATCGTGCCGGTCCGGTTGTTGGCCGGAATCGCGAGCGCATTGCGGATGCCCGGCGGCAGCATGCTCAATGCGGTGAAGGAACCGGCGGCTTGCGCGGCCGAGCGCAGAAAATCACGACGATTGTTTGAAGTCATGGTTGGGGCGGTGGTGGCTTTGATCTTCGGTGGAGGAAAAGGCACGGGAACGACGAATTGCGGTACTGAAACGGCGATGCTGCGTCGGACGTGCGAAGGCGGGCTAGCCGCCGCGCGCGGCGCGATTCTCAATCGACGGTATGAATGACGGGGCTGGCCAGCGGCGGCGAGATGGCGGACAGCGCCGTGCCGGCTTCGGATGCGGGTGCCGCCGGTGTCTGTATCGTCAGCGTCGGCGGCGCGGAGTCCGGCGGCGGCGGGGCGATCGATGGGTCGCCGGGGTTAGCGGCGGAATGCTCGGTTGAACTGATGGTATTCGTGTTGGCGGGCGGGGCGTCGTCGCTGCACGCTCCCGCTAGCGCGCACAGCGTGATCACCGCGATGGCGCCCGTCAAACGTTTGCGACGGGGCGCACGAATCGGCTTCGACACGAAGGGCATGGCACTGTCTCCGGACGGGGAAGGGATGCCTCGCCATCGAGGTGCCGAGGTCAGCGATGCAGCAGCATAATCGCCGATCCGTGTAATTTTTATGAAGTATCGGTAACAGACGGACGCCGCCTATCGTTGTGCGCGCACGAATGCCGCGATGGCGTCGTCGAGCGCGGCGGGCGCGTCGCGATGCGGCGAGTGTCCGCATGCGTCGAGCTTCACGAGTTGCGCGTGCGGCACGCGCGCGGCGATCGTGTCGATCTGCGCCATCGTGCCGTAGTTGTCGTCGTGGCCCTGGATCGCTAGCAGCGGTCGACGGATCGGCGCGAGCGCCTCGACGATCGACCACCGCCTGAACGCAGGGTCGAGCCAGATATCGTTCCAGCCGTAGAACGCGGAATCGACGTCCGCGTGATAGCGGGTGAGCTTCGCGCGAAGATCGGTGGTTTCGTAAAGCTGCTTCGTTTGGGCGATGCTTTGCACCGAGATGTCTTCGACGAATACGTGCGGCGCGATCACGACCGCGCCCGCGAGCGCATCGGGGTACAGCGCCGCATACAGCAGCGCGATCGAGCCGCCGTCGCTATGACCGATCACCCACATGCGTTGGCGTTGGCGCAGGTCGATATCGAGCGCGTCGAGCAGGGTGGGGAGGATGTCGCGCGCCTGTGCGGTCATGAAATCGACCGGCCATTTGTCGTCAGGCACACGTGCTGTCGAGAGTCCGTAGCCTGGCCGCGAATAGACGAGCCCGCGCATGCCGAGTCGCGCGCACAACGTCTGCGGCCAGTCGCGCCACATCGCGATCGAGCCGAGACCTTCGTGCAGGAATACCGCGATCGGCGAATCGTCCTGCTGAGCATTCGCCTGCTCGTTGACCCAGCGGTACTCGATGCGCAGCGATCCATGCGACGCGCTCGCCGGCAGTTCGGCAAAGCAACTGGCGGCACTCGCGGAGGACGTGGCAGGGGCGGTACCTCGGTTCTGCATCAATGAATCACCTATGACTGTTCGCGTAGCTTGAAGCGTTGAATCTTGCCGGTGGCGGTCTTCGGCAGATCGTCGGTGAACACGATATCGCGCGGGTACTTGTGCGGCGCGAGCCGTTCCTTGACGAAGGTCTTCAGTTCCTCGGCGAGCAGGTCGGACGGCATGAAGTCGCGCTTGAGCACGACGAACGCGCGCGTTTTCACGAGCCCGCCATGATCGACGCCGACCACCGCCGCTTCGAGCACCGCCGGATGCGCGACGAGCACCATCTCGACCTCGACCGGCGACACATATTGGCCGCTCACCTTCAGCATGTCGTCGCTGCGGCCCGCGTAAACATAGCAGCCGTTCGTGAGACGCCGATATTTGTCGCCGCTTCTGATCCATTCGCCGAGAAACGTCGCGCGCGTTTTCTCGCGATTGCTCCAGTACATCAGCGCCGCGCTCGGCCCCTTGATGAACAGATCGCCGACTTCGCCATCGGGCACCGGCCGCCCGGCCTCGTCGCGCAACTCGACTTCGTAGCCCGGCACGGGGCGCCCGGTCGTGCCGTATTCGACTTCGCCAGCGCGATTCGACAGGAAGATATGCAGCATTTCCGTCGAGCCGATGCCATCGAGAATCTCGGCGCCGAAATGCGCGGTGAAGCGTTCGCCGACGTCGCGTGGCAACGCCTCGCCGGCCGACGCACACACGCGGATCGCGACGTCGGCGCGCGCGGGCAGGTTGAGCGACACCAGCATGTTCGCGTACAAGGTCGGCACGCCGTAGAACACGGTCGGGCGATGCTGGACGAGGCGCGCGAAAATCGCGTCGGCGGTCGGGCGCTCGGCCATCAGGATCGCGGTCGCGCCGACCGACAGCGGAAACGTCAGCGCGTTGCCGAGCCCATATGCAAAGAACAGTTTCGCCGCCGAAAACACCACGTCGCTCTCGACGATGCCGAGCACTGGCTTCGCATACAGCTCGGCGGTCCAGTACAGATTCGCGTGCGTATGGACGGTGCCTTTCGGCTTGCCGGTCGAGCCCGACGAATAGAGCCAGAACGCGATGTCGTCCGCGTTGCTTGCACAGCCTTTGACGGCAGGTAGCGCTGTGTCGACCAGCGTTTCGAAGCGGGGCGCCGCGAGCGGCGCTTCGGTGGAGGCGTGAGTCTGGGAGACGATCGGTTGGCAGCCGTCGTCGATGCTGCGCAGCGCCTCCGTCACGTTAGGTAGCAACGGTTCCGATACGATCACCGCTCGCGCGTGGCTGTGCGTCAGCATGTACGTATAGTCGGCGGCGCTCAGCAAGGTGTTCGCGACGACCGGCACGATGCCGGCGTAAAGCGCGCCGAGAAATGCGACCGGCAGCGATACGGTGTCGAGCATCACGAGCAGCACGCGTTCCTCGGGATGCACGCCGAGCGCACGCAGTGCGCTGGCGCAACGCCGCGCGCGCTGTTCGAGTTCGCCGTAGGTCATCGTGCCGTAGTCGTCGATATAGGCGACTTTGCTCGCGCGCGCTTCGTTCAACTGGAACAGATGCCTCGCGAAGTTGAACAGTGGGGGCGGCGGCGCAACCGGCTCGCGCGCGCTAGTTTCCAGCAGGGCTTCCATATGTCTCCTCCATCCGTGGACACGGTCCGGCTCTTGTGTGATCGTGATCCGCTCGCGGCTCACGCGCGCGTGAATTCGATCGCCCCTTGCGGCAGCAGATACAGCACCAGCGCCTGGCCGTTCGCGACGGTCGGACGATGCGCCGAGCCGGGGCCGTACACGCACCAGCCGGCCGGATGTCCGTCGAACGTCGCGCCGTCGGTGAGGGGCATGATGAGATCGATCTCGCCGTGCGGATGGGCGTGGTGCGGACCGGCAATGTCCTGCATGTCGACGACGTCGACGGAAAAGCCGTGCGTGTCGGGGAGCGCCTTGAAGATGCGGCCGTAGCGGATGCCGCCGGCCTCGCGGTTGCACAGCCAGCCTTCGGCGACGCCGCTGCGGCATGCGTTCGCGAGTTCGTGAAAGGTGGGACTGCCGGCAGGCCAGGTGTCGTTCAGCCAGTCCGCGAGCGCGGCGTCGAGCGGCCGCCCGGCGAGTTGCGCAGTGACGCCTGCGATCAGACGCTGGAATTCCTGTGGGGACATGCGAGCCTCCAGAAGCGCGCTCACGCAGGCCGGATGTCCGGAAGGCCGGCCGCCGGATCGCCGGCCGCCGGAACTTTGGTGCATGCGTATTGCGGCGCCGTCTCCGTGACGCGGCCGGAATGCCAAGGCGGCGCGCGACTGTGTTTGTGATTGGATCAGCTTTTGGCGAAAATTAAACCGTTCACCGGGTGCATGTCAAGCACTATAGTACATGTATCGTAATCACGAGGTCGCAAAACATGAATCAAAAGTACCCTCCCGCACCGTTGGACGAAACCGACGACGCGGCCCGCGCCGAACGCACCGAGCCCGCGGGTCAACGCACGGCCGAACGTGGCGGCGAGCGCGAAGAACGCGATCCGTTCCTGACCGCGATGGGCGAGCGTGTGCGTTTGCTGCGCGCGCGCCGCGGCATGACACGCAAGACGCTGGCGGCCGAAACCGGTTTGTCGGAGCGCCATCTCGCGAACCTCGAATCGGGCGTCGGCAATGCGTCGGTGCTGGTGCTGCGGCAGCTCGCGGCCACGCTGAACTGCCCGCTCGCCGAAGTGATCGGCGACGAAACCACCGCGTCGGCCGAATGGCTGCTGATCCGCGAGCTGCTGCAGGGGCGCGACCAGGCGGCACTGCAGCGCGCGCGCATCGCGCTCGCCGAGATGTTCGCGCAGGCGCCGCGCGATCCGCACCGCAGAGACCGCATCGCGCTGATCGGCCTGCGCGGCGCGGGTAAGTCGACGCTCGGGCGCATGCTCGCGCAGGAGCGCAAGGTGCCGTTCATCGAGCTCACGCGGGTGATCGAACAGCTCGCGGGCTGTCCGCCGTCGGAGATCCATTCGCTGTACGGCGCGAGCGCGTATCGACGCTACGAGCATCGCGCGCTCGAGGCGGTGATCCACGAGCATCCGCGCGCGGTGATCGCGTCGCCGGGTGGGCTCGTGTCGGAATCGGGCACGTTCAACATGCTGCTGTCGCACTGCTTCACGGTGTGGTTGCAGGCGACGCCCGAGGAACATATGCGCCGCGTCGTCGCGCAAGGCGATCTGCGGCCGATGTCCGGCAACCGCGAGGCGATGGACGACCTGAAGCGCATCCTCGCCGGGCGCGCCGAGCTGTACGGGCGCGCTGACATGACGTTCGACACCAGCGAAAAGACGCTCGCCGATGCGTACCTGCAGTTGCGCGACCGTCTCGCCGCGCGTCTCGCGGCGGAAGCCCCCGACGAGGCCCGCGTGAACTGACCGATCGTGGGCGCCAGGGTTTCCCCGTAAAAATGCACTAAAGTGCTTTACGCTGGTATGACGATGCACTATTGTTCAAAAAACAGTTTGCATCGTCCAGTCAGGAGACGCCCCATGTCCACAGTACCCACTGCCGTCGCTCAGGCCGCGCCGGTCGACTATCGCACCGACCCGTCGCAGTACAGGCATTGGAAGCTCAGTTTCAATGGTCCAGTCGCGACGCTCGGCATCGACATCGCCGAGGACGGCGGCATTCGCGACGGCTACAAGCTGAAGCTCAATTCGTATGATCTCGGCGTCGATATCGAGCTGCACGACGCGATTCAGCGCATTCGCTTCGAGCATCCGGAAGTCCGCACGGTGGTGGTGACGAGCCTGAAGGACCGGGTGTTCTGCTCGGGCGCGAATATCTTCATGCTGGGGCTGTCGTCGCACGCGTGGAAGGTCAACTTCTGCAAGTTCACGAACGAAACGCGCAACGGGCTCGAAGATTCGTCGCGCCATTCGGGTCTCAAGTTTCTCGCCGCGGTGAACGGCGCGTGCGCGGGCGGCGGTTATGAGCTCGCGCTCGCCTGCGATGAAATCTATCTGATCGACGATCGTTCCTCTTCGGTGTCGCTGCCGGAAGTGCCGCTGCTCGGTGTGCTGCCCGGCACCGGCGGACTCACGCGCGTGACCGATAAGCGCAAGGTGCGCCACGATCGCGCGGATATCTTCTGCACGGTGGTGGAGGGCGTGCGCGGCGAACGCGCGAAGGCATGGCGCCTCGTCGACGAAGTCGTGAAGCCGAATCAGTTCGAGCAGGCCATTCAGGCGCGCGCGCTCGAACTCGGCGCGCACAGCGATCGTCCGGCCGATGGGCACGGCGTCGCGCTCACGCGCATCGAACGCACGGATCGCCAAGCTGGCCTCAGCTATCAGACGGTCGACGTCACGATCGATCGCGCGAAACGTATGGCGACCTTCACCGCGCGCGCGCCGCGCACCGAGCAACCGACCGACCTCGCCGCGATCGTCGCGGCGGGCGCCAACTGGTGGCCGCTGCAATTCGCCCGCGAACTCGACGACGCGATCCTCTCGATGCGCACCAACGCGCTCGACATCGGCACCTGGGTGTTCAAGACCGAAGGCGACGCGCGACACCTGCTCGCAGTCGACGCGACGCTACTGCAGCACAAGGATCACTGGTTCGTGCGCGAAACGATCGGCATGCTGCGCCGCACGCTCGCGCGCCTCGACGTGTCGTCGCGCTCCATCTTCACGCTGATCGAGCCGGGTTCATGCTTCGCCGGCACGTTCGCGGAACTCGCGTTCGCCGCCGATCGCACCTACATGGCCGCGCTGCCCGACAACGAGGACGAGGAGCCGGCGATCACGCTGTCGGACGTCAATTTCGGCCTGTATCCGATGGTCACGCATCAGTCGCGGCTCGCGCGGCGCTTCTACGAGGAAGCCGAGCCGCTCGACGCGGCGCGCGCGCTGATCGGCCAGCCGGTCAAGGCGCTCGACGCGGAGCGCCTCGGTCTCGTCACCGCGTCGCCGGACGACATCGATTGGGGTGACGAAATCCGCATCGCGCTCGAAGAACGCGCGGCAATGTCGCCCGATGCCTTGACCGGCCTCGAAGCGAATCTGCGCTTCAATGGGCCGGAGACGATGGAGACGCGCATTTTCGGCCGTCTCACCGCCTGGCAGAACTGGATCTTCAACCGGCCGAACGCAGTGGGCGAGAAGGGTGCGCTCAAGGTGTACGGCAAGGGCAGCAAGGCGCAATTCGATGTGTCGCGCGTGTGAGATGCGCCGCGCTCACTCCGACTGAACGACGCCGCCTGCCGATACGCGCCTCTCGCCACTGCAGCTTCCGAACAGGGAATTGACCCAGGGAACCGACCATGTCCTCGATCAACTACAGCGAAAAGATTCCGAACAACGTCAACCTTGCCGACGACCGCGCGCTGCAACGCGCGCTCGAACAATGGCAGCCGAACTTTCTGTCATGGTGGGGCGACATGGGCCCGGAAGGCTCGCACGGGTACGACGTGTATCTGCGCACCGCGGTCAGCGTCGATGCGGGCGGCTGGGCGCACTTCGACTACGTGAAGATGCCCGAGTACCGCTGGGGCATTTTCCTTACGCCGGGCGAGCAGGATCGCAAGATCCGCTTCGGCGAACACAAGGGGGAAGCCGCGTGGCAGGACGTGCCCGGCGAGCATCGCGCGAACCTGCGCCGCATCATCGTCACGCAGGGCGATACGGAACCGGCCTCGGTCGAGCAGCAGCGTCACCTCGGTCTGACCGCGCCGTCGCTGTACGATCTTCGCAACCTGTTCCAGGTCAACGTCGAGGAAGGCCGCCATCTGTGGGCGATGGTGTATCTGCTGCATCGCTACTTCGGCCGCGACGGTCGTGAGGAAGCCGAAGCCTTGCTCGACCGTCGCTCGGGCGACGAGGACAACCCGCGCATTCTCGGCGCGTTCAACGAGAAAACGCCGGACTGGCTCGCGTTCTATATGTTCACCTACTTCACCGACCGCGACGGCAAGTTCCAGTTGTCGGCGCTCGCGGAGTCGGGCTTCGATCCGCTCGCGCGCACGACGAAGTTCATGCTGACCGAGGAAGCGCATCATATGTTCGTCGGCGAATCGGGCGTGTCGCGCGTGATCCAGCGTACCGCGCAGGTGATGAACGAACTCGGTACCGACGACGTCGCGAAGATCCGCGCGGCCGGCGTGATCGATCTGCCGACCATCCAGCGCTATCTGAACTTCCATTACTCGGTCACGATCGACCTGTTCGGCGCTGATCATTCGTCGAACGCGGCGACGTTCTATAGCTCGGGCCTGAAGGGCCGCTACGAGGAAGGCAAGCGCGACGACGATCATCGCCTGAACGAGCATGCTTACAAGCTGCTCGACGTGCAGGACGGCAAGCTCGTCGAGCGCGAAGTGCCGATGCTCAACGCGATGAACGAAGTGCTGCGCGACGATTACATCAAGGACTCGATTGCGGGCGTTGGGCGCTGGAACAAGGTGCTCGAGAAGGCCGGCATCGACTTTCGCATGACGGTGCCGCACAAGGCGTTCAACCGGCAGATCGGCACGTTCGCGGGCACGCGGGTGTCGCCGGACGGCCGCGTGCTCAGCGAAGCCGAATGGGCCGCCAACGAAGCGAACTGGCTCGCCACGCCGGAAGATCGCGCGTTCGTCGCTTCGCTGATGGGCCGCGTCGCCGAGCCGGGCAAGTTCGCGAACTGGATCGCGCCGCCCGCGATGGGCGTGAACCGTCAGCCAGTCGATTTCGAATACGTGCGCTTCAACTGAAGCAGGCGAAGCACGAAAGGCGCGCTACGCGCTCGCCGTATCCAGGTGGAGGAAGTCATGAACGGCCCAGTATCGGTCGAAGTTCTGCGGCAGCATCTGATCGATCCGGAGATCTGCATTCGCTGCAATACCTGCGAAGAGACCTGTCCGGTCGATGCGATCACGCACGACGCCAACAACTACGTCGTGAAGGCCGACGTCTGCAACGGCTGCATGGCCTGCGTGCCGCCGTGCCCGACCGGCGCGATCGACAACTGGCGCACGGTGCTGAAGACCGACGCGTATCCGATCGACGAGCAGTTTACGTGGGACGTGTTGCCGGAGCAGAACACGATGGCGGTGCCGGCTGAAGAAGCGAGGGCCGCTTCCGCTTCGGGCGACAGCTCCGCCGAAGCGGACGGCTTCGAAGTCGATACCGTGCGCGGCGCTGTCGTGCCACCGTGGTCTGCCGCGAAGCCGTACGTGAATCTCTACACGCACAAGGCGCCGACCACCGCGACCGTGGTCGGCAACTACCGGCTCACCGACAGCGCGACGTCGAGCGACATCCATCACATCGTGCTCGATTTCGGCTCGATGCCGTTTCCGGTGCTCGAAGGCCAGTCGATCGGCATTCTGCCGCCGGGAGCTGCTGCCGACGGCCGCGTGCATCACGCGCGCCAGTACTCGATCGCGAGTCCGCGCGATGGCGAGCGGCCCGGCTATAACAACGTGTCGTTGACGGTGAAGCGGGTGTCGCAGCAGCACGGCGACGCGATCGACGGCGTGTGCTCGAACTATCTGTGCGATCTGAAGAAGGGCGACGTGGTCAACGTGATCGGTCCGTTCGGCAGCGCCTTCCTGATGCCGAATCATCCGAACTCGCATCTGCTGATGATCTGCACGGGCACCGGTTCCGCGCCGATGCGCGCGATGACCGAGTACCGCCGCCGCAAGCGCCTCAAAGGCGCGACCGGCAAGCTGATGCTGTTCTTCGGCGCGCGCACGAAGGAGGAACTGCCGTACTTTGGACCGCTGACGAATCTGCCGAAGGATTTCATCGACACCACGCTCGCGTTTTCGCGCACGCCGGGACATGCGAAGCGCTACGTGCAGGACGCAATGCGCGAACGTTCGGCCGACGTCGCGAACCTGCTGAAGGACGACAACACCTATATCTACGTGTGCGGCCTCAAGGGCATGGAGGACGGTGTGCTGCAGGCGCTCAAGGATATCGGCGAGCAGCATCAGCTCGATTGGGAAGCGTTGTGGGCGAAGCTGAAGCGGGAAGGGCGGCTGCATCTGGAGACGTACTGAGCGGCGCGCCGACACGCCAACCCACACCGAAAGCTCCGCGAAAAGGCTCCGCAAAGGCTCGTGAAAGCATGAGCGCTTGCGGGGCCTTTTTGTCTGCGCCATATGCCTGACGGAACAGTGCCGCGGCTGACCTGTGCGGATCGACGCACCGCGCGCGAAGCGCTTTTAAAATCGCGGACGGTTTGCTACAGTCGGCCGCACGCCGGCACTCCCCGCCAAACGCGGCAGTCCGCCACTTGCGCAGCCACTCAGACGGAGCCGTCCGATGAAGCCGATTCGTTCACTTGCGATGATTGCGCTGTTGCAGGCAGCACTCGCGCATCCGGCTAGTGCCGACGATCTCGCGCGGATCAAGGCATCGGGCGTGTTCCGGATCGGCACCGAAGGTACGTACGCTCCGTTCACCTACCACGACGACGCGGGCAAGCTGACCGGCTTCGACGTCGAGCTTGGGAGCGCGATCGCGCGGCGTCTCGGCGTCAAGCCGCGATTCATCGAAGGCAAATGGGAAGGACTGATCGCCGGTCTCGACGTCAATCGCTACGACGCGGTGATCAACGAGGTCGCGATCACCGACGAGCGCAAGCTCAAATACGATTACTCGGACCCGTACATCACGTCGCACGCGGTGCTGATCGTCGCATCGGACAACACGACGATCAGGTCTTTCGATGATCTGAAGGGCCGCAAATCGGCCAATACGCTGACCAGCAACGTCGGCAGGATCGCGGCCGCGCACGGCGCGCAGGTGATTCCGGCGCAGGGCTTCGACGAATCGATCGATCTGCTCGTCGCGGGCCGCGTCGATGCGACCATCAACGATTCATTGTCGTTTCTCGACTACAGGAAGCGCGAGCCCGGCGCGAGGATCAAGGTCGTCGCGGTCGATACGTCGCCCGATAGCAGCGACAAGTCGGCCGTACTGATCCGCAAGGGCAATCCGAAGCTGCGCCTGGCGATCGACGACGCGCTCGCCGGCATGAGAAAGGACGGTACGTATCAGCGGATTTCGCTGAAGTACTTCGGTCGGGACGTGTTTCATTGACCGTCGGCCGAGGTTGACGCGGATAAATCCACATTAAAAAAAGGAGGGGCGTCGAAACGCCCCTTCTTCGTTGTCGTCAGCCCGTCGAACCAGCGGCGTGCCGCACGTTCAACGCGGCAGACGCTGGCCTCACACCGTCGCGTCGCTCAGTGCGGCGTCGAAGAAGCGCTCCTGGGCATCCGTGTTCACGCGTGCATACGAGCGGTTCACGCCGCTGATCACCGCGCGGATCGACGCGGTGATCAGGTTCGCATCGACACCGACGCCGAACGCGCTGCCGGCCACATCGGCGCCGGCCATTTCCGCGATCGCGATCGCGCGTGCATCGGCGCCCTGCGTGAGCGCGCGTTCCTCGTAGTGCTGGATGCGCACGGGCACGTCGAAGGCGTGCATCAGCGCGTCGAGCGGGCCGTTGCCGGCGCCGCTCAGCACGCGCGGCGTGCCGTTGATTTCGACGTTGAGTTTGATGTGCTCGCGGCCGTCATGCTCGGACAGGCTGTGGCTGATATAGCGGACCGGCTCCGCCGTGCGCACGTATTCCTGCTGGAACAGTTCCCAGATCTGCGCGGGCGTGACTTCCTGGCCGCTCTGGTCGGTGAAGCGCTGCACGGCCGAGCTGAAGTCGACCTGCAGGCGGCGCGGCAACACGACGCCGTAGCTCTGCTCGAGCAGATACGCGATGCCGCCCTTGCCCGACTGGCTGTTCACGCGAATCACGGAGTCGTAGGTGCGGCCGAGGTCGCTCGGATCGATCGGCATGTACGGCACTTCCCAGATCGCGTCCGGCTTCTGCGCGGCGAAGCCTTTCTTGATCGCGTCCTGGTGCGAGCCCGAGAACGCGGTGAAGACGAGATCGCCGACATACGGGTGACGCGGATGCACCGGCAACTGCGTGCATTCCTCGGCCGTGCGCGCGACTTCGTTGATGTTCGAGAAATCGAGCTCGGGGTCGACGCCCTGCGTGTACAGGTTCAACGCGAGCGTGACGAGGTCGACGTTGCCGGTGCGCTCGCCGTTGCCGAACAGACAACCTTCGACGCGATCCGCACCCGCCATCACCGCGAGCTCCGCGGCCGCGACGGCGGTGCCGCGGTCGTTATGCGGGTGGACGGAGACGATCAGCGAGTCGCGACGCGCGAGATTGCGGTGCATCCATTCGATCTGGTCGGCGTAGACGTTCGGCGTGGCCATTTCGACGGTGGCCGGCAGATTGACGATCGCCTTGTGCTCGGGCGTCGGTTGCCAGATGTCGAACACCGCGTCGCAGACTTCCTTCGCGAATTCGAGCTCGGTGCCGCTGAATACTTCCGGGCTGTATTGCAGCGTGAAGTGCGTGTCCGATTGCGCGTCGGCGAGGCGCTTCATCGTGCGCGCGGCCTTCTGCGCGAGTTCGATCACGCCGCTCTTTTCGAGGCCGAACACGATCTTGCGGAATTCCGGCGCGGTCGCGTTGTACAGATGGACGATCGCGCGCGGGGCGCCGCGCAACGATTCGAAGGTGCGCTCGATCAGATCGTCGCGTGCCTGCGTGAGCACTTCGATCGTCACGTCGTCGGGAATATGGCCGCCCTCGATCAGCTCGCGCACGAAGTTGAAGTCGGTCTGCGACGCCGACGGAAACGCGACTTCGATTTCCTTGAAGCCGATCTGCACCAGCGTCTTGAACATGCGCATCTTGCGCTCGGCGTTCATCGGCTCGAACAGCGCCTGGTTGCCGTCGCGCAAATCGGTGCTCATCCAGATCGGCGCGCGCGTGATGGTGCGCGACGGCCACTGGCGATCCGTCAAATTGATCGGCTTGAACGAACGGTACTTGGTAGCAGGGTTTTTCAACATTTTCATCATCCGGGGGAGAGACCGTGGAATGGGTGTCGACCGGACGACGAAAACGCGATACTGGGCCGCCGGTCGAAAACCGGGGCTGGGTCAGTTACTGGGGATTCAAGCGATGCTTCGGTGTATCAGAGAGAAGCGGACGCGCGCAGCAGCAGACCTAGCCCGGTAGAGCGGGCTAGTAGTAGCGATAGGGTGGTCTGGGCGCGGTACATAGTGCGCAATGGGAACATATTATTGAGAAAGCGTCAAGGGCCGAGGTAGAGTGGGCCGCGGCCTGCTCGGCTGCAGAAGGGAGCGAGCGGCCGCTCGCAGGGAAGGTGCCGTGGGACGCTCGCGCGGCACTCGATTCATGGGTGAGCTCACGAGTCGTCGTCAATTCACAGAGGAGGAGGTGAACATGAAAAGGGTAGCGAAGATATCCGGCCTCGCGAGGATCTGCGCGTGGGCGGCGTTGGCATGTGGGTTCGTCGGGCAGGCCGGCGCGCAGGGGCTCGGCGCGCAGAACGACATGAACGCGCCGCAGAACAGTACGCGTCTGATGCCGCAGGCGGCGCGCGGCAGCGAGTATCCGACGCATGGCAACCAGCAGGCGGGCGAGCTGAATCTGAATCCGACCGATCCGCGTGCGCAACTGGTCAACGGCTTGCCGAACAACGCGAGCGCGGGCGGCTATGGCGCGCCGCTGGCGGGCGTGCGTACGTACGTGCAACCGCCCCAGCCGGCGAATTGAGACTGGCGAAGCAGGATCGGCAGACGAAGACTACGACGCAGAAGGCGGCAAGCTGAAGCCGTTGCGCGCCGCGCAGTCTTCGTCGACCCCCGTTGATCACGCGCCGGACAAAAGTCGCAACGTATCGCCGTTCACGATCACCGATACGCCTATCGCGAGCAGGATCAGCGGCAGCAGCGCCGAGCCGTATCGTCGGATCGGCGCGCCGAGCAACGGGTGGTCGACTAGCCATGCCGCGCCCGCGCACCAGAGCCCGATCATCACGACGAACACGAGCGAAACCAGCGCGTTCTCGGCGTGCGTACGACTCGCGTACAGCGGCACGTAGACGGCGAGGTTGTCCGAGCCGTTGGCGATGGCGACGCTCGCGACGGTCCAGCTCGATGAGCCGCGAACGGATGGCAGAGCTCTTGCGCGGCTGTCCTCGCTATCTTCGCTGGCGTTGCGCCGCGCGTGGCCGGGACCGAAGCGCTGCCATGCCTTGTGCAGGCCCACGACGATCGGCAGTAAGCCGAGCAGGCCCACATAACCGGCCGGCAGGCGCGTGAGAAAGGCCGCGAGCACGAGCGCCGCGGCGACGAGGATCAAAGAGCCCGCGTACTGTCCCGCGACCACACGGCGCCGCTCCACGCCCGCTTCGGTCAGAAAGCCGAGCAGCACGAACAGGTTGTCGATATTGGTCGCGGCGTAGGCGACGCTCGCGAGCAGGACGAGGCTGAGCATGAAGAAGCCGGGATCGTTACCGGGGGCAGAGTCGTTTTGAATTCGCCGCGCCTGTGGGCAACCGGCTGCCGGCCGCGTCACCGAGGGCCCGGCCGCTCAACACGATGCCGATGCGCCGCGTCAAGGTCAAGCGGCAGGCGGCCGCGAAGCCGGGCGACGGGGTCGTAAGCTACAATGATCGAGGCCTGGAACAACGGAACATCGATGAATATTCGCCTTCTCTCTATCGCCTGTGTCGCGAGCGCCGTGGCGCTGCTGGCGGCCTGCACGAGCGTTACCCGCAACTCGAGCGCATGCGAACAATTGATGCGCAGCAAGCTGGCCGAGGCGTCGTCGGGGATGTCGTCGGATACGCTGCGGATCACGCATCGCGGGGCCGCGATTCGCGGCTCGCGCGTCGTGGTGGAGGGGACGATTGAGCATCGGGTAAGCGCGTCCGAGGTGGCGGTCTCCGCGCCGCTCGCAGCATCGGCATCGCAAGCGGCGACGGACGTCAACGTCGCCGCGAAGCCGACCGAGCCGAAGAGGGTCAGCACGCCGGCCGCCGCCGAGTGCACGTTCCACGGCGAAGAGCTGGACGTCTTCCGCTGGCTCGCGCCGGCAAAGCTGGCCGCGCCGGCCGCGCAACCCGCCAGCGCGGCGGGCTGAGTTCCCGTCCGCGTCCCGCGCCATCGCTGCGCATCCAACCCAATCGATCTCAGAACGCGTAATACGGCCCCTGGCCGGCCGACGTATTGCGCGTCGCAATCGCCGTGTAAATGCGTTTGCCGTAAAAGAACGGCAAGCCCCAGCCGAAGCCCTGACTCGAATTGCCGGCGAGATTGTCGAACGCGTTGTTCGACGACGAGAACAGCGTGCTCGAATTGGCTATGTCGAACGACACCGTGCTCGACACCCCATCGATGCCGGTGATCGACGCGCTCGCCGACTGCGTCGAAGTCGGGCAGTACCAGAGGCCGCACAACGGGAACTGCGTCGAGTGGAAGAACAGACCGTTCGAGCCGCTGTCGAGATAGCTCACCGCATAGGTCTGACCGCCCGAGTTCGTCGTCACGTAGCCGGTCGCCGCGTTCGCCTTCAGGACGTTCGGGCTCGTCAGCGTGTTGTTCGACTGGGTGCCGATGCCGAAGATCAACGAGCCCGACACGCTGGCCGCGCCCGCATCGGCGACGGCCGGCAGGTCGATCACGACGCCGTTGTTGTCGAGCGGGAAGCTGCTGACCGGGTTGGTCACCTGCTGTGCGAGCGGCTGCGCGGTTGCGGTGCAGCCGCTCGTCGTGCAGCTGTAGTACCAGCGCGGCAATGCGGAGTTCGAGCAGCCGTTGCCGCAGTCGACCGGGAACAGGCCCACGCCGAGGATCCCGTTCGAGTGCAGGCTCGACACCGTCAGCAGCGACGCGCCGGAGTTCGCGCAGTCGGTGGGTGCGACGGGCAGCGCACTGTCGGCGATGACCTGGATCGGAATCGATGACGCCTGTTGGCCAGCCATGCGCACGTCCGCGTTGCGGATCGAGCCCCACGCATAACCGCTGCCGAACACCGCGCATTCGGCGCTCACGCCGCCGCCCGCGGCGATGGTCGGCAGCGACAGGGTCGTCGGCAGCGCCGATGCGAGGATGCGCAAGCCGTTCGAGCCGGTGTCGACCTGGATGTCGTCGATCGTCGCGCAGTTGCTGGTGCCAGCCTGGCAGACGGTGACGCTCGTCGTCAGCATGTTGCGCGTATTGCCGGGCGATACGCCGACCGTGACCGGCTGCACGTTGGGCGTGGTCGATTGCGGCACGTTCGCGCTCTGCGTCGTGTTCGACGCGCTCGTGGAACTGGTCGACGAGCTCGGCGCGGTCGCGGACGGCGTCGAGCCCGAGCCGGACGAGCTGGACGAGGAACTGCCGCCTCCGCCGCCGCAGCCGACGAGGGCCGCGCAGACGATCAGAAGCAGGGCATGGAAACGCAAGGCGGATTTCATGGCGTGGCGATCCGTCGGGTGGAACTCAGGCATGAAGGGGGGCGCGAGCGACGCGTGCGGGGCGCACGCGTTACTGGATGTCGTCGGAGGTGACGCCGGCGGGCAAAGCCGCCGGCAGCCATGCGCGGCCGACGTAGCCGCGCATCGGTCCGCCGGACTCGACGATCACGTCGGCGCGCGTGACCCGCGACGAATGCAGATTGCCGCTGCCGGCCGCCGCCGCGGCGCCTGTCTTGTACGAGTCGCCGTATTTGCCGAGTAGCGCGTGCAGATCCGGCATCGTCGGGCCTTGCCACGCGTAGGCGACGATCAGGCCGGTGCTGGTCGCGTATTCGTTGATGGTCGTATTGCCAGCGTCGGTCCACGTGCGCTCGCGCAGTGCGCCATTGAGCAGCGTGCGCGGCGCGCTCGCGCCCGACACCGCCTGGCTCGGCATCGTGCCGCCCAATTCGGCATGCGCGCCGAAGCTCGCGCAGCACGCGACGACCGCGATCGCCGAGGCGATCGCGGATGGATTGAGACAGGACTGGGACATGAGGCCTTCCTCGTTTGGCGCCGGATTTTTTATTGAGATAACTCGATTAACGTAGCACCGGTTTTTTCTGGTCTTTGCACATCGCGGCGGACAGGACCGCGCGCCATGTTTAAAAGCAAGCCGCATGCAGACCGGACGCCCTTATTCGGCGGGCCTCCGGCGAAGACTTGGGAATACTCCCAATGTCAACTCGAAAGTGTTATTGAGTGTTAAATTTACCTCATTAAGAAGGCAAATATCATGACGGGCGCGGACTTTTTTCCCGTGGTCGTTTCGTAGCCGCGGCATGCGGCGATTCGCGGGCAAACCCCAGTTTTTGCACAGGCCTCGCCGGGACCGGTAAAATGTTGGGTTGATCCACGGAAACTTGCCGTGGCGTAGCGGAAGGATTCCCCGAACATGACTGATTTTCGTCTCACCAAGCGGTTTGCAGTAATGCTCATGGCAGGCGGGCTGGTCGCCGGCTGCGGCACCTCGTCGCCGACCAAAATCGACTATAGGAGCGACTCCCGTTCGAAGCAGGTATCGCTTGCCGTACCGCCGAACATGATCGACGAGACGGCCGATCAGCGTTCGCTGCCGCCGCAGGGCGGCGAAACCTCGCTGTCCACGCTGAAACAGGTCCAGGCACAGTCGCCGGCCGGCGACGCGGTCGCGGTCGTGCCGCCCGTCCAGGGCATCCACATCCAGCGCGACGGCACCGAGAGCTGGCTCGTGATCGACAATAAAACGCCCGATCAGGCCTGGCCGCAAATCCGCCGCTTCTGGCAGGAGCAGGGCTTCCTGCTCGTCGTCGACCAGCGCGACAAGGGCGTGATGGAAACCGACTGGAACGAAACCCACGCGCAGATCAACGACGGTTTTATCCGCAACACGCTGTCGAAGGCGATGGGCAACAGCTACGTGAGTTCGGAGCGCAACAAGTTCCGCACGCGTCTCGAAGCGGCGCCGAAGGGCGGCACCTATGTGTTCGTCAGCCAGAAAGGCATGCGGGAGGCGATCACCGGTACGAACAACGAGTCGACCCAGTGGCAACCCAAGCCGAACGACCCGGCGCTCGAGCAGGAATATCTGAAGCGCCTGATGGTCTCGCTGGCGCGGGCCGATTCGGGTAGCAACGCGGGTGGCACGCAGAACGCGGAGCTGTTGCCCGCGGGCACGCAGATCGCGCCGAACGCGGCGACGGCGGGTGCGAAGTCGGCGACGGCCTCCGTTGCCGCGCAGAACGTCGTGCTCGCGGCGCAACCACCTATGCCGGACGCGGATTCGGCCAACAACGCGTCGGCGCAGCTCTCATCGACCGAACTCACGCTCGCCGAGCCGTATGACCGCGCGTGGCTGCGCGTGGGCCTCGCGCTCGATCGCAGCAATTTCACGGTCGACGATCGCGACCTGAGCCGCGGCCTCTATTTCGTGCGCTACGTCGATCCGAAGGATATGTCGTCGGCCGAGCAGGGCTTCTGGAGCCAGGTCTTCCACGGCAAGAAGGAGAAGGTCGCCAGGCAGTATCGCGTGAACGTGCGCGCGGTGACGCCGAACGAGACCCGCGTGGCCGTGGTCGACGACAAGGGTCAACTCGACGAAAGCTCGCAGGCCAAGCAGATCATGAGCCTGATGGCCGACCAGTTGCACTGATACGAGAGCCTCGCGGCCGACGCCGCCGGTTCGACGAGACCGCCCGGAGAAATCCGGGCGGTTTTTTTTGACTATGCATTTGACGCGCGAAGGGCGCGCGCGTGAGCCGATGTAACGTGACCGGATCGGCAAGCCGCGACGCGGCGCGGTTGCCGACTGACACCGTGCGCTCAGGTATCCGCGCGCCGCGTCCCCATCCACGGCAAGCGCTTGACCACGCCGGTCGCCAACGCGGTGCCGACCAGGATCACCGCGCACCCTTCGAGCATGCCGGGCGACACCGTCTCGCCGAGAAACAACGCGCCCCACAGAATGCCGAAGATCGGAATCACGAAGGTCACGGTGATCGCGCGCGTCGGCCCGGCGACCGCGATCAGATGGAAGAAAAGCATGTACGCGATGCCGGTACAGGCGACGCCGAGCGCGATCACCGCGCCCCACGCGCGCAGCGAGATTGGCGCGGCGGGCCAGTAGACGACCGCGAGCGGCAGCAGCACGATCGTCGCGCCGATCATCGTGCCGGTCGCGACGGTCAGCGCGTCGACGCCAGTCAGATGACGCTTCGTGTAGTTGGCGGCGATGCCGTAGAGCAGCGTAGCGCCGAGCGCGGCGCCGGCCGCGAGCGCGACGCTCAGCGGCGAGGCGGCCGAGCCGGCCGGCGCCGCGATCTGATCCCACACCAGCATCAGCACGCCGAGAAAGCCGACCACGAGACCGAGAGTGCGCAACGCGCTGAGCCGGTCGCGCAGCCACAGGAAGCCGACCAGCGCGCCCCACAGCGGCGCGCACGCATTGATCACCGACGTGACGCCCGCCGACAGCGTCAGCTCGGCATACGCGAACAGGCAGAATGGTGCCGCCGAATTGAGGATGCCGACCACGAGCAGCGGCACTGCGCGCGTGCGCAACACGGTGGCGGACTGTTGCAGCGGCCGTCGCGCGATCAGCACGATCGCGAGAAAGAGTGCGCCGATGCCGACGCGCAGCGCCATCAGCGGTGCGACGCCGAAGTCGGTCACGCCGACGCGGATGAACAGGAACGATGCGCCCCACAGGGCAGCGAGGATCAGCAGTTGCAGCAGGTTTCTGGTTTTCATTGGAATGGCGCCGCGCGCAGTTGAGTCGGGACGCCAGCTCATCGTAACAGTGCGATCGCGCGAATCGTTTCAGTACGGGATGAAACGGCAAGATCCGGGAGACAGCCGCGTCCGATGAGGTCGATGGTAAGCGCTGCGAGGGCGCGCGCCAAACGAGCAATTCTCGCCGATATGTGAGAAAAATTGGCGGAACGGAAGTGGGGATCGGATCGGAAACGGCGCCCGCGATGCGCGGGCGGCCGTCCGAAAAGATGTGAATTGCATTGCGCCGTTACTGGCGCGACCTCAATGCGGAATCATCCATTGCAGGACGTTCTGCTGCGCCCAGACGAGCACGCCGAGCAGCACCGTCAGCAGAATCGAATGTTTGAAGGTCTTGGCGAACACGTCGCCTTCCTTGCCTTTCAACTCGGTGGTCGCGACGCCGGTCGCGATGTTTTGCGGCGAGATCATCTTGCCCATCACGCCGCCCGACGAGTTGGTCGCCGCCATCAGCACCGGATTCAGATTGAGCTGATTGGCCGCGACCACCTGCAGATTGCCGAACAGCGCATTGCCCGACGTATCGCTGCCCGACAGGAAGACCGCCACCCAGCCGAGGAACGCCGACACGAGCGGAAACAGCGGCCCGACCGACGCAACGCCGAGACCGAGCGTGTAGGTGAGTCCCGAGTAGTTCATCAGGAAAGCGAGGCCGACGATCGTTGCCACGGTCAGGATCGCGATGCGCGTTTGTACCCACGTATCGGAGATCGCCTTGCCGAACTCGGCGGGCGAGAGCCGTACGACGAACGCGGTGATGAGCGCGGCGACGAGGATCGCGGTACCGGTCGCGAGCGGCTGGAAGTCCCAGATCGCGCCGTACGGCGTGTTGTAGAGCGTGATGAACACGGCCTTGTCGAGACCGGGCCACGACACCTTGATGTCGCCGATCGTGAAGATCCTCGCGATCGTCCAGATGATCACGACGACCGACACAATGATCCACGGATACCAGCCCTGTGCGCCGCCGATCTTGCCGCGCACCTCGCTGATGCGATCGACGTTGACCGCGAATTTCGGATCGACGACGGGCTTCCAGACGCGCAGGAACGCAACGGTGAGGATCAGCGAAACCAGCGAAGACAGCACGTCGGTCAGGCTGTAGTTCACGAAGTTCGAGACGACGAACTGGGTCAGCGCGAAGCTGACGCCCGAGACCAGCAGCACCGGCCAGATCCGCAGCATGTTGCGAAAACCCGCGTACACGCCGATCACATAGAAGGGCAGCAGGACCGCGAAGAAAGGCAATTGCCGCCCGACCATTTTCGCGAGCACGTCGGACGGCAGATGCGTGACCGCGCCGAGCACCGTGATCGGCACGCCGAGCGCGCCGAATGCGACTGGCGCGGTGTTGAAGATCAGCGTGAAGGTCAGCGCTTCGAGCGTCGGAAAGCCGAGCATGATCAGCAGCGAACTCGTGATCGCGACCGGCGTGCCGAAACCCGAAATGCCCTCGAGCAGCGCGCCGAACGAAAAGCCGACCACGACGAGCACGATGCGCCGGTCGTTCGGCAGGTTGTCGATCATCCACAGGCGGAAGGCCTCGAAGCGTCCCGAGCGCTGCGCGATGTTGTACAGCAGGATCGCGGTGAACACGATCCACATCACTGGCCAGATCGCGAACACGACGCCAGCCGCGACCGAGTTGAACGCGAGCCCGACCGGAAACTGCCAGACGAAAATCGCCACGATCAAACCGATGATCAGTCCCGCGAGCGATGCTTGCCACGCGGGTCTACGCGCCCAGCCGAGCAGCGCGAGCACGGCGATGATCGGCAGCGCGGCGACGATGAACGACGGAAAAAGCGAATTGCCAACCGGAGTGAGTAGTTGATGAAACATCACGTCTCCTTCGTTGTTGTGTAATTCGACGCGGGGGATTGCGCATGACGGCGCGTCGCTCTGATTCGGCGGACGCTCACAAGTGGCCTCGACAAAGCGGCGTCGCCCGATTTAAGCGGGTGCTGCATGAAACCTTCTAAGGATAGAGCGCCATATCGGCGCGTCAAGCCGGGAAAGTACGGGCGGGGTATGCGCGGCGGAGGGCGATACGCGCGGAAAAACGACTCTTGAAAAAGCGCGCGCGCCGGCAGTTGAAGTGCCGGCGCGTGCACGCTACGCGACGAAAGAGGACGGTTCAATGCCAGTGGCCGCCCCCATGGCCGCCCCAATGGCCGCCCCAATAACCGCCAATGCCGATCGCAATCGACGGTCCGTAGTAGGCGGGGTAGCCGTAATAAGCGGGATAAGGATAAGTCGGCGGCGGATAGTAGGCGGGATAAACCGGCGGCGCCGCATACACGGGCGCGGGAACCGCATAACCGGGCGGCATGTCTTGCGGTGCGACCTGCATTTGCGCCTGGGCTTGAGGCGGCTGCTGTTGATCGGTCGCCGGCGCGGTTTGGTCGGCTGTGGTCGCGGGCGCGGTCGAATAGTACGACGGGTAATAGCCGGCGGGATAGTAGCCGGCGGGGTAATAGCAGCCTGCAAAACAGAGACTCGAGGCGAGCACGCAAATCGTGGTGGCGGGCCGCGCGAACCTCGCGGAAAAACTGGACGAATCGCGTGGCGTCGAGAGGCGCACCACGCAAAGATGGGTGACGACGCGGGACTTCATGGCGTGCTCCTCGATGAACCGATGCCGCCTTGCGCGACGTCGTTATGAGGAGCTTACGCTCTTGCCGCGGCAGCGCTGTGGCAAAACCGCAACCGCATATTTCAGCCTATTTCCACGCGCGTTGTCGGGACGAGGGCGCACCGCATCCGGCGCCCTCGGCAGTCCGGATCGTGGTCCGAAAAATCGTTTGCTGTCCTGTACGAACCGTTAGATGCCCATCGGCCGCAACGCTCACTTGCCGCTCATTTGCCGCTCACTTGCCGCTCACTTGCCGACCTGGTTACCGATGACACCGCCTACCGCGGCGCCGCCCAGCGTCGACCAGCCATTGCCGCCGATCGCCGCGCCAGCAGCGCCGCCGACACCCGCGCCGATCGCGGTGTCGCGTGTACGTGGAGACATGTCGCCGCATGCCGCGAGGCCCGCGACGAGTGAAATGGCGGCTGCGACCGTACCAAGACGAGTACCGAGATGACGGATCGATTCCATGATGCTGACTCCGCTCGTTGTTGGAAACAGATGTTTCCTTTTCTCAGCACGCAACGTGCCTGCTCGATGCGGTGGAAAAGAAAAGCCCGCCATGCCGGCGGGCTTCGATACTGCACTGCTGGTTCGCGCGAATCGCGCAACCCGCTTATTGCCGCTGATAAATCTCCGCGCCTTGCTTCATGAACTCGATCGACTTTACTTCCATGCCTTTCTTCAGCGCTTCGTCGTCGGTGACACCTTGTTGCGCGGCGAACTCGCGTACGTCCTGGGTGATCTTCATCGAGCAGAAGTGCGGGCCGCACATCGAGCAGAAATGCGCGACCTTGGCCGAATCCTTCGGCAGTGTTTCGTCGTGGAATTCGCGCGCCTTGTCCGGGTCGAGACCGAGATTGAACTGGTCTTCCCAGCGGAATTCGAAGCGTGCCTTCGACAGGGCGTTGTCGCGCACCTGCGCACCCGGATGACCCTTCGCGAGATCGGCGGCATGTGCGGCGAGCTTGTACGTGATGATGCCGGTCTTCACGTCGTCCTTGTTCGGCAGACCGAGGTGTTCCTTCGGCGTCACGTAGCACAGCATCGCGGTGCCGAACCAGCCGATCATCGCGGCGCCAATGCCCGACGTGATGTGGTCGTAGCCCGGCGCGATGTCGGTGGTCAGCGGCCCGAGCGTGTAGAACGGCGCTTCGTCGCACCAGTCGAGCTGCAGGTCCATGTTTTCCTTGATCAGCTGCATCGGCACATGGCCCGGACCTTCGATCATCACCTGCACGTCGTGCTTCCACGCGATCTGCGTGAGTTCGCCGAGCGTCTTCAGCTCGCCCAGTTGCGCTTCGTCGTTCGCGTCGTAGATCGAGCCGGGACGCAGGCCGTCGCCGAGCGAGAAGGCCACGTCGTAGGCCTTCATGATTTCGCAGATCTCTTCGAAATGCTCATACAGGAAGCTTTCCTTGTGATGCGCGAGACACCACTTCGCCATGATCGAGCCGCCGCGCGACACGATGCCGGTCATCCGGTTCGCCGTGAGCGGCACATATTGCAGACGCACGCCCGCGTGGATCGTGAAGTAGTCGACGCCTTGCTCGGCCTGCTCGATCAGCGTGTCGCGGAAGATTTCCCAGGTGAGGTCTTCAGCCTTGCCGTTGACCTTTTCGAGCGCCTGATAGATCGGCACCGTGCCGATCGGCACCGGGCTGTTGCGGATGATCCATTCGCGCGTTTCATGAATGTGCTTGCCGGTCGACAGATCCATCACCGTGTCGCCGCCCCAGCGGATCGCCCACGTCATCTTGTCGACTTCCTCGCCGATCGACGATGTCACCGCCGAGTTGCCGATGTTCGCATTGACCTTCACGAGGAAGTTGCGGCCGATGATCATCGGCTCGCTTTCCGGGTGATTGATGTTGTTCGGGATGATCGCGCGGCCGCGCGCGATTTCCTCGCGCACGAATTCCGCGGTGATTTCGGTGAGGCCGTTCGGACCGAACGCGCTCGCGCCGAATGCCTGGCCGGGGTGCTGACGGCCCATCATCGCGGCGAGCTTCGCGCCGTCCGGGCCGCTCGTCTTCAGGGTCTCCAGGTACTCGGCACGGCGCTGGTTTTCGCGAATCGCGATGTATTCCATTTCCGGCGTGATGATGCCTTGCTTCGCGTAGTGCATCTGCGTCACGTTCCTGCCGGCGATCGCGCGGCGCGGCGTGCGATGCAGTCCCGGAAAACGCAGCTGCGCGGTGGCCGGATCGGCGGCGCGCTCGCGGCTGAAGCTGCTCGACAGACCGGTCAGCGGCTCGGTGTCGCCGCGCTCCTCGATCCACGTCTGGCGCAGCGCGGGCAGACCCGCGCGGATGTCGATCTCCGCGTCCGGGTCGGAGTAGGGGCCCGACGTGTCGTACACGTAGATCGGCGGATTCTTTTCGCCGCCGAAGCTGTCGGGCGTGTCGGCCTGCGAGATTTCGCGCATCGGCACGCGGATGTCCGGGCGCGAGCCGCTTACGTAGACCTTGCGCGAATTCGGCAACGGCGCGACGGCCGCCTCGTCCACGTGGGCTTCGGCGGAAATAAACTTCGGATTGGCGTTCATGTAAGTCTCCGTACAAAGTGGGGCGGCTAAGCAGGAGACCGAGATGGAAGTAGTCGGAAATCGCGGAGAGGTGAGGCCCTTGAGGCTGGAGCGAAATCCGTACGCTTCCCTGCGCTGGCATTATCCAGATCAGGTTCAAAGGGTATTTCTCACCCACGCAACACGGACCTCCAGCTCCGCGCTACGCAGGACCCCCGCGTTAGCAGCGCACACGATACACCGGCCGCCAGCGGTTTGGCAACCTGTCTGAATGACTCAAAAAAACTGGTCCGGATGAAACCAGACATCTCCTATGCTTGATTCGAGACCGCATCAGACAAGGCAACTTACAGCGAGGGAACGGCCGGCTTACAGTGAAAAATCGTCGGCAGCTTCAGGCTGATACAGGATTTTGTCGAGCTTGAGCACTTTCTGGTCGCCGCTGGGTGGCGTGAAGCGGACGCTCTCGCCGCGGCGCGCGCCGAGCAGCGCGAGGCCAGCCGGCGAGAACACGTTCAGGCGCCCTTGCGCGAAATCGGCGTTGGGCGGATAGACGACGGTCCACGTCATCTGTTCGCCGCTCGCCGTGTCGATCAGCGTCGCTTGTGAGTTCATCGTCACGACGTCGGCGGGGATGTCGTGCGAGTCGACGATCACCGCGCGTTCGAGCACGTCGTCGAGCATGTGCTGCAACTTGGCGTCGGCGGCCGCGTATTTCTCGAGGCGGGTCACGTCGAGTTCGGTCAGGTAGCAGGTTTTGATCTTCTTCATCATCAGGACTCCGGATAAGGCGGTCATGGATGGCCGCGTGCAACGACCCATGGGGTGGTCGGCGGATGAGTGGACGAATGGGAGAGCCCGGTGCCCGGCGACGCGGCCCTGGGTATTGGCGGGCTGCGTCAGCGAGGGCGCCGGGCGGCGTGAAGCGGGAGCGTTCGGGGCGTCTCGCCGGGGCCGTGCGCCGCGACGCCCGCGCGCGCGCACTCGCCTGCGCGGCGTGGGCGCAAGCGAGCGAGAGCACGGAAAGTCGGACGACGCAGAGAAGTCACGGGCAAAACGACCAGGTGTTGGGGACGAGCGATCGAGAGGTGCCGGGCGACAAAGCGTGAGGCCGCGCGGCAGCAGCGAGACGAAAACTTAATGTTAGCACGCTGTCTCACGCAGCTCCGTTTGCGACGTCGCGCCCGTCGATTGACCGTTTTTGTGCGGTGCGAGAAGAAAGCGGTGTGGTCCGCATTGCGTTCAAGCCAGTCAGAGGACTGCCGTTAAACAGGTGCAGCGAAGGCCGCACTCCAGCGAAGCGATTCGCGGGATGGCGCGTGAATGGCGCGAGGCGACTCGCGCCGATCGACAGAGAGGTGCACATGAAAGCGGAAAGCAGGCGGTGGCGAACGTTCGGTCGCACAGTCGCAGTGGTGGCATTGCTTGCCGCGCCGCTGGCGGCGCCGGCGGCATCGACGGTGACGGGCGGCGTGATCCGGTTCGTGGGGATGGTCGTTGCACCGCCGCTGCAGGTCAGCGTGGATACGGTGCCCACTGGCGTCGCCGTCGGTAGCGCGAGCGTGGCGGGTCAGCGCTTCTCGCGCACGGTGACGTTCAGCGCGCCGCCGGGCGTCGTCAGCAGGGCCGTTGTCGCGCTCGAAGTGAACGGCGGCACGCAGTCGCGCGATCTGGTGGCGGCGCGTTTCGTCGATGGCACCGGGCGCGTCGCGACGGCCCGCGACGGCCACTACGCGGTCGATCGCGCGGGCGGCGTGCTGTCGTTGAACGCGAAGCGCACCGATACGGACACGCGCGTGACGGTGGTGGTCAGTTACGACTGAGTCACGGGCGAGCTTTGGCTGGCTCATCCCACGCCGGAAAAAAATTAAAAGAGGCTTGTCATAACCGGCCGCGCGGTTCGACAAACGTGCAGATTACGATCGGAGCACGTCATGTCGACCGCGCACAATCGCTCGATACTTCAGCGCTTTACGACTTTTTCGACGCCCGCCGTCGGCCTCGCGCTTTTTCTGCTGAGCGGTTCTGGCATCAATGCGGCCGACGCGGCCGGGCCCCTATGCGCCACGCACAGCCCCGCGCACCGCGTCGCGCTCGTCGAGCTGTACAGCAGCGAAGGCTGCGATAGCTGCCCGCCCGCCGACCGCTGGCTCAGTCAATGGAAAAGCGACGGTGCCGCGCACGGCATCGTGCCGCTCGCGCTGCACGTCGACTACTGGAACAGCCTCGGCTGGACCGACCGCTTTTCCCAGCATCGCTTCACCGAACGTCAGCAAACGCTGACGCGTCTCGCGGGCGCGCACACGCTCTATACGCCGGAAGTGTTCGTCGCGGGCCGCGAGCTGCGCGACTGGTCGCAACGCGACAGTTTCGAGCGCCGCATCGCCGAGCTCGTCGCCGAACCCGCCCAGGCGAGCGTCGCACTTGCGCTGAGCCCGCGTGCGCCCGGCGCGTTCGATGTCGATGCGCAGTTCAGCACGACGCCAGCCGCCGCCACGGGTGCGTCGAGCGCCTATCTCGCGGTCTATGAAAACGCGCTGACGACGCAGGTCGGCGCGGGCGAAAACCGCGGCGCGACGCTGCATCACGAGCGCGTCGTGCGCGCCTGGTTCGGGCCCGTGCCGCTCGTCTCCGGTCACGCGCGGATTCATCAGGACATCGATGTACACGCTGCGAGCGTCGATGCGCAAGCCGATCCGAGCGCCAACGCCGCCGGCCGCTTCGGCGTGGTAGCGTTCGTCGAAAGCGACACGAGCGGCGACGTGCTGCAAGCGTCCGATCTTCCCGCGTGCCGCTGATCGACATCGCGCTCGCCGCATTCTCTACCGCTGCTCGAGGAGAGCCCCATGTCCACACCCCACGCCTTGCGCCCCAGCGCACCCGCCACGCCCACCGCGCCGAAGCGCGGCGTCATTCATCCGCTGTGGCTGCGCATCACGCATTGGCTGAACGCGCTCGCCGCGATCGTGATGATGCTGTCGGGCTGGCGCATCTACGACGCGTCGCCGATCTTCCCGGCGTTCAGCTTCCCGACCGCGATCACGCTGGGCGGCTGGCTCGGCGGCGCGCTGCAATGGCACTTCGCGGCGATGTGGCTGCTGGTGTTCAACGGTCTCATGTATATCGCGCTGAATCTCGCGAGCGGGCGTTTCGTGCGCAAGTTCCTGCCGCTGACGCCGCGCGCGGTACTGCGCGATTTCGTCGCCGCGTTGCGCGGGAAGCTGTCGCACGACGATCTGCGCGTCTACAACGCGGTGCAGAAATTTGCCTACCTGTTCGCGATCGTCGATCTGATCGTGCTCGTGCTATCGGGGCTCGCGATCTGGAAGTCGGTGCAGTTTCCGCTGCTGCGCGAACTGATGGGCGGCTACGACAACGCGCGCATCGTGCACTTCAGCGCGATGTCGCTGCTGGCCGCGTTTCTTGCGGTGCATCTGGCGATGGTCGCGCTCGTGCCGCGCTCGCTGCTCGCGATGCTGCGCGGACGTTGAGCCGCGGCTACCCACGCTCATGCTCACGCTCATGAAAACGCAACGCGAATTCCAAACGGATACCGAATCATGAACAAGCCGATAGAGAAACCAGCGGACCCATCCACACATCGTGTTAGTCACAAGCTCGACCGCGCATCGATCCTGCTCGATGCCAAGCGCGAACTGGCGATGCCGTCGCGGCGCCTGTTCGGCAAGCAGCTCTTGACGCTCGGCGGCCTGTCGATGCTGACCGGCTGCTCGCTGACCGACGACGCTTCCGTGAACCGTTTCCTGACCGCCGTGTCGCGGCTGAACGATCGCGCGCAGGCCGCGCTGTTCGATCCGAAGCAGCTCGCGCCGACCTACACCGAAGCGCAGATCACGCGGCCGTTTCCATTCAACGCGTACTACGGCATCGACGACGTGCCGCACGTCGACGGCTCAGATTATCAATTGAAGCTGAGCGGTCTCGTAACCGGCCAGCGCGTGTGGACGCTGCCCGAGCTATACGCGCTGCCTCACGCGGAGCAAATCACGCGACACATCTGCGTCGAAGGCTGGAGCGCGATCGGCCGCTGGGGCGGCACGCCATTCCGCGATTTTCTGCGGCGCGTCGGCGCGGACACGACGGCGAAGTACGTCGGCTTCAAATGCGCGGACGACTACTACGAAAGCATCGACATGCCGACCGCTTTGCATCCGCAAACGCTGCTGACGTTTTCCTACGACGGCGAACGGCTGCCCGCGAAATACGGCTACCCGATGAAGCTGCGCATGCCGACCAAGCTCGGCTACAAGAATCCGAAGCACATCGTCGAAATATTCGTCACCAACACGTATCCCGGCGGCTATTGGGTCGACCAGGGCTACAACTGGTTCGGAGGCTCCTGACGCATGCGGGCGCACGCGCGCTTGCGGCAGCGGCTTCGGAAGCACGCCGGCTCTCGCCGGCTTCGATTCATCCACCACCAAGGAGTCATCCCATGAAGAAGATTGCAGTTACCACGATCGCGTTGTTGATGCTGGCAAGCGGCGGCACGGCCTTCGCGCAGGCGAGCGGCGCGATGTCCAACGATGAGATGTCGAAGAATGCGATGTCGAAAGATTCGATGTCCAAAGACAGCATGTCGAAGGACGGCACGAAAAAGGACACGATGAAGCACGACTCGATGAAAAAGGGCGGCGACGCGATGAAGCACGAGGCGTCGGGCACGATGGGCAACTGAGTCGGCGCCGAGGGCGCTTAGCGATCCTGCCGATGCGCGGCCGCGCATCGAAAGGATCCGACACTGACCGTAAGCCGGGGATGCGTCCCCGGTTTTTCTGTTGCGGGAAACCAAAAAGTTACGATTCTGTCGCGTGGCGTTCTCGGCGCTTACTGCATAATGCGGTGCGCGCCGCGGCTTTGCCAACCTCGCCGCCGCGCAGCGCGGCCGAGTTCCATCGTGTCGTTCTGACCGGCGCGGCCGCCACCGCCGTTTCTGGCGCTTCCGGCGCCGCCCATCGTCTTACCGTTCCACCGACATGTCCGCCAGCCTCGCCCGTCCGACCGCATCGCCGATGCGGTGCCCGCCATCCCGCCCGAAAGGTATCGACGCAGGCTCGGCGCCTTGCGGGCATCGAGCGCATCGCGCGGGTCGAGTGGCGACGGCGGGCTGAAGCATGTCGCTGCAACGTTCAGTTTTTTCTCCGCGCGGCTGGCCGCTGCGTCTGCCGCAATCGCGCAGCGGGCGGATCGCGCTCGCGCTTGCCGTCGTTTATCTGGTGTGGGGCTCGACGTACCTCGGCGTGCACGTCGCGCTCGGCTCGTTCCCGCCGCTGCTGATGTCGGGCTTGCGCAACCTGTTCGCCGGCATGGGTCTGTTCGTGTTCGCCGCGCGCCGCAAGCCAATCTGGCCGAGCTTCGCCGAAATCCGCAACGCGGGCCTCGTCGGCACGATGCTGGTGGGTCTGTCGAGCGGCATGCTCGCCTACGGCATGCGCACGGTCGGCACCGGCACTGCGGCCGTGATGGTCGCGACCGTGCCGCTGTTCGCGACCGTGATCGCGGCCGTCGCCGGACGCAAGATCGGCCGCGGCGAATGGTTCGCGGTCGGGCTAGGGCTCGCCGGCATCGTGATTCTGAGTCACGGCGACAGCACGCCGGGCTCGACGGGCGGCAGTCTCGCGATTCTGTGCGGCGCGCTGTTCTGGGCCGGCGGCGCGCATCTGGCCGGACAGCTGAAGCTGCCGTCGGACCTGTTTCTGTCGACCTCGCTGCAGATCGGCCTCGGCGGCGCGATCTCGACGCTGGTCGCGTGGGCGTCGGGCGAGCGGATGCTCGAGCTGCATTTTCTGCCTCTCGTCGCGTTCCTGTATCTGATGCTGATCGGCACGATGGCCGCGTACGTCGCCTACGGTTATCTGATTCGCCACACGAGCCCGATCATCGCGAGCAGCTGCATGTACGTGAATCCGGTCGTCGCGGTCGCGCTGGGCGCGCTGCTGCTCGGCGAGCCGGTCACCCGCTCCACGGTAATCGCGACGATCGTGATTCTGATCAGCGTCGGCATGTCTTTCTGGTTCGATTACCGGAAGAAGCGCAGCGCCTGATAGCGGCGCGGTTCTCATCGAACCGATACCGGCAATCGCGGGCCGCCGTGCCGTTTCATCGCGTTCTGAAAATGCGTCGCGTCGAGTGCCAGCCAGCACGCAATCATTCACGAAAAAAAAGCCCGCCGCGGCATTCCGCGACGGGCTTTGCAAATCCTGCTGCCATGTGCCGGCTTATTTCGCCTTATCCGCCTCGTTCGTGATGGCGTGGCCGCCCTTCGAAATATCTTCGCCGGCGCCCGCCATCGTGTTGCAGCCGGTGACAAGCATGGCGGTTCCTGCAAGCACAAGCAAAGCGATCAGTCGAGTCATGAAACTTCTCCTTGTCGAGAATGCATCGGTTGATGTCGTCCGACCGGGGCCATGCCAGTCGATCAGGTCTCGATCCGGTTTCGAACCGGCCTGATTGCATGGTAAAAAAAGGGCGGGGGCGGCGCTGTCGGCC
Source organism: Paraburkholderia lebeckiae (assembly GCF_014201005.1). Lineage (NCBI taxonomy): Bacteria > Pseudomonadati > Pseudomonadota > Betaproteobacteria > Burkholderiales > Burkholderiaceae > Paraburkholderia > Paraburkholderia lebeckiae. Next base: position 130,762 of record NZ_JACHDK010000005.1, on the reverse strand, counting down.
GCGCCGCGATTTTGTTGTAGGCGTGCTCCGGTGTTTGCGTCGGCGCACTCCTACAACGGCTTGGGGACGCTGCGGCGAGCATCTGTCAGACGGGGCTTTGCGACGAAGTGGGCGGCGTGGCCGGCGACGTCAGCGGCTGATCGACCGAAGGCGTCGCGGCGCTCGCGCTCGGCATCACGACGTCGATGTCGGTGCCGTTTTGCGCGCCACGGCGGATGTCGAAGCGCCCGCCATGCGCGGCCACGCGCTGACGCATGCCGAGCAGGCCGTGCGTATGTGTGCGCTTCAGGTCGGCCGGCATGATGCCGATGCCGTTGTCCGCGATATGCAGCGCGACCTCGCCGTCGCCGACCCGCAATGCGATTCCGACCTTCGAGGCCCGCGCGTACTTGGCGGCGTTCGTCAGCGATTCCTGCGCGACCCGAAACAGCGCGATTTCGGTCTGCTCGTCGAGCTGGATATCGTCGGCGGGCAGGTGCAGATCGAGCGTCCAGTTGTTGCGCTGCGCGGCTTCGTCGGCGAGCGTGCGCAGCGCGGTAACGAGCCCGAAATTGGCCAGCACGGTCGGCCGCATGTCCTCGATGATGCGCCGCTTCAACGCGATGCCCTGGTCGAGATTGGCGAGCGCGCGCTGCAGCTTGTCGGCGATGTCCGGCTCGCTGTCCTTCAGCTTGCGGCGCGCCCATGCGACGTCCATCCGGCATGCGGTCAGAATCGCGCCGAGCTCGTCGTGCAACTCGCGCGCGAGCTGGGTCTTTTCGTTTTCGCTGACCGCCTGCAGATGCCAGCCGAGCGCTTCGAGCTGCCGCGTGCGCTCGTTGACGAGCTGGTCGAGTTCCTCCTGCTGCGTGATCAACTGACGCTGCGCGCGCGCCTGCCGGTCGATCTGGATGCCGAGATTGCGAAACAGCAGGATGAACAGCACGATGTTCAGCGCCGACAGACCCGCCGCGCACAGCGTCGACAGCCGCTGATCGGCGCGGCTCGCGGCCAGCGCGTGCTGAGCGCGGCGCTCCTCGTTGTCGCGCAGCAGCGTGAGCGTACTGTCGATCAGTGACGCGTCCGCCGGATTGACGTCGCTCGCGGGCCCGCATACGCCGAGATCGAGCGGATGCGGCGCGGCGTGCTGCATCGCGGCGGCGCCCGCACCGATGCGCGCGTCGATTAGCGCGAGAATCTGCGTGAAGCTCGCGAGTTCCGCGCTGTCCGCGCGGCCGCCGCGATAGAAGTGGTCCAACTGCTGCGTGGTGTCGCGGATGCGCGCGGCGCTCGCGCAGAACGCGTGGGCGGATGCGTCGTCCTTCGTCAGAAGAAACTGGTTTTGTTGCGCGGTGAGGCGCGACAGATCGCTCGCGAGTGTGCTCAGTCGCACGGTGACGTCGCGCGCTTCAAGCGCGGTTTCATACTCGGCGGTGATGCGCTGACGCGCGGTCTCCAGAATCACGAGGCCTCCCACCGTGATCACGATCGCCACCGTCATCGCGATCGCCCAGCTGCGATTGCGCATCCAGTCGGCAAGCCGCGCCGTGGCGCGCGCGCCAGGTTGTTCCGGCGGGTTCTGCAGATTCGACACTTCCGGCTCCAGAAAGAGGGCATCGACTCCGGCATCGACTTCAGCATCGCGCGAAGCCGCGCGCGTAATGTCGTCGTAATCCAATGTAAGCGGATTCTCACACGAAAAACGGCGAGCGTCGGAATGCGCGCGGCGCCGCGCATCGATAGCATGGACCCGATCGTTCATGCAATGTTTCGGGAGGAAGCCATCATGTTGAAGTGGGCACTGTTCTTCGCGATTGTCGCTGTGATCGCCGGTCTTCTCGGCTTCACCGGCATCGCGGCCGGCGCGGCGGCGATCGCGAAGTTCCTGTTCTTCGTCTTTGTCGTGCTGTGCATGGTGTTCCTCGTACTGGGCTTCGTCGTGACGAAGAAAACGATCGATTAGCGCGGCCATCGCCGTGGCGGCAAGCCGCGCCCTCACAGCAGGCGAGCGATTTGCTGGTAGTCGATTGGAAGGCCAACAAAAGGGAGAAATGCCATGCTTCACTATGCTCTCGTCTTCTTCGTGATTGCGATCATCGCAGCCGTGTTCGGCTTTTCCGGCATCGCGGCCGGCGCGGCCGAAATCGCGAAGATCCTGTTCTACATCTTCCTCGTCGTGTTCGTGGTCACGTTGCTGCTCGGCGTGTTTCGAACCTAGCCGCGCGAGCCGGATGAACGCAACATGAGGTAGGCAGCGAAGTACGCAATACGTAGGAGCGGGTAGTCAACAAGGCGCGTGAACGCGCGGCGTTTGAATCCCCGATTTAGGCGCCCGCGTTCGAAGCGCGCCGTGATTCCACCCTCGGCGCATCAGGCGCGATTCGTGCTGATGCGCGATTCACCCAATACCGGATAAAGGAGAAGTTCGATGGCGAAGCAATCTGGCGACACGTTCGTGATGGACATCAAGAAGATCCGCGAGGACGCGCGCAAGCATATGTCGGATGGTCCGGTCACGCAGAGCTATGGCGCGAATCGCGAGACGGTGCTCAAGCTGCTCAACGACGCGCTCGCCACCGAGATCGTCTGCACGCTGCGCTACAAGCGCCATTACTTCATGGCGAAGGGCATCAATTCGGAAGCGGTCGCGAGGGAATTCGCCGAGCACGCAACCGAGGAGCAGGAGCACGCCGATCGCATTGCCGAGCGCATCGTGCAGCTTGGCGGCGAACCGGATTTCGCGCCGGACGGCATCAAGGCACGCGCGCATTCGGAATACAAGGAAGGCACCGATCTGACCGACATGATTCGTGAGAACCTGATCGCGGAGCGCATCGCGATCGACACGTACCGCGAGATCGTACGGTATCTCGGCGAGAAGGACGTGACCACGCGCCGGCTGTTCGAGGAGATTCTCGCGGTCGAAGAAGAGCATGCCGACGATATGGCGGATCTGCTCGCGGGGCGAGAGTAGCGCACCAGGCGACAGGGAAGCGTCGACGGACCGGGTCGCGGGCGAACTCGGGAATGCCGGTGGCTGCGGTGCGAAGCCGCCCTCGCGTTCCGCGTCCAGCCGTGGCCCCGGATCATTTCAATGTCCGCATCGGAGCGACTCCCTTTGCACGGAACCCAACCGATGATTCGAGTGCTGATAGTTGACGATCATGCGATCGTTCGAGGTGGTTTCAGACAGTTCGTCGCCGACGAGCCGGACATGTGCGTCGCCGCCGAGGCCGCCACCGGCGAGGAAGCGATCTGCCTCGTGCGCGAGCAGGCATTCGACGTCGTGCTGCTCGACATCGCGATGCCGGACAAGAACGGCATCGACACCTTGCGTGTGATCAGGCAGGTGCGTCCCGAGCAGGGCGTGCTGATCCTGTCGGGCTACCCGGAGAGCCAGTACGCGATCAATCTGCTGCGCGCGGGCGCGAACGGCTATCTGAACAAGGACTGCGAGCCGGAGGAAATCGTGCGCGCGATCCGCTCGGTCGCGCGCGGGCATCGCTATCTGTCGGAGGCGGTCGCCGACGCGCTTGCCGACAATCTCGACAAGCCCGCCGCGGGGCGTCCGCATGAAGCGCTGTCGGAGCGCGAATTCCAGATCTTCTGCAAGCTCGCGGCCGGCCAGTTGCCCACCGAGATTGCCGAAGAGCTGCATCTGTCGGTCAAAACGGTGAGCACGTATCGCGCGCGGGTGCTCGAGAAGATGCGTCTCGCGAACAACTCGGACCTCACGTATTACGCGATCAAGAATGGCCTGATCGAATGACGGACGATCGAGATATCCCGATGAACAGCGAACCGAACCCCGCTACCGAGTCAGCCAGCCGCGCGCCGTTGCGCGTGCTGCTGATCGAGGATTCGCCGCTGATCCGCCGCAGCCTCGTAGAGGCGATCGATGCGTCGGGCCTGCTGCGCGTGGCCGCCTATGCCGATTCCGCCGATCAGGCGATCGCGCTGCTCGGCGACGAAGCGTTCGACGCGGTGATCGTCGATTTGCAGCTGAAGCAGGGCTCGGGCGTGCCGGTGCTCGCGTATCTGCAGCGCGAGGGGCTGATCGATTCGATGTTCGCGGCGGTGCTGACCAATCACGCGTTGCCCGCGTACCGCGAGCGCTGCGAGCAGTATGGCGTGCGGCACTTTTACGACAAATCGTTCGAGTTCGATCGCGTGCTCGATGCGCTGCATGAGTATGCGTTGGGGCGGGGTGGCGGGGTGTAACGACTCGACCGGCGGGAGTGCGCATTTCGCGGATGAACCGGGCGAGATCGAGCCACGTGTCGTTCATTGCAGACGATCCTGCGGTTTCACCGGGCGGTTATATGCATTAATCGTCTTGCAGCCGATTATTGCCACGTCAGATGCGGTGACTATGCACCCACTGCGGGAGTTGCTCGACCGACGAATACGCCGAGATGGCTCTGGTCAGCCTGATATCAATGCCAAGCCCGCGCCGGCAGCCGCAAATGATTCCACGCGCCGAGCCCGGCAAACGCGATCCCCGCGATAGTCACGCCGATCCACCCGAACACCGGCCACACGATCGCGCCGACACCCGAACCCAGCGCCCCGCCGATGAAATACGCGACCATGTACACGGTATTCACGCGGCTGCGCGCATCGGGCTTCAAGGCGTAGATGCGCGACTGATTCGAAATCTGCGCGGCCTGCACGCCGATGTCGAGAACGATCACGCCGACCACGAGGCCCGCGATGCTCTTCGCCGAAGCGCCGAAAATCACGAACGCGATCACGACCAGCACGAGCGACACGGTAATGATGGCGCGCGGTCCACGCCGATCGGCGAACTTGCCGGCGAGCGGCGCGGCCAGCGCGCCGGCCGCGCCGACGATACCGAACAGCCCCGCGGCCTGCGGCCCGAGATGAAACGGCGCGCCCGCGAGCAGCAGCGCGAGCACCGACCAGAAAATGCTGAACGCGCCGAACAACGCCGCACCGGTCAGCGACGCCTCGCGCAGCGCGCGATGCTCGGTGACCAGGTGCCACATCGACACGAGCAGCTTGCCGTACGGCAACGTCGAGGTGGGCTGACTCTTCGGCAAACGCAAAATGATGACGACCGCGAGCGCGAGCAGCGCAACGACGGATGCGCCAAACACCGCGCGCCAGCCGAAGTATTCGGCGACGATGCCCGCCGCGGTCCGCGCGAGCAGGATGCCAAGCAGCAGGCCGCTCATCACGGTGCCGACCGCATGGCCGCGTTCGGATGGCGGCGCGAGTTCGGCCGCGAACGGCACCGCCTGTTGCGCGATCGTCGCGAGCACGCCAATCGCGAGACTCGTGACGATCAGCACCGCGAGCGTCGGCGCCGACGCTGCGACGATAAGCGCGACGCACATGCCGGCGATCTGCAGCAGGATCAACAGACGCCGGTCGAAGCGATCGCCGAGCGGCGCGAGCAGCAGCATGCCAGCGGCGTAGCCGAGCTGCGTGACGGCCGGCACCGCGCCGACCCATGACGCGCTGTCCGGAAACGACTGGCGGAAGTTGTCGAGCAACGGCTGGTTGAAATAGATGTTCGCGACCGAGATACCGGCGATCGTCGCTAGCAGCAGCAAGACGCCGCGCAACGACCGGGCGGAGGAAGCGGAAGTGGAAGCGTCGGAAGTGGACATGACAGGGGCGGATCGACGGACCGGCCCATGCGCGGTCCTCAAGCGTGCCGATCATACCGGAGCGGCGGGGTTCGTGCTGACGGGCGCGCGAGGCTCGCCCGCGCATCCGGTGTCAGGCGGTTGCGAAGTGTGTCCGGCGGTTCAGTCGATCAACGCGCCAGCGTCGTAGAACGGATACGGGCCGTCGGCCGCGTCGACATACGCATGATGCGTGACGATGCCCGTCGCCGGATCGTAGTAATGGAGCGCATACGCGGGCGGCTCCATCACGAACGCCGACGGTCCGTCCTCGCGAAAATCGAGCGCCACCTGGTGCGCGGGCGCTGGAATCGCGCTCGCGATCGTGCCGCCGAAGCGCACGAACATCGACCGATGCACGTGCCCGCAGAGCACGCGCTCGACGTTGGGATGCTGAGCGATCAACGCCGCGAGCTTGTGCGACGCCGCCCGGTCGAGCCGGATCTCGTCCATATGCCCGATGCCGCACGCGAACGGCGGGTGATGCAGCGCGACCACGACCGGCTTGCCGCGCGCCGCATCGAGCTGCCGCTCGAGCCACGCGAGCCGCGTGTCGCACAGCATGCCGGCGCTCGAACCGGGCACTAGCGAATCGAGCGCGATCACGCGCAGCGGGCCGACGTCGAGCGCGTACTGCACGAACTCGCCGCCGCTCCGCAATTCCTCGCGCTCGGGAAACGCCGCGCGCAGCGCGTTGCGTTCGTCGTGATTGCCGACCATCAGGAAGTAGGGAATCGCGAGCGGCGCGAGCAGTGTTTTCAGGTGTGCGTACTGCTGCGGGTCGCCCTGATCGACGAGGTCGCCGGTGATCAACACCGCGTCGGGGCGCGGTGTGAGCGCATTGAGCGCGTCGACGCAGCGCGCGAGGTAGGGGGCGGTATCGACGCGGCGATACGCGAGTGCGCCGGGTTGCTTGATATGCAGGTCGCTAATTTGAGCCAGCAGCATGACAGAGGTCCTTCGGGTTGCTTCGTGTTGGGCGCCTGGATGCGGCGCTGTTTTTACCTACGATAGCGCAATCAGTGCGTCCGGCTCGATCGAGATGCCGACCGGCGTGCCGCGCGCAAGCTCGATGCGGCCCGCGACGTCGACGAAGAGCGGCTCGGGCGCGGCACCGCCAATCGTCAGTCGCGTGCGTTCGCCGAGGAACGCGGTGCTTTCGATCTGGCCGCGCAGCTGCGCGAGCGCGGGGTCGGTGAGCCGGGCATCCTCGGGGCGAAAGAAGATTTCGTGCGCGCCGGGTGCGTTCGACGCATGCGCGGGCAACGGCACGGCGCCGCCGCTCGTCGCCAGCATGCCGTCGCGCGGCTCGCCCGCGACACGGTTGATCGTGCCGACGAACTGCGCGACCGTGCGATTGGCCGGACGATAGTAGATGTCGCGCGGCGAACCGATCTGCTCGATACGGCCGGCGCTCATCACGACGATGCGATCGCCGAGCTCCATCGCTTCGGCCTGATCGTGCGTCACGTAGACGGTCGTGATGCCGAGTTCGCGCAACAGCGCGTTCATCTCGCTGCGCAATGCGTCGCGCAGACGCGCGTCGAGCGCGGTCAGCGGTTCGTCGAGCAGCAGCACGCGCGGCTGCACCGCGAGTGCGCGCGCGAGCGCCACACGTTGACGCTGGCCGCCCGACAATTGATCGATCGGTTTGTCGGCGTGCGCGATGAGCCGCATCATGCCGAGCAGTTCGTCGACGCGTTGTCGCGCGACTGCGGCCGGCACGCGTTTGATCTTCAGACCGTAGCCGATGTTGCCGCGCACGGTCAGATTCGGAAACAGCGCGTAGCTCTGGAACACCATGCCGACCGCGCGTTTTTCGATCGGCAGCGTGGTCACGTCGTCGTCGCCGAATGCGATGCGGCCGCCCGCGTCAGGTGTTTCGAGGCCCGCGATCAGGCGCAGCGTCGTCGTCTTGCCGCAGCCCGACGGTCCGAGCAGCACGAGGGTTTCGCCCGCGCCGATCGTCAGGTCGAGCGGTTCGAGCACGCGCGTGCCGCGAAACGTTTTGGCGCACTGCGTGAGCGTGATGGGAATCGAGGTCAGTTTCATGGCGTGTCGATGGGCTTCGCGGAAGAGGCGGCGCCGCGCTTTTTCGATGCGCTGCGCTGGCCGGTCGCATCGACGCCGAGCCATTGCATCGCGACGAGCAGCGGCATCGTCATGATGAAGAACAGGATCGTGTACGCGCTGCCGATCTCGATGCGCATCGACGCGTAGGTGTCGGCGAGGCCGACCGGCAGCGTCTTCGTGTCGGGCGTGTGCAGCATCCACGTGAGGTTGAATTCGCCGATCGACAGCGTGAGCACCGCGAGCGCGCCCGCGACGATGCCAGGCCGCGCGTTCGGCAGCACGATGGTGACGAAGCGCGTGAAGAAGCTCGCGCCCAGGCTCGCCGCGCCTTCTTCGAGCGTACGCAGATTGCTGCTCGCGCAGACCGCCGCGACCGCGCGCACCATGAACGGCAGCGTGAACACCACATGCCCGACGACGATGAATGCCGCGCTCATCCGAAACGCCGTGAAGCCGCCGTAGATCACCAGCAGCGCGAGTGCCGATGCGAGGCCGGGCAGCGCGATCGGCAGCACCAGAAACTCCTCGACGATGCGTGCGAAGCGCGTCTTGCTGCGCGCGAGCACATAGCCCGCGGGCACGCCGGTCAGTAGCGTGACGACGAGTGTCGCCGCGGCCACTTCGAGCGATAGCCACACCGAGTCGTGATACTGGGTCCACACTTCGACGAGCCAGCGCAGCGTGAGTCCGCTCGACACGCCCTTGAAGTAGTTGACCGTGAGCCCCGCGACGATCGACATGACGACCGGCACGATCAGGAACGCGCACAGCAGCAGTGTGACGAACCATTGACCCCCGGCGAGCCATGTTCGCGCGGAAGGCCACGCGCGTCGCGCGCGCGGTCCCGCTGCCGGTTGCGACGGAGATGAGGGCGAAGGGGCCGTGACTGAGTTCATGGACAGGTTGTCGTTGTGTGCGCTCATGCTGGCTTCAAGCGACGCGCCGTTCATGCGCTCGCCGCCACGCCCGAACCGCTCGCGCTGCGCGCGATCGCCAGCACCGCCCACGTGACGATGCCCAGCACGATCGACAGGCCCGCGGCCGTCACCATGTTCGCGTTCAGCGTGAACTCGGTATAGATGGTCATCGGCAGCACGTCGATGTCGGTGGCGAGCGTGAACGCCGTGCCGAACGCGCCCATCGCGGTCGCGAAGCACACGGCGCCCGCCGCGATCAGTCCGGGCGACAGCGCCGGCAACACGATGTCGCGCATGATGCGCCACGGCGATGCGCCGAGCGAGCGCGCGGCCTCTTCGAGCGATGCATCGAGCTTGGTCGCCGATGCCATCACGGTGACGATCACGCGCGGAATCGAGAAGTACAGATAGCCCAGAAACAGGCCGCTCATCGAATACGCGAACACCCAGCGATCGCCTGCGAGTTTCAGCGATAGCGCGCCGATCAACCCCTGACGTCCGGCGAGCATGATGACCATGAAGCCTACGACGACGCCCGGAAACGCGAGCGGAAACGTCAGCAGCGCGAGCAGCGTGCGCTTGCCGTCGAACTCTCGACGCGCGAGCAGCAGCCCCGCGATCACCGACAGCACCAGCGTGGCCGCCGTGACCGCCGCCGACAGCACGACGGTCGCACCAAGGCTCGACATATAGCGCGGATTTGTCAGCATCGCGCGATAGGTCGCGAACGCGTGGCCGCCGCCGGAGAGCTGCGCGAGCGCGCCCATCGGCAGCAGCCAGAACGCGAAGAACACCGCGAGCGCGGGCGCGAGCAACGCGATGCGCCAGCGCAGCGGGAACGTGACGTCGTTCAATGCATCACCTGCAGATAGCGCTCGCCGAAGCTCGACTGCTTGTCGGCCATCTTCGCAAAGTCGACCGGCTTCGCGCGCGCGTATTCGCTCGCGGGCAGGAACTGCGCGGCCGTCTGGGCGCTCATCGCACTCGCGCGCACCGGCCGCAGATACGCCTGCGCCCACAGCTTCTGGCCTTCGTCGGACAGTACGAAATCGAGCACCTTCTTGCCGTTCGTTTCGTGCGGGGCGCCCTTCACGAGGCTCATCACGTACGGCACCGAAATCGTGCCTTCCTGCGGAATCACGAACTCGACGTTCGCGTGATCCTTGTACTTCGCGCGGTACGCGTCGAAGTCGTAGTCGAGCAGGATCGGAATTTCGCCGGACAGCACACGCGCGTACGCGGTTTGCTTCGGCACGATCGGCGCGTTCGCCTTGAGCTTTCTGAACCAGTCGAGACCCGGCTCGAAGTTGTCGAGCGTGCCGCCGAGCGCCTGGTTCACCGCGACCGCGCCCGCATAGCCGACGAACGCGCTCGACGGATCGAGATAACCGATCATGCCTTTGTATTCGGGCTTCAGCAGATCGGCCCACGAGCGCGGCACCGGCTTGCCTTCGAGCGCGTCCTTGTTGACGAAGAAGCCGAGCGTGCCCGAGTGGATGGTGAACCAGTAGCCTTGCGGGTCTTTCAGGCCGGCGGGAATGTCGTCCCAGTGCGCGGGCTTGTACGGCTGGACCACGCCCTTGTCCTTGGCCTGGAACGCCGACGATACGCCGAGATACACGACGTCGGCGACCGGGCTTTTCTGCTCGGCCATCAGCTGTGCGATCGATTGTCCCGAGTTCTTGTTGTCGAACGGCACGCGAATGCCGGTCTTTTGCTGGATCGCCTTGATCTGGCTCGCCCAGTCGGCCCATTCGGGCGGGCAGTTGTAGCAGATCGCGGTTTCGTCGGCGCGCGCGGCTTGCGGCGCGAGCGCGACGAGCGCCGCGCCGGCGACGAGCAGGCTCGCCGGCAGTGCGGTCGCGGCGGCGCGCGAGAGTTTTTGCCACAGCGGTATGAGCGAGGATGCGAAGCGTGAGGTTGAGCGGGGCACTGCGGGTCTCCCTGTGTCGGATGGGTTGCGCGGGTTGGGGATAACAGCCAGGGCGCGCGTATGCGCGTGCCTTCATTGAGCTTCTTAGGCGAGCGGCTTCTCGATGGCGGCCGCAGCGCTCGGGACGTGGGTCGGCGACGCTCCGTCGAGATTCGCGTGCGACCCGAGCGCCGCGATCGTCGCGCCTTCGCGCAAGCTGTGCGGCAGCGTCAACGCGCGCGAGGTTGCGCAGAACGCGCGCGCGTCGCGCGCAACGCCGATGCGTGCGAGCAAGCGCTGCCACGCCGCACAGCCGATTTCGCGATTCGGCGCGCAGATGCTCGCGAGCGCCGGCGACAGCAGTTCGCCCATTGCGAGGCCGTCGAAGCCGAGAATCGACATGTCCTGCGGAATCCTCAGACGCGCGCGGCGCAGGCCGCGCATCACGACCATCGCGAGCAGATCGTTGCTGCAGAACAGGGCGGTCGGACGGTTTGCGCCGTGCGTCAGGTGCGCGAGCACGGACGGCGCGAGTTCGTCGGCGTTGAAATCGACTTCGAGCGCGGGCGCGGCCGTGAGGCCGGCCTGCTGCATCGCCTGCGTGTAGCCGAGATGCCGCTGACGCGCGCGATCCGACGCCGCGAACGACCCGGCCAGCATCAGAATGCGGCGATGGCCGTGCGCGATGAGCCGGCGCACGCCGTCGTAGGCGGCGAGGCGATTGTCGACCGACACCGACGGGCGGCGCACCGTGTCGTTGTGCATCAGCACGTACAGCAGGCCGTCGCGGTCGAGCTCGTCGAGCAGCGGATGGGTGTCGGCATCGGCGACGGTCAGGATCAGTCCTTCGACGCGATGCTCGCGCAGCGTTTCGATTGCGTGACGTTCACGGTCCACGTCGTACTGCGTGGTCATCAGCATCAGCCGATAGCCTTGCGCTGACGCGAGATCGTCGATGCCTTGCAGGCATTCGGCGAACACCGGGTTCGCGAGCGTCGGCAGGACGACGCCGACGAGGCGCGTGCGCTCGCCGCGCAATTGCCGGCCGAGCGGGCTGGGGCGGAAGTTCAGCGCATCGATCGACTGACGTACCTTGTCGAGCGTGACGGGGTTCACGGTGTGCGGCGCGTTGATCGCGCGCGATACCGTGGCGATGGAAAAGCCCGCGTGGGCGGCGACATCCTTGATCGTCGGGGTCATCGGTTTGCGGCCCGCTGTAATCGTTTTCGTGAGCGGATTATCGGCAACGTTTGTGACTTGTGGATGAATGCGGGTGTCGGGCGCTTTTTTGGGGCTGCCGCGAGGCGATGGTAGAATTCGCGACCACGCGCGATTGCCACCTCTGCCGGGGTGATGAAATTGGTAAACATAGCGGACTTAAAATCCGCCGCCTTCGGGCCTGCCGGTTCAAGTCCGGTCCCCGGCACCACTAGAGTTCACAAGGGTTTAGCCGGCGCTATTGCGCCGCCTCGAGTGTGAGCACAAAGCCGGCGCCCTGATTGGATTACGGGCGTGGACGGTTCCACACAAATGAGCGGCCCGCGTGCGATCGAGCCGATTCCCTGGATCAGGCATCCGCGCCACGCTGGAAGCGCGAACACATCAAGTTCGGGCACGACATGCGTAGCCTACGTCGCGCCATCAATCTATGCGCTTACTTCTCCTCCGCTGTTTGCGCCATAGTCTCACGATGCCTATATAGGCAAGAACTGTAACGATCAGTTCGGTAACTACCATTCGCCATCTTGCACGACGATGTAGGCGTTGAATCAGGCGGTGAAATCCTCGACAACATGCACGCCTACGCGCCTTAGGTCGTCCGGAAAGAATCAAACTTGTCGCCAGGCCGGACCATGCGTAACATCGCCCCCGCCAACCTCACTCCGCCTTCATGTCCCCCCTCAAATACCTCACCGGCTACCCCGCACCTCTGCAAGACAAGGTGAGAAAGCTGATCGCCGCCGATCAGCTCGGCTCCTACGTCGCGCAGAAGTACCCGAGCACGCACGAGGTGCAAACCGACCGCGCGCTCTATGAGTACTGCGCGGAACTCAAACGCGAACACCTGCGCAACGCCGAGCAGATCGACAAGGTCACTTACGACAGCAAACTCGACGTGATGCGTCACGCGCTCGGCCTGCACACGAGCGTTTCGCGCGTGCAGGGCAGCAAGCTGAAAGCGAAGAAGGAAATCCGCATCGCGTCGTTATTCAAGGCCGCGGCGCCGGAGTTTCTGAAGATGATCGTCGTGCACGAACTCGCTCATCTGAAGGAGAGCGATCACAACAAAGCGTTCTATCGTCTGTGCGAGTTCATGCAGCCGGGTTACCACCAGGTCGAATTCGATCTACGTCTGTATCTGACACATCGCGATCTGGCGAAGAAGACCGTGTGAGGTACGTCGCGCGGCAGGCGCGACAAACGGAGCTGACTTCAAGCCGCCAGTTCCGCGGCGTCCTCCACCATCGACGCGGTCAACAATACCGGAATCGACTTCGACGTCGGCGTACCCGCGCCATCCGCGACCGAGGAGAGCGGCACCAGCGGATTCGTCTCCGGATAATAAGCGCCGAGGCAGCCGCGCGGAATGTCGTACTCGACGAGCAGAAAACCGTCCACGCGTCGCTCGATGCCATCGGCCCACACGCTCGTGATATCGACGCGCTGACCAGCCGCGAACCCGAGCATCGCGAGATCGTCCTTGTTGGCGAACAGCACGCGCCGCTGTCCGTACACGCCGCGATAGCGATCGTCGAGACCGTAAATCGTCGTGTTGTACTGATCATGCGAGCGGGTGGTCATCAGTGTCATCAGGCGTTCGCCATGTTGCTTCTTCGCCTGATGAATCGGCGTGTCGAGCGCGATCGCGTGGACGATGAACTGTGCCTTGCCGCTCGGCGTTTTCCAGATGCGATCGCGCGATGCGACGCCGAGATGGAAGCCGCCCGGCTTCTTCAGACGCTCGTTGTAGTCGTCGAAACCGTCGATCACCTTCGCGATGCCGTGGCGAATCAGCGCGTAGTCGGCCGCATGGGCGAGCCAGTCCACCTTGCCGCTGCCCAAAGTCGCATGCGCCATGCGCGCGACGATCGCCACTTCGGAAAGCAGATTGTCCGACGCCGGCTTGTTCATCCCATACGAGATGTGCACCATGCTCATCGAATCCTCGACGCTGACGCCTTGCGCCACGCCGTTCTGTAGATCGATCTCGGTGCGTCCGAGCGTCGGCAGGATCAGCGCGTCGCGCCCATGCACGAGGTGGCTGCGATTGAGCTTCGTCGTCACGTGCACGGTCAGACCGCATGCGCGCATCGCGTCCCACGTGCGCGGCGTGTCCGGCGTCGCGATCGAGAAATTGCCGCCCAGCCCGATGAACACCTTCACCTTGCCGTCGAGCATCGCCTGAATCGTGTTGACGACGTCGAGTCCGTGCTCGCGCGGCGGCGCGAAGTCGTAGGCGGCGCCGAGCTTGTCGAGAAACGCTTCAGTAGGCTTTTCCTCGATACCGACCGTGCGGTCGCCCTGCACGTTCGAGTGGCCGCGCACCGGGCACAACCCAGCGCCGCGCCGGCCGATATTGCCGCGCATCATCATCAGATTCGACAGCAGCTGTACCGTCGCGACCGAGTTCTTGTGCTGCGTGAGACCCATGCCCCAGGTCGAAATCACCGCGCGGCCCTTCACGTAGATATCGGCGAGCTTCAGCACCTCATCGAGCGGCACGCCTGCCTCGGCGACGATCGTGTCCCAGCGCTCGGCGCGCAGATCGTCGGCGAAGGCAGCGAAGCCGACTGTGTGCTGGGCGATGAAGCCGACGTCGAGCACGCGCTCGAGGCCCGACACGAGCGCTTCGTCATCCAGTTCGAGCACCCGTTTGGCGACGCCCTTGATCAGCGCGAAATCGCCGCCGACCTTCGGACGGATGAACACCGAGCTGATTTTCGTGCTGCCCATCGTCAGCATTTCGACCGGATGCTGCGGGCTCGCGAAGCGTTCGAGGCCGCGCTCCTTCAGCGGATTGATCGACACGATCGTGGCGCCGCGCTTCGCGCATTCGCGCAGCTCGCCGAGCATGCGCGGATGGTTGGTGGCCGGATTCTGGCCGAAGATCAGCAGCGTATCCGCGTGTTCGAAGTCATCGAGCGTGACCGTGCCCTTGCCGATACCGACCGTGTGCGGCAGGCCACGGCTCGTCGCCTCGTGGCACATGTTCGAGCAATCGGGAAAATTGTTGGTGCCGTACATGCGCACGAACAGCTGGTACAGGAACGCGGCTTCGTTGCTCGCGCGGCCCGAGGTATAGAACGCGGCGCGGTCAGGATCGTCGAGACGCTTCAGATGGCTCGCGATCAGCGCGAACGCGTCGTCCCAGCCGATCGGCACATAGCGGTCGCGCGCGGCGTCGTAGACGAGCGGATCGGTCAGGCGGCCGTGCTGCTCGAGTTCGAAGTCGGATTGCGTCATCAGCTCCGTGACGCTGTGCCGCTCGAAGAACGCGGGCGTCACGCGCTTGCCGGTCGCCTCGGCGGCCACGGCCTTCACGCCGTTTTCGCAGAACTCGAATGTCGACGCGTGCTCGCGATCCGGCCACGCGCAGCCGGGGCAGTCGAAGCCGTCAGGCTGGTTCTGCCTGAGCAGCGTGCGGTAGTTGCCGCCCGCGACCTTTTCCTTGAGCAGGTTGATGGCGACATACTTCAGCGCGCCCCAGCCAGCGGCGGGGTGCTTGTACGGCTCGATGCGGGCTTCGGCTTGTGTTTCGTTCTTCTTCATGACGTGGCAGTGGATAGATTCGACAGGCTTTGCAGACCAATGCCGAGGAGCCTACTGTGTTCCACAACCCGCATCGGATACAGAAAACCGGAAAGAATAGGAGTACAGTTGCGCGACGATGCCTGAAGCCGCCCGAATCTACCCGAATCGCATGAAGCTCTACGAAAAACTCGCCGACGAAATTACCGAAACCGTGCGCCGCGGCGTGTTCGCGGCCGGCGAGCGGATTGCGTCGGTGCGTCAGGCGAGCCAGCAGCACGGCGTCAGCATCAAGACGGTGCTGCACGCGTATGCGCTGCTGGAGAGCCGCGGCATCGTCGAGAGCCGGCCGCAGTCGGGCTATTTCGTGCGCGACGCAGCCGCGCGGGCGCTCGCGCCGGCGCCCGCCGCGGCCCGCGCGGGCCGCAAGTCCGCGCTGCCGCCAGTGCCCGCGACGGTCGACGTGAGCCGGCTCGTGCTGTCGACCCTACGCAGCATCCGCGCGCACGACGCCGTGCCGTTCGGCTCGCCGTATCCCGATCCGTCGCTGTTCCCGTGGCGGCGCATCAACCAGTACGCCAACGCGATCGCGCGGCGGCACGCGAGCTGGAATCTGATCGACGATCTGCCGCCGGGCAACCCCGAGCTGATCCGGCAGATCGCGCGGCGCTATGCGGAAAACGGTCTGCCGGTCGATCCGGGCGAAATCGTGATCACGCTCGGCGCGACCGAGGCGATCAACCTGAGCCTGCAGGCGGTCGCCAAGCCGGGCGACACCGTCGCGGTCGAGTCGCCGACCTACTACGCGATGCTGCACGCCATCGAGCGCCTCGGCATGCGCGCGATCGAGGTGGCGACGCATCCGGTCCACGGCATCGACATCGACGCGCTCGCAAAGGCGATCGCGCGGCAGAAGATCGCCGCGTGCATGGTGATGCCGAATTTCCAGAATCCGCTTGGTTTCTGCATGTCCGACGAGCGCAAGCGGCAATTGGTCGAACTGCTGGCCGCGCACGAGATTCCGGCGATCGAGAACGATGTCTACCAGGAGCTGTATTTCGGCGACACGCGGCCGTCGACGCTGAAGACCTTTGACACCCAAGGGCTCGTGCTGCACTGTGCGTCGTTTTCGAAAAGCCTGACGGCGTCATACCGGATCGGCTGGGCACTGCCGGGGCGCTATCGCGCGCAGGTCGAGAAGCTCAAGTTCCTCAATACGCTGACGACGCCGTCGGTGCCCCAGGTCGCGGTCGCCGATTATTTGCGTCAGGACGGCTACGACCGCCATCTGCGGCATGTGCGCCGCGTGTACCGGCAGCAGGCGAGCATCATGAGCGCGCTGGTGCTGCGCTTTTTCCCGGTCGGCACGCGCGTGTCGACGCCGCAGGGCGGCTACGTGCTGTGGGTCGAGTTGCCCGTCGCGATCGATTCGATGCGGCTTTATCAGGCGGCGCTCGAACGCGGGATCACGGTCGGGCCGGGGATGATGTTTTCTACGCGCAACGATTTTCGGCACTTCATCCGGCTCAACTACAGCTATCCGTGGACCGCGCAGGCCGAAGCGGCGTTGAAGACGCTCGGTGAGCTGGCTACGGCGATGGCGTGACAGGCGCAACGGCGATGCAAAACGACACATCACGACAGGTAGGCTGACTTGGACGACGACGACATCGACCCGCAACTTGCCGCGATACTCGCGCAGCTATGGCGCGCGCATCGCGAGACACCCCGGCGCGCGTGGTCGCTCGCGAAGCTGTCGAAGCAGTCCGGCGTGCCGATGAGCAGCTTGCGGCGGCAATTGGCGGCGCTCTCGGGAAGCGGTCTCGTCGATACGATGTTCCAGGACGATGGCACCGGAGCCGCGTCGCTGAGCGAAATCGGCGCGCAGCTTTGCGCGGAGCTGTTCGGCACGAGCGAGGGCGGCGAGCCGTCGGCCGCCGACTGAGCTTCCCGGCGCAACTGCCACCGGCGCGCAATTGATCCGGCGCACGGGTTGATTGTTGTCGTTGTCAGCGCGTTCCGCCGTCTCATTGCCCGACGCTCGCCTGCACTTGCGATTGTGATTGCGATGGCGCCATGTCCGCCGCCTCTAGCGTGGCCACGCCGCAGAACCAGTCGGCATCGCGCGGCTGATACTTCCACCGCTTGCTGGACTGCCCGATTACGCTCGCACACTGCTCGTTCACCACAAGGTCGGGCTTTGCGGCCGTGCATTGCAGCGTCGACGGGTCGGAGTGCGCATCCACATTCACGGACGCCGCGTCCCGCGCGCCGCTCGGCAAGCTCGCCAGCAGTCGCTGCAATTCGTCGATACGCGTCGCGTACCACGTCCGCAGACACGCGGCGTCGCGGCAGTTCGCTTCGCGCCAGGCCCACTTGCTGTCGCTGTCGTCGATGAACGCGCGGCGTTGGGCGACTCGCCGACGTGCTTTCCAGTAGAGTTGGCCCAATGTGTCGTCGAGCGTCGACAGCGCGGCGTCGCCGCAAATCATGCGCTCGGCCGGCGAGCGGCCGCGCTGGCAATCGAAGCTCGCAGCGTTGGCGTACGGATGCGCGAGCAGCAGTCCGGCGATCAGGAGGGGGCGGAAGAGGGTCATCAGGGTCTGGGCGGTGCATCGATTGATCATGCCGCCGATGATCGACCGGTCGCGCGCCTCATGGATGTCCGAACAACGCGGGAATTCGGGCGGGTCGTTACCAGATGTTGCCGCGCGGGCTGCCGGCTCAGGTCGGCGCTCGCGCACCTTCGCGTGTCATGAAGTACGCGCAACGTCTAGATATTGGAAGTGGGGGCACTTGGGCCGGCGTGTTCGAAGGCGGCCATCGAAAGAGGGAGAACGAATGCAACGACGACTCGTGATCGGTCTTTACATGGCAGCGGGCCTTTTGACTTTACCCGGCGCGGCCAGCGCGCAGTCACAGGCCTATACGAACAGCGGGACCAACGTGCGCGCGGGCCCTGCGGCCGACTACCCGATCGTCGCGCAGCTGCCGGGCGGCGTTCCGGTGACGGTGATGGGGTGCCTGAGCAACTACCAGTGGTGCGACGTCGCCGCGCCGAATCTGCGCGGCTGGGTGTATGCATCGCGGCTCAGTTCGCCGTACCAGGGCTACAACATGCCGCTGAACTACGGTGCCGCGCTCGGCCTGCCGATCCTCGCGTTCTCGATCAACGATTACTGGGGCAACTACTACCGCGGCCAGCCGTGGTACGGCCAGCGGTCCCGCTGGGCGCGTCATGCGCCGCCCCCGCCGCCGCGACCGGGCGCCGGGCATCCGCCGCCGAACTGGCGGCCGTCGCCGGGGCATGTCGGCGGACGTCCGCCGGGCGGGACGCCGCCGGCCAGTACGGGTGGCCGTCCGTCGGGTAGACCGCCTCCCGGTAATGCGGTTGGCCATCCGGCGGGCGGCCCGCCGCCAGGCAACGCAGGGGGGCGTCCTCCCGGCGCGGAGCATGGCGGTGGGGGCGGTCGGCCACCGGGCGGCGGCCAGCAGGGCGGCGGCAATCTCCCCCCAGGTGGTCATCAGGGCGGACCCCAAGGCGGTCCTCAAGGCGGTGGAGGTGGTGGCGGAACACGGCCTCCCGGAGGCGGTGGCAGCAATTGAGGATTGACGCCGCCGCCACGCTGCAGACCATCAAGCCAAATGGGCCGCCGCAGTCTGCCGCGGCCGGCCCAGCGTCGAGCCGCTGCGGCGCCTCCGGGCCACGAACAGACGGCGCCCGCACTGCCGTCGCCCGTCGTACCGGCATCAACCGATGCTGGCACGCCACACCGGAGCCGTCCGCACGCGATGCATGGCAGATTTTCACGCTGGGCTTAGCGTAAACCCCGGTGTGCCGCGTACACTAACTTGCCGATGTTGGGTTGGGGGGCGCAACTATGATTTGCGAAGCAACATCACGTGGCACGACGACAGCCGCGCCGGAGGGCGCCCGCTATCGGCCGGAACGGGCCGAGGAGGTACTCGCGTCCGAGCGCAGCGTGTTGCGGCTGATCACCCGCAACACGCCGCTGCCCGAGCTGCTCGACGAAGTCTGCCGTCGCGCCGAGGCGCTGCTCGGCGACGGCGCGTGCTGCTCGATCCTGCTGCTCGACCCGGACGGCGTGCATGTGCGCGTCGGCGGTGCGCCGTCGCTGCCGCCCGCATACAGCGCCGCGATCGAGGGCGCGGCGATCGGTCCGCGCGCCGGCTCATGCGGCACGGCGATGTTCGAGCGGCGTCTGGTGATCGTCGACGACATCGAATCCGATCCGCTGTGGGAAAACTTCCGCGATGTCGCGTTGCCGCACGGCTTGCGCGCATGCTGGTCCGTGCCCTTCGAAAACGACGCGGGCATCGTGCTCGGCGCGTTCGCCGTCTACTACCGCGCCACCCGCCGTCCGACCGTCGAGGAAGAGGCGATGCTGCGCGACATCGGCAGCAGTGTCGGCCTTGCGGTCCATCAGGACGCGATGGCGCAGCGCCTCGCGCATAGCGAGGAGCGTCACCGGCTGGTCGTCGATCATCTCAGCGAGGGCATCGTCGTGCAGTCGCGCACCGGCATCGTGCTCGCCTGCAATCCGAGTGCGCAGCGCATGCTGCACGTGACGCCGGAGGTCGTCGGCAGCAGCATGCGGACCGTGATGACACGCGCGTTCGGCGAGGACGGCTCGGTCATCGGCGAAGTCAACCGTCCGGTCTCGCAGGTCTTTGCGACCGGCAAGCCGATGCTCGGCGTGACGGTCGGCCTCGAACTGATCGGCGGCGAAGTCGTGTGGATCACGCAGAACGTCGTGCCGATCCTGCGGCCCGGCGACAGCGAGCCGGACTCCGTGCTGATTTCGTTTTCCGACATCGGGCCGGTGCGCGAGGCGCAGCGCCAGCTGAAGTACCTCGCCACGCGCGATTCGCTGACCGGCCTCTACAACCGCGCCTACCTGACCGAGCGGATGCGCGACCTGTTCGCGCCGCGCGCCGCCGGCGACGATGACGGCGAGCTCACCAGCGTCGCCGTGCTGTTCGTCGATCTCGACGGCTTCAAGAAGGTCAACGACACCGCCGGTCACGAAGCTGGCGACGCGTTGCTGTGCAGCGTCGCCGAACGGCTGTCGGCCTGCGTCGGGTGCGGCGACACGCTGGCGCGCGTCGGCGGCGACGAGTTCGTGATCGTCGCCAGTGCGTACGGCAATACCGGCGAGCTGATCGGCCTCGCGCACCGCATTCTGGACATGATCGCGGTGCCGTTCGCGGTGGCGGGCAACGAGTACTACCTGGGCGCGTCGATCGGCATCAGCCTGTTTCCCGAAGACGGCCAGGACGTCGCGACGCTGATGCGCAACGCCGATTCGGCGATGTATCACGCGAAGCAGCGCGGCCGCAACAACTTCCAGTTCTTCACCGCCGAGCTGAACCAGCATCTGCAGCGGCGTTTCACGATCGAACAGTCGCTGCGGCGCGCGCTTGCGGCCAACGAGCTGAGCCTCGTGTACCAGCCGATCGTCGATAGCCAAAGCGGCCGCACGATCGGCGCGGAAGCGCTGCTGCGCTGGTACAACAGCGAGCTGGGCAACGTGTCGCCGGGCGAATTCATTCCGGTCGCCGAGGATGCCGGGCTGATCGTCGAGATCGGCGACTGGGTGCTCGAGCACGCCTGCCAGCAGGTCGCGCAGTGGCGGCGCTCGCTCGCGCCGCATCTGATCGTCGCGGTCAATCTGTCGCCGCGGCAGTTCAACGACGGGCTGCTCGAGCGCATCGAAGGTTGTCTCGCGCAGTCCGGGCTCGAACCGGCCGCGCTCGAACTCGAGATCACCGAGCGGTTGCTGATGAGCGACAGCGATACCGTGCTGCCGATGCTGAGCGCGCTGAACGCAATGGGCGTGCGCATCTCGGTCGACGATTTCGGCACCGGTTATTCGTCGCTGTCGTACCTGAAACGCTTTCCGCTGCATAACCTGAAGATCGACCGGTCGTTCGTCGCGGGGCTGCCCGATCATCGCGATTCGATCGCGATCACGCAGGCGGTCGTGGCGATGGCGCACTCGCTCGGCATGAACGTGACCGCCGAGGGCGTCGAGACCGCCGAGCAGGCGGCGTTCCTGCGCGCGATCGATTGCGACAAGCAGCAGGGCTACCTGTACAGCCGGCCGGTCGGCGCGAGCGCGTATGCGCGCACGCTGTACGACGCGCAGCTGATCGGCATGGCGAAGGCATCCTGACGCGATTGTTCAGATTGCCGAACAAGTGACTTCGCGTTGCCGCTATTTATCGGCGGCGACGCGCTCCCTAAAATTCCCCCATCGAAACGTTATTGGTGCGTGGTGCCGAAGCGGCGCCCCGCGTTTGGGGGTCGAGATGTCAGAGTTGATCAGAAACCAGCTTTACCGGCCATCGGTCGTACTGCCGATGGTCGCGCTGATGCAGGTGATGGTGTCGCAGGACTTCAATCTCGGCCAGGTCGGCTGGGTGTTCGCGGCGCGCGGCGCGCAGGCCGCATTGCAACGTTCGCGCGAGTTGATTTGCGCGGTTCATTGCCACGCCTGAGGACTCGCGTGGAGGATCTGCAGTAATCCAGACTGATTGGCGCCGCCTCGCGCGCGGCGCCTGGCAAGACGGGCCGTCGCCAAAGCGCCCGCACAATCAGACATGGCATGGCAGCCCGTGGCGCGAAGCGTAAGATGCTACGACCTGCACCCAGACCCTGGAGAGTTGCCATGGCACAGCACTTCGACGCAGTCGTGATCGGTACGGGACAAGGCGGTTCGCCGCTCGCCGTGCGCCTCGCTCAAAGCGGGCGCCGCACCGCAGTGATCGAACGCGCGGAGTTCGGCGGCACTTGCGTGAACGTCGGCTGCACGCCGACCAAATCCTATGTGGCGAGCGCCCGCGCGGCGCACGTGGCGCGCCATGCGGCGGACCTCGGCGTGCAGGTGGGTTCGGTCGGCGTCGATCTGGCGGCCGTGAAGGCGCGCAAGGACCGGATCATCGGAGAGTCGCGCAGCGGCGTCGAAAAATGGCTGCGCGCCACGGAAAACATCACGGTGTTCAACGGCCACGCGCGCTTCACCGGCGCGCGCATGCTCGCGATCAGCGGGCACGACGGTCAACCGCTGGACGAGCTCAGCGCGTTCGAAATCTTCATCAACAGCGGCACGCGCGCCGTCGTGCCGCCGCTCGAAGGCATCCAGCGGATTCCGTACTACACGAACTCGACGCTGCTCGAACTGACCGCGTTGCCGGATCATCTGGTGATCGTCGGCGGCAGTTATATCGCGCTCGAATTCGCGCAGGTGTTTCGCCGCTTCGGGAGCCGCGTCAGCGTGCTCGTGCGCGGCGAGCGCGTGCTCAACCGCGAGGATGCCGATTTCGCGGAATCGGTGCAAAAGGTGCTCGCGCGCGAGGGCGTCGAGTTTCATTTCGGCGTGCAGCCGACGCGCGTCGAGCCGCATGCGCATCGCGCGAACGACGTGTGCATCGGCTTCGAGCAGAACATCCCGGCCATGGAGGCGTCGCACCTGCTGGTTGCCACCGGCCGCAGGCCGAATACCGACGACCTCGGCCTCGACGTCGCCGGCATCGAGACCGACCGGCACGGCACGATCATCGTCGACGGCCAGCTGCGCACCAGCGTGCCGGGCGTGTGGGCGATCGGCGACGTGAACGGCCGCGGCGCGTTCACGCATACGTCCTACGACGACTACCAGATCGTCGCGGCGAACCTGCTCGACGGCGGCGCGCGCAGCGTCGACACACGGATCATGACGTATGCGGTGTTCGTCGATCCGCCGCTTGCGCGCGTCGGCATGTCCGAGCAGGAGGTGCGCAACAGCGGCCGCGACGCGCTGATCGCGACGATGCCGATGTCGCGCGTGGGCCGTGCGCGCGAGCGTGGCGAAACCGACGGCTTCATGAAGGCACTCGTCGATGCGAACAGCAAACAGATACTCGGCGCGGCGATTCACGGCGTCGAGGGTGACGAGGCGATCCATACGTTCGTCGACATCATGACGGCGGGCGCGCCGTATCCGACTTTGCAATACGCGATGCACGTGCATCCGACCATCAGCGAACTGGTGCCGACGCTGCTTGATGGGCTCAAGCCGATGCAATGAACTGCCTTGACGCTGGCGCGACACGCTGATGACAAGCCCGCTCAAACCCGCACGTAACTGCGGCAACCTGTTCGACGCCGTCGCGCAGTTGGGGACGACGCCCGAGGAGCAGGTCGACGCGCTCGTCGAGCGTGGCGGCGTGACGATCGAGCGGATCGTCTCGACCGGGCAGGCGAGTCCGCCCGGCTTCTGGTACGACAGCCCGCGCCCCGAATGGGTCGTGCTGCTCACCGGCGCGGCGCTGCTCGAATTCCACGGCGACCCCCAGCCGCATCCGATGAAGCCCGGCGATCACGTGCTGATCGAAGCGCATTGCCGTCACCGCGTCGCATGGACGAGCGACACCGAGCCGAGCGTGTGGCTCGCCGTCCATTACCCGTGAGCCGCGGCGGATCGAGCCATCCGCGCGGCCGGCTCTCGCGCATCGACAAATCCTCACACCATCACCGATAATCGGCAGCGGCGCGGCCCGCGCGCAAGGCGAAGGCGGGCTGTGCGCCCCACCGCATTGATCTTCGGGACTCGCATGGGCAAGGGACGCGTCGAAGCCTTCAGCGATGGCGTAATCGCCATCATCATCACGATCATGGTGCTCGAGCTGAAGGTGCCCGAAGGCCACGATCTGGCGGCGCTGCGCCCGCTCGTACCGGTGTTCTGCGCATACGTGCTGAGCTTCGTGTACGTCGGCATTTACTGGAACAATCACCATCACATGTTCCATGCGGTGCAGAAGGTCAACGGCAAGGTGCTGTGGGCGAACCTGCATCTGCTGTTCTGGCTGTCGCTGTTGCCGGCCGTCACGCACTGGGTCGGCGCGAACCATCTGGCCGCGTGGCCGACCGCGATGTACGGCATCGTGCTGTTCATGGCGGCGATCGCGTATTTCATCCTGACGCGCGCGCTGATTTCGCAGCATGGACACGACTCGACGCTGGCCAAAGCGCTCGGCAACGACTTCAAGGGCAAGGTCTCCGTCGTCATTTACCTGACCGGCATCGGGCTCGCGTTCGTCGCGCCGTGGGCGTCGGCCGTGCTGTACGCGCTCGCCGCCGCGTGGTGGTTCGTACCGGACCGTCGCATCGAACAAGTGCTGGAGGCATGAGCATGCTGCTCGCACTGAAGCTCGTGCTGGTGCCGGCCTTTCTCGCCGCGCTGACGGCGGCCGCGCGCGTCTGGGGGCCGTCGGTCGCGGGATGGCTCGCGGGACTGCCGGTCGTCGCCGGACCGATCATGCTGCTGCTCGCAGTCGAGCGCGGGCCGGCGTTCGCGGCGCAGGCGTCGGCGGCGTCGGTTGCGGCGATTGCCGCATCCGAGGCATTCAATCTTGCTTATGGATGGAGCTGCCGACGCTTCGACTGGCCGCTCGCACTGGTCGCGGGCATGGCCGGCTGGCTCGGCGCGGGACTGCTGATCGTGCGGATGCCCGGCTCGCTTGGGTGGGCGCTGGCGGCGGCGTGCGTGGCCGTCGCGGTGTCGCAGAGCTGCTTGCCGCGCGCGACGGGCCATGTGCCGGCGGCGCGCGTCGGGCGTGCGGATCTGGCCGTGCGGATGCTCGCGGGCGCATTGCTGACGCTCGCGGTGACGGCCGCCTCGGCATCGATGGGCGCCGCGTGGAGTGGCGTGGTGTCGGTGTTTCCGCTGCTCGGCATCGTGCTCGCGGTGTCGGCGCAGCGTGCGCATGGCGCGGACTTCGTGGCGCTCTTGATGCGCGGCATGGTGGTCGGGCGCGGCTCGTTCGCGGCGTTCTTCGCGGTGACGGCGATGCTCCTGCCGCAGTACGGTGTGGCGACGGGGTTTGCGTGCGCGGCGGTGGTGTCGGTCGTCGTGCAGGGGTTGACGCGGCGCATGCTGGCTGGGCAGCGCCGTGCTCAGGCGACGGCGCGAGAGTTGACGCAGCCGCAGACGGAGTGAGACTGCGCATGGCTTCACATCGCTCACCTTCGACCGCTACCCGCATCGGGCTCATCTCGGATACGCACAACCTCGTGCGTCCGGAAGCGTTGCGCTATCTCGACGGCTGCGACGCGATCATTCACGCGGGCGATATCTGCAACCCGGACGTGCTCGACGCGCTCGCGCGGATCGCGCCGCTCACCGCGGTGCGCGGCAACAACGATACCGGTGACTGGGCCGCGTCTCTACCGACGCATGCGCGGCTGACCGTCCAGCAGGTGACGATTCTGGTCGTGCACGATATTGCCGAGCTGGGCTGCGTGCCGCAGCACGATCGCATTCGCGTCGTGGTGAGCGGCCACTCGCACAAGCCGTCGATCGCCTAGCGCGACGGCGTGCTGTATGTCAATCCTGGCAGCGCGGGGCCGCGGCGCTTCAAGCTGCCGGTGTGCGCGGGCACGCTGACCGTCGAAGGCGCGCGGGTTGGTGCGACGTTCGATCCGCTCCTGACGTAAAAGAAGCGGGCCGGCGAATTTCGCCGGCCCGCTCGCTTCAGAAACAACGCTTGATGTGATGACTGCGCAGGTCAGGCACGCGCGGTCGCAGCCGCCGCGAACCGTTCATCCATCTCCTCGGCCTCGCGCTCACCGCGCAGCACCGCGTGCGCTTCAGCGCGCGTCGCGACGCACGGACCTGAGCCGAGCAGCGGCTTGCGCGCGGTTTCGCGCAGCGCGAGCACCGACACGATGCCGATCAGCGACGCGCCCATCAGGTAGTACGCGGGCATCATCAGATTGCCGGTCCGGTCGACGAGCCATGCGGTCACGAGCGGCGTCGTGCCGCCGAACAGCGACACCGAGATATTGAAGCCGATCGCGAGCGCGCCGTAGCGGATCCGGGTCGGGAACAGCGCCGGCAGCGCCGACGGCATCACCCCGGTGAAGCACGACAGCAGCACGCCGAGAATCATCAGACCGCCGAACACCGGCAGCACCGTGCCCATCCGAATCAGCAGCAGCGCGGGAATCGACAGCGCGAACAGACCGACGCAGCCGAGCAGCATCACGGGCTTGCGGCCGATCGCATCGGACAGACGGCCGGCGGCGAGCGTCATCGGCATCATCAGGATCATCACGAGCAGCACGAGGAACAGACCGTGCGTTTCGTTGAAGTGCAGCGTGGCGGACAGATAGCTCGGCAGATACGACAGCGCCATATAGTCGGTCACGTTGAAAATCAGCACGAGGCCGACACACAGCAGCAGCGGCTTCCACTGCTGCACGAGCAGCTGGCGCAACGACTGGCTGGGCAGCGCGCGGTCCTCGGCTTCGCGCTCTTCGGCCTGTTTCTTGAACGCGGGCGTTTCCTCGAGCTTCATGCGGATGTAGAGACCCACCAGGCCGAGCGGTCCGGCGATCAGGAACGGTACGCGCCAGCCCCAGGACAGCAGCGCGTCGTTCGACAGCGTCGCCGTCAGCAGCGCGACCGTGCCCGCGCCGAGCACGTAGCCGATCAGCGTGCCGAACTCGAGAAAGCTGCCCATGAAGCCGCGGCGCTTGTCGGTCGAGAATTCGGCGATGAAAGTCGCGGCGCCGCCGTATTCGCCGCCGGTCGAGAAGCCCTGCACGAGGCGCGCAAGCAGCAACAGCGCTGGCGCGAGAATGCCGATCGTCGCGTAGTTGGGGATCAGGCCGATCGCGAAGGTGCCCGCGGCCATCATGATCATCGTCATCGCCAGTACGCGCTGACGGCCGATGCGGTCACCGAGCGGCCCGAATACCATGCCGCCGATCGGCCGCACGAGAAACGCCGCGGCAAACGTGCCGAAGGTCGCAATGAGTTGCGCCGATGGGCTCGACGAAGGGAAGAACACCTTGCCGAGCGTGACCGCGATGTAGCTGTACACGCCGAAATCGAACCATTCCATCGCGTTGCCGAGCGCCATGGCGCCGACGGCCCGTTTCAGGAGGGAGTGATCGACAACGGTGATGTCGTCGAGGGAAAGACGCTGTTCCGGTTTGTGATGTCGCCAGAAGCCGTTGCTGGAAGCGGTCAAGGTTGAAACTCCAATGACTGCGACGAAACTCGTGATGCGTTCCGCCACGGTTGCTGGGAAGTGTAATTTCGTGAGCAAGGCGAGGCTATTCGCGGCACCGGTTATCCGGCGGCGGAACGGATGGCGAAAAGAAGCAAACGCCCGTGCCTCGCGGTAAGTTCGCGAAAAAACACTCGACTAGATTGTGCTGACTGTTGCACCTGCGTGGCCGTGGAAGGGGGGCAGATGCATGAGGGACGCGGGGCTGGCGGGAAACTGACCCGTGCGCCACTGAAGGCTTGAAACGAAAAAGGCCGGTCTTGAATTTTCCGCTTCAGGCGGGGAAACGACCGACGAGCCTTCTTGTTTAAAAACAGCTCGATTCAGGACGACGCACGCGCGGAAAACGCACGGCGAGCCAACTTGAATAGAACACGAATGAAGGTGAATTGCTGTTGAAACGCGGCACATATTAGCACGATGACAGAGGATCGTGCAAACCGGTGGTGCGGGCGAAGGCCGCCGATGTGGCTCAATCCGTTGCGGGTGGGGGGTCTGGCGGGATTGGCAGAATGGGAAAACGGACCGCCTGGAACATTTGCAGACTCATTTTCGAGGCGAAGGCGACACGAACTGCGGACCCGATACGCGGCCGGTATCGGGGCGAAAAAAATCCGCGCTCGCGGCGCGGACTTTCAGGCGTGTATTTGCTCGGTTTGGGCGACGCGTTGTGTCGTGTCGTCCTCGACGAGGCAAGCTCAGGCTGACGGCGGCACGTACCCCGATGCGGTATCCGCGCCTTCGCCGAAGAAGAACTTTTCGGTCTGCTTCATCAGATACTGACGCGCGCGCGGATCGGCCATGTTCAGGCGATTTTCGTTGATCAGCATGGTCTGCTGCTTCAACCAGCTCTGCCAGGCTTCCTTCGAGATACTTTCGTAGATCCGCTTGCCGAGTTCGCCCGGCAGCGGCGGGAAATCGAGGCCTTCGGCTTCCTTGCCGAGCTTCGCGCATTGAACCATACGAGTCATGCTGTGCTTCTCCTGTAATCGATGTGGGGCGGGCAGGCGCCGGTTCGGATCAGATGGGGGCGATCACGAAGTACTCAAAGCTGTTTCATCAGCACGAGCGACTTGCGCTGCCAGTTATAGAGTCGGCGGCGGTCTTCGGGCAGGTCGTCGACCGAAACCTTGACGAAGCCGCGTTTCAGGAACCAGTGTTCGGTGCGTGTGGTGAGCACGAAAATGCGCGTGAGGCCGCGTGCCCGCGCGCGCTGCTCGATCCGCTTGAGCAAACGCTCGCCGTCGCCGGTGCCTTGCGCTTCCGGCGCGACCGTCAGGCACGCCATTTCGCCGATGCGCTCCTGCGGATACGGATACAGCGCCGCGCAGCCGAACAGCACGCCATCGTGCTCGATCACCGAGAAATGGTCGATGTCGCGTTCGATCTGGTGACGGCCGCGCCGTACCAGCGTGCCGTCAGTTTCGAGCGGCTCGATCAGCGCGAGAATGCCGCCGACGTCGTCCGGCGTTGCTTCGCGCAGGCTTTCGAGGTTCTCGTACGAAATCATCGTGCCGACGCCATCGTGCAGGAACAGTTCGAGCAGCAGGCTGCCGTCGAGTGCGTACGGGATGATGTGCGCACGCGGCACGCCGCCGCGGCAGGCGCGAATCGAATGCTTCAGGTAGAACGCGGCGTCGCCGGTCACTTCGCCGCTTTCGTTCAGCTTGTAGGCGTCGTCGAGCGACAGTTCGCGAATCAGCTCGGTGCCGCTTTCGCCGGTTTCCATCAGGCCCGGCGTTTCGGTCAGGAACACGATCTTGTCGGCGCGCAGCGCGATCGCCGCGGCCGAGGCCACGTCTTCCATCGACAGATTGAATGCCTCACCGGTGGGTGAGAAGCCGAGCGGCGACAGCAGCACGAGCTTGCGGCTCGCAAGCGAGTGTCGGATCGAATCCGCGTCGATCTTGCGCACGAGGCCCGTGTGCTGGAAGTCGACGCCGTCCAGAATGCCGACGGGGCGCGCCGTCACGAAGTTGCCCGATACGACGCTGATGTGCGCGTGCGCCATTGGCGTGTTCGGCAGACCCTGGCTGATCGCGGCTTCGATGTCGAGACGCACTTCGCCGGCCGCCTCCTTCGCGGACTCGAGCGCGCGCGCGTCGGTGATGCGCATGCCGTGTGAAAACTCCGATTCGACGCCGTGCAGGCTCATCTGCTCCTCGACCTGCGGGCGCGAGCCATGTACGAGCACGATCTGGATGCCCATTGCCTGCAGCAGCGCGATGTCGGACACGAGCGCATTCAGCAGCCCCTGATGCACCACTTCGCCGCCGAAACCCACGACGAATGTCTTGTTTCGGAACGCGTGGATATACGGGGCGACGGAACGCATCCAGTCGACGAATTGCGCGTGCTGGGCGAGGGTTTCCGGCGAATCGGAGGGCGCCGGAACGCTCGCGGGCGCGGGGACGAGGTCGGTTTGGGAATTCATGCCGGGGATTATAATGCGCCCCCATGTCGAATGTACCCAAAAGTCCCGCTGGGGCGAACGAGAAACCGGCGTCGGCCGGCGAGCCGGCCAACCCCGGCGACACGATGCGCCGCCCAGCGCAGGATGCGAAACCCGATCAGGCGCGTGACGCGCGTCGGGGGGCGGGCGCGTCTGCGCGAAAGGTGCCGCCTGAAGGGGGCGGTGCAGGTCGAAAAGGTCGCGAAGAGCACGCTGGCGCGCATGACGAACGGCGCGGTGAATCCCGCGATGAATCGGATCAGGCGTCTGGTGCGAAGCGGGGCGGTGGGGCTCGTGGCGAGCAACGTGGCGCTTCGTTGAGCGAGCAGCTTGGCCAATTCCGTACTGCGGTTCACAACGCGGCCCGCGAGCAGCAGGGCGATGGGCCGCAAAGCGGGCAGCGGGGCGGGCCGCAAAGCCAGCGCCGCAATACGCCTTCGGCCGCGCCTCGCGGTGAGCATGGCCAGCAGGCTCGCGACGAGGGAGTTGAACAGCGTCGTGCGTCTCGCAACGAACAGGGAGATCGCGGGCCACGCAGCGAGCAACGCGGATCGACCCGCGGCGAGCAACGTCACGGATCGCGCGACAAACAATCGGGCGAGCCGCGCAAGGAACCTCGCGCGCCGCGCGAAGCGCGGCCGTCGCGGGTCGTCGAGCCGAATCCGATTCCACCGGTCACGTTCCCCGAAGCGCTTCCTGTCTCCGGTCGTCGCGACGAGATCGCGCGGGCGATCGCGGAGAATCAGGTCGTGATCGTGTCGGGCGAAACCGGCTCGGGCAAGACCACGCAGTTGCCGAAAATCTGCCTCGCGCTGGGCCGTGGTCTCGGGGCCGGCGGCAATGGTCTGATCGGCCATACGCAGCCGCGCCGGATCGCCGCGTCGGCAACCGGGCGCCGTATCGCCGAGGAACTCGGCACGCCGTTCGGCGAAGTGGTCGGCTATAAGGTGCGCTTCAACGACAACCTCTCGCCGGGCGCATCGGTCAAGCTGATGACCGACGGCATTCTGCTTGCGGAAACGCAGACCGATCCGCTGCTGAAGGCCTACGACACGCTGATCATCGACGAAGCACACGAGCGCAGCCTCAACATCGATTTTCTGCTCGGCTACCTGAAGGAGATTCTTCCCAAGCGTCCCGACCTGAAGCTGATCGTCACCTCGGCGACGATCGACGCCGATCGTTTTGCGCGTCATTTCGGCAGCGACGACAAGCCCGCGCCGGTGATCGAAGTGAGCGGCCGGCTGTATCCGGTCGAGGTACGTTACCGTCCGGTCGTCGAGGACAGCCCGGCGGTCAAGGCGGCGCAAGGGACCTCGGGTGCAACCTCGTCTGGCCGCGAGCGCCCGAAGACGCAGCGCGAGACTGATCGTGATCTGATGGAGGCGATCGTCGACGCCGTCGACGAACTGTGCCGCGAAGGCCCCGGCGACGTACTGGTGTTCCTGCCCGGCGAGCGCGAGATTCGCGACGCCGCCGAGGCGCTGCGCAAACATCATCCGCCCCATACGGAGATCCTGCCGCTGTTCGCGCGGCTCTCGGCCGCCGAGCAGGAGCGCGTGTTCCGCACGTCGAACGCGCGCCGCATCGTGCTCGCGACCAACGTCGCCGAGACTTCGCTGACGGTACCCGGCATCCGCTACGTGGTCGACACCGGCCTTGCGCGCGTGAAGCGCTACTCGTATCGCAACAAGGTCGAGCAGTTGCAGGTCGAGTCGATTTCGCAGGCCGCCGCGAACCAGCGCGCGGGGCGTTGCGGCCGGGTCGCCGATGGCATCTGCATTCGTCTGTATGAGGACAGCGACTTCCAGGGCCGCGCGCGCTTCACCGATCCGGAAATTCTGCGCTCGTCGCTTGCTTCGGTGATTCTGCGCATGAAGTCGCTGCATCTGACGGCGATCGAAACCTTCCCGTTTATCGAGCCGCCGCCGGGCCGTGCGATTTCCGATGGCTACCAGTTGCTCAACGAGCTCGGCGCCGTCGACGACGACACCCACCTGACGCCGCTCGGCCGCGAACTCGCGCGACTGCCGCTCGATCCGCGCGTCGGCCGCATGATCCTCGCCGCGCGCGACCAGCAGGCGCTGAAGGAAGTGCTGATCATCGCGAGTGCACTGTCCGTGCAGGACCCGCGCGATCGCCCGATCGAAGCGCAGGAGCAGGCGGACCAGGCGCATCGCCGGTTCGCCGACGAGCGCTCCGAATTCCTGCAGTGGCTGAAGATCTGGAACTGGTTCGACGAAGCGATCGCGCACAAGAAATCGAACCGGCAGCTGCAGGACGAGTGCCGCAAGAACTTCCTGTCGCAACTGCGGCTGCGCGAATGGCGCGACGTCCACTCGCAACTGCTGACGGTGGTGCGCGAGCACGGCTGGCGGCTGAACGAAGCGGAGGCGACATTCGAGCAGATCCATCTGGCGCTGCTGACCGGTCTGCTCGGCAACATCGGCCTGAAAGCCGACGACGAGCCGTACTACCTCGGCGCGCGCGGCATCAAGTTCTACTTGTGGCCCGGCTCGGCGCTCGTGAAAAAAACAGGCAAGTGGGCGATGGCCGCCGAGCTCGTCGAAACGAGCCGTCTGTACGCGCGCTGCATCGCGAAAATTGAGCCGGAGTGGGTCGAGAAGGTCGGCGCGCATCTGCTCAAGAAATCGTTGTCCGAGCCGCATTGGGAAAAACGCGCGGCGCAGGTGTCCGCGTTCGAGCGGGCGATGCTGTACGGCCTGCCGATCTATCACCGGCGGCGCGTCGCGTTCGGCACGCAGGACCCGGCGCGGGCGCGCGAGCTGTTCATTCGCGGTGCGCTCGTCGAAGGCGAGTTCGACACGAAGCTTGCGTTCTTCGCGCACAACCGCAAGCTGCTCGCCGACATCGAGCAGCTCGAGCACAAGTCGCGCCGCCAGGACGTGCTGGTCGACGATGAATTGATCTACGCGTTCTACGATCAGGCGTTGCCGGACGGCATCCATACCGGCGCCGCGTTCGAGCGCTGGTATCGCGACGAGGTCAAAAAGAGTGGCCAGGCGGAGGACAAGCTGCGGCTGTTGTATTTGTCCCGAGACGATCTGATGCGGCACGAGGCGGCGGGTGTCACGACGGATCTGTTCCCTAAGCGGCTGACGATGGCGGGCATCGAGATGGCGCTGACCTATCACTTCGAGCCGGGCACGCCGCGCGACGGCGTGACGCTCGCAGTGCCGCTGTACGCGCTGAACCAGGTCGACGCGCGCCGCTGTGAGTGGCTCGTGCCCGGGATGCTGAAAGAAAAGGCGCAGATGCTGCTGAAGTCGCTGCCGCAAAAGCTGCGTCGGCATTGCGTGCCGCTCCCCGAGTACGCGGCGGGCTTCGCCGAACGGCACGGCGCACAGCGCTTCGGAGGAGGCGGCCTGCTCGAGGCGCTGATCGCCGACCTGCGCGAGCAGACCCAGGTCGCGATGAAGCAGTCCGACTTCAAGCTCGAGACGCTGCCCGCGCATCTGTTCATGAACTTCAAGGTCATCGACGAACATGGCCGGCAGCTCGCGATGGGGCGCAATTTGTCGCAACTGCGCGCCGAGCTCGGCGGTCAGGCGCAGCAGCATTTCCAGAAGCTCGTTTCGGGCGCGGCGGGCGCCGCCTTGGCCGACGCGGGCGGCGGCGGAGTTGCGGCACCTGCACGCTCTCCAGATCTGCCTCAGAGTGGCGCGTCGCGCGGCAAGGGCGCGGCCGCGCCACGGCCCGCGACACCGGAAGGCGCACCAGCCACCGCGCTCTATGAAAACCTGACCACGTGGAATTTCGGCAAGTTGCCCGAGTTGCTCGAAATTCGCCGTGGTGGTCAGACGCTGTTTGGCTACCCGGCGCTCGTGGACCGTGGCACTCATTGCGACGTCGAGGTGTTCGATTCGCCGGAAGAAGCCGCGCGGATTCATCGGGCGGGCTTGCGTCGGCTCTTCGCGCTGCAGTTGAAGGAGCCGATCAAGTATCTGGAGAAGAATCTGCCGGGCCTGCGCGAAATGGCCATGCAGTTCATGCCGCGCGGCACGCAGGAGGAACTGCGCGATCAGCTGATCGACACCGCACTCGACCGCACGTGTCTGCAGGATCCGCTGCCCGACGACGATGCGAGCTTCCATGTCCGCCGCGACGAAGGGCGCAGCCGCCTCACGTTGCTCGCGCAGGAAATTTCGCGGCTGGTCGGTCAGATTCTTGGCGAATACGCGAGCCTGACGAAGAAGCTCCTGCAGGCGAAGCCATTCGCGGCCGCGTACACCGATCTGCAGAATCAGCTCGATGCACTGATCGGCAAGCGTTTTGTCGTCGATACGCCGCATGCCCAACTCGCACATTTCCCGCGTTATCTGAAGGGGATGGCGCTGCGTATCGACAAGCTGCGCGCGGACGCCATACGCGACGCGCGCCAGTTCGCCGAATTCCAGCCGCTGCTGCAGCACTATCAGCGCGCGGTGTCGCAGCGCGGCGGCGTCGTGGATCCGCGGCTTGCGGAATTCCGCTGGCTGCTCGAGGAATTGCGCATCTCGCTGTTTGCGCAGGAGCTTCGCACCCCGATGCCGGTTTCGGTGAAGCGCCTGCACAAGGTGTGGGAGTCGATGCAGCGCTAAAGCCAGGGCGCTCGCTCGCGGACGCTGGACACTGGATGTGCACCGCGGCCGATGAGCGGGCCCGCGCACCGATGCGCGCGGGGTACGCCGAGCGTCCTCTGAGCGCCGTCGCGGCCGGACTCTGTTCGACACGTTCGCTCGAGCTGATTTCACCAATGCATCCCCTCGCCGATCGATGCGCCGAACTGTCGGCGAGAGTCGGTGCTGCCTTGGACCTTGTAGATCCATTTGCCGGTGTCCGACAACTGCGACACGCTGATCGCGAGCGCAGATTGACCGCCCGTGCCACCCGTCATGGCGACCATGCCGTGTCCCGGCAGGACCGCTTGTGGCAATGACGTTGACCGCGTAGGTGCCTCGCACGCCGGCCGCGACGTTGGCGATCTGGCGTTCCTGACCCGCCGCGCCAACCGATACCGTGTTCGCTCGGTCGGCGACGGAGCCCTGGCCTAACGCCACCGAGTTGTCGGCGCTCGCGCTGGCTGCGGCATCGACCGCCGTCGCGTTGTTGCGCTGACGATGGCGTTCGCTCCGATGCTTGCCGCGTTGGTGCCGCTTGCTTGTGCATTCGCTCCGACGGCAATCGCGTTCGTGCCGGCCGCCTCTGCGTTCGCACCCTCGGCGACCGTATTGACGCCGCTCGCCCGCGCGTTCGCCCCGGCCGCAATCGCGTGCGCGCCGGACGCCTGCGCGCTCTCAGTCGCGCTATCGCCTGCCGCGCTGAACAACGCGTCGGCCGAGCCGATCGTCGCGTTATTGATCGTGCCTTCGAGCGCCGCGTTCAGCTGACCGAGGTTCATCAATTAAAAATCCTCCGCATTATTGTAGTTAGTGGCACGCAGCGCGTATTCCGACTTTGACGTGATGTTATTGCGTGGTTTTGAAAATATTGAAAATACAAAAACGCCGGTCATTGGTAAGGCTTGCGTTATTTGGTCGAGCGCGCGTCGGCCCGGCGATATGCGCTCGGGTTTCATGGGAGAGTCGCAACCGGGGCGGCGCGTACGGAGAATTCTCCGCAATTCAGATATCAGCAAACTCCGAAATTCAATCTGGCTAAAAAATATATTAATACGGCTAGGTTTTTATTGATAAGGAAAGAGGAGTATTCTTATTGCTCCCGCTAATCATTTGCGCGATTTTAACGTGTGGCTGATGCATGATTGGCCCTGACAGGGAGAGCACATTGATTCCTCGCTCGAAAACCCGCGGCGCGAGCATCAAACCGGACGCGGCAGACGAAACCTCCCGCACGCGGCCGCGCTTCATCGCACCCGTCATTTTTCGGTCGTCGCCAGTGACTTACGTCAACCGCCCGGACCGGCAAACGTTCTACAATGACGGTTGTTCTCCGAAGCGAGTTTTCATGCGTAAATTTTTTCTTCCCGGCTTGAGTGCCACGTTCGCCGCGACCGCGGTGCTGGTCGCCGCCGCAGGCTTTTTTTCTCCAGCGGCGCACGCCAATAACGTGATCGTGCTCAATTCCGGCGAGGCCACGCTGAGCCTGATCGACGAGAACAGCCGCCAGGTCATCGGCACCGTGCCCACGGGCAAGGAACCGCATCACCTGATGGCCACGCCGGACAATTCCTCGCTGATCGTCGCCAATTCGGTGTCGAACAACCTGATGTTCGTCGATCCGAAAACGGGGCAGTTACAGCGCTGGGTCGAGAACATCGAAGATCCCTATCAAATCGGTTTTTCGCCTGATCGCAAGTGGCTCGTCACTACGGGACTGCGGCTCGACCGACTCGACATCTATCACTACGACAACCAGAAAAACCAGATGACGCTGGCTTCACGGCTGCCGCTCGCGGTGATGCCGAGCCACATGGCGTTCTCGAATGACAGCAAGACGGTGTTCGTCTCGCTGCAGATCTCGGGCGAGCTCGCCGCCATCGACCTGCCCACGCAAACCGTCAAATGGAAGATGAAGGTCGGCAAGGTGCCCGCGGGTCTGTGGATGACGCCGGGGGAAAAGTACCTGCTCGTCGGCATGACCGGCGAGGACTGCGTCGCCGTGGTGGACTGGCGCAACCAGAAGGTCGTCAAGACGATTCACACGGGCAAGGGCGCTCACAATTTCCGCTCGCTCGCCGACGGCAAGCATGTCGCGGTGTCTAACCGCGTCGCTAGCACGATCAGCATCATCGACGAAGACACGCTCACCAACGTCGGCGACATCACCGGCCTGATGCCGGGACCGGACGATATGGAACTTTCCGCCGACAAACGCTATCTGTGGGTTACTTTCCGCTTCGCGAAGCACGTTGGCATCATCGATCTCAACACGCGCAAGCTGATCCAGACGATTGCGGTGGGCCGCTCGCCGCACGGCATCTATTTCTTCAACCGCGCGCCGGTGACGGCGCCGAACGGTGCGTGAGGGGCCTGAGGGCACCAGAGCAGAGCCAGGGCGCAATGAGCCATCAAGGATGAAGTAACAGGCCAGCATCATGTTCCATCTGATTTTCTCCTCACTCGACAGCTTCGTTTCAGCCGTGCAGACGTGGCTGTACGTCGACGTGGTGCAGCCGCTGCTGTTCCGGTTCAATCTGATGGACTACGACGAGGACACCTACGACAGCCTGTACTGGGTCATCGTCGGTGTGCTCGAGGTGCTCGCGATGTACGCGATCCTGCGTCCGCTCGAGGTGCTGCGCCCGGCCGAGCAATGGGAGGACCGCAAGGCCGTGCGCGTCGACGTGCTGTACACGTGGATAGCCAAGCTCGGCATTCTGAACCTGTTCTTTTTCTTCGCGATGCAACCGTTCTTCGACAACGTGCAAGGCTGGCTGCGGCTGCACGGCATCGCGAACCTGAACTTCGACAACCTGTGGCCCGGCGTGACCACGCAGCCGCTCGTCACATTCGTCATGTACCTGCTCGTGCTCGATTTCGCCGGCTACTGGTATCACCGCTGGCAGCACCGCTTCGGCGTGTGGTGGGAACTGCATGCGGTACACCATAGTCAGCGGCAAATGTCGCTGTGGTCCGACGATCGCAACCATCTGCTCGACGATCTGCTGCAGGCGTCGTTCTTCGCGATGATCGCGCTCGCAATCGGTGTGCCGCCGTCGCAGTTCGTCGTGCTGGTTGCGATCACGAATCTCGCGCAAAGCGTGCAGCACGCGAACATCCGCCTGTATTACGGCTGGCTCGGCGAGCGGCTGCTCGTCAGCCCGGCGTTCCACCGCCGTCACCACGCGATCGGGTACGGTCATGAAGGGCTCAATTACGGTTGCAATTTCGGCGTGCTGTTCCCGTGGTGGGACATGTTGTTCCGCAGCGTGTCGTGGAGCCGCGATATGGAGCCGACAGGTATCAGCGATCAGCTCGAAGGCCGCCGCTATGGCGATGGATTCTGGGCGCAGCACTGGTTCGCCTTCGTGCGCATCGCGCATCGCCTCGTATCGAAGCGCCGCGCACCCGGCAACGACACCGCTGCCGTTTGAGTCGATTCAGAGTCGGTTCAGAGTCCGTTCTGAGTCCATTGCGGATCCATTCGAGCGCGCACTCCGCCGCGCTGCTCACTTCCGCCGGCGGCGCGGTCCCTTGGTTTATGCTGTGCACGTTCGAGCGCACCCTCCAGTGCCCCAGCTTGCCTGGCCCGCGCGCGGCGCGTTTTTCTCGTCCATCGTTTCGTTCGCAGGCACTGGCTCGCATGAATGATCTGTTGCGCTCGTTTGGGCGCGCGCTCGCAAGCGCGTTTCATCCGCGCATGCTCTGGCTGACCTTCAAACCGTTTTTCGTCGCGACGGTCGGCTGGGGCGTACTCCTGTGGTTCTTCTGGCAGACGCTGACCGGCGCGACGCGCACCTGGCTCGACGACTGGTCCTTCACCGCCACGCTTTATCATCTGTTCGACGTGCTCGGTTTTTCGACGCTGCACGCGGTCATCGCGCCGTTCATCGTGATCGCGATGGCGATCCCGCTGATCGTCGTCACGGTGCTGCTGCTGATCGCCATGCTGTCGATGCCGGCCGTGATCCGCTTTCTCGCGGCCCGCCAGTTCGCCGGGCTGGAGATGCGCCGCGGCGGAACGTGGTACGGTAGCCTCGGTCAGGCGCTCTGGACCACGCTGCTGTGTCTCGCGCTGCTGATCGTCACGCTGCCGCTGTGGCTCGTGCCGCCGTTCTTCGCGTTGATTCCGCCGCTGCTGTGGGGATGGCTCACGTATCGCGTGATGACCTACGATGCGCTCTCGTTGCATGCTACGCGCGACGAGCGGCGCGAACTGGTGCGGCGCCACCGGCTGCCGTTGCTGCTGATCGGTATCGTGAGCGGCCTGCTAGGTTCGCTGCCGACACTGTTGTGGGCGTCGTCGGTATGGCTGATTGTGCTGTTCCCGGTGATCACGACGGTGACGATCTGGATTTACGCGTTCATCCTCGTGTTCTCGGCGCTATGGTTCGGCAACTACTGCCTGCGCGCGCTGCAGCGCATGCGGGCGGAAGCGCCTGGCGGCGCGCGCGAGGTCGCGCCGGTTCCCTATTGATCAAACGAAAGAGGCGGCAATGGCATTTGGCGTCATCATCATCGGCGATGAAATCCTGTCGGGCAGACGCGTCGACAAGCATCTGCCGAAGGTCATCGAGTTGCTCCGCGTGCGCGGGCTGTCGCTCGGCTGGGCGGAGTACATCGGCGACGATCCGGAGCGCATCACGGCGACGCTGCGGCGCACGTTCGCGTCGGGCGACATCGTGTTCTCGACAGGCGGTATCGGTGCGACACCGGACGACCACACGCGCCAGTGCGCGGCGGCCGCGCTCGGCGTGCCGCTCGAGCT
Source organism: Paraburkholderia lebeckiae (assembly GCF_014201005.1). Taxonomy (NCBI): domain Bacteria; kingdom Pseudomonadati; phylum Pseudomonadota; class Betaproteobacteria; order Burkholderiales; family Burkholderiaceae; genus Paraburkholderia; species Paraburkholderia lebeckiae. The sequence goes on along the minus strand of NZ_JACHDK010000005.1, from coordinate 91,558 downwards.
GCATCCGGAAGCCGCGAAGCTGATCCAGGAGCGTATCCGCGACATGTATCCGGCGAACTCGCCGGCGCCGCTCGATCTGAACTCGCCCGAGAACCGGCATCGTCTGAATATGGGCACGTACCCGCAGGCCGCCGATATCATTCCGAACGGCTACAACAAGATTCCGGGCTTTTCGATCCGCCAACACCATTTCGTGCCGGGTTTCCCGGTGATGGCCTGGCCGATGATCGAATGGGTGCTCGACACGCATTACGCGCATCTGCATCACACGACGCCGCACGCTGAAAAGTCGCTGCTGGTGTTCGAGTTGCCGGAGTCGCGCGTGACGCCGCTGATGGAGAAAATCGAGCGCGATTTTCCGGGCGTGCGGGTGTTCAGCCTGCCGAGCGTCGGGGATGCGGAGCGCGGCGGCGTGTATGCGCGGCATCACATCGATCTGGGTGTGAAGGGTGAGCCGGAAGCCGTCGCCGCGGCGTTCGTGAAGCTGCGAGAGGGGGTGCATCTGCTCGGTGGCGATATCGTCGAGCCTGAAGCGGCGGCAGCGGCCACGGGTAAGCCGCGAAGCTGAGCGGGCGACAGCGGTCCGCCGGGCAGCTGTAGCGTACGACCCGCGCAGTTCAGGATGTCGGCGCCGCGCGCGCATGCCGCTTCAACGCACATCGACATGCGCGCGGCGCGGGGCCGGCAACTCCGCGCAACTAACCGCCGCTTCTTCTGCGCGCCTCTCGATGCGACTCATCGTCGGCATTCAAGTATCTCTACGGGCATTGCTAAATAAAATTCGTTATGCATAACCGGGCATTCCTCCAAACCAGGTTCATTCCATTGCCTCGATTAATCCAAGAATTGGATATTCCATCGCGAATTTTAGTTTGTTTAGTAAAGTCAAATAAACTTAAATCGAAATGGACAATCGATTGATGCAATTCTAATCGCTTCTATAGCATGGCCGCCACTCATTGAGCCGATTGTCAAACGATAATCGCGACGACTAAACGGTTGACTAAACAATACTCAGGAGGCAGCCGTGATAGATATACGCCGTCTTTCGGTCGCTTTGCTTATTACCGGTGCTTTGACGGGTTGTGGAGGAGCGCGGCGGACGCACCCCCTTCGTATGGCGTGCCGCTCGCGCGGAATGTTGCCGACGCATTCAACAACCACGGCATCGGCAGCGACGGCAGCACCGATACCGATGGTCCGGGTGCGGACTTCGACGGCTCGCTGTGCGGCTACTCGTCGCAGGCCTTGACGGCGGCGGGCGCGGCGCCAATGGCCCGAGCTCGGATGCCGCGCTCGTTACCTATGCGGACGGCACGACCACACCTTTCACGCTCTCGTTCGACGACCGGACGCTCAATGGTGGCGGTGCGGCGCCGGTGGACCCGATCGCGTCGACGACGACCTATCGCAATGCCGGCGACGGCAGCAACGACGGCGTCAGGACCTATCCGTTCGCGCAGAGCGTGCCACTGTCGCCGGGCAAGCTCGTGGCGAGCGTCACGCTGCCGAAACAGGTCAGCGCGGGCAAGTTGCACGTGTTCGGGATTTCGGCCGCGCCCTGAACACAATCGAGCGCCGCGCGCGCGGCGCCGACGAAACAAGCGGTCCGCGCCTGAGGGGTTAGGTTGGCGCGAACCGCGACATCGCAGTGTCACAACCCGCGCCGACGATGCAATCAATGCGTGGTCGGCGCGAACCGTTTCAATCGGCCTGCTTCAGCGCCGCGCCACGGGCTTGCGCAGATGCGGGCAGTGCGCCACGCGCCATCAGGCTCCGATCCACGGCAAGCCGCGAAAACACCATCCCGACACCGTCTTCCGATGCCCCCGGCTGTCCTTGTCGCCTTCGAAGCCTTCCAGCAGGTCATACGCCTTCGTGAAGCCGGCCTGGGTCGCGGCGATCGCGGCGAGCTTCGAGCGCGCGGCGCTGCGGCACAGGAACAGCACCGGCGTGTCGGGCGAGGCGACCTGCGCGAGTTGCTGCACGAACTCCTGATTGGGCACCGCGCCCGGATAGCGCGTCCATTCGACATGCGCGTATTGGCCATCACCGATCACCGGCCGGCCGACCCAGTCGAGCTCGGCGCGGGTACGCACGTCGACGAGACGCGTGCGCGGATCGAGTTCCAGCAGTTCGAACGCCTCGGCCGGCGATACCGCGCCCGCATAGGGCAGTTGGTTCTCGGTGCGGCGGGCGTCCGCCTTCGCGTAAAGCTGTTCGAGCGTGCTCATGAGCGTCAACTCCTTCGGACCAAGTGATTATTCTAGCGCGCGGCAGGCAGCGCACAGAACTGTGTAGACTGGACGGCGCCGGACAGTCGACGGGCAAGCGCCCCAATCTCGATGCGCGAATATGGTGCATTTCCCGCTGAATGCACCAAAATGGTAGAGAGCGCCGTTTCCAAAGCGGTGAATGCACGAAATTGGTGCGTAGCGATGCCCGCACGTTTGTTTGCGACGCGGCTCGCGCCTCGTGCGTGGCCGGCAAATCCAAGCGGCGCAGTGGTGTGCGCCGGATTGGCCCGCCCGGGCCCAGACGTGGCACACTATCTGCTTTATTGGTGCCGATCGATTTTGCCCCGGCAGAATTTTCCGCCCTGCGACGCCGTATAGGTGGACGTTCCGGGACGGGTCAGCTAGATTGGGCGGCGGCTGAATCCGCCGAAATTGTTAATCAGGAGATAGGTTATGAGTAAATCCGTGGCCGACGTCATTCAACTCGTCAAAGACGAAGACGTCAAGTTTGTCGACTTCCGTTTCACCGACACGCGCGGCAAGGAGCAACACGTTTCGGTGCCGGTGTCGGCGTTCGATGAAGACAAGTTCGAAAGCGGCCATGCGTTTGACGGTTCGTCGATTGCCGGCTGGAAGGGCATCGAAGCATCGGACATGTTGCTGGTCCCTGACGCGAACACCGCCTTCATCGACCCGTTCTACGAAGAATCGACCCTCGTGCTGACCTGTGACGTCGTCGAACCGGCTGACGGCAAGGGCTACGAGCGCGACCCGCGCTCGCTCGCGAAGCGCGCGGAAGCGTACCTGAAGAACTCGGGCCTCGGCGACACCGCGTACTTCGGTCCGGAACCGGAATTCTTCATTTTCGACTCGGTCCAGTGGAATACGGATCAGTCGGGCTGCTTCGTGAAGATCGGTTCGGAAGAAGCACCGTGGTCGTCGGCGAAGGAATTCGAAGGCGGCAACACCGGCCACCGTCCGGGCACCAAGGGCGGCTACTTCCCGGTCGCGCCGGTCGATTCGTTCCAGGACATCCGTTCGGAAATGTGTCTGCTGCTCGAACAGATCGGCATTCCGGTCGAAGTGCATCACCACGAAGTGGGGGGCATGGGCCAGAATGAAATCGGCACGAAGTTCTCGACGCTGGTGCAGCGCGCCGACTGGACGCAGCAACTGAAGTACATCATCCAAAACGTCGCGCACACGTACGGCAAGACGGCGACGTTCATGCCGAAGCCGGTCGTGGGCGATAACGGTTCGGGCATGCACGTCCACCAGTCGATCTGGAAGGACGGCCAGAACCTGTTCGCGGGCAATGGCTACGCGGGTCTGTCGGAATTCGCGCTGTTCTACATCGGCGGCATCATCAAGCACGCTCGCGCGCTGAACGCGATCACGAACCCGGGTACGAACTCGTACAAGCGTCTCGTGCCGCACTTCGAAGCTCCGGTCAAGCTCGCCTACTCGGCTCGCAACCGTTCGGCATCGATCCGTATTCCGCACGTCTCGAACCCGAAGGGCCGCCGTATCGAAACGCGCTTCCCGGATCCGCTGGCGAATCCGTACCTGTGCTTCTCCGCGCTGATGATGGCGGGTCTGGACGGCGTGCAGAACAAGATTCACCCGGGCGAAGCCGCCGACAAGAACCTGTACGACCTGCCGCCGGAAGAGGATGCAAAGATCCCGACCGTGTGTGCGGGCCTCGATCAGGCGCTCGACTCGCTCGACGCGGACCGCGAGTTCCTGACGCGCGGTGGCGTGTTCACGGATGCGATGCTCGACGCGTACATCGAACTGAAGACGACAGAACTGCAGCGTTATCGTCAGTCGGTGCACCCGATCGAATTCGAAATGTACTACTCGCTGTAAGCGGCCATGGCGCTTCGCCAGTCACCCGGCGAAGCGCTTTGCCCGACGCTCGCGATCGGTCACAAAGGGACGGCGGCGCCGTCCCTTTTTTGTTAGGCCGTACGCACCGCCGGCCGCGCGCGGACAACCCGGCATCCGGTGAAGCACAATAAAGCAGCACTCCTGATTTATCACCATCTCCTACCGGCCAGACTGCAAGATGGTTCTGAAGAATCTGATCAAGGCAAGGAAAGGACACGAACAGACGCTGTCGGACGACGTGCAGCTCGTGAGCTCCGGTTTGCTGCCCGGTTTCGAGGCGCTGCCGACCGTCGTGCTGGTGCTCGAAAAGCGCACGCTGCGCGTCGCGTTCGCGAATCCGTCGGCGGAGTCGATGCTGGAGATGTCTCGCAAGCAACTCACGCAGATGGCGTGGCCAGACATTTTCTCGAACGCGGACGAACTGGTCGCGACGATCACCGCGATCGCCGCGCACCGTTTTCACGCGACGCATCTGGACGCCGTGCTCGAGCGTCCCGGCCACGAGCCGCTGCACGTGCATGCGATCGTCGGTTTTCTGGAAAGCGCGCAGGACTACGTGTTGCTCGAACTGTTCGAGAACGAGCGGCATCTGCGCACCGACCGAGAAGAGCGCATCAACGACCTGACGGCCGTCAACAAGCATCTGATCCGCAATCTCGCGCACGAAATCAAGAATCCGCTGGGCGGGATTCGCGGCGCCGCGCAACTGCTCGAGTTCGAACTTGGCGAACGTCAGCGCGACGAGTTGCGCGAGTACACCCAGGTCATCATCAAGGAGTCGGACCGTCTGCAGACGCTGGTCGACCGCTTGCTCGAACCGCACCGGCATCCGCACATCGTCGGCGACGTGAATATTCACGAGGTGTGCGAGCGCGTGCGTCAGGTGATTCTCGCGGAGTTTCCGCGCGGCCTGACGATCGAGCGCGATTACGACGTCAGCGTGCCGGATCTGCGCGGCGACAAGGAGCAGCTGATCCAGGCGCTGCTGAACATCGTGCGCAATGCGGCCGAGGCGTTGCGCGAGCGGATCTCGCAGGGCGATGCGCGCATCGAATTGCGTACGCGCGTCGCGCGCAAGGTCACGATTTCAAAACGCCTGTGCAAGCTGGCATTGGACTTGCATATCATCGACAACGGCCCAGGCATTCCCGAAGAGATTCGCGACCGCATTTTCTACCCGCTCGTGTCGGGGCGCGACGACGGCAGCGGTCTCGGTCTCACACTAGCGCAGACCTTCGTGCAGCAGCACGAAGGTCTGATCGAAGTGGACAGCCGGCCGGGCCATACCGAGTTTCAGATTCTGCTGCCACTCGACCTCTAGATTCAACAAGCACCTCAAGACTTCTGACCGACCTATATGAAGCCGATCTGGATAGTAGACGACGATCAATCAATTCGCTGGGTGCTCGAAAAAGCGCTGGCGCGCGAGAACTTCGCGACGCGCAGCTTCGCGAACGTGCGCGAAGCGTCGGCCGCGCTCGATCACGACAGCCCGCAGGTGCTGGTCTCCGATATCCGCATGCCTGGCGGCTCCGGGCTGGAGCTGCTGCAAACCGTACGCGACAAGGTGCCGGGCTTGCCGGTCATCATCATGACCGCATTCTCGGATCTCGATAGCGCGGTCGCCGCATTCCAGGGCGGCGCGTTCGAGTATCTGGCGAAGCCGTTCGACGTCGACAAGGCCGTCGAGCTGATTCGCCGCGCGGTCGACGAAAGCATGCGCGGCGAGCAGACGTGGGACGAGCGCGTCGCCGAAGCGCCCGAGATGCTCGGCCAGGCGCCCGCGATGCAGGACATGTTTCGGGCGATCGGCCGCCTGTCGCATTCGGCGGCCACCGTGCTCATTACGGGCGAATCAGGCACCGGGAAGGAACTGGTCGCGCGTGCGTTGCACCGACATAGCCCACGCGCGAACGGCCCCTTCATCGCGTTGAACACGGCCGCGATTCCGAAGGATTTGCTGGAGTCCGAACTGTTCGGTCATGAGCGCGGGGCGTTCACCGGCGCGCAGGCGATGCGCCAGGGACGCTTCGAGCAGGCCGAGAACGGCACGCTGTTTCTCGACGAAATCGGCGACATGCCGTTCGATCTGCAGACGCGTCTGTTGCGCGTGCTGTCGGACGGGCAGTTCTATCGCGTGGGCGGCCACAATCCGTTGCGCGCGAATGTGCGGGTGATCGCGGCGACGCACCAGAATCTCGAATCGCGCGTGCGGCAGGGACTGTTTCGCGAGGACCTGTATCACCGTCTGAACGTGATCCGTCTGCGCTTGCCCGCGTTGCGCGAGCGCAACGAGGATATCCCGCTGCTGACGCGGCATTTCCTGCAAAAGAGTGCGCGCGATCTCGGCGTCGAACCGAAGCGCGTGTCCGAGGAGGCGCTCGCGTATCTCGCGTCGCTGCCGTTTCCGGGCAACGTGCGACAACTCGAGAACCTCGCGAACTGGCTCACGGTGATGGCGCCCGCACAGACGATCGAAATCAAGGATCTGCCGCCCGATCTCGGTCCCGCGCACGGCGGCGGGAGCGAGCTTGGTGCGGGCGCCGCTGGCGGCGCGACGACCGATGGCACCGTGGCGACCAATGCGGGAATCGCGGGCGGCGTGCCGCTCGCTGGCACGAGCGGCGGCGCGCTCGTGCATCCGGGTGGGGCGGCCGGTGCGTCGGTCGCCACCGCGCTGAGCGCATGGGAAGGCGGCTTGCGCACCGAAGTCGCGCGCATGCTGCGCGAGAACGCGGCCGACGTGATGGACGAACTCGCGCGCCGCTTCGAAGCGGCCGTGATCCGCGAGGCGCTCGACTTCACGCGCGGCCGCAAGGTCGAGGCGGCCGAGCGGCTCGGCATCGGGCGCAATACGATTACGCGCAAGATTCAGGAGCTCAATCTGGAGCCATGACGCGCTCGGTCTGAGCGATGCTGCATGGCAGGCGGGGGCGGCTCAGGCCGCCTTCGTCGTTTTTTGCATCGCGCCCCGCGGCAAACCGTCAACCACCGGACACGAGGCATAATCAACGCTGTTCCGATCCAACAGCCGACGATGCCAGCTTCTTCAGCTTCTCCCGCCCCGTTCGAGTGGCCGCTTTCCCCCGATCCTTTCCTGTCGCTCGAAGAGCTGTACGACGCTGACGCACTCGCATGGGTCGACGCGCAGAATGCGCGCACCCGCGTGGCGTGGTGCAGCGGCGAGCCGTTCGACACGCTCAGACGGTGGCTTGCCGATGCCTATCTGCCGCGCGAGCGTCCGGTGATTCCGGATCGCTGGAAGGACTGGGCCTACGATTTATGGCAGGACGAGCGCAATCCGCGCGGTATCTGGCGACGCACCGCGTGGGCCGCATGGCGCAACGGCGCGCCGGTGTGGCAGAACCTGCTCGACTTCGACGCGCTCGGCGCGGCCGAAGGCACGCCGTGGGTGTGCGTCGATCTCGATATCCTTTATCCGGACGGCGACCGCGCGCTGATCACGATGTCGCCGGGCGGTTCGGATGCGCTCGTCGTGCGCGAGTTCGATCTCGACGCGCGGCGTTTCGTCGACGATGGCTTCGCGATTGCGAAGGCGGGCAAGCACACGGTGTCGTGGATCGATCGCGATACGCTGTACGTCGGCTGGGACAATGGGCGCAAGACGCTGACGCGCTCCGGTTATCCGCGCGACGTGTGGCGCTGGACCCGCGGTACCGCGCTCGCCGATGCGCCCGTCGTGTTTCGCGGCGAGTTTGGCGACATCGGCGTGGAGGCGCATTACGATCCGGTCGATCGCCGGCATACGGTGACGAGCAGCGTCGACTTTTTCGATTCGCACACGTATTACCTCGACGACGCTAGCGACGCCTGGCATCGTTACGAAGTGCCGTCGCACGTAGCGGTGGGGGCGTGGCAGGGCTGGCTGCTGCTCGAGCCGCGGCTCGATTGGGAATGCAAGTGGGACGGCAATCTCGCGCGCTATCCGGGCGGCGCGCTGCTCGCGATTCGCGAGGACGCGTTTCTGCGCGGCGAGCGCGACGTGACGCCGCTCTTCACGCCGACGCCGCTGACCTCGGCCTGCGAGTGGTCGCATACGCGCCATCATCTGATCGTGTCGTATCTCGACGACGTGCGCGGCAAGACGCTGATCTGGACGCCGTCGCAGCGCGAGGACGGCACGTGGCAGTGGCGTGAGCGCGTGTTCGCGTCGCGCGGCGATGCGCAGGTCGACGTTTCGCCGGTCGAGTCGACACTGAACGACGAAGTGTTCGTCGACACCGACGATTATCTGCAACCGCCCGCCTACTGGCTCTCCGATCTCGCGCTCGAGGAGCCCGACGAATGGGAGTTGCTCGACCGTTGGCCGACGCAGTTCGACGCGACGCGCGTTGCGGTGACGCGCGGACATGCGGTATCGGCCGATGGCACGCGCGTACCCTACACGGTGATTGGGCCGAAGGAAGCGCTGTCATCGCCGGGCGATGACAGCCCGACGCGCCCATGTCTGCTGAGCGGCTACGGCGGCTTCGCGATTCCGCTGCTGCCGAGCTATCTGACGGGGCAGGGCATCGGCTGGCTCGAACGCGGCGGCGTGTACGTGGTCGCGCATATTCGCGGCGGCGGCGAGTTCGGCACGCGCTGGCACACGGCGGCGCAAGGCGAGCATCGCCAGCGCGCGTTCGATGATTTCATCGCGGTCGCCGAGGCGCTGATCGCGACCGGCGTGACGAGCGCCGCCCAGCTTGGCATTCAGGGCGGCAGCAACGGCGGTCTGCTGGTGGCCGCCTGCATGGTGCAGCGGCCGCAGCTATTCGGCGCGGTCGTCTGCGAGGTGCCGTTGCTCGATATGAGCCGCTATCACCTGCTGCATGCGGGCGCCTCGTGGATCGACGAATACGGCGACCCCGATGAACCCGATGAAGCGCGCTCGCTCGCCGCGTATTCGCCGTATCACAACCTCGCGGCGGGTGTCGCGTATCCGCCGGTGCTATTCACGACGTCGACCGCCGACGATCGCGTGCATCCCGGCCATGCGCGCAAAATGGCCGCGCGCATGCAGGCGCTGGGCGCGCAGCACGTGTGGTATCGGGAGAATACGGAAGGCGGCCACGGCGGCTCCGATGAGTTGGAGCAGGCCGAGCATGACGCGATGGTGTTCGGGTTCTTGTGGGGTGTGCTGGGCGGCGCTTGAAGCAATAGGGAAGCGAGGCAGCGCTGCCTCGTTTCGTCGCTGTATGCCGGATCAACCCAGCTGCGCGAACACTGGCGCGTGATCCGACGGCTGCTCCCACTTGCGCGGCACCTTGTCGATGTCGCACGCCGAGCAGATGTCGGCCAATGCCTTCGACAGCAGGATGTGATCGATGCGCAGTCCCGCGTTGCGACGGAACGCCATCATCCGGTAGTCCCACCACGAATAGATTTTTTCCTGCTGCTCGAACTGGCGGAACGCGTCGAGCAGGCCGAGGCCGATCAGCCGCACGAACGCCGCGCGTTCCTCGGGCGACACCAGATTCTGACCTTCCCATGCCTTCGGATCGTGCACGTCGCGATCGTCGGGCGCGATGTTGTAGTCGCCGAGCAAGGCGAGTTTCGGATACAGCGTCATCTCGGTTGCGAGCCAGTCGTGCAGCGCGTCGAGCCAGCGCAGCTTGTACGCGAACTTGTCGGTGCCGGGCGCCTGGCCGTTGGGGAAATACGCGGAGATGATGCGCACGCCGTCGATGGTTGCCGCGATCACGCGCTGCTGCGGGTCCTCGAAACCGGGGATATTGCGCACGATGCTGCTTTCGTCGACGTTCAAACCTTCGCGCACCAGAATGCCGACACCGTTATAAGTTTTCTGACCCGCGTACCAGCATCGATAGCCGACCGCCTCGAGTTCGGCGCGCGGAAATTTTTCGTCGGGAAGCTTCAGCTCCTGCAGGCACAGCACGTCGGTGCCGCTGCTCGCGAGCCAGTCGATGACGTGCTGCTGGCGGACTTTGAGGGAGTTGACGTTCCAGGTGGCGATTTTCATCAGTTGCACAAATTGTTGATTTTCAATAAATATTTGACCACGAGTGGTGTTCCGTTACTCAGGAGTCACACGCCATGCCAGTCCGGCGTCGCAGCCTATATGATACGGCCTGTCAGGCCGGGGGGCGCGGGTTCGAGTCCCGTCCACTCCGCCAGACAAAGCCCGTTCATGGGAACTTGAACGTGCTTTTTGCTTTTGGCCCATCACCAGGCTGGTGCTTGAGGTTGCCGGCCGCCTCGATGAGACGACGCACTTCATCGGGACTGAGCACGACGGGCAATGTGCGGGGCACGCGCACCGGGTGCATTCTGACCATCAGCTCGGGCCGGTCGAGCGTGGGCTTTCGCCGCTGTCCCGGTTGTTGAACTCCCGCCCATGAGAGAGGCGCTATTCGGTAGGAACGGGAACCCGGATGCACGCAACCCGCCGTGCATCACCTTGCTGGGAAACCGCTTGCGGTTGCGCATCGCCGCATGCGTCGATCGCGGCGGGGCAGCGCGTGCGGAACGCGCATCCCGACGGCGGTTGCAAGGGCGACGGAATCTCGCCTTGAAGCAGCAGATGCCGTCGCGCGCGCTCGACGGTCGGGTCGGGAACCGGTACGGCCGACAGCAATGCACGGGTATAGGGATGCGCTGGTGCCGCGTACAGCGCGCGTTTTTCGCCGAACTCTATCACGCGCCCCATATACATCACCATCACGCGATGGCTGATTGCTTTCACCACGGCCAGATCGTGTGCGACGAACAGCAGCGACAACGACAGTTCGCGTTGCAAGTCGCGCAATAGATTAACGATTTGCGCTTGAATCGACACGTCGAGTGCGGACACCGGTTCATCGCAGATCACGAGTTGCGGCTCGCTGATCAATGCCCGTGCAATTCCGACGCGCTGACATTGCCCGCCCGAAAACTCATGCGGATAGCGCCGCAGATGCTGCGCATTCAGGCCGACGCGTTCGAGGATGGTCAGCACGCGAGCGCGCACATCGGCGCGCGCGACATCGGGCCGATGCGTGATCAACGGCTCCGCGACGATCTGCTCGATCGTCATGCGCGGATCGAGCGACGCCAGCGGGTCCTGAAAGATCATCTGCACGTCGCGCCGCAAGATGCCGAGATCGCGCTTCGCGCCTTGCACGGTTTCGACGCCATGAAGCTTGACGCTGCCGCCCGACGCAGGCGCAAGACCGACGATCGCGCGCGCGAGCGTGGACTTGCCGCAGCCGGATTCACCCACCAGCCCGACAGTTTCGCCGCGCCGTACATCGAACGACACGCCGTCGACAGCGCGCAGCGTGGCCTTGCCAGACCACGGTAATTTGCCGCGCGGCACGCTGAAATGCACCTTCAGTTCGTTCACCGACAGTAGCGGTTCGGTACTGTTGCAAGCGGAATGCTGGTTCATCGAACGGCCTCCAGAATGGCTGAAACCGGACGGTGGCACGCGCGCAATGCTCCCGCCAGATCGCTACGCGCATCGAGCGACGGCACGGTGGTGCGGCAAGTATCGTCTGCAAACGAACAACGCGGTGCGAACGCGCAACCCGCGCCGATTTGCCCCGGCAAAGGCGGATTGCCCGGAATGGTTTGCAACGGGCGGTCGTCGTCGTCGGTGATGCGCGGCAGCGCGTTCAGCAGGCCGATCGTGTACGGATGGGTCGGCGCGGCGAACAGCGCACGCGCGTCTGCCTGCTCGACCGTGCGCCCTGCGTACATCACCATCACGGTGTCGCACAAACCGGCGACCACGCCCATGTCGTGCGTGATGAGGACGATTGCCGTGCCGCGCTCGCGATTCAGTTCGCGCAGCAATTCGATGATTTGCGCCTGAACGGTGACGTCGAGCGCGGTAGTCGGTTCGTCGGCAATCAAAATTTCCGGTTCGGACAGCAACGCCATCGCAATCATCACGCGCTGCCGCATACCACCGGAAAACTCATGCGGATACATGCCGATGCGGCGTGCGGCATCGGGAATCCGTACCGTGTCGAGTACCTCGATGGCACGCCGACGCGCTTCGCGACGCGACAGCTTCTTGTGCAATTGCAGCGATTCCGTCATCTGCCGTTCAATGGTCAAAAACGGATTGAGCGCCGTCATCGGGTCCTGAAACACCATGCCGATCCGATTGCCGCGAATCCTGTTCAGCGCTGCGTTGTTCATCGTCAGCAGATCGCCGCCGTCTTCGCCACGAAACAGTGCGGTGCCCGACACGCTGCCGTTCGACGACAGCAAACCGAGCAGCGCCATCACGGTCTGACTCTTGCCCGACCCCGATTCGCCGACGATGCCCAGCGTGCTGCCCGCGTCGAGCGAAAACGACACGCGTTGGACCGCATCGACCGGCGGTCCTTCGCGGCGCGTGAAGCGCACACTCAGGTCCTTCACTTCGAGTAGCGCCATGTCAATGATCCTTGGGGTCGAGAGCGTCGCGCAAACCGTCGCCGACGAAGTTCACGCAATACAGCGTCACGCACAGCATGACGGCAGGGCAGAGCAGCAGCCACGGCATCGATTCGAGTTTTTGGGCACCGTCTTCGATCAGCACGCCCCAACTCGTCATCGGCTCCTGGACGCCGAGTCCGAGAAACGACAGCACCGATTCCGTCAGCACGATCGACGGCACTGTGACCGTGGCATACACGACCACCACGCCGATCAGGTTCGGCACGATATGCCGCGCGATGATGGCGCGGGTGCTGACGCCAGTCGCACGCGCCGCGTCGACGAATTCGCGCGAACGCAGCGACAGCGTCTGACCGCGCACCACGCGCGCCATATCGAGCCACGAAAACGCGCTGATGGTCAGCACGACCAGATAGAATGCGCGGCCGAACAGCGTCATCATCATGATCGCGATCAGCATGTACGGAATCGCGTACATCACGTCGACGACGCGCATCATAACGGCATCGACGCGTCCGCCCATGAAGCCGGCTGTCGCGCCCCACGCGACGCCGATCAGTCCGGACACCAGCGTGCCGAGCAACCCGACTTCGAGCGATACGCGCCCGCCCACCAGCGTGCGCGCGAGCAGGTCGCGACCGAGTTCGTCGGTACCGAACAGATGCATGCCGAGCCACGACGGCGGCAGACTGATCGATCCCCAGTCGCTGTCGACCGGATTGTTGGGCAGAAACAGCGGCCCCGCAAAGCATGCGACGACGATCAGCAGCAGGATCACGAGACTTGCAAATGCCGCGCGATTACGCAAAAAGCGCATGCCGGCAATCGCGAACGGTCCGCGCGCAGCCTTCGTGACGATGCCGCCGGACAGACAGCCGCCTGCGGACGCCGCATCGGCCGGCGGCGCGACGAACGCACGCGCGGCCAGGTTGAATAGACGAATCTTCATGTCAGTACCGGATGCGCGGATCGAGCCATGCGTAAGCAAGATCGACCAGCAGATTGAACAGGACCGCGAATGCCGTGATCAATGCGACCAGACCGAGCACCAGCGTGTAGTCGCGATTGATCGCGCCGTTCACGACCAGTTGCCCGAGACCGGGCAGTGCGAATACGGATTCGGTGACGACCGCAGCGGTGATCGACGAAATGCACAGCGAGCCGAGTAGCGATACGACCGGCATCAGCGCCGGTTTCAGCGCATGACGCAAGACGATGGTGCGCCCGGCCAGACCTTTCGCGCGCGCGGTCCGGATGAAGTTGCCGGACAGCACTTCGATCATGCTGCCGCGCATCACGCGCGCAATCGTCGATACGTTGATAATCACGAGCAGTACGATCGGCAATACGCGGTAGTGCCAGTCGCCATCGCCCCAACCGCCAGCGGGCAGCAGACCATGCTCGCCGCGCTTGATCAGGATCGCGAAGACCCACACCAGCACGGGGCCGAGGATGAATGGCGGCACCACACTGCCGAGATTGCCGAGCAACATCACGCCGTAGTCGATCACGCCATTGCGGCGCACTGCCGCAACCGTGCCGAGCGCCACACCGATCACCAGCGCGATCGGTACCGAAATGCCGCCGACGCCGAGGCTGACCGGTAGGGCTTTCCACACCAGTTCGCTGACCGACCAATCCGTGTAACGGAACGACGCGCCGAGATCGCCGTGCAGCAGCGAGTCGATGTACAGCAAATACTGCTTCCACAGCGGCTGATCGATGTGATATTTCGCGTCGAGATTGGCAAGCACGGCCGCCGACAGATGCTTCTCCGAATCGAACGGGCCGCCGGGCGTCAGGTGCAGCAGCAGGTAGCACGCGGTGATCACGGCGAGAATCGTCGGGATCGCCCATAACGCGCGGCGCAATGTATAAGCCAGCATGGCAAGGCTCCTTGCGCTCAGTGCTTGATGATGTACATGTCCTGCGACTGCCGCTGATCGACGTAGTTGGTCGGCGAATAGCCGCCCACGTACGATTTCACGAGCCGCACCGCCGAGTACTGGAACATCGGAATCAGCGGATAGTCGTTCATCGCGATGTCGTGCGCCTGCGTTAGCATCGCGGTGCGCTTCGCTTCGTCCATCTGCTGGTTCGCCTGATCGATCAACGCATCGACCTTCGGATTGCAGTAGTGCTGGTCGTTCTGCACGCTGTTGCAGCGGATCAGGTCGAAGAACGACATCGCGTCGTTGTAGTCGACGAACCAGCCGTCGCGCGACGCCTGCACCTTGCCGTCGTGGCGCATTTTCAGCAGCACGCGGTTCTCGACGTTTTCGAGCTTCACGTTGACGCCGAGCTTGGTGCGCCATTCCGACGTCGTGAATAGTGCGACCTTCTTGTGCAGGTCGTTGGTGTTGTATGTCAGCGTGAACGTCAACGGCTTTGCAGCGGAATAGCCCGCCTGTTTCAGCAGGTCTCGCGCGGTTTCGATGCGTTTCGCCATCGGCCACGAGGCCCAGTCGGGCTGGAATTGCGCCGCGCCTTGCGTGCCTTTTGCAATCAGGCCGTACAGCGGCAACTCGCCGCTTGCGGTCAGTTTAGACGTCAGCAGGTTGCGGTCGATCACCATCGACAGCGCCTCGCGCACGCGCTTGTCCTTGAAGGCCGGGTCGGCGTTGTTCAGCGAGTAGTAGTAGGTGGCGATAAACATCCCGGTCTTCAGTTCGGAGCCGAACTGCTTGCTGACCTGGTTATAGATGCCGGACGGAATCGAATACGTGTAATCAAACTGGCCGGCCTGATACATCCGCATTGCCGTTTCGTCGCTTTCGATCGGCAGATAGGTGACTTTCGTGATCGCGACCTTGCTCGCATCCCAGTACTTGTCGTTCTTCACCATCACTAGACGGTTGCCCGGTTGCCAGTCGCTCAACGCATATGCACCGTCGCTGACCATGTGGCCGGGACGGGTCCATTCGTCGCCGTACTTCGCGACCGTCGCGCGGTTCACCGGCGCCATCGTCGACATTGCGGTCAGTTGCGGAAAGAACGCGGTCGGGTCTTCGGTCTTGACCTCTAGCGTGTACGGATCGACCGCGCGCACGCCGAGACTGGAGAGCGGCGCCTTGCCCGCCAGAATCGCCTTCGCGTTCTTCACGAACTCGACCAGGATCGTGTATTTCGAGCCGGTCTTCGGATCGACCACGCGTTGCCATGAATAGACGAAATCGGCGGCCGTGACCGGCTCGCCGTTACTCCAGCGCGCGTTGTGGCGCAGCTTGAAGATCCATGTATCGGGCGCGCTGCGGCTCCACGATTGCGCGACGCCCGCCACGACCGCACCGTCGGCGGCGATTCGCGTCAAGCCTTCGAACAGGTCGAGGCCGATGGTATTAGCGGCCCAGGATTCGATATGCGCGGGGTCGATCGATTCTGCCTCGACGGGGGTTTGTCGCGTGAGTTCCTGGGTGGCTGCGAGCGTGACGCCGGGCGGGATCGTCACGGAGCGGGCGGGAGAGAGAAAGGCGAGCGCCAACGCGGCCAACGCCGCCCGAGTGGCGTGAATCGGTTTCATTGCGTATTCCAAGTGGCATCCGAAAAGCAAAAAAGCTGGCGGTGCGCGAGGCACCGCCGCCAATCCTCTTCAACAACGAAGAAGAGGCAAGAGGAGACCTTCGGTCCTGCGATAAAGCCCGCTGCGACGATCAGAAGCGGTAGGTCGCACCGATCTGGAAGAAGCGGCCCAGATTCGTGTACAGCGACTGGTCGTAGCCGGTGATGTCCGGCGTTGCTTGCCACTCCACGTCGAACGGCGGCGTCCTGTCGAAGATGTTCTGGATGCCACCATAGATCGTCCAGTTCTTGAAGCCGCGATACGTCATCATCAGGTTGAACTGGCTATACGACGCCACCGAACCCGTGCCACCGTCGCCGAACTCGGCTGCCACCGCGTTGGTGTACGGACCCGTGTACTGCCAGCTCAGCGTCGTGGTCATCTTGCGGTAATCCCACGTCAGGTTCGTGTTGCCCTTCCAGCGGGGATTCGACGCACCGAACGGTTGCAGCAGCGCGAGGTTGTTACCCGCGAAGTCCTGCGTTGCAGAGCCCGGGCTGTTCAGCTTGAAGTGCCACACGTACGCCCAGTCGCCCGACAGCGTGAACGTGCCGTACTTCGTGCCGACCGATTTGCGGAAGTTCATATCGAAGCCGTCGGTGTCCAGCGAGCCGAGGTTGACGAACTGTTGCGCGATGTAGCGGACCGTGCCGTCGGGATTGCGCACGACCCTCGACGGGTCGTTGGCATCCAGCACGGCATTCGGATCGTCGGTACCGATTACGCCGTCGATATGAATCTTGTAGAACGCTGCACCGATATCGGTCGACGCATCCGGCGACAGTTCGAAGCCGATGTTGTAGTTCTTGGTGTGCTCCGGTTGGAGGTTCGGGTTGCCGTTGATCTGTTCCGTCGTGAAGTGCTTGGTCGGCACGCCGCTCGGGTCGTTCGGGTCGACGAGGTTCTGGTGAGCCAGGTAGGTTGCCTGCGAGTTTTCGACCAGCGTCGGCGCGCGGAAACCACGGCTGTACGACGCGTACGTCGTCAGCATCTGGACCGGCTGGAAGCGCAGTGCGAAGTTCGGCGAGAACGCGCCGCCGAAATCGCTATAGTGGTCGTAGCGGCCCGCTTGCGTGAACGTCAGGTTGTGGATGATCGGAATATCGATCTGGTAATACACGGCCGCGATGTTGCGTTCGCCGTCGACGGACTGAACGTTCGCCGGCACGACGATCCCTTGCGACGAGTACGTGCGCGGGTTGATCAGCGAGCTTTCGTGACGGAATTCCGTACCGAAACCCATGCCGACCGGGCCAGCCGGAAGGTTGAACAGATTGCCGGTCGAGGTCTTCGCCGTCACGCTGTCGAGCTTCGAGATCGCCTGCTGGTTGTCGTTCTGGAACAGGCCGTTCAGACCGTTCGGTGTCGATGCCGGGTTCGCGAAGTTGTAGCCGCCGTTCGGGCCGAGGATGTTTTCAAGCGCGGCCGTGTTGATCATGTTCGAGTACGTCGTGTCGACCGTGCTCTGCGAATGACCATAGTCCACCGACCAGTCCCAGTCGCCGATCTTCGCCGTGGTGAACGAACCCTTCACGCCCGTCGACGCCTTCCAGAACGTCGATACCGTGTCTGCGCGCTGCGCAACGCCCGGGAAGGTCAGGTTGATCGGCGTATCGACACCGTACGGGTTGTACGGATTCAGCGCCGACACCGTGCGGTCGAGTTGCGACACCGAGCCGGTCAGCGGATTGAACACGTTCGACGTGCTGCTGATGGCTGGGCTGCCGAAATACTGGACCGTCTCGTTGCGGCTCGCCCACAGGTCGGCGTAAGCCTGTATGTCGTCGTTGATCTTGAAGGTGCCACGCACCTTCGCGTTCATACGCGTCGTCTGCGGAATCAGCGAGTACGTGTTCGCGTTCTTGTACACGCACGATGCGCCCGCCGCGTTAGTGCTGCCCGGAGGGCATGGGCTCAACGCGGCGGTCGAGCCGTCGGGCAGTTGCCAGAATGACTGCTGATTCGGACCCAGAGGACCAGCCGACCCACCAGGGAACTGACTGAAGTCTTCGTTTTTGGTCATGTCGCGCTGGTCGAGCGTCGAACCGGAATCGCGATAGTAGCTGGCGGCTGCCGTCACGTTGAAACGATCCGAGTTCAGGTTGCCGAAGCCGCCGAGCACGCTGAAGTTGCCCTGACCGTCACCCGGATGCTGTGCCTTGCCGAGCTGCCCGTCGATCTGAAGACCCTGGAAGTTCTTCTTCGTGATGATGTTGACCACGCCGGCAATCGCGTCGGAACCGTATTCGGACACGGCGCCCGTCTTCACGACTTCGATGTGATCGACGATGTTCAGCGGGATCGTGTTGACGTCGAAGAACGTGTCGGTGAAGTTCACCGCCTGTGCGTAGTTCGCGACGCGTTGGCCGTCGACCAGCACCAGCGTGTACTTCTCGGACAGACCGCGCAATGCGATCCCCGAGCCGCCCGGCGCCGTGCCGTTCATCGTGGTGGAACCCCAACTGGAAGCGGAGTTGGCAGACATGCCGCGCAGGAAGTCGGCCACGGTCGTGTAGCCGCTTTGCTGGATTTCCCTTGCTGTAACGGTCTGGACTTCGACGTTGCCGGTCTTGTCCGATGTGCGGATCAGCGAACCGGTGACTTCTACTTTTTCGAGCTTGCTGACGGCGGGGGGAGTCGCCGCTGGCGTGCTTGCGGCCGTCGGAACGGCCGCTGTATCAGGTTGGCTTTGTGCGTGTGCCAGCGGGACGAACGCCGCTGTCAACACCAGTTCGGCTCCGATGATTCTTTTGATGGCTGAGGCCAATCGCTTTTGTTTCACTTCCGCTCCTTCTTGTTGTTAAGGCCACTTCCGTTGAACGATCACGCAAACGCAGGCGCGAGTTGCGCATGCGCTGCCGTGCGTTGACGTCAGCGAGTTCTTCGCTGTCCGGCGCATCCCCGCGCCGTCCCGCACATCCCGTCCAGGGTGCGTCGCCGATCGTGTCGGACGCGCGCCTTGGTCTTGAAGCGAGCGCAGCAAGAGCACGAGATATGCCATGTGTGAGGTCGCGGACCGTCGGAAAGGCCTTGAGCGGCCTCCGCAAATGCATCGAAGCGATTGATTTGCTTAGGAATTAAGACTTACGAAAAATTTTGTTACGCGGGTAATGCCTGGAAATAAAGCTCTCCTCGTGCGTGTAACAGAACACGAGAAAATTTCAATTAAAAAAGAATACAGGCCGGTGGTTCGTTGTTGTTACGATTGGTGCGAAATTCGCACCGCGCGAATGCGTTAATTCCGAATTGGTGCATTAAATAAAGATGGATCAAACGCAATGAGATTCCCTAATTCTGGGCAATTAAGATGCCTTAAAAACGCTAAGTAATAAATGTAAGGAAATGATCGGTAAGATGGCTTCGCGTTGCGCGAAGCTTTTTTGGGGCGGGGATTGGTCTGCAATTGGTGTTTATGGTGTAAGACAACAGAAAGTAAAAAGAACTATACATGTAATAAAGTTGGCTATGTCGTATTGGGCGTTGCACCAAAGCATTTCAATTGCGATTTTTCGCACCATTTCGGCAATGGCGAATTAAAGACCTTGCCAGGGAAAGTCTTCGAAAGCGGCTTTACGCCATTACCGAAATCAATTTGTTTTGATATACGCGTGCGCGAGCGCCACGCAAGCCTTCGGGATGCGAGTTTTTGTTACGCTACGTAAGGCCATGAAATAAAAGGCAAAGCGTTCCGTGTAAGGGATTGGCGACGTCTTTACGGAGCAATCAGACACTCGACCTGGTACGGGCTTTGCATTGCTGGCAGGCCTTTTTAGCTGGCGACCCATAAGGCAGCCGGCATCTCGATACCCACCGTTATTCAACGGCCGCTTGAGCCCGTACTAACCGGAGTCCGCAGTGCTGAATACCCTCATTAACTACTCGATCCAGTCGATGGGTCTGATCCCTCTCCTCGCGTTCATCTTCCTGCTCGGCATCGCGATCATCATCGAACGATTCATGTTCTTCTCGCGTGCCGTGCGTGCCGGCAGGACCCTCGAACATGACCTGAAACTCGTCGATGCAGCCAATCCCGACGATGCCGCCAAAGTGGCCGAGCACTACAAGCAGACCGTGCAAGGCGAACTCGTGAAGTCGGCGATGAAAGTGAAGGGCAAGAGCGAAGCCGTGGTCGAACGCGAGATCGAGGAAACGATCATGTTCCAGTTGCCGCGTCTCGACCGTAACCTGTGGATTCTCGACACGGCCGTGACGCTCGGCCCGTTGCTGGGTCTGCTTGGCACGATCATCGGCATGGTCGAATCGTTCAACGTGCTCGGCACCAGCGGCACCGCGAACCCGAACGGTGTGACGGGCGGCATCGGTCACGCACTGACGGCCACCGCGTGCGGGCTGACCATCGCGATCATCTGCGTGATCTTCCTGAACTACTTCAACAAGCGTATCCGGATGACGGTCAACCAGTTCGACCTCATCAAGTCGTTGCTCGTATCGCGCTTCGCAGTCTGACGCCCTCACTCAAGGAGACGGACCATGCGAAACCATCGCAGCCATTACCTCGGCGGTGAAGAGAAAGCGCGCATCGAGATCATCCCGATGATCGACATCATGATGTTCCTGCTGGTGTTCTTCATGCTCGCGACGCTGAAGATGATCCAGGGCACAGGCATCAAGCTCGACCTGCCGCAATCGAGCACCGCCGAGCAGTTGCAGCAGACCGTCAAGCTATCGATCGGCGTGACGAAGACGGATGAAATCTATCTGGATTCGAAGCCCGTGACGCCGGAAGAACTGACCGCGCGTCTGCAGGGTCTGGTTCACGACTCGAAGAAAGTGGATGTCGCGATTGCCGGCGACGAAGGCACGAGCTACAAGAATATCGTCAAGGTGATGGACCTGGTGCGCGCGGCGGGCATCAGTTCGGTTGCATTGGCCACGAACCCGACGACATGAGTTCACCGGCCATCGACATGAAAGATCCGCAAAACCGCCTGGACGGCGCACTCTGGGCATCGACGACGCCGGCGCATCACGGTCGCATGCCCATGAAGCTGGCGATCGGCGTTGCGGTGCTGGTCGAGGCGCTGGTGATTCTGGGCGTGTCGCACATGAAGTTCCAGCCGCCGCCGCCTCCGCCGCCGAAGGAGATGCGCGTGCAGATTGCGCCGCC
Organism: Paraburkholderia lebeckiae; assembly: GCF_014201005.1. Lineage (NCBI taxonomy): Bacteria > Pseudomonadati > Pseudomonadota > Betaproteobacteria > Burkholderiales > Burkholderiaceae > Paraburkholderia > Paraburkholderia lebeckiae. Next base: position 70,353 of record NZ_JACHDK010000005.1, on the reverse strand, counting down.
GCCTCCGCCACCGCCGCCGCCCGAGGTGAAGAAGCTGGAGCCGCCGCCGGCGCCGCCAAAAGCGCAGCCGAAGCACGAAATACCGAAGCCGACCCCGACGCCGCCGCCGCCGCGACCGACGCCGCAGCCGGTGATCCAGCCCACGGCGAATCCGGCTCCGAACGCTCCGGCAGTCGCGTCGCCGACGCCTGCGCCGGCACCCGCTCCTGCACCGGCCGCGCCGCCGGCGCCACCCGCGCTGCATGGCGTGGTGGACGGCCGCGGTCATTGTCAGTCGGTGCAGCCGGTGATTCCGCGCAAGGCATTGACGGACGGTATTTCGGCGGACGTGATCGCGCATCTGACGATCGGTACGGACGGCAAGGTCAGCGACGTGAAGATCATGCGCGTCACGCCGCCGACATCGGTGTTCAACGAAGCCGTGATTGCCGCGGGCAAGGCGTACAAGTGCGAGAAGAATGCCGAGCCGTATGTCGGCGAAGTTCAGTTCTCGTTCAAGACCACACCGTCCGACGACGAGTAATCACGACGAGTAACGACGACGAATAAGCTCAGCTTCGACGCGAACTTGCGGCCTTCGCAATTTACCCATCCGGCCTTCAACCCGGAACCGCGCGAGCGGTGGCTACCCGCCGCTGCCCGCGCGGTTTCGAAGCATCGCGCGCCGGCTACGAGCCGATGCGCGTCCAGACACGCATGATGACAACCGACAGGTTTCGAGGCCCGCGCGCGAGCGTCGTTACGGCGTTCGCGGCGCGGGTTGCGATGACGCTCGTCGCGGGGCTGCTGGTCGTGCCGTTGACGACCGCGCCCGCGTTCGCGAGGGCGTCGATCGCGCAGTACGACGCGCCGAAGTATCCGTCCGGGTTCACGCATTTCGATTACGCGGACCCGAATGCGCCGACCGACGGCACACTGGTTTTCCAGAACTACGACGAAGCGCAAAGCTACGATTCGCTGAATCCGTTCCTGACGCGTGGTGCGCCGGCGCCGGACATCCTGCATCTGATGTTCGATACGCTGATGCAGCGCAGCTGGGACGAACTCGCGTCGGAATACGCATTGATCGCCGACGACGTCGAGGTGGCGCCGGATGGCAAATCAGCGGTGTTTCATATCGACCCGCGAGCGCGCTTTTCGAACGGCGATCCGATCACCGCCGACGACGTCAAGTATTCGTTCGATACGCTGACCAGCCCGCAGGCATCGCCGCTGTTCAACTCGCAGTTCGCGGTGATCAGCCGCGCCACGGTGCTCGACCCGTCGCGGGTGCGCTTCGACTTCAGGCACGTCGAACGCGACGCGCCGTTGATCGCAGGCGACCTGCCGGTTTTCTCGCGCAAGTGGGCAATGCAAGCCAACGGCACGCGCATCGCGTTCGATCAGTTGACCAACGTGCCGCCGGTGTCGAGCGGCCCGTATCTGATCGAGCAGCGCAAGAACGACACGCAGATCGTCTACCGTCGCAATCCGGCTTACTGGGCTGCAAATTTGCCGTCGCGGCGCGGCATGTACCATTTCGCGCGCGTCGCGTTCAAGCTCTATCACGATCATTACACGCAGCTCGAATCGCTGAAAGCGCTCGATACCGACGTGATGGTCGAATACAGTTCGATGCAATGGGCGCGCCGTTATATCGGCAAGAACTTCGAGAACGGCGCGTTGCAGCGCAAACTGTTTCCGGATCACGGCGCGCAGATGCAGGGGCTGATGTTCAACACGCGCAGGCCGATGTTTTCGGATGTGCGGGTGCGGCATGCCCTTGCACTCGCGTTCGACTATGACTGGCTGAACCGGATGACCTTCTACGGCCAGTACCGGCGCACCAACAGCTACTTCGACGATAGCCCGTTCGCCGCGCAAGGCGTGCCCACCGATGCCGAACTCACGCTGCTCGACCCGTATCGCGCGAGTTTGCCGGCGGCCGTGTTCGGTCCAATGGTCAGGCAGGCCGACACGATTGCGCCGCACACGTTGCGCGAGAACCTGCGCGAAGCGCGCGGCCTGCTCGCCGAAGCCGGTTGGACGGTGCGCGACGGCCAGTTGCGCGACGCGCACGGCGACCCGATGTCGATCGAAATCATCGACGATCAGCCTGGCATGGATCGCGTACTGTTGCCGTATATGCGCAACCTGCAACTGCTCGGCATCGATGCGCATATGCGCGAGATAGATAGTGCGTTGTATCAGAAGCGCATCGACAACTTCGATTTCGATATGACGAGTTTTGTCTATCTGCGCGTAACGATTCCCGGCTCCGAACTGGAGCGTCGCTTCAGCAGCGCATCGGCGTCCCAGGTCGGCTCGGAGAACTATCCAGGCGTGAAGTCGCCGGCAGTCGATACGCTGGTGCGCGCGGTGATGCGCGCGAGCACACTGAACGAACTCGAAACCGCGACCCATGCGCTCGACCGCGTGCTGATCAACGGCTATTACCTGGTGCCCGAATATTTCGCGCCGGATACGCGGATCGCGTACAAAAGCGCCCTCGGCTACCCGTCGGTGACGCCGGTCAGTTTCCAGGGCGAGGACTGGATCGTCAGCTACTGGTATCGCAAGACGCCGTCCGCTGCGGCCAATACCGCCGAGGCGAAGTGAGGGGCTTATGTTTATCTACATCGTCAAACGTCTGCTGCTGATGATCCCGACGCTGATCGGCGTCGTTACGCTGACTTTCTTCGTGACGCAGTTCGTGCCGGGCGGCCCGGTCGAACAGATGATGACGCAGTTGCGTCACGGCCAGCAGCGCGGCGGCGAAGGCGGAGGCGGAGGCAACGCGTATCACGGCAGCCAGGGCGTCGATCCGCAGCAGATCGAGCAGATCAAGAAGCAGTTCGGCTTCGACAAACCGCCGCTGACGCGCTATCTGAAGATGCTGAAGGACTACGCGCGTTTCGATCTCGGCCAGTCCTACTATCACCATCAGAGCGTATGGGCGGTGATTCGCTCGAAACTGCCGGTGTCGATCACGCTCGGGTTATGGACGGTCGTGCTGACCTACATCGTGTCGGTGCCACTCGGGATCGCGAAAGCGGTGCGCAACGGCTCGCGCTTCGATACCGCCACCAGCGTGATGGTGCTGACCGGCTACGCGATTCCGGGCTTCGTGTTCGGCGTGCTGCTGCTGATGCTGTTTGGCGGCGGCACGTTCTGGCAGGTCTTCCCGATGCGCGGCCTCACGTCCGATAACTTCGACGAACTCAGCGCGTTCGGCAAGGTGCTCGATTATCTATGGCACATCGTGTTGCCGGTGACGGCGTCGGTGGTGGGCAACTTCGCGATCGTTACGATCCTGACCAAGAATACGTTTCTCGAAGAAATTGGTCGTCAATACGTGCTGACCGCGCGGGCGAAAGGCGCGCCCAAGCGTGACGTGCTGTGGAAGCACGTATTGCGCAACGCCGCGATTCCGCTGCTGACCGGGCTGCCCGCCGCGTTTATCGGCACCTTCCTGAACGGCAACCTGCTGATCGAAACGCTGTTTTCGCTCGACGGCATGGGCCAACTGTCTTATGACTCGGTGATCCGCCGCGACTATCCGGTCGTGCTGGGTTCGCTGTTCCTGTTCACATTGATTGGTCTCGTGACCAAACTCATTGCTGACGTCTGCTATGTCCTCGTCGACCCCCGCATCCAGTTCAACAGCCTGGACCGATGAGCTGCCGCCCGGCGCGTTGCCGGTGTCCGTGTCGCTTGGGCGACGCGTATGGCAGCGTTTCCGCCGGCAGAAGCTCGGTTACTGGAGCCTGATCGTGTTCGCAACGCTGTTCGTGCTGAGCCTACTCGGCGAAGTGCTCGCGAATGACCGGCCGCTGATGGTCCGTTACGACGGCCATGACTATTTTCCGATCGTGAAGGACTATCCGGAAACGATGTTCGGCGGCGATTTTCCGACCCGCGCGAACTATCTCGATCCGTTTATCCGCAAGCAGTTGACGGAGAAAGGCAACTTCGCGATCTACCCGCCGAATCACTACCACTACGACACGATCGATTACTTCGCGACGCGGCCGTTTCCGGCGTCGCCGTCCGCGACCAACTGGCTCGGCACCGATCAATACGGCCGCGACGTGCTGTCGCGATTGCTGTACGGCTTCAGGCTGTCGGTGTTGATGGCGCTTGCGCTGACGGTGTCGGGGATCGTGCTGGGCGTGCTGGCGGGTGCGTTGCAAGGCTTTTACGGCGGCCGCACCGACCTGATCGGGCAGCGCCTGATCGAAGTATGGAGTTCGATGCCGGACCTGTATCTGCTGATCATCTTCGCGTCGATCTTCGAGCCGAGTTTGTGGCTGCTGTTTATCCTGCTGTCGATGTTCGCCTGGCTGGTGCTGTCCGACTATGTGCGCGCCGAATTCCTGCGCAACCGTTCGCTCGATTACGTTCGCGCCGCGCGCACGATGGGTTTGAGCAACTGGCAGATCATCTGGCGTCATCTGCTGCCGAACAGCATGACGCCGGTGATCACCTTCCTGCCGTTCCGGATGAGCGCCGCGATTCTGTCGCTGACGAGTCTGGACTTTCTCGGGCTAGGTGTCGCACCGCCCACGCCGAGCCTGGGCGAACTGCTTCAGGAAGGCAAGAACAACCTCGACGCATGGTGGATTTCGGTATCTGCGTTTGCCGCGCTGGTGATCACGTTGTTGCTGCTGACGTTCATGGGCGACGCGTTGCGCAATGCGCTCGACACGCGTTCGCGCGGGTCGGCGTTCGGCGGGGGGAAGTGATGAGCGATGCAACGTTGCACAAGCCTTTGCTGGAAATCGACACGTTCTCGATCCGTTTCGGCAACAAGGTCGCGGTTCGCGAACTGAACCTGACGATCGGGCGTGGCGAGCGGGTTGCGCTGGTCGGCGAATCCGGTTCGGGCAAGAGCGTCACGGCGCTGTCGATCCTGCGCCTCGTCGAACATGCGCAGACCAGCGGCGAGATACGTCTCGACGGCGTCGATCTATTGCAGAAAACCGAGCAGCAGATGCGCGGGATTCGCGGCGCCGACGTCGCGATGGTGTTTCAGGAGCCGATGACCGCGCTCAATCCGCTGTTCACGATCGGTCAGCAGATCGCCGAAAGCCTGCGTTTGCACGAAGGTTTGCGGCCGAACGCGGCGCACGCCCGCGGCATCGAACTGCTGCGCCGTACCGGCATTCCCGAGCCGGAACGGCGGATCGACAGCTACCCGCATCAACTGTCCGGCGGACAACGCCAGCGCGCGATGATCGCGATGGCGCTCGCGTGCCGTCCGCGCCTGCTGCTCGCCGACGAACCCACTACCGCGCTCGACGTCACCGTGCGTCAGCAGATCGTCGATCTGCTGATCGAGCTTCAGGAACAGGAAGCCGCCGATCGCGGCATGGCGGTGCTGCTGATCACGCACGACCTGAATCTCGTGCGCCGCTTCGCCCAACGCGTGGCGGTAATGGAAAAGGGTGTGCTGGTCGAAACCAATACGACCCAGGCGCTGTTCGCAGCGCCGCAGCATCCTTACACGCAGCGATTGCTCGACAGCGAACCGCATCGCGAGATCGAGCCGATCGAACCGCACGCGCGTCGGGTGCTCGAGGTGCAAGGCCTCGCGGTCGATTACCGGACGGCCGCGAAAGGCTGGCGCTCGCTGTTCAGCGGTTCGACGTTTCGCGCAGTGCACGACGTCGATCTGACGCTGCGTCGCGGTGAGACGCTCGGCGTGGTCGGCGAATCGGGCTCCGGAAAATCGACGCTGGCGGCGACGCTGCTCGGTCTGCAACGGCCCGCCGCCGGTTATATCCATATCGACGGCGCGCCGTTGTCCGCTTTGCGTGGAGCGAACTCGCGCCGCGCGTTGTACTCGCGGATGCAGGTGGTGTTTCAGGACCCGTTCGGGTCGCTATCGCCGCGCATGACGGTCGAGCAGATCGTCGGGGAATGGATCGAGGTGCACCGGCCGGAAATCGACGCGCGCACGCGTCGCGCGCGGGTGGGGACGATGCTCGAAGAAGTGGGCATGCCGCAAGAATCGATGCTGCGCTATCCGCACGAGTTTTCCGGCGGGCAGCGGCAGCGCATAGCGATCGCGCGTGCGTTGGCGGTCGAACCGGAAGTGCTGATTCTCGACGAGCCGACCAGCGCGCTCGATGTGTCGATCCAGCAACAGGTGCTTAAGTTGTTGGCGGGCTTGCAGAAGAAGTACCGGTTAAGTTATCTATTGATCACCCATGATCTGGCGGTGATGCGTGCGATGGCGCATCGCGTGATCGTGATGAAGAACGGCCGCGTGATCGAGGCGGGAGACACGCTCGACGTACTCCATGCGCCGTCACATCCTTATACGCAGTCGTTGCTCGCCGCGTCGATGATCGCGCCGGAGCACGACGAACCCGAGGTGCTGCAATGAGTGAATCGCGCTGGACGCAGGCCGCCCGTGCGTTGAAGAGCACCGCGGCGTTCTGGTCCTTACGGATTGTCGATGAACAGATCGACGACCACGAAGTGCGCAACGACGTCGCGCAGCCGCTGCGCACGCAGCGCGAACGCGGTGCCATGCTGACCGCGTGGGCCGGCGCTGGCGCGGGCTATGCGGCGAGCACGGATCTGTCCATCGCGGGCTTGCAGGCTGCGCTCGATATCGCGACGCAACGTGCGCTGGCGAGCGCCGGCGCATCGCTGATCGACCATCGCGCGGTGTCGCGCGAAGCGCTCAGCGGCGCGTATGTCTCGCCCAATGCCGACCAGCCGCTGCCGACGCGCGGCGAATGGCTCGCGCGTCTCGCGCACGAATGCGCCGCCGCGAAAATCGACGACCGGATCGTCGAGCGCACGGCATCCGTGCAGATCACGCGCACCGAACAGGTTTATCTGACCAGCGACGGCGCGCGAATCGAGCAGCGCTTTTGCCTCGTGATGCCGGAAATGAGCGTCGCGGCGCACGCGAACGGCGACACGCAGGTGCGCACGCTCGGCGGCAATTACGGCACGCTCGCGCAAGGCGGCGTCGAAGTGCTGGACCGCTACGCGTTCGACGGCGCGGGCGTGCGGCTCGCCACCGACGCGCTGACCTTGCTGGCCGCGCCGAACTGTCCGTCTGGTCCGCGCGACCTGTTGCTGATGCCCGATCAGATGATGTTGCAGATTCACGAATCGATCGGGCATCCGCTCGAACTCGACCGGATTCTCGGCGACGAACGCAACTTCGCCGGATGGAGTTTCGTGAAGCCGGAGATGTTCGGCACTTACCGTTACGGCTCGGAACTGCTCAACGTGACATTCGATCCGTCGTTGCGCGAAGAAGCCGCATCGTACGCATTCGACGACGACGGCACTGAAGCGCGCAAACAGTATCTGATTCGCGATGGCGTGCTCGAACGTCCGCTCGGTGGCGCGCTGTCGCAACAGCGCGCAAAGATGGCGGGCGTCGCGAATTCGCGTGCGTCGAGCTGGAATCGCGCGCCGATCGACCGGATGGCGAACCTGAATATCGAACCGGGAACCAGCACGCTGGGCGAAATGATTTCCGGCATCGAACACGGCATCCTGATGCGCACCAATACGTCGTGGTCGATCGACGATCACCGCAACAAGTTTCAATTCGGCTGCGAGTTCGGCCAGTTGATCGAAAACGGCAAGCTCACGCAAATCGTCAAGCAACCGAATTATCGCGGCATATCCGCGAATTTCTGGCGCAGCCTGAGCGCGGTCGGCAATGCCGGCACGCGCGAAGTGTTCGGCACGTCGATGTGCGGCAAAGGCGAACCGACGCAGGTGGTGCGCGTCGGCCATGCGTCGTCGCCGTGCGTGTTCACGCATGTCGATGTGTGAACTGACGCTGTGAGTGAGTTTCCGATGACAGACTGAAAGCCATAACAATGACAGAACCAACGACAATATTTGAGAGCACGACACGGTTCGGGACCGAACCGTTCGAGATCAGCATCAGGCCGCTGCATCCTGACGACGCCGCGCAATTCCACGCGCTGCGTTCATGCCCCGGTGTGATGCGCCAGAACCCGATGCGTCCGTATCCGACCTTGCAGCAGACTCAAGGCTGGCTCGCGAAGCTCGCGGCGCCGTCGATGGCGATTGCAGCGCTGGTGGGCGATACGCTGGTCGGCGCGGCCGATCTGCATCCGGGCGCGCTGCGTCGCGCGCATAGCGGCTGGCTGGGTATCAGCGTGCACGACGACTGGCAGGGCAAGGGCATCGGCACGCGGCTGATGGCCGAACTGATCGATGCCGCCGACAACTGGTACGGGCTGCGCCGTCTCGAGCTGAACGTGTTCGCCGACAACCATCGCGCGATTGCGCTGTATCGCAAGTTCGGTTTTTCGCACGAAGCGACCTTTCGCGGCGCCGTGCTGCGCGACGGCATGCTGATCGACTCGGCGTTCATGGGCCGCTTACGCGCGCCGATGGGTCATCTGCAAGCGGAAATCGAGGCGACCGTATGAACGTCTCGTTGAAACCCGACACGGCGCATGTGATTATCCGCGCCCGCGAAGCGTCCGACCTCGACGCGATCACTTCGTTGCTGAACTGCCCCGGCGCGCGGCATGGCACGTTGCAGACGCCGTATCGCTCGAACGCGACGGTCGGGAGCTGGCTCGAAAAAATGCCGGCGGACACGCTCGGACTGTGCGCGGAGGCGGGCGGTCGCGTGGTCGGGATGATCGACGTGTTGCCGCGCATGCACCGGATGGCGCATTGCGCGGGAATCGGTCTGTCCGTGCATGACGAATACGTCGGGCGCGGCGTCGGCACGGCGCTGCTCGCGGCGGCCGTCGAGTGCGCGGATACGCTGCTCGGCCTGCGTCGGCTGGAGTTGACCGTGTTCGTCGACAACCACCGCGCGATCGCTCTGTACCAGCGCTTCGGTTTCGTCGAGGAAGGACGCTCGCCAGCGTTCGCGATGCGCGACGGCAAGCTGGTCGATGCATTCCATATGGCCCGTTTCGCCGATGCGCCGGTGTTCGCTTCGCCGGTCGCGCTCGCACCGAACCCACCCGCGTGAGCATGCCTTGGCCGCCTTTTTTATCGACCGACCGGTCTTTGCGTGGATTCTGGCGCTTGCGGTAATCATCGCGGGTGCGCTCGCGTTGACGCAACTGCCGGTCGCGCAATATCCGCGACTCGCGCCGCCGCGTATCGTGATCGACGCCGTCTATCCGGGTGCATCGACGGAAGCCGTGGATGCGAACGTTGGCAGCATCATCGAAGAAAGTCTCGACGGTGCCGACGGGATGCTTTACTACGAAACCGCCAGCGACGGCCTCGGCAACCTTGAAATCGCGGCGACCTTCGCGCCCGGCACCAACCCCGATATCGCGATGATGGACGTGCAGAACCGGCTCAAGCAGGTCGAGCCGCGTTTGCCGCAACAGGTGGTGCAGCAGGGTATCAGCGTTTTCAAGGCCGCCAACACGTTCCTGATGCTGGTCGCGCTGACATCCACCGATGGCACGCGCGATTCCGCGCAACTGAGCGACATCCTCAGCCGCGACATCATGCGCGAACTGAAGCGCGCGCCGGGCGTCGGTTCCGCGCAACTGTGGGACGCCGACGAAGCGTTGCGCATCTGGCTCGATCCGATGAAGCTGCGCGAATTCGGCCTCGCCGCGTCCGACGTCAACGCCGCGATTGCCGCGCAAAACGTGAGCGTCGCGGCAGGGACACTCGGCGACGCGCCGCTGGTGGACGGCCAGCAGCTGACCGCGTCGGTGAACGTTAAAGGCCAGTTGCTGTCGCCGGAGGAATTCGGCCAGATCGTGCTGAAAGCGCACCCCGACGGCTCGGCAGTGCGGCTTGCCGACGTCGCGCGGGTCGAGATCGGCCGCGACAACTATACGTTCTGGTCGCGCCTGAACGGCAAGCCGTCGGCGACGGTCGGAATTCAACTCGGGCCGCGCGGCAACGCGCTCGAAACATCGGACGCGATTCGGGCGCGGCTCGCGGAACTGGCGAACCGTTTGCCGCCGGGCGTCGCGGTTCAGGTGCCGTTCGATAGCGCGCGCTTCGTCAACGTTGCGATTCGCGAAGTGCTGATCACGCTGGCCGAGGCGATCGTGCTGGTGTTTCTCGTGATGTGGCTGTTCCTGCGCGATCTGCGCTACGCGCTGGTGCCGACAGTGGTGATTCCGGTCACGCTGATGGGGGCGTTTGTCACGATGTACGCATTCGGCTTGTCGATCAACGTGTTCACGATGTTCGGCCTCGTGCTGGCGATCGGCATTCTGGTCGACGACGCGATCGTGGTGGTCGAGAGCGTGCATCGCGTGATGGACGAAGAGGGCATGGCGCCGCGCGACGCGACATTGAAAGCGATGAAACAGATCGGCGGTGCGATCGTCGGCGTGACGGCGGTGCTGACCGCCGTGTTCGTGCCGATGGCGTTCTTTCCTGGCGGCGTCGGTGGGATTTACCGGCAATTCGCGGTCGCGATGATTGCGTCGATGCTGGTGTCGTCTTTCATGGCGCTTTCGTTGACTCCGGCGTTGTGCGCGAACCTGCTGAGCGCGCCTGCGCAATCGGTCCGTCAGCGTGACGCGCGACGCGGTTTGCGTGGCGTTGCCGCCCGCCTCTCGACGCGTTTCGAACAGGGCTTCGATCGCGCGTCGCGCGCCTACCGGGCCATGACGGCCGCCGCGATGCGCCGGGTCGGGCCGCTGCTCGCGGTGTATGCCGTCTTGCTGCTGCTGTGCGGCGCGTTGTACTGGCGGATGCCGGGCGGCTTCCTGCCCGTCGAAGACCAGGGCCAGCTGCAGGTGATGATCCAGTTGCCGGCCGGCGCGACGCAGGCGCGCACGCTCGCCGTCGTCGAAAAGACCGAGTCGATATTGCGCATGCAAACGGCGGTGTCGAACGTGACGAGCGTGATCGGCTGGAGTTTCGAGGGCAGCGGACAGAACGTAGCGATGTTATTCGTCACGCTGAAAGACTGGGGCCAGCGCGGCGTTGATGCGATGACGCTGCGCGACACGTTGAACCGGTCGTTCAGCCGGATTCTCGACGGCAACGTGCAGGCGCAATTGCCGCCGTCGGTGCCGGGCGTCGGGCATTCGGACGGCTTCACGTTCCGGCTCGAAGATCGCGGCGGCTTGGGCCGCGACGCGTTGAAGGCCGCCCGCGACCAGCTTGCCGAGCGCGCGAAGGCCGATCCGTCGCTGGCGTCGATTCATTTCGAGGATCTGCCCGACGCGCCGCGTATCGAACTCGACGTGGACCGCGCGAAGGCGTACGCGCTCGGCGTATCGTTCGACCGGATTGCGGACGTGTTTCGCAGCACCTTTGGCTCGTACTACGTCGACGATTTTCCGGCGGGTGGCCGGATGCGCCGCGTCCTGGTGGCGGGCGATGCGTCGACGCGGATGACGGAAACCGATCTGCTGGCGTTGTCGGTGCCGAACCAGTCGGGCGCGATGGTGCCGCTGTCGTCGGTTGCGACGCGCCGCTGGACCATCGGGCCAGTCGCATTGACGCGCTACAACGGCTATCCGTCGCTCGATCTGAACGGCCGTGCGGCGAGCGGTGTCAGTTCGGGGGCGGCGATGGAGGCGATGGAGCGGCTCGCGGCGAGCTTGCCTGCGGGCATCGCGTTCGACTGGGTCGATGCGGCGCGCGAAGAACGCGCGGCGGCGCGGCTGACGCCGTTGCTGCTCGGACTGTCGCTGCTGGCGGTGTTCATGGCGCTGGCCGCGCTATACGAAAGCTGGACGATTCCGCTCGCGGTGTTGATGGTCGTACCGCTTGGCGTAGTCGGCGCCATTGCGGCGATGCTGATGCGCGGCATGCCGAACGACGTCTACTTCAAGGTTGGGATGATCACGGTGATCGGCTTGTCCGCGAAAAACGCGATCTTGATCGTGCAATTCGCGCGCGACCTGAGCCTACGCGGCGTGCCGCTGACGCGCGCGGTGATACGCGCGGCGGGCGCGCGATTTCGCCCGATCGTGATGACGTCGTCGGCGTTCCTGCTGGGCGTCGTGCCGCTGGTGCTGGCGAGCGGCGGCGGTGCGGAAAGCCGCCGGTCGATCGGTACGGGCGTGTTCGGCGGCGTCGTGACGGCGACCTTGCTCGGACTGGTGTTTGCGCCGGTCGCGTTTCAGGCGGTGGCGGTGGTCGCGCAGCAAGGGCCGCGCGGCGCGCTGCGGCGCTTGCATGGCTATCGGCGTCAGTCGCGCGAGTTGATTCGCGATGTCAGCACATGATCGGCTCACGCGCCGTCGGTCTTCAGATACGCACGCGCGAGGCCTTCGTTTTCGAAGCCGAGCCGCTCGAGGAGTCGCGCGCTGCGCAGATTGTCGGGCCGGTAATTCGCCATTACGCGATGCAGTTGCAGCGTATTTGACGTTGTGTCAGCGATCCGATATACTCTTTTTCTCTGACGCGGGGTGGAGCAGTCTGGCAGCTCGTCGGGCTCATAACCCGAAGGTCGTAGGTTCAAATCCTACCCCCGCAACCAAAGCATTGTTGAAAGCCCGCATCGCGCAAGCCATGCGGGCTTTTTGTTTCAACGGTTGTTTCTGCTTGTGGCAGCAGGCCGTGTGCGTGTGAGCACGAGCAGCGCGTTTCGCGTCCGATCCAGGCCCCAAGCCATCCTCACTCAGCCCCGATCGCCCACTCCACCGCCGCCTGCGCATGCAACGCAGTAGTATCGAACACAGGCAGCACCGAATCTTCCGGCTTGATCAGCAGCGTGATCTCTGTGCAGCCGAGTATCACCGCCTGCGCGCCACGCGCGGCCAGGTGCTCGATCACGCGTTGATAAACCTTGCGCGACGCGTCGGCCACGTTGCCGTGGCATAGCTCGTCGTAAATGATGCGGTGCACGTCCGCGCGCTCATCGTCTTCAGGCACGAGCGTGTCGAGTCCATAGCGCTCGCACAGCCGGCCCATATAGAACGTCTGCTCCATCGTGTAGCGCGTGCCGAGCAGGCCCACGCGCTCGATGCCCGCCGCGCGCAGCGCCGCGCCGGTCGGATCGGCGATGTGCAGGAACGGCACCGTGATTGCCTGCTCGATCGATTCGCACACGCGATGCATCGTGTTCGTCGCAAGAATCACGAGATCGGCGCCGCCGCGTTCGAGCTGGCGCGCGGCGTCGGCCATCTGCTCGCCGAGCGCGTGCCAGTCGCCGGCGCGCTGGTTCGCCTCGATCGACGCGAAATCGACGGTCAACAGCAGACTGCGCGCGTTGTGATGTCCGCCGAGCCGCGCCTTCGCGTGGCGGTTCAGCAGCCGGTAGTACTCGGTGGACGACTCCCAGCTCATTCCGCCGATCACGCCGATCGTTTTCATCTGTACGCTCCGTCATTGCATGGCCGAAACGGCGAGTATAGGCGCGTCGCATCGCGCGCAGCCGGTACGGAATTCGGCCTGCGCGCCGGTACGCATCGGTGCCCGCATTTTTCTGGCGCCGATAGAATCGTAGCGAGTCCGAACGCGATCAACCGGAGCGAACATGGATCTGATCATCCGCCGCGCGACGCTGCCGCGCAGTGCCGCCCAGCTGTCCCCGCATCACCAGTCCCCAATCGACATCGGCGTCGACGCGGGCCGTATCGTCGCCATCGAGCCGAACCTGGCCGCGAGCGCGCGCGACGAAATCGACGCGGCCGGTTCGCTCGTCACGCCGCCATTCGTCGACCCGCATTTCCATATGGACGCGACGCTGTCGTACGGTTTGCCGCGCGTGAACGTGTCGGGCACGCTGCTCGAAGGCATCGCGCTATGGGGCGAGCTGAAGCCCGAGCTCACGCAGCAAGCGCTGATCGAACGCGCGATGCAGTATTGCGATTGGGCGGTCGCGCGCGGCCTGCTCGCGATCCGCAGCCACGTCGACGTGTGCGATCCGCGTCTGCTCGCGGTCGAGGCATTGCTCGAAGTGAAGCGCCGCGTCGCGCCGTATCTCGATCTGCAATTGGTCGCCTTCCCGCAAGACGGTCTGCTGCGCAGCGCCGGTGCGTTCGATAATCTGAAGCGCGCGATCGGCATGGGCGTCGACGTGGTCGGCGGCATTCCGCATTTCGAGCGGACGATGGCCGACGGCGCCCAGTCGGTGCGCATGCTGTGCGAGTACGCGGCCGAAAAGGGCCTGCGCGTCGACATGCATTGCGACGAATCAGACGATCCGCTGTCGCGCCACATCGAAACGCTCGCGGCCGAAACGCACCGGCTCGGCCTGCACGGACGTGTCGCCGGTTCGCACCTGACGTCGATGCATTCGATGGACAACTACTACGTGAGCAAGCTGTTGCCGCTGATGCGCGAGTCGGGCGTCGCGGCGATCGCGAATCCGCTGATCAACATCACGCTGCAAGGCCGCAGCGACACATACCCGAAACGGCGTGGCATGACGCGGGTGCCGGAGATGCTGGCCGCGGGCATCACGGTCGCGTTCGGCCACGACTGCGTGATGGACCCGTGGTACAGCCTTGGTTCGGCCGACATGCTCGAAGTCGCGCAGATGGGCCTGCATGTTGCGCAGATGACCAGCGTCGACGGCATGCACGCCTGTTTCGACGCGGTGACCGTGAACGCGGCGCGCATTCTCGGTCTGGAAGACTATGGCATCGCGCCCGGATGCGCGGCCAATCTCGTCGTGCTCGATGCGCGCGACGAACTCGAGGCGATCCGTCTGCGCGCCGCGCGGCTCGTGGTGGTGAGCCGGGGCAGGGTGGTCGGCCGCGCGCCGGCCGCGAGCGTGTCGTTATCGCTCGAAGGGCGGCCTGAGCAGGTCGATTTCAAGCTGCATCGCGCGTAGCGACGCATGTCGCGCATCAATGAAAAACCGGCGGCCTGCTTGCGCAGACCGCCGGTTTTTCTATCGGCATCGTTCATTCAGCGCCATCGCATCCAGGCCGAACGAACGATCATCGCGACGTTTCAATCGCTCAATGCGCGGCACCCGGCGCCATGCCGTTATGCCGCAGCAGCGCATCGATATTCGGCTCGCGGCCACGAAACGCCTTGAACGATTCCATCGCCGGACGGCTGCCGCCCACTTCGAGAATCTCGCGACGATAACGCATGCCGGTCGTCTGATCGAGCACGCTGCCCGCGGCTTGCGCGGCTTCCTCGAACGCCGCGTACGCGTCGGCCGACAGCACTTCCGCCCACTTGTAGCTGTAGTAGCCGGCCGCGTAACCGCCCGCGAAAATATGGCTGAACGTATTCGGCCAACGCGAGAACGGCGCTTGCGGCACGACATGGAAGCGCTCGTTGATTTCGCGCGCGAGTTCGTTGGCGCTCTTCGCGCCGTTCGCATCGAAGCCCGTATGCAGTTGCATGTCGAACATCGAGAACACGATCTGCCGCAGCGTGCCGAGGCCGCTCTGAAAGTTCTTCGCGGCGAGCATCTTGTCGAACAGCTCGCGCGGCAACGGCTTCGCGGTATCGACGTGCGAGGTCATGTCGGACAGCACGTCCCACTCCCAGCAGAAGTTCTCCATGAACTGCGAAGGCAGCTCGACCGCATCCCATTCGACGCCGTTGATGCCCGACACGCCGAGCTCATCGACGCGCGTGAGCATGTGATGCAAGCCGTGGCCGAACTCATGGAACAGCGTGATCACTTCGTCGTGCGTAAAGCAGGCGGGCTTGCCGCCGACCGGCGCCGAGAAATTACAGGTTAGATACGCGACCGGCGTTTGCACCGCGCCATGCGCGAGCTTGTGACGGCCGCGCGCGTCGTCCATCCATGCGCCGCCGCGCTTGCCTTCGCGTGCATACAGGTCGAGATAGAACTGCGCGACGAGGCCGCCGTCCTGATTCTCGACGCGGAAGAAGCGCACGTCCGGATGCCAGACGGCCGCTTCGTCGCGGCGGATGCGCACGCCAAACAGCGTCTCGGTGACCTTGAACAGCCCCTTGAACACCGCGTCTTCCGGGAAGTACTGCTTCACTTCGTTTTCCGAGAACGAATAGCGCTTCTGACGCAGGCGCTCGGCGGCGAACGTCATATCCCACGGCTGCAGATCGGTCATGCCGAGTTCGCTCGCCGCAAATTCGCGCAGCTCTTTCCAGTCCTGCTCGGCATGCGGACGCGCGCGCGTCGCGAGGTCTTCGAGGAACGCCATCACCTGCGCCGGCGATTCGGCCATCTTCGGTGCGAGCGACACTTCGGCGAAGTTGCCGTAGCCGAGCATCTGCGCTTCTTCGGCGCGCAGCTTCAGTTCGTCGGCGAGCACCTGGGTGTTGTCCCACTCGGTATTGCCGTTGCCGTATTGCGCGCCGAGTTCGGAAGCGCGCGTCACGTACGCGCGATACATCGCTTCACGCATCGGACGGTTCTCCGAGTACTGCATGACCGGGAAATACGACGGGAAGTGCAGCGTGAACTTGTAGCCGGTCTTGCCGTCGCGTACAGCGGCTTCCTTCGCGGCTTCGATCACGTCTTCGGGCAGCCCCGCCAGTTGCGTTTCGTTGCCCGCATCGACGATGTACGCATACGCGTTGGTCGCATCGAGCACGTGATCCGAAAATGCCTTCGACAGCGCCGCCTGGCGCTCCTGCAATTCGGCGAAACGCGGCTTCTGGTCTTCCGGCAACTCGGCGCCGGACAGACGGAAATCACGCAGCGCGTTGCTGAGGATTTTTTTGCGTTCGCCGTTCAGCGATGCGAATTCGTCGCTGGCGTTCAGTGCCTTGTACTTCTCGTAGAGCGCGAGATTCTGGCCGACGCTCGACCAGAACTCGGTCACGCGCGGCAGGTTTTCGCCGTACACGGCGCGCAGCTCGGGCGTATCGGCGACGGCATTGAGATGACCGATCACGCTCCACGCGCGCGACAGCGGCTCGGTGGCGCGCTCGACCGGTTCGACGACGTCGGCCCACGACGCGGGCGTGGCCGGCAGCGCGGCACGCTCGACGGCGGCCGCCGCGTCGGCGAGCAGCACGTCGAGGGCGGGCGTCACGTGTTCGGGTCGGATGGAGCCAAAGCGCGGCAGATCGGAAAAATCGAGGAGCGGGTTGTCTTGATGCGTGGCGGTAGTGGACATAAGGCTTCCTGTCTGACGCGGGTGAAGGGGGCGGTGCGGCGCTCGCGCGTGCCGTCTCGTGGTGGGTCGCTCGACGCTCGGCGCATGGCGGCACCGGCTATGGACATTATTGGGGCGGGGGGCGCCGATTCCAATCCATCGGCTGACAAATTAACAGATGTTGCGGCGTGTTGGGCGCGCGTTGGGGCGGGGCGTGGCGTGGGCCGCGTGTTCCGGCGACGCGGTAAGGAGGTGGTGCTTCTGCGAGAAAGAAGGGCGGGTGATGTCCCGGTGGACGAGACGGATGAGTCGCCTCACTCCGCCTCGCGCTCGCCGCCCGGCGGTTACGCCTTGGCCGCGTCCGCCCCGCGCTCGGCCGCTTCGATCGTGTTGACGAGCAGCATCGTGATCGTCATCGGGCCGACGCCGCCCGGCACCGGCGTGATGTGGCCGGCCACTTCCTCGACACCCGCGAAGTCGACGTCGCCGCACAGCTTGCCGGCGTCGTCGCGATTCATGCCGACGTCGATCACGGTCGCGCCCGGCTTCACCATGTCCGCGGTCAGGATGTTGCGCAGACCGGTCGCGGCGACCACGACGTCGGCGTTGCGCGTGTGCGCGGCCAGATCGCGCGTCTTGCTGTGGCAGATCGTGACGGTCGCGCCCGCTTCGAGCAGCAGCAGCGCCATCGGCTTGCCGACGATGTTCGAGCGGCCGATCACGACCGCGTTCGCGCCCTTCAGATCGATGCCGTAGGCCTCGAACATCTTCATCACGCCGTACGGCGTGCACGGACGGAACAGCGGCTGACCCGTCAACAGCGCGCCCGCATTGGCGACGTGGAAACCGTCGACGTCCTTCTCGGGCGCGATCGCCTCGATCACCTTGTGGCTGTCGATGTGCTTCGGTAGCGGCAACTGCACGAGAATGCCGTGGATGGCCGGATCGCGATTCAGCTCGTCGATGCGCGCGAGCAGGTCGGCTTCGGGCAGATTGGCTGGATAGCGGTCGAACGACGAGCCGAGGCCGTTGTCGTGGCAGGCCTTTACCTTGTTGCGCACATACACTTCGCTGGCCGGATTGTCGCCGACCAGAATCACGGCGAGGCCCGGCTGATGGCCGCGGGCGGTCAGGGCGGCGGCGCGCGCCGCGACGTCGGCACGCAGGGTCTTGGAGAGGGCGAGGCCGTCGATCAGTTTGGCTGTCATGGTCGGTCGAACGTTGGGTCGAGATTGGGATCGGGAATCAGGTCGGGACAGGCGATTTGGCAGGCGGGGCGAAGCGCTCGCGCGGAGGGGCGCGCGACGGCGTGTTTCGGCTGGCTGACGGAGCCCCGTCGCCCTGCGACAGGCGCGCTGCCGGTTCGGGCAAGGCGCCGCCGCGAAGTCCAACATTATACCGGCGCGGGGGCGCGCTTCTGCAGTGGATTCGGGGCCCGCGGCGCGCGTGGGAGCGTCCGGGATGTGAGGCGGCGGTCCTGTGGCAGCAAGGAAGCGCACTGCGAGCGCCGGGGCAGGCCGCTCGCACGCCACTCGCACGCCGGACTCGGCGTCGGTCAGACCGTCGCGAACCGGCGACGCAACCGCCACGGATGGCGGCCACGTACCAACGGCCCCTCCGAACGAAGGGCCGCCCGTGCCTCTGTTACTGCGCCGTTTGCGGCTTGTTCGACAGCGCGAGTCGCAGCAGATCGGCGACCGTGTTGACGTTCAGCTTTTCCATGATGTTCGCGCGATGCGCTTCGACCGTCTTGATGCTGATGCCGAGGTCGTCGGCGATCTGCTTGTTCAGGCGGCCCGCGATGATCCGCTCGAGCACCTGATGCTCGCGCGCGGTCAACTTGCCGAGGCGCTCGGCCGCGGCGCGCTGCTGCTGGACGCTGGTGCTTTCGCTGCGTGCCTTGTTGAGCATGCGCTCGACGAGCTTGCGCAGTTCGGCTTCGTCGAACGGCTTTTCGATGAAGTCCATCGCGCCTTTTTTCATCGTCGACACCGCCATCGGCACGTCGCCGTGGCCCGTCACGAAGATGATCGGCAACGACGCATTGTCGGCGATCAGGCGTTCCTGCAACTCTAGCCCGCTCATGCCGGACATCCGCACGTCGAGGATCAGACACGCGATCTGGCCCGGATGCTGATGCGGCTGCCATGCGTCGATGAACTGCTCGGCGCTCGAGAAGCACTGAACGCGGTAGCCGTTCGCCTCCAGCAGCCAGCGCAGCGAATCTCGCACGGCCTCGTCGTCGTCGACGACAAAGACGGTTTCCTGTGTGGTGACTGGGCTGTTCATAGCTCTCCCGTAACGGTTTGTGGTATCGGCGCCTCGGACCCGCCGTTGCTCGGGCCGTCAGGCTCCCCAATGGGCAGACTGCAATGGAACGTGGCGCCCGTGATGTGGCCGTCGGATTCGACGTTGTTGACCACCCACAGACGGCCGCGGTGCGATTCGATAATCGAACGGCAAATGTTCAGCCCCATGCCCATGCCATCGGACTTGGTGCTGTAAAACGGTTCGAACAGACGCTCGGCGGTCGCTTCGTC
The DNA here is from genome assembly GCF_014201005.1 of Paraburkholderia lebeckiae. Classification (NCBI taxonomy): domain Bacteria; kingdom Pseudomonadati; phylum Pseudomonadota; class Betaproteobacteria; order Burkholderiales; family Burkholderiaceae; genus Paraburkholderia; species Paraburkholderia lebeckiae. Next base: position 50,870 of record NZ_JACHDK010000005.1, on the reverse strand, counting down.
GACGCCGGGCCCCTGGTCGACGACGCTGATGCAGACGAAGCCGCTCTCCAGTCGCACGACCACGCGGATGACTGGGTCGACCGCGTTTGGGCGCGCTTCGGCCATCGCTTCGACGCCGTTCTTCAGCAGGTTCACGAGCACCTGCTCGATCAGCACCGGATCGACGTAGATCACCGGCAGCCGCGAGCGCAGATCGGTGACGATGCGAATCCGCCGCTTCCTTGCCTCGATTTCAGCGAGACCCACCGCGTCCGCGACGATATCCGCGACCCGCGTGGCCTGCCGCTTCGGCTCGCTGCGCTTCACGAACTCGCGGATGCGCTTGATGATCATGCCGGCGCGCACCGCCTGCTGCGCAGTCTTTTCGAGCACCGGCAGCAGATTGTCGGGCGTCGTTCGACCGGATTTAACCAGTGCGACGGTTCCGGAGCAATAGTTATTGATGGCGGCGAGCGGCTGGTTCAGTTCGTGCGCGAGCGACGAGGCCATTTCACCCATCGTCATCAGGCGGCTCGTGAACTGCAGCTTCTCGTCCTGCTGGCGCGCGAGTTCCTGCGCGCGCTTGCGGGTCGTGATGTCGGTCGCGATCTGCATCTGCGCGAGATGGCCGTCGACCCACTGGATGTACTGGCGTCGCACCTCGAACCACTTCTGGATGCCGGGGATGTAGATTTCCTGCGCGTCGGCGGCGCTTTCGGTCAGCGCGGCGGCGGGCAGGCCGACGAAGGTGTCGACCATGTCGATCGAATCGGACGACGCCTGCGAGCTGTCGAAGCCGCCGCCCGCGAGTTCGAGGTGGCCGTCCGGGCGGATGCCGAACAGATGCCGGTAGTAGCGGTTCGCGAACAGCAGCTCGGCTTCGTCGGCGGCGAGCACGGACACCGCGGCATCGAGGCTTTCGAGCACGGTCGTGAAGCGTTCGTGGGCGGCGGCGAGCTCTTCGCGCGCGCGCTTCGGCTCGGTGATGTCGGTCATCGACGACATCCAGCCGGTCTGGCGGCCCGAGCTGTCGATCAGCGGCGACACGTAGAGCCGCGCGTGGAACGTCGAGCCGTCCTTGCGCCGCACGCGCAACTCGAAGCCGGACGAGGGCGCCTTGCCACGCAGTGTCATGTCGAGCTGGCGCTGCATTTCGGGGTATGCATCGCGCGGCCAGTAAGCGAACGGCGCGCTCTTGCCGACGAGGTCGCTTTCGTCCCAGCCGGTCATGCGGCAGAACGCCGGGTTCACGTGCGTGATGCGGCCGTGCATGTCGAGCACGCGCATGCCGATCAGCACCGAATTTTCCATCGCGCGGCGGAAAAACGCTTCCGCGTAGAGCGCCTGCTGCGCCTCGAAGCGCTGGCGCGTGTGCTTCCACAGACTCCACAGGCTCCACAGCACGAAGCACGAGAGGCCGGCCACCAGCCACACCAGCGTGTTGTTCGTGAAGTTGGTGATCTGCGGGAACGCGTACACGCGCACCGAAATGCCCTGGCCCGGCGGGTCGAGCGGCAGGTCGTAGAACATGTCGCGCGGCAGGCGCGGGCGGGTCGACGTGGTGGTCAACTCGCGGTTGTTCACGTCGATGATCGAGATCTTGTATTTGGCCGACAGCTCGGGCGGGATGTCGCGCTTCAGAATGCCTTCCACCGAGAACACCGCGGCGATGGTGCCGAGGAAATCGCGGTCGCGGAAGATCGGCGTTTGCAGCGTGATGAAGCCGTTGCCGAGGTCGTCGTAGATGAGCGGCGAGTACACCTGGCGGCGCGTGTTGCGCGCCTCGGCGAAGCCGGCCTTGACAGCCTCGTCCATCTGCGCGTCGTTCGGACGCGCTAGCCGCTGGCCGAGCACCGGCGGCGCGGCGTTGGGCCAGCGCGGCTGCTGCTGGCCCGTGTACCAGTTCATGTAGAGGATCTCAGGATGCCCCTGCATGATGTCCGTGGTGCTCACCTGGAACGAATGCTCGTCGGCATGGCCGGCGGCGAGGTCGCGCGCGAGCGCCTGGATCTGCTCCTGCGCGCCCGTCATCGACAGGCGGATCTGCTGCTGCGCCCACGCGACGTTGCGGTACAGCGTGTCTTCCTGCTGTTGCTGCTCGCGCCGGTTCAGACTCCACAGAATCAGGCTCATGACGACCAGGAACACCAGGATCGACAGGAGCGGCGTCAGCAAATAGGAATTGGACCACCAGGGTCCGTGGTGCCAGCGCGAGGACGGCGACGAATCCGCCGGCGAACCCGCGGTGCGCGCCGAGCGAGAGAAGAGCCGTTCGGTCAACATGCGTGGCATTGTAGCTCAGCACGTCCCCGACAAATGACGCAAAAAAGCACGGAAAGTGCAGTTGATCGGCGCAAACTAGCCGACGGATCAATCGATCGGCAGTCAAACCAGGTTGCGTTGCAGCAATTTTCCGTATTATGAGAATTGATCTCGTAATTTGAAAATTTGGTTGCGCTGACGTCTGGACCCTCATTACAATCGGCCGGAGCTGCCGCGGCCATTCCTGCGTCCGCGTCGTCTGTTCAAAAGTGCGTTCCCATACCCAGGAGACGAGCATGTCCGCTGTACCCGACGAAGTCATGAAATATGTCGCCGCCGATAAAGACGACGATCCCCAGGAAACCGGCGAATGGCTGGAAGCGCTGGATGGCGTGATTTCTGCTGTTGGCCCTGACCGTGCCCACTACCTGATCGAAAAACAGATCGAATTCGCACGCGTGCACGGCGAACATCTGCCGTTCTCCGCTAACACTCCTTACATCAACACGATTCCGGTCGCGCGCCAGGCCAAGAACCCCGGCGACCAGGACATCGAGCACCGTATCCGCTCATACACCCGCTGGAACGCGATGGCGATGGTGCTGCGCGCCGGCAAGGAAACCAACGTCGGCGGCCACATCGCGTCGTTCGCGTCGGCCGCCACGCTGTACGACGTCGGCTACAACCACTTCTGGCACGCACCGTCGGCCGAGCATGGCGGTGACCTCGTGTTCGTGCAGGGCCACTCGTCGCCGGGCGTCTACTCGCGCGCGTTCCTGCTCGGTCGCCTGACCGACAAGCAGCTCGACAACTTCCGCCAGGAAGTCGGCGGCGAGGGCATCTCGTCGTATCCGCATCCGTGGCTGATGCCGGACTTCTGGCAATTCCCGACCGTGTCGATGGGCCTGGGCCCGATCATGGCGATTTACCAGGCGCGCTTCATGAAGTACCTGCAGGCGCGCGGCATCGCGAAGACCGACGGCCGTAAGGTCTGGGCCTTCCTCGGCGACGGCGAAACGGATGAGCCGGAATCGCTCGGCGCGATCGGCATGGCCGGCCGCGAGCGTCTGGACAACCTCGTGTTCGTGATCAACTGCAACCTGCAGCGTCTCGACGGTCCGGTGCGCGGCAACGGCAAGATCATCCAGGAACTCGAAAGCGAATTCCGCGGCGCCGGCTGGAACGTCATCAAGGTCATCTGGGGCAGCCGCTGGGACGCTCTGTTCGCGCGCGACAAGTCGGGCGTGCTGATGCGCCGCATGATGGAAGTCGTCGACGGCGAGTACCAGACGTACAAGTCGGAGTCGGGCGCGTTCGTGCGCGAGCACTTCTTCAACACGCCGGAACTGAAGGCGCTCGTCGCCGACTGGTCCGACGACGACATCTGGAATCTGAACCGCGGCGGCCATGATCCGCACAAGATCTACGCGGCGTTCACGGAAGCGACGAATTCGAAGGGCCAGCCGACCGTCATCCTCGCCAAGACGATCAAGGGTTACGGCATGGGCGAAGCCGGCCAGGCGATGAACATCACCCACCAGCAGAAGAAGATGCAGGTGGAGCAGTTGAAGAAGTTCCGCGACCAGTTCCGTCTGCCGATCACGGACGAGCAGATCGTCGACGTGCCGTACCTGACGTTCGAGGAAGGCTCGAAGGAACTCGAATACATGCGCCAGAAGCGCATGGACCTCGGCGGCTATCTCCCGGCGCGTCGTCAGAAGGCCGAGTCGCTGCCGGTGCCGGAACTGTCGGCATTCGAGCCGCTGCTCAAGGGCACGGGCGAAGGCCGCGAGATCTCCACGACGATGGCGTTCGTGCGGATCCTGAACATCCTGCTGAAGGACAAGACGCTCGGCAAGCGCGTCGTGCCGATCGTGCCGGACGAATCGCGTACGTTCGGCATGGAAGGTCTGTTCCGTCAGATCGGTATCTGGAATCAGGACGGCCAGAAGTACGTGCCGGAAGATTCCGACCAGCTGATGTTCTACCGTGAGTCGGAGACCGGTCAGATCCTGCAGGAGGGCATCAACGAAGCCGGCGGCATGGCCGACTGGATCGCGGCCGCGACGTCGTACTCGACGCACGGCGAGATCATGATCCCGTTCTACATCTTCTACTCGATGTTCGGCTTCCAGCGCATCGGCGACCTCGCATGGGCCGCTGGCGACATGCGCTCGCGCGGTTTCCTGCTGGGCGGCACGGCGGGCCGCACGACGCTGAACGGCGAAGGCCTGCAACACGAAGACGGCCACTCGCTGATGTGGGCGGCTTCGGTGCCGAACTGCATCAGCTACGACCCGACGTTCGGCTACGAACTCGCGGTCATCGTGCAGGACGGTCTGCGCCGCATGGTCGCCGACCAGGAAGACGTCTACTACTACGTCACCGTGATGAACGAGAACTACGAGCACCCGGCGATCCCGCAGGGCGAGACCGTGGCGGCCGACATCATCAAGGGCATGTACTCGTTCAGCAAGACCGCAGCCGATAAAAAGGCGCCGCACGTGCAACTGATGGGCGCGGGCACGATCTTCAACGAAGTGATCGCCGCGGCCGACCTGCTGAAAAACGACTGGGGCGTCAACGCCGACTTGTGGAGCGTGCCGAGCTTCACCGAGCTCGCGCGCGAAGGTCACGAAGTGCAGCGCTGGAACCTGTTGCACCCGACCGAAGAGAAGAAGCTGTCGCACGTCGAGAAGCTGCTGAAGGATGCGCCGGGTCCGGTCATCGCATCGACCGACTACGTGCGCGCGCTGACCGAGCAGATCCGCGCGTTCGTGCCGCAGAAGTTCGTCGTGCTGGGCACCGACGGCTACGGCCGCTCGGACACGCGCGAGAAGCTGCGTCACTTCTTCGAAGTCGATCGCTACTGGGTCACGGTCGCCGCGCTGAACGCGCTGGCGGACGAAGGCACGATCGAACGCAAGGTGGTCGCCGAGGCGCTCAAGAAGTACGACCTTGATCCCGCCAAACCCAACCCGATGACCGTCTAAGGCATCACCCGTGTGCCATGGCGTACGCGCCTGCTCCTCATCGCGAGGGGCAGGCGGCGTGCGCGGCCCTGGAGACACTAACAATGAGTCAAGCGATCGAAGTCAAGGTGCCGGACATCGGCGATTACAAGGACGTCCCTGTGATCGAGGTGCTGGTGAAGGCGGGTGACACCGTCGAAAAAGAGCAATCGCTCGTTACGCTGGAATCCGACAAGGCGACGATGGACGTGCCGAGCTCGGCCGACGGCGTCGTCAAGGAAGTGAAGGTCAAGGTCGGCGATGCGGTGTCCGAAGGCACGCTGATCATCGTGCTGGAAGGCGCCAACGCCGCTGCCGCGGCGCCCGCGGCGGCTGCCGCACCTGCTCCTGCTCCTGCGCCGGCGGCAGCTCCCGCTGCGGCGCCCGCACCCGCGGCGGCAGGCGGCGGCGTGCAGGAAATCAAGGTGCCGGATATCGGCGACTACAAAGACGTCCCCGTGATCGAGATCGCGGTGAAGGTCGGCGATCGTGTCGAGAAGGAACAGTCGCTCGTCACGCTCGAATCCGACAAGGCGACGATGGATGTGCCCAGCTCGGCCGCCGGTGTCGTCAAGGAAGTGAAGGTCAAGGTTGGCGATACCGTGTCGGAAGGCTCGGTCATCGTCGTGATCGAAGCGGAAGGCGGCGCTGCCCCGGCACCCGCGCCGGCACCGGCCGCGAAGGCGCCGACTGAAATGCCGTCCGACGCGCCGGCCACGCCGACCCCGGCACCGGCCGCGCCGTCCGCGCTCGCGCAGGCGCCGCTGATCCCGGCTGGAGAAGGCGGTTCGCGTCATCCGAGCCATGCGTCGCCGTCGGTGCGCAAGTTCGCGCGCGAACTCGGGGTGGACGTCGGCCAGGTGAAGGGCACCGGTCCGAAGGGCCGCATTACGCAGGCCGACGTGACCGCGTTCGTGAAGGGCGTGATGACGGGCCAGCGCGCGGCGCCGGCTGGTGCGGCCGCGCCGGCCGCCGGCGGTGGCGAGCTGAATCTGCTGCCGTGGCCGAAGGTCGACTTCACGAAGTTCGGTCCGATCGATCCGAAGCCGTTGTCGCGCATCAAGAAGATCTCGGGCGCGAACCTGCATCGCAACTGGGTCATGATTCCGCACGTCACGAACAACGACGAAGCGGACATCACCGAGCTCGAAGCGCTGCGTGTCAAGCTGAACAAGGAACACGAGAAGGCGGGCGTCAAGTTCACGATGCTCGCGTTCGTGATCAAGGCCTGCGTGGCGGCCCTGAAGAAATTCCCGACCTTCAACGCGAGCCTCGACGGCGACAACCTGGTGTTCAAGCAGTACTACCACATCGGTTTTGCCGCTGACACGCCGAACGGCCTCATGGTGCCGGTGATTCGCGACGCGGACAAGAAGGGCCTCGTCGACATCGCGAAGGAAATGGCCGACCTGTCGAAGGCTGCGCGCGAGGGCAAGCTGAAGCCGGACCAGATGCAGGGCGGCTGCTTCTCGATCTCGTCGCTGGGCGGTATCGGCGGCACGCACTTCACGCCGATCATCAATGCGCCTGAAGTCGCGATTCTCGGCCTGTCGCGCAGCGCGATGAAGCCGGTGTGGGACGGCAAGCAGTTCGAGCCGCGCCTGACCATGCCGCTGTCGCTGTCGTACGACCATCGCGTGATCGACGGAGCGGAAGCCGCGCGCTTCAACGCATACCTCGGTTCGATTCTTGCCGATTTCCGGCGTGTGATTCTTTGACCGGCTGGTGAGGTTCGCCGGCGCGGGCGCGGATGGTTTCGACCGATCCGCGTCGCGCCGTCCGCGCGTTCGCGCTCGCGTGCGCTGTGCGCGTCGAAGGCGCCGCTCATCATCGATCAATAAGAGAAGGGGACACCATGAGTCTCGTCGAAGTAAAAGTGCCGGACATCGGTGACTTCAAGGACGTCGACGTCATCGAAGTCAACATCAAGCCGGGCGACACCATCGAAAAAGAGCAGTCGCTGCTGACGCTCGAATCCGACAAGGCGTCGATGGAAGTGCCGAGCGATACCGCCGGCACCGTCAAGGAAGTGCGTATCAAGCCGGGCGACAAGGTCTCGCAGGGCACGGTCATCGCGCTCGTCGAGGCAACGGCGGGCGGCGCGGCTGCGGCCGCGCCGGCGCCGAAAGCGCCCGAGAAGGCGGCTCCCGCGCCGGCGCCTGCTGCTGCGGCGCCGCAGGCCGCCGCACCGGCTCCGCAAGCCGGCAGCTATTCGGGCAGCGCCGACATCGAGTGCGATATGCTCGTGCTCGGTTCGGGCCCCGGCGGTTATTCGGCCGCGTTCCGCTCCGCCGACCTCGGCATGAAGACCGTGCTGGTCGAGCGTTATCCGACGCTCGGCGGCGTGTGTCTGAACGTCGGCTGCATCCCTTCGAAGGCGCTGCTGCACACCGCGCTCGTCATCGACGAAGCGGCTGATCTTGCCGCGCACGGCATCACCTTCGGCAAGCCGCAGATCGATCTCGACAAGCTGCGCGATTTCAAGTCCGGCGTGGTCAAGAAGCTGACCGGCGGTCTCGCCGGCATGGCGAAGGCGCGCAAGGTCGAAGTGGTGGTCGGTACGGGTGCGTTCGTCGATCCGAACCACATGGAAGTGCAGACCGAGGGCGGCAAGAAGGTCGTCCGGTTCAAGCAGGCGATCATCGCAGCGGGCTCGGAAGCCGTGAAGCTGCCGTTCATTCCGGAAGATCCGCGGGTCGTCGATTCGACCGGCGCGCTCGAACTGCGCCAGATTCCGCAGCGCATGCTCGTGATCGGCGGCGGCATCATCGGTCTCGAAATGGCGACCGTGTACTCGACGCTCGGCGCGCAGATCGACGTCGTCGAAATGCTCGAAGACCTGATGACCGGCGCGGACCGCGATCTGGTCAAAGTGTGGGAGAAGTACAACAGCAAGCGTTTCGCGAACGTGATGCTGAAGACCAAGACCATCGCCGCCGAAGCGAAGGACGACGGTATCTACGTGTCGTTCGAGGGCGAGCAGGCGCCGGCCGAGCCGCAACGCTACGACCTCGTGCTGGTGGCCGTCGGCCGCTCGCCGAACGGCAAGCGGATCGGCGCGGAAAAGGCCGGTGTCGCGGTGACGGATCGCGGCTTCATCGAAGTCGACAAGCAACAGCGCACGAATGTGCCGCACATCTTCGCGATCGGCGACATCGTCGGTCAGCCGATGCTCGCGCACAAGGCCGTGCACGAAGGCCACGTGGCGGCGGAAGTCGCGCATGGCGAGAAGGCGTACTTCGACGCGCTGCAGATTCCGTCGGTGGCCTACACCGATCCGGAAGTAGCATGGGCCGGCAAGACGGAAGACCAGCTGAAAGCCGAAGGCGTCAAGTTCGGCAAGGCGGTGTTCCCGTGGGCCGCATCGGGTCGCGCGATCGCCAACGGTCGCGACGAGGGCTTCACGAAGCTGCTGTTCGATGAGCAAACGCATCGCGTGATCGGCGGCGGTATCGTCGGTCTGAATGCGGGCGACCTGATCAGCGAAGTCTGTCTCGCGATCGAAATGGGCGCGGACGCAACGGATATCGGCAAGACGATCCATCCGCATCCGACGCTCGGCGAATCGATCGGCATGGCGGCCGAGTTGTATGAAGGCGTCTGTACCGATCTGCCGCCCGTCAAGAAGAAGTAACGCGGTGCACCGCGCCTGCGTGACGACACGCGGGCGCGGCAAAGCCGGTCGAGCCGTACGGCAAAGAAAAACGGCGCGCTCCAGGTCGGAGCGCGCCGTTTCTGTTTTCGTGGCGGCCGGTAGCGGGCAAAAAAATCCCGGCTTGGCGGCCGGGCAAACGATACGTCATTGCAACGTATCGGAGCGTTCGGCTCATCAAACCGTATAAGCGGCAACGGCACGACGCTGTTGCTTGCGATAACGCCGGCGCAGCGCATAGGCTGGGCCGGCGTGAAAGACGCCGCCAGGCATAAAGCCTGGCGTGTTGACGCGTGAAGCTTAGACGGCCTTCTTGGCGGCGGCGCGCGATGCTTGCGCCGCGGCTTGCGAAGCTGCCTTCGAAGCGGCCGTTGCAGCTGCGTTGAAGTTGCTTTCGGCGATTTCGACAGCCTGGCGGGTTGCCTTGTGGACCGTTTCGTACGTGGTGTTGGCGGCGGTGATAGCCGACTTCATCACGGCGACAGCGGTTTCCGAACCGGCCGGTGCGTTCTTGGCGACGTTTTCGACGAGCGCCTGAACCTTGCGGTTTTGCTCTTCGAATTGCGCTTCCGCGACGCGAGTGAATTCACCCTGCGTTGCCGAAACGATTTCGTACACATGGCGGCCATACGACAGCGCCTTTTCAGCCACCGGCTGCGCGAGGCTTGCTTGCAGTGCCAGCAGTTCCTGCGCGTCCTTCACGGACAGCGCGCGTTGGGCATTTTCCTGGCTTTCGGCGAGCGTCGACTTCACAACTTGCAGGTTCAGTTCGACCAGCTTTTCGACACCTTCAAATGCTTTGGTCGTCAGGCCGAACAGGGTTTCGAAGTTGGCTTTCTGGGCTGCGGCGAATTGCTCAGGGGTCAGCAGAGTCATGGTTTACGCTCCTGGATCGCGGCCGGTCTGTGCGGACCGCGTTGGGTGGGTGGCAAGACGCGGATTCATCGTCTGCCCGGACCGCGATGTATTGTGCATCGCAGCAATGGTTCCCATTTTAGGATGGCTACAAGGAATGTCAAGCGTTTTTTGTGCATCGCACAATGTTAAGAAAATGCTGACAAAACAATAGCTTATGCAGTAGGCATGTCATTAATATGACGCGGAACGATTGCGCGTTGCACCGTGCTGGTGCGACATAAAATAACTGATCGGCAGGCCGTCCGGAGATTATTTTTCCGTGTAGCAGCGATTCGCCCCTGAAAAACCAATTCTCGTCGATTCGATGTAAACCACAAGATGACAAGGAACGTTAAAGAACGATGGCAGTCGAACGCGCGTTAGCGACTTTCGTCGGACACTTAAAAGTCTGTCGCACGTTCGCAACGCCTTCATGGCGCGGTGCAGTAGTTTCCGCCTGTGCTCTGACAGTATTTCCCCGGATCAAGGTTGTCTCAAAATTGCCGTTATCCTGCAAGGATCTGCTCGATTGGAGCGGGCGGCGGCAATGGCGAGGCTTGCTGGCGGCGATCGTTTTTTTCGATCGAGGCGCGGCACTTATTTGCGTTTTCGCGATCGGAGCTGACAAGCCGGTTTAAGGAGCGTGTATAAGTGCTTCAAATTGCTAATTTTTCGTTGCTTTACTACACTTGCGGAAACCTCTCGCCGCTCCCTATCGAACACCCATGAAAACCGACATGTTTTCGTCGCTAAAAGTGCTCCACGGCGCGGCGCGCAGCACCGCTCTGTCGGTGGCCGTCTCGCTGGCCATCGCAGCGTTCGCTACGCCTGTAAGCACTTTTGCAGCTACGTCTGCTGCAACCGCAAAAACTTCCAAACACGCTAAAACTGCCAGGAAACCGGCGCAGGCGGCCGCCACCGAAAAGGTGTCGAGCCATGCGGCGAAAGCCGGCAAGGGTGAGGCCGTGAAAGGCGCTGCCGCGGATGAAGACGCGCCGCACGCCGGCGTCAAACGCAAGCGCGTCACATTCACAGCGAACGGCCGGCACCGTTCGGTGATGCGACGCGTCGCGTACGAGCCGCGCCAACCGAGCGTCGGCCAGGCGTTTGGTCTGCACGAGACGCCGGACGCGCTGATGCTGCGCTCGAGCGTCGCCTATGTGATCGACCAGAACAGCGGCGAGACGCTGTTCGACAAGAACTCGCGTGCGGTGGTACCGATTGCATCGATCAGCAAGCTGATGACGGCGATGGTGGTGCTCGATTCGAAAGAGCCGATGACCGATCAGATCGAAGTCACCGACGAAGACCGCGACTACGAGAAGAACACCGGTTCGCGTCTGTCGGTGGGCTCGGTGCTGTCGCGCGAGGACATGCTGCACATCGCGCTGATGGCGTCGGAAAACCGCGCGGCGGCGGCGCTGTCGCGCTACTACCCGGGCGGCCGTCCGGCGTTCCTCGCGGCGATGAACGCGAAGGCCAGGCAGCTCGGCATGAGCGACACACACTTCGAGAACCCGACCGGTCTGACGAGCATGAACGTGTCGAGCGCGCGCGATCTCGTGAAGATGGTCAACGCGGCGTATCAGTACCCGCTGATCCGCAAGTTCTCGACCGATCACAGCTATGAGGTGTACACCGGCAAGCGCACGCTCGCGTACAACAGCACGAACGCGCTGGTGCGCAACCCGACGTGGGACATCGGTCTGCAGAAGACCGGCTTCATCAACGAAGCGGGCGAGTGTCTCGTGATGCAGGCGACCATCCACGGCCGGCCGATGATCCTGGTGCTGCTCGATTCGTCGGGCAAGTACTCGCGTTTCGCGGACGCGACGCGTCTGCGTACATGGCTCGACAACGGCGGCGACCAGCCGCGTATCACGAGCGCCGATGCCGGCGGTCCGGGTACCTGAAGCCGCAACGCATACTCAGCCGGTGGTAGTCAGTCCGGCTGCAGCTGACGTGCAGAGAAAAGCCTCGCGGATGCGAGGCTTTTTATTGGCGTTGACGAAGGCACGACGGGAAAGGGTGCAACCACGAACCGACGGCCGCTGCGTCGCCTACGAATGCTGGCCGTGGGAACTGTGCGAAGCGTGCGAATGGTCTTGCTGCGCCTGCGGCCGGTAGCCGAGCGATTCCGAAATCATCAACGCGGTCTGGCTCAACTGCCCGAGCCACGAATCCTGCAAACGATCGGCCGGCGCCGACAGCGACAGCCCCGCGACCAGCTTGCCGGTATCGTCGTAGATGCCGGCGGCGATGCAGCGCACGCCCAACTCCAGTTCCTCGTTGTCGCGCGCGCAGGCCTGCTGGCGCACATGCGACAGCTCTCGCTCGAGTTTCGCGAGATCGGTGATGCTGTTCTGCGTGTGGCCCGACAGACCGGTGCGGGTTGCGTAGGCACGCACGCGGGTGGCTTCGTCGGCCGCGAGGAACAGCTTGCCGACCGAGGTCAGATGAAGCGGCGCGCGCCCGCCGATCGCCCGCACCACCTGCATGCCCGAGCGCTCCGAATATGCGCGTTCGATATAGACGATTTCGTCGCCCTGACGCACCGACAGGTTCACGGTCTGCCCGGTCTGGCGGTGCAGCTCGCGCATCGGCGTGAGCGCCGCGTCGCGCACCGACAGGCGCGCCTTGACGAGATTGCCCAGTTCGAGCAGGCGCATGCCGAGACGGTAGGTGCCGGGGTCTGAGCGGTCGACCAGCCGGCACATCACCATATCGTTCAGGATGCGGTGCGCGGTGGATGGATGCAGCTCCGTGCGGAGGGCCAGTTCTTTCAGGCTGACCGGGTCGCTATGCGCCGCCAGCGCGTCGAGCAGGCGCATCATGCGTTCGATCACCTGGATCGAAGTTTTGGGATCCGGGTTCGTATCGCTCATATGAGAATTGGTGGATGCGTCAAACTGCGGAAATTGATTGTATCTCGTATTGTGAAAAAAGCGAACGCGCTTCGAGGCGCGTTTCCAATCGAGCGCGGCGTACTTCCTATGCCTTTCGGCCGTTGGTATTGCACCGGCAAACAGCGGATAATCAGGGACGTTTCCCCGCAAGGAGGGCTCATGCGAGTCGGATTGTTCGTCACGTGCCTGATTGACCTGATGCGTCCCGAGATCGGTTTTTCGGTCATCAAGCTGATCGAAGGCGCCGGTTTCGAGGTCGTGGTGCCGCCCGCGCAAACCTGTTGCGGGCAACCTGCGTATAACTCGGGAGACCGCCGCCTCGCGCGCGACCTTGCCGAGAAAACGCTGCGCGAGTTCGAACAGTTCGACTATGTGGTGGTGCCGTCGGGCTCGTGCGGCGGCATGATCCGCGCGCACTACGGCGACCTGTTCCGCGACGATCCCGAACTGATGAACCGTTTCGGCCGCCTGCGCGGCAAGGTGTTCGAACTCACGGATTTCCTCGTCAACGTAGCGAAGGTGCAGTTGCAACCGGGCGAGTTCGCGGGACAGGTGACTTATCACGACTCGTGTTCGGGCTTGCGCGAACTGGGCGTCAAGGAACAGCCGCGCGAACTGCTCGCGCAGGTCGGCGTCTCGGTCACCGAGATGAAAGGCTGCGAGCATTGCTGCGGCTTCGGCGGCACTTTCGCGGTCAAATACGGCAATATCTCGACCGCGATCGTCGACGAAAAGTGCGCGAACATCGCCGCGAGCGGCGCCGGTGCGGTGGTGCTCGGCGACCTCGGCTGCATGTTGAATATCGAAGGGCGGCTGCGCCGCAACGGCGACTCGACGACGCGCGTGCTGCATATCGCGCAGGTGCTGGCCGGCGACGTGTAATCCCCGCGCGGCGAACACCGCCATTGTTCGCGTCACGCTTATCTTGTCTGTCACGCATTGCGTCGGGCGCGAATGCGCCGCGCGTTTCACTCCGACCTCATCAGGACCGCCATGCAAGTCCAATCGATGCAGTTCAAGGCTCGCGCCGGTCAGAAACTCGCCGACCAGCGCCTGCAGCAGAACCTGACCAAGCTGTCCACGAAGTTCGTGTCGGCGCGCGCGAGCGCGATGACCGCGATCGATTTCCCCGCGACGCGGGCCGCGCTCAAGGAGCGCCGTGATCGCGCGCTCGAAAATCTCGACGTGTGGCTCGAAACCTTCGAGCGCGAGGCGACCCGGCGCGGCGTGACTGTGCTGTTCGCGGAGACCACGCAAGAGGCCGCGCGGCTCGTCGGCGACATTGCGCGCAAGCACGACGTGAAGAAGGTGATCAAGACCAAGTCGATGGTCACCGAGGAAATGCGCCTGAACGAAGTGCTCGGGCAGATGGGCGTGCAGTCGATCGAAACCGACCTTGGCGAATACATCCTGCAGATCAACGATAACGAGCCGCCAAGTCACATCATCGCGCCGGTCGTTCACAAGGATAAGGACGAGATCGCCGATCTGTTCGCGAAAACGCACGGCCGGCCGCGGCTCACCGAGATTGCCGACATGACGCGCGAGGCGCGCGAGATGCTGCGGCCGCATTTTCTGAGCGCGGACATGGGCGTGACGGGCGGCAATTTCATCATCGCGGAAACGGGCTCGGTCGCGGTCGTGACCAACGAGGGCAACGAAGGCATGTGCACGGTGATGCCGCGCGTGCATGTCGCTGTCACCGGCATCGAGAAGGTGCTGCCGACGCTCGAGGATCTCGCGACTGCTATGCGCCTGCTGCCGCGTTCGGCAACCGGCCAGGCCACCTCGAACTATTTTTCGATGCTGACCGGGCCGCGTGGCGCGGGCGATCAGGATGGGCCCGAGCATATGTACGTGGTGCTCGTCGACGGTGGCCGCACGGGGCTGATCGGCGGCGACTTCCAGGAGATGCTTCGCTGCATCCGCTGCGGCGCGTGCATGAACCATTGCCCGGTGTATCAGAAGGTCGGCGGGCACGCGTATGGCTGGGTCTATCCGGGGCCGATGGGGTCCGTGCTGACGCCGAGCTATGTCGGTATCGACAAGGCGCTCGATCTGCCGCAAGCGGCGACGTTATGCGGCGAATGCAATAGCGTGTGCCCGGTCGGTATCCCGCTGTCCGATCTGTTGCGCAAGCTGCGCGAAAAGCAGATGGAGCGACACCTACGTCCGTGGAAGGAGCGCGCCGGCTTGGCGCTGTGGGGCTGGCTCGCGCTGCATCCCGATGCCTATGCGCTCTTTACCAAACTCGCCGTGCGCGTGCTGGAGCGCATGGGTGGGCGCAATCGGTCGATCGCCAAACTGCCGCTCGGCGGCGCGGGCTGGACCGATACGCGCGACATGCCGGCGCCGGTGGGTCGTACGTTCCGCGAGTTGTATGCCGCGCAGCGCAGCCATATTGGCTGAGCGGGCGGCATTGGGATTGGTTTGACGGCTGCGCGCTCGCGCAGCCGTCGAGATGGGCGAAGAAGCCGGCGGGATACTTCAGCGAGCCGGCGGGATACTTCAGTGCCGCTCCGTCTTCAATGTTCGGTCATCTGCCCCGGCTGACGCGCGGGCGCATTTCTCCCCGAATCGTTGCCTCGTCCGCCGCCGTTGCCGGCTTGCGGCTGGCCCGGCGGCGAGCCGCCCGCGCCGGGGTGCGGGCCGCCATTGGCGCCACCAGGGCCGTGCGGACCGCCCGCTGCGCCCTGCGGCGGCGGGCCGCCGTGCGGTTGTCCACGACCGCCGCCGTCGTTGCCATGACCGTTGCCGTGATCGCCATGGTGCCAGTCGTTGTTGCTCGGGTGACCGCGATCCGGATAGCCGCGATAGCCGGAGCCCGGCGCCGGGCCGTAGTAGCGTCCCGGACCGTAATCGCCGTAGCCGAGGTACACATTGGTTTGCGGCACGACCGCGGCGCCCGGCGCGTATGCGGAGTCGTCATAACCGTTGTAGCCGCTATAGGCGCCGTAGCCGTTGCCGTACATCGGCGTGCCGTCCGGATAGACCGCGCAGCCGCCGAGCAGCGCGGCGACCACCAGGCCAGTGAGAGGTGCAACGCGTTTCATTTTGTGGGACCGATGCAAGTGCAAAGAAATGTAGGGGTAAGAATAAGACCATGATTATCGCCGTCCGTCGCGGCGGCTTTGTATGCGTTTGTAAGCTTTACGTTTGTGTGCCAGCGATGCGCCATTCGTTCCCGAAACAGGCATCAATTGACTGTTTCGTGTCGAGCAACGATCTATCTTGCGCGGGCGGGTTTTTCCCGATTGTGAATTCCTATAGCATTTAATTAGGGCATAGCGCGTCTAAGCTCATACGCCCCTAATTGAAAAACCATCATGAAAAACACAATATCGGTGTACTGGCCCCTAGTCATCGTTGTACCGCTCGCGGTGCTCGCCTTTCTGCATGTCAACGGCCAAACCGGTTCGCGCGCTTCGCAGATGCCGCTCGACGCCAACCATCTGACCGCCGAACTCGCACGCGCGGTGTCGTACGGCATGATCGACACGGCGTCGGCATTGCCGGCCAAGCCGATGCGTGCCGCCACGGCGACGCCGCTCGCCGAGGCATCGTAAGCCGTCGCGGCGGACCGCGACGGTCCGAAGCCGCTGACCTTGCCTGGCTGCGCCCCGCTCGGCGCGAATCTGTCGAGATTTGTATAATCGCGGCGCAGTCCGCTGACTGTCTGACGACCTCACGCGCGGCGCCTCGAGCGTCGAAAAATCCCTGATGAAAACTGTGTCGATCTGTTTCGTTTGCCTCGGGAATATCTGCCGTTCACCGACGGCGGAGGGCGTGATGCGTCATCTGGTCGACGAGGCGAAGCTTGCGGACTGCATCGTGATCGATTCGGCCGGCACCGGCGATTGGCACATCGGCGCGGCGCCCGACGAACGCGCGCAACACGCGGCGCGCCAGCGCGGCTATGCGCTCGACGCGCTGCGCGGCCGCCAGATCACGGTCGCGGACTTCGAGCGCTTCGATCTGCTGATTGCCATGGACGACCGAAACGTCGCCGCGTTGCGTCAACTGTGCCCGCCCGCACAGCGCGACAAGATCCGTCTGCTGATGGAGTTCGTGCCTGAGTCGGATGGCCGCTGGAGCGGCGCGCGAGAGGTTGTCGATCCGTATTTCGGCGGCGCGGAAGGCTTCGAGTTGGTGCTCGATCAGTGCGAAGCAGCCTGCCGCGGGCTGATCGCCGCGCTGCGCCCGCAGTTGCTCGCGTAGGCATCGGGCGAAGAATGCAGACGCACCACACGGGTGGGCAAACGCCGCCTCTGCCGCGTGCGCCGCGCGCATACGGGTGCGGCGTCGAAGTATGGTGATCAATTAAGCGAATGACACAAAATTTACCGCCCATACTTGACTAAATCGCTCATGTATTTATACTTGACCAAACTTGTCGAGAATTGCGGTTCCCACATCATATGAGACTCACCACGAAAGGCCGTTTCGCCGTCACGGCGATGATCGACCTGGCGCTGCGCCAGGAGCAGGGCCCGGTGACGCTTGCGGGTATCAGCCAGCGCCAACACATCTCCCTGTCGTATCTCGAGCAGCTGTTTGGCAAGCTGCGCCGTCATGAAATCGTCGAGTCCGTGCGCGGACCGGGCGGTGGCTACAATCTCGCGCGCCGTGCCGAAGAGGTGACGGTGGCCGACATCATCATCGCGGTCGACGAACCGCTCGACGCCACCCAGTGCGGCGGTAAGGGCACGTGCGAAGGCACCAAGCAGCACGACGGCCACTGCATGACGCATGAGCTGTGGTCGACGCTGAACCAGAAAATGGTCGAATACCTCGATTCGGTTTCGCTGAAGGATCTGGTCGATCAGCAGCGTTCGCGCGAAGGCACGCCTGCCGTGCTGCGCGACAGGCGCAACGACGCTCCGGCGGTCGAACCCGTCCGCGTGGCGCCCAAGGGTCCCAATTCCGTTTTCAACATGGCCGGTTCGTGAAGCGCGGCACGCAATAGAAAACCCTCGCCGCAGCCCCATATCGAACCCAGAAGCCAGAGCACATGACGTCCCCGGAGCAATTGATGAACAACGACTCTCTCCATCTGCCCATCTACATGGACTACAGCGCCACGACGCCGATCGATCCGCGTGTGGTGGACAAGATGATCCCGTATCTGCGCGAGCAGTTCGGCAATCCAGCGTCGCGTAGTCACGCTTATGGCTGGACCGCCGAGCGCGCAGTCGAGGAAGCGCGCGAGCAGGTCGCCGCGCTCGTGAACGCCGATCCACGCGAAATCATCTGGACCTCGGGTGCGACGGAGTCGGACAACCTCGCTCTGAAAGGTGCCGCGCACTTCTACAAGAGCAAGGGCAAGCACATCATCACGGTGAAGACCGAGCACAAGGCGGTGCTGGACACCACCCGCGAGCTAGAGCGCGAAGGCTTCGAAGTCACCTATCTGGATGTCAAGGACGACGGTCTGATCGACCTCGACGCGTTCAAGGCGGCGCTGCGCCCGGACACGATTCTGGTGTCGGTGATGTCGGTCAACAACGAGATCGGCGTCATCCAGGACATCGAGGCGATTGGCGAGATCACGCGTGAGAAGGGCATCATTTTCCACGTCGACGCGGCGCAGGCCACCGGTAAGATCCAGATCGATCTGCAGAAGCTGAAGGTCGACCTGATGTCGTTCTCGGCGCACAAGACCTACGGCCCGAAAGGCATCGGCGCGCTTTACGTGCGTCGCAAGCCGCGTATCCGTATCGAGGCGCAGATGCACGGCGGCGGTCACGAGCGCGGCATGCGTTCGGGCACGCTCGCCACGCACCAGATCGTCGGCATGGGTGAAGCGTTTCGTATCGCGCGTGAAGAGATGGCGACCGAAAACGAGCGTATCCGCATGCTGCGTGACCGGCTGCTGAAAGGCCTGTCGCAAATCGAGGAAGTGTATGTGAACGGCGACATGGAAAAGCGTGTGCCGCACAACCTGAACATCAGCTTCAATTTCGTCGAAGGCGAATCGCTGATCATGGCGGTGAAGGACGTCGCGGTGTCGTCGGGCTCGGCGTGCACGTCGGCGTCGCTGGAGCCGTCGTACGTGCTGCGAGCGCTTGGCCGCAACGACGAACTCGCGCACAGCTCGATCCGCTTCACGGTGGGACGGTTCACGACCGAGCAGGAAATCGACTACGTGATCAACCTGCTGAAGTCGAAGATTTCCAAGCTGCGCGATCTGTCGCCGCTGTGGGAAATGCACAAGGACGGGATCGATCTGTCGACCATCCAGTGGGCCGCGCACTGACGCGCCGGCTGGACGAACCGGACATCGAACGTTCATCGCATTGCAGGTTGAAACGAATCAAGGAGTGTAATCATGGCTTATAGCGACAAGGTCCTCGACCACTACGAAAACCCGCGCAACGTCGGTTCCTTCGCGAAAGACGACGACACGGTCGGTACCGGCATGGTCGGCGCGCCGGCCTGCGGCGACGTGATGAAGCTGCAGATCCGCGTCGGCGCGGATGGCATCATCGAAGACGCGAAGTTCAAGACCTACGGCTGCGGCTCGGCGATCGCATCGAGCTCGCTCGTCACCGAATGGGTGAAGGGCAAGACGCTCGACCAGGCGATGTCGATCAAGAACACGCAGATCGCCGAAGAACTGGCACTGCCGCCGGTGAAGATCCATTGCTCGATCCTCGCGGAAGACGCGATCAAGGCAGCCGTCGCCGACTACAAGCAGCGCCACGGCGAAGCAGCGGTTGCCGAAGACGGCAAGGCCGCCTGAGCAACAGGGTAAGAAAGAAGCAACCGGTGAGCGCGGCGCGAACACGCGCGCCGCGCACTCTGGCAACTGAGAAACGTTATGGCAATTACGTTGACCGAAAAGGCAGCACAGCACGTCCAGAAGTATCTGATCCGCCGCGGTAAAGGCATCGGGTTGCGCGTCGGCGTGCGCACCACCGGTTGCTCGGGCCTCGCCTACAAGCTCGAGTACGTGGACGAACTCGCGCCGGAAGATCAGGTGTTCGAGACGGGCGGCGTGAAGGTCATCGTCGACCCGAAGAGTCTCGCGTATATCGACGGGACGGAGCTCGACTTCGCGCGCGAAGGGCTGAACGAAGGCTTCAAGTTCAACAACCCGAACGTGAAAGACGAATGCGGCTGCGGCGAGTCGTTCCGCGTCTAGATTCGTTACCTTCCGCGTTCGGCGGATAAAAGGCGGCGCGGGCCGCCTTTTTAGTTTGATCCGCGCTCCACTGAACCGGTCACGCCTGACAAGGCCCAACGTCTCCACACCAGTTTTCATCAACGAACTTTAATCCGATGGTCTCGCTGAACGACAGCCACTTCGATCTGTTCGGTCTGCCGGCGCAATTCGCGCTCGACGCGAGCACGCTCGATCACGCGTACCGCACCGTGCAGGCGCAGGTGCATCCGGATCGCTTCGCGGCGGCCGGCGATGCGCAAAAGCGTATCGCGATGCAGTGGGCGACGCGCGCGAACGAGGCCTATCAGACGCTGCGCGATCCGCTCAAGCGTGCGACCTACCTGCTGTCGTTGCGCGGCATCAACGTCGGCGCGGAGAACAACACGGCGATGGAGCCCGCGTTCCTGATGCAGCAGATGGAGTGGCGCGAGAACATCGAGGACGCGGCCGCGGCGAAGAACGTCGACGCGCTCGACGCGCTGCTCATCGAGTTGCGCGACGAGGAGCGTCGGCGCTTCGACAAGCTCGGCGCATCGCTCGATAGCGGCGCGAATCAGGCGGCGGGCGAGGCGGTGCGGCAGCTGATGTTCATCGAGCGCGTCGCGTCGGAAATCGATGCCCAGATCGAGCGGCTCGAAGGCTAGCGCGGTTTCGTGCGGCGCGCGCAAAAGCGCGGCGCGGGCAAGCAGCAACAGTAGGCAGCGACGTAGTAAGCGACAAACAAAAAATCAGAGCGGCCGCGAGCCGCGGCATCACCCCCAGCAACGCGAACATTCAGGACGGGGCAC
The DNA here is from genome assembly GCF_014201005.1 of Paraburkholderia lebeckiae. Taxonomy (NCBI): domain Bacteria; kingdom Pseudomonadati; phylum Pseudomonadota; class Betaproteobacteria; order Burkholderiales; family Burkholderiaceae; genus Paraburkholderia; species Paraburkholderia lebeckiae. The sequence goes on along the minus strand of NZ_JACHDK010000005.1, from coordinate 30,210 downwards.
GACGTCCCCGAGAAAATCCAGATGGCCTTACTGCAAATCTCCGAACCCGGCATGGCGCCGGCGCCTCACCAGCGGCGTCTGGCGGTCGGTATCGATCTTGGCACCACCAACTCCCTCGTCGCCGCCGTGCGCAGCGGCCTGCCCGATGTGATGCCCGACGAAGACGGGCACGTGCTGCTGCCGTCGGTGGTGCGTTACCTGGAGCAGGGCGGCCGTCGCATCGGCCGCCGGGCGAAGGCCGAGGCTGCGAGCGACCCGCGCAATACGATCGTGTCGGTCAAGCGCTTCATGGGTCGCGGCAAGGCTGAGGTGGAGGGCGCCGAAAACGCGCCGTACGACTTCGTCGATGCACCCGGCATGGTGCAGATCCGCACCGTCGACGGCGTGAAGAGCCCGGTCGAGGTATCGGCTGAAATTCTCGCGACGCTGCGCCAGCGCGCCGAAGACACGCTCGGCGACGAGCTCGTCGGCGCGGTAATCACGGTGCCCGCTTACTTCGACGAAGCGCAGCGCCAGGCGACCAAAGACGCCGCGCGCCTCGCGGGGCTGAACGTGCTGCGTCTGCTCAACGAACCGACCGCTGCGGCGATCGCCTACGGTCTCGACAACGGCGCCGAAGGTTTGTACGCGATCTACGACCTCGGCGGCGGCACCTTCGACCTGTCGATCCTGAAGCTCACCAAGGGCGTGTTCGAAGTGCTCGCGGCGGGCGGCGATTCCGCGCTCGGCGGCGACGACTTCGACCACACGCTGTACCGCCATGTGCTCGAACAGGCCGGCATCACGTCGCAGACGCTCGCGCCGCACGACGTGCGCCTGCTGCTCGATAGTGTGCGCGAGGCCAAGGAGGCGCTGTCGAGCGCGTCGCAAACTACCCTCAAGCTCACGCTTTCCAACGGCACCGCGCTCGATCTGACGATCGACGAAGCCACCTTCGAGACCATCACGGCCGCGCTGGTGCAACGCACGCTGGGCCCGACGAAAAAGGCGCTGCGCGACGCGAAGGTCACCACGAAGGAAATCAAGGGCGTCGTGCTGGTCGGCGGCGCGACGCGCATGCCGGTGATCCGCCGCGCGGTCGAGGCGTTCTTCGGCCAGCTGCCGCTCGTCAACCTCGATCCGGATCAGGTCGTCGCACTCGGCGCCGCGATCCAGGCCGATCTGCTGGCCGGCAACCGCGGGGCGGAAGGCGACGAGTGGCTATTGCTCGACGTGATTCCGCTGTCGCTCGGCGTCGAGACGATGGGTGGCCTCACCGAAAAGATCATTCCGCGCAACTCGACGATTCCAGTCGCGCGCGCCCAGGATTTCACGACCTTCAAGGACGGCCAGACCGCGATGGCGATTCACGTCGTCCAGGGCGAGCGCGAGCTCGTCAGCGATTGCCGTTCGCTCGCGCGCTTCGAGCTGCGCGGCATTCCGCCGATGGCCGCCGGCGCCGCGCGCATTCGCGTGACCTATCAGGTCGACGCTGACGGCCTGCTGTCGGTGTTTGCGCGCGAGCTGGCGTCGGGCGTGGAGGCATCGGTCGTCGTGAAGCCTTCGTATGGCCTGGCCGACGACGACATCGCGCGCATGCTCGAAGACAGCTTTTCGACCGCTGAAATCGACATGCGCGCGCGCGCTCTGCGCGAGGCGCAGGTCGAAGCGCAGCGTCTCGTCGAAGCGACCGACGCGGCGCTCGCCGCCGACGCCGAGCTGCTCGACGACAGCGAACGCGCCGAACTCGACGCGCTGCTCGCCGCGCTGCGCAACGTCGCGCCAGGCGACGACGTCGGCACGATCGAAGCCGCGACGAAGGCGCTCGCCGAAGGCACCGACGAATTCGCCGCGCGCCGCATGAACAAGGGAATTCGCCGCGCGCTGGCGGGACGCAAGCTCGACGAGATCTGAACGGGCGAACGTGGCGAAGGCCGCGCACGCGCTATGCGCGTTGCGTGAGCGAACCGGCAACGCGCGCTCCACCCACGGACGAATTGCGAACATCCCACGAACCACCGGAGCGCGCCGCGTGGGCTTAAAAAGTCCGCGCGACGCCAGTAAAATGACACGGAGCCTGCACGCGGCAATATGCTGGCAGCCGCCGTGCCTCAGACCCAAACGGAAACTGTATGCCTCAAATCGTTGTGCTGCCTCACGTCGAACTGTGCCCGGAAGGCGCGGTGATCGACGCCGTTCCCGGCAAGAGCATCTGCGACAACCTGCTCGATAACGGTATCGAAATCGAGCATGCGTGCGAGAAGTCGTGCGCGTGCACGACCTGTCACGTGATCGTGCGTGAGGGTTTCGCCGCCTTGACGCCGTCCGAGGAAGACGAGGACGATCTGTTGGACAAGGCATGGGGGCTCGAACCCGCTTCGCGCCTGTCGTGTCAGGCGATCGTGCCGGACGAGCAGGATCTGGTCGTCGAAATACCGCGTTACTCGATCAATCACGCGAAGGAAAATCACTAACAGGAGGGCGCCGCCATGAAGTGGACCGATACTCAAGACATCGCGATGGCTCTGACGGACAAGCATCAGGACGTCGATCCGCAGCAGGTGCGTTTCACCGACCTGCATCGCTGGGTGACCGAGCTCGAAGGCTTCGACGACGATCCGAACCGCTCGAACGAAAAGATTCTCGAAGCGATTCAGGCGGCGTGGATCGAAGACGCGGATTACTGAGCGCGTGTTCGAACGGGTGCATTGAACTCCAAAGAAAAGGCGATTCCAATGGAATCGCCTTTTTCATTGCTGCGTCGAAGAAACCTGGAGCGCTGACCTCAGTCGGCGAGGAGGCGGCCGTTCTGGACGCGCACGCGCTCGCCGTCGCGGAACGGCGGCGCCTCTTGATAGGTGAAGTAGCGCATCTTGCCGTCTTCCATGCGCACGCGCACCGAATACGACGTCGTGCTGCGCAGATGTTTTTCGACCGAGTTGCCGGCGAACCCGCCGCCGAGCGCGCCAAGGAGCGTCATCGCGGTACGCCCGCCGCCGGCACCGAACTGGTTACCGACGACGCCACCGGCCACCGCGCCGCCGACCGCGCCAATACCGGTGCCATGTCCTTCATGGCGAAGCGCCGAGATCGCGACGACGGTGCCGCAAGTCGCGCAATAAGCGGCTTGCGGAGCCGGCTGCTGCGCATGCTGCGGCGCCGCTTGCGGCTCGGGTGGTTGTGTGTATTGCGACTGGGGTGCGGCCTGCGCCTGCTGCTGCGCGTACTGCTGTTGCTGCGCCGAAGCAGGAGCCGGGGCAGGGGCGGATGGCGCCGCTTGCTGAGCCTGAACCTGCTGCTGTTGCGCGGATGGATTGACCGGCGCGGCCGAATCCACGACGCCCGGCGGTTGCGTGCTGACCTGCGCGGCCTGCGTCTGATCGTTCTGTGCGCCGTTGCCCGACGCCTTTGGGAACACGCCGGTGATCGCCGCGGTAGCGACGAGACTCGCGACGAGCACCGCGCCGGCGGCCACCGCGATCAACGGATGAAGGCGACGTGGCTGCGTGGGTTGATGAGTAGGGGTGTCCATGTAGGTCCTCCGTTTCTGGCAGAGCCGACTTCTGATGAGACTGAGTGTCGGGCAATTCGATCTGGGCAGCGTTTCTATTTGTAACCGCTCAGGTGGCGCCCTCGGGCGTGGGTAGGCGCCCTTCACGCCGTGCGCTTTGGTGCAACAAGCTTCCAAGACCATCGAGTCCGCGGCGACTTGCGCGCGAACGAGCAGCTTTTACCGCTGGTTACAAACGATGAGAAGCAGAAAACGGTCCCGCAAAGCGAAAACGCGCGCATAAGAAAACGCCCGGCATCAACCGGGCGCTCTTCAAACCATCGCATTGCGCGCGAAGCACAACGAGCGCTCGCGCCGAGCGTCGCTCAGTCTTCGCGACGCAGATGCGGGAACAGAATCACGTCGCGGATGCTCGGGCTATCGGTCAGCATCATGACCAGACGATCGATGCCGATACCGCAGCCGCCCGCCGGCGGCATGCCGTACTCGAGCGCGCGGATGTAGTCGGCGTCGTAGAACATCGCTTCCTCGTCGCCGGCGTCTTTCTGGTCGACCTGCTTCCTGAAGCGCGCGGCCTGATCTTCCGGATCGTTCAGCTCCGAGAACCCGTTGGCGATTTCGCGGCCGGTGATGAACAGCTCGAAACGCTCGGTGATGCCTTCCACCTTGTCCGACGCACGCGCGAGCGGCGACACCTCGATCGGGTAGTCGATGATGTAGGTCGGCTCCCACAGTTGCGACTCGGCGGTCTCTTCGAACAGTGCAAGTTGCAGCGAGCCGACGCCCGCGTTGAGGAACTGCGGCTGCGACGCATCGACGCCGAACTTCTTCAGCTCGGCGCGCAGGAACGTGCCGTCGGCGAGCTGCTCGTTCGTGTATTGCGGCGCGTATTTCTGGATCGCCTGCGTGATCGTGAGCCGATGGAACGGCTTCGACAGGTCGAGCTCGCGGCCCTGATAAGTGATGGTGGCCGTGCCGAGCGCATCGATCGCCGCCTGGCGGATCAGCTGCTCGGTGAAGTCCATCAGCCACTTGTAATCGGTGTAGGCCGCGTAGAACTCGATCATCGTGAATTCCGGGTTGTGGCGCACGGACACGCCCTCGTTGCGGAAATTACGATTGATCTCGAACACGCGCTCGAAGCCGCCCACCACCAGCCGCTTCAGGTACAGCTCCGGCGCGATGCGCAGGAACATCTGCATGTCGAGCGCATTGTGGTGCGTCGAGAACGGCTTGGCCGCCGCCCCGCCCGGAATCGGGTGCAGCATCGGTGTTTCGACTTCCATGAAGTTCGCGTCGGCCATGTACTTGCGGATCGACGAAATCGCCTTCGTGCGCGCGACGAACGTGCGGCGCGTTTCCGGCGTGACGATCAGATCGACATAGCGCTGGCGGTACTTCATTTCCTGGTCGGCGAGACCGTGGAACTTGTCCGGCAGCGGACGCAGCGACTTCGACAGCAGACGCAGCTCCGTGCAGCGCACCGATAGCTCGCCCTTGTTGGTGCGGAACAGCACGCCGCGCGCGGCGACGATGTCACCCATGTCCCACTTCTTGAACGCGTCGTAGGTCTCCTGACCGACGTCTGCCGGCGTGATGAAGAACTGGATCTGACCCGAGCCGTCGCGCACGGTCGCGAAACTTGCCTTGCCCATCACGCGTTTCAGCATCATGCGGCCGGCGATCGCGACTTCGAGCGGATTCGCTTCGAGCGCTTCCTTGTCGGCGTGCTCGTACTGCGCCTGCAGATCTTCGGCGTGGTGCGTGGGACGGAAATCGTTCGGATAGGCGACGCCTTGCTCACGCAGTTCGCGCAGCTTTTCGCGGCGCTCGGCGATGATCTTGTTGTCGTCCGCTTCGGGCACGACAGTCGGCTGGGTCGGTTCAGTCATGATGATTTGGTATTCGGTGGCCCGCCGCGGAGTGCTCCGCTGGCGGGAAGCCAGTCAGTGTAAAACCTCAGGCGGTACGGGAAAAACGGCGAACAAATAGCGCGGAAGCAACGCAAAAGCAGCAACCAAGAAGGCGCGGTCCCGATCGGTGAACGGGGCCGCGCCGTGCGCGCCTAGACGCCCTGTTTCAGGCTCGCGCTGATGAACGGATCGAGGTCACCGTCGAGCACGCTCTTCGTGTTGCTGATTTCGACGTTGGTGCGCAGATCCTTGATGCGGCTGTTGTCGAGCACGTACGAACGGATCTGATGGCCCCAACCCACATCGGTCTTGCCGGCTTCCAGCTTGTCCTGCTCGGCCTGACGCTTGCGGATTTCCGCTTCATACAGGCGCGATTTCAGCATCGCCATTGCTTCGGCGCGGTTGCGGTGCTGCGAGCGGTCGTTCTGGCACTGCACGACGATGCCCGACGGCATGTGCGTGATACGCACCGCCGAGTCTGTCTTGTTGATGTGCTGACCGCCCGCTCCAGAAGCACGGTACGTGTCGATGCGCAGATCGGCCGGGTTGATGTCGACTTCGATCGAGTCGTCGATTTCCGGGTACACGAATACCGACGAGAACGACGTGTGACGACCGCCCGACGAGTCGAACGGTGACTTGCGCACGAGCCGGTGCACGCCGGTTTCGGTACGCAGGAAGCCGTACGCGTATTCGCCTTCGATCTTGATCGTCGCGTTCTTGATGCCGGCGACGTCGCCTTCGGTCTGCTCGAGCACTTCGGTCTTGAAGCCCTTGCGCTCGCAATAACGCAAATACTGGCGCAGCAGCATCGACGCCCAGTCGCATGCTTCGGTACCGCCGGCGCCGGCCTGGATGTCGAGAAAGGCGTTGTTGGGGTCGGCCGGGTTCGCGAACATCCGGCGGAATTCCATGTCGGCGACGCGTGCCTCGATAGCCTGGGCGTCACCCTCGCAGGCGAGCAGCGTGTCGTCGTCGGCTTCTTCGCGTGCCATCTCGAACAGGTCTTGCGCGTCGCGCGCGTCGTTCGTGATCGACGTGAGCTTGCCGACCGTGTCGTCGAGGAGCTTCTTTTCTTTACCGAGTGCCTGGGCGTGCTTCGAGTCGTTCCAGACGTCCGGGTCTTCGAGTTCCCGGTTGACTTCGATTAGACGCAGTGCTTTGTCGTCGTAGTCAAAGATACCCCCGTAGGTCGTCCGCGCGCTTGCGCAGGTCGGCCAGAGAGGCTTCGATCGCGTTGAGACGTTCCGCTTCCATGTCGATCTTCTATTCTGCGTAAAAAGCACAAATTATAGCCGATCGGCACGCCGCGCCGGAGCCTCGCGGGCGATCCAGCGCGTGTTCGCGATTGATTTTGCGGGAGATTTCAGCTCACCGCGTGCTCGACGATCAGTTGCACGCGCGACACGCCGTTCCATGTATCGCTTGCGAGCCGGTAGGCGACGGTCGTGCGCGCGGGTAGCGTGTCGGTGTGATTGAACCAGATCGCGTTGAAGCGCTGGCGGCCGCGCAGAAGTTGCAGCTTCAGGTGCTTGTCCTTCACTAACGCCTGCGAGGCGACCTCGAATTCGCCGGAGAACACCGGCGCCGGAAAACCCTGGCCCCAAACGGCCGCGTCGAGCATTTCGACGAATTGCGGCGTGAAGTACGCGTCTTCGAGCTCGCCGTCGGTTTCGATCGTGCGCGCGAGCGCCTGCGCGGACAGCCACTCGCGGCCGACCGCCTCGAACGCGGCGGTGAAGCGCGGCACGTCGGCGGCGGCGATCGTCAGGCCCGCGGCCATCGCGTGGCCGCCGAATTTGACGATCAGGTCCGGCTCGCGCTTCGAGATCAGATCGAGCGCGTCGCGCAGGTGGAAGCCCGCGATCGAGCGGCCCGAGCCCTTGACGAGCATGCCGGTATCGTCGGCCGGCGCGAACGTGAACGACGGGCGGTGGAACTTCTCTTTCAGCCGTCCCGCGACGATGCCGATCACGCCCTGATGCCAGCCCGGATTGAACAACGTGATCGTGGTCGCGCCGTCGGGATCGACCGTCGACAGGTCGTCCAGCGCCTGCTGCTGCATGCCGGCCTCGATTTCGCGGCGCTCGCGGTTCATCGTGTCGAGTTGCTGCGCGAGTTCCCAGGCGCGGCCGACGTCGTCGGTGGTCAGGCATTCGATGCCGAGCGACATGTCCGACAGCCGACCCGCCGCGTTCAGGCGCGGTCCCAGCGCGAAGCCGAGGTCGAAGCCGGAGGCGTTGCGCGCGTCGCGCGCAGCGGCCCGAAACAGCGCGGCGATGCCCGGCTGCATGCGGCCGCGGCGGATGCGCTGCAGACCTTGCGCCACCAGCACGCGGTTGTTGCCGTCGAGTTTGACGACATCGGCGACGGTGCCGAGTGCGACCAGATCGAGCAGGCCGTCGAGGCGCGGCTCGGGCAGCGCGTCGCCGAACGCCCCACGGCGGCGCAGTTCGGCGCGCAGCGCGAGCAGCACGTAGAACATCACGCCGACGCCGGCGAGGCACTTGCTCGGGAACGTACAGCCCGGCTGGTTCGGATTGACGATTGCACGCGCGACGGGCAGCTCGTCGCCGGGCAGGTGGTGGTCTGTGACGAGCACGTCGATGCCGAGCGCGTTGGCAGCCGCGACGCCGTCGACGCTCGCGATGCCGTTGTCGACGGTGATCAGCAGATCAGGCTTGCCGGCCGCGCTACGCGCCGCCAGCTCGACGATGTCCGGCGTGAGCCCGTAGCCGTGCTCCATGCGGTTCGGCACGAGGTAGTCGATGCGCGCGCCGAACATGCGCAGCCCGCGCACCGCGACCGCGCAGGCTGTCGCGCCGTCGCAGTCGTAGTCGGCGACGACCAGCATGCGGCGCTGCTGCTGGAGCGCGTCGGCGAGCAGCGCGGCGGCCGCGTTGCAGCCCTTCAGTTCGGCTGGCGGCACGAGCCGCGCGAGGCCGGTTTCGACGTCCTCGGGCAGGCACACGCCGCGCGATGCGTACAGGCGCGCGAGCACCGGATGCAGGCCGCAGCGGGTCAACACTTCGGCGTCGACGGGGGAGCAGGGGCGCGTAACGATTCGGGTCATGCGGAAGGGCCGTGGATCATTCGATGAAAAGCGAGGCCAGCACGCGCCGCCGCCAGAATTTGCGCAGATCGCCGCGCGTGACCGTCAGCGTCACCGAGCCGGTGTCGCCGCACAGCGTGAGGCCGAGCTCGGCGAGTTCGCCCGACTGCAGTGCCGCGAGCGCGGGCGCGAACCAGTCGGTCTGCAGCGCGGCGAATGCCTGATTCCAGCGCGCCCAGTCCTGTTCGATGTAGGGCGCGGAGAAGGGGTCGAGTTCGACGAGCGTTGCGCCGCTGCCGTTGTTGGTACCGCGCAGCGCCGCGGCCAGTTCGCGATACGACGCCGGCGGCGCGCCTGTCGCGACCCCCGCGCTGAGCGCGAGACCGCGCGTTGCGGCGGCATCGGACAGCACCTGCGCGAACGGACTGCGCACGTTCCGCGCGGCGCCTTGCGCGTGAAACCAGATCGAGTTGACAGGGGGCAGCCCGCGCGCCTCCCGCGCTTCGTTGACCGGATGCTCGAACCACGCCATCTGCACTTCGTTCTGCAGCTTCATCCACGCGCGAGAGCGTTCGCCGGAATGCGCTTCGTGCGGCAACCAGATCTCGATGTTGCGGCCGCTCGCGCGCAACGGCGACGCGCCCGCGAGCGAGCCGAAAGCGTCGCTCGACAGATACCAGCGGATTGGCTTGGGCGCCTCGATGCGCACGCCGAGTTCCTCGATCAGCGGACGCGCGAGCGCGAGCAGCGTGCTCGCTTCGTCGTCCGACAGATTGAGCGACGCCGGGTCGATCAGCACCAGGTGGTCGTGCGCAATGTGCACGTGTACCGGCTGCACGCAGGCCCACGTCGCGTTGCCGGGTTCGCCGCCGTCGGCGCGCAGCATGTAGGGCGCGAGCGGGGCTTCGTCGGCGGCGGCCGAGGCGCCGCCGGGCAGCGCGCCGAATTGTCGCGCGACCCAGCGCTCGTGCGGCAGCGTGCGCTGAAAATCCTCGCCGATCACGCGTTCGATCAGCGTCGCGCGCGCGATCAGCCTGTCGAGAGCGGGGCACTGGATGTCGTGAAGCGCGGTGGAGGCGTCGGCCGCGGCAGGCAGCGCGAAGGGCAGCAGAAGATGGAGGCGGTCGGCAGGCATGATGCTGCGCATTGTAGGGCAAACGGTGCGAGTATTTCGACGAAGCGCGGCCGGTTTGTTGATGGCGCGGCCGAGGCACGTCCTTTGCGCGAGCCGGCGGCATTGTGTGGCAAACTTCGCGCTTGATCGCCGGACCCGGCAGGGTGGCGCACCGCGGCGCCGCGCCTCTATGCGCCGGCAGAGTCGCACAGCGGCCGGGCGCGCGAGGAACGATCCGCGCCGCCGCGAGCCCAACGATCACGACGCTCGGGCCGCACGGCGGACGTCGATGTCCGCCGGTCCCGACATACAGTCGAAGAACGCACAAAAGGATTCGCTTGAAATTTCCCTACGAATGGCAGATTGGCTGGCGCTACACACGCGCCGGCAAACGCACGACCGGTAACGGCTTCATTTCGTTCATCGCGCTGGTGTCGATGTCGGGCATCGCGCTTGGCGTCGCGGCGCTGATCGTGGTGTTGTCGGTGATGAACGGCTTTCAGAAAGAGGTGCGCGACCGCATGCTGTCGGTGCTCGCGCACGTCGAGATCTTTTCGCCGACCGGTTCGATGCCCGACTGGCAACTGACCGCGAAGGAAGCGCGCCAGAACAAGGAGGTGATTGGCGCGGCTCCGTACGTCGAGGCCCAGGCGCTGCTCACGCGCCAGGACGCGGTGAGCGGCGTCGCGTTGCGTGGCATCGAGCCGACGCTCGAGCCTGAAGTGTCCGATATCGGCAAGGAAATGAAAGGCGGCAAGCTGGCCGACCTCGTGCCCGGCGGCTTCGGCATCGTGCTCGGCGCCGATCTGGCGGCCAATCTCGGCGTGCAGCTGAACGACAAGATCACGCTCGTCGCGCCCGAAGGCACGATCACGCCGGCCGGCATGCTGCCGCGCCTGAAGCAGTTCACGGTGGTCGGCATCTTCGAGTCGGGCCATTACGAATACGACAGCACGCTCGCGCTGATCAACATCAAGGACGCACAGGCGCTGTTCCGGTTGCCCGCACCGACCGGCGTGCGGCTGCGCCTCACCGACATGCAGCGCGCGCCGGAAGTCGCGCATCAGCTCGCGCGCACGCTGTCGGGCGATCTGTACATTCGCGACTGGACCCAGCAGAACAAGACCTGGTTCTCGGCGGTGCAGATCGAGAAGCGCATGATGTTTATCATCCTGACGCTGATCATTGCGGTGGCCGCGTTCAATCTTGTGTCGTCGCTGGTGATGACGGTGACCAACAAGCAGGCCGACATCGCGATCCTGCGCACGCTCGGCGCGCAGCCCGGCTCGATCATGAAGATCTTCGTCGTGCAGGGCGTGACGATCGGCTTCATCGGCACGGCGACTGGCGTCGTGCTCGGCTGCCTGATCGCGTGGAGCATTCCGTGGCTCGTGCCGATGATCGAGCATCTGCTCGGCGTGCAATTCCTGCCGCCGTCGGTGTACTTCATCAGCGAGCTGCCGTCCGAGCTGGTTCCGGCGGACGTCGCGCGCATCGGCACCATCGCGTTCGTGCTGTCGGCGCTCGCGACCCTCTATCCGAGCTGGCGCGGCGCGAAGGTCCGTCCGGCGGAGGCGCTGCGCTATGAATGACCGCCTCGCCCATCCCTCAACCGATTCATCCACGACCGCTCAGGACTCCGCGTCGCATCCGTTCGTGCTCGAAGCCACCGGCATTTCCAAATCGTTCGTGCAGGGCGGGCTGAACGTGCAGGTGCTCAACAATGCGCAACTCGCCGTGCGGCGCGGCGAGAAGCTCGCGATCGTCGGCGCGTCGGGCTCCGGCAAGAGCACGCTGCTGCACGTGCTCGGCGGTCTCGACGATCCGAGCGCGGGCCACGTGTCGGTGCTCGGCAAGCCGTTCACGAAGCTCTCCGAGCGCGAGCGCAACGATCTACGCAATCGCACGCTCGGTTTCGTGTATCAGTTTCACCATCTGCTGCCGGAGTTTTCCGCGCTCGATAACGTCGCGATGCCGCTGCGGATTCGTCGCGAGACGACCGAAGTCGCGCGCCAAGAGGCCATGGCGGTACTGGAGCGCGTCGGCATGGGGAATCGCGCGAAGCATCGACCTGGCGAGCTGTCGGGCGGCGAGCGTCAGCGTGTCGCGATCGCGCGTGCGCTCGTCACGAAGCCCGCCTGCGTGCTCGCCGACGAGCCGACCGGTAACCTTGACGGCGGCACCGCCGACACGGTCTTCAACCTGATGCTCGAACTGTCGCGCACGCTCGAGACGAGCTTCGTGATCGTCACGCACGACCCGGAGCTGGCGGGCCGCTGTGACCGCATCATGCGGTTGCGCGACGGCGTCCTGCACGAAGAGCCGCCGGTGCCAGTCTGAGTGCGGGCCGGCGCGGTCGTGGCGGGTCGCGGATGGCTGACCGTCACGCGGACCGTCGGGCCGCCTTCGGTCCGTCCTCTTGCCAGCGAGATAACCCATGTGGATCGATACGCATTGCCATCTCGACGCTTCGGAGTTCGACGCCGACCGTGATGCGGTTGCGGCGTCCGCGCGCCATGCGGGGGTGTCGCGCATCGTGATTCCGGCGATCGGGCGACAGAACTTCGCGGCGGTGCGCGAGCTCGCGCATCGCGTCGACGGCGGCGCGTACGCGCTAGGCATTCATCCGTTGTTCACGCCGCACGCCGTCGATGCCGACCTCGACCTGCTGCGCATGGAGATCGAGGCGAGTCTCGACGATCCGCGCTTCGTCGGCATCGGCGAGATCGGGCTCGACTATTTCGTCGACGGTCTCGACGATGCGCGCCAACAATTTTTCTACAACGGCCAGTTGCAGCTCGCGCGCGCATTCGATTTGCCGGTCATCTGCCATGTGCGCAAATCGCAGGATCAGGTGATCAAAGGGCTGCGCCGGCATCAGATCCATCGCGGCATCGCGCACGCGTTCAATGGCAGTTTCCAGCAGGCGCAGGCATACATCGATCAGGGCATGCATCTTGGGTTCGGCGGCAACCTGACGTTCGAGCGCGCCCGGCAGATCCGGCGACTCGCGGAACAACTGCCGTTCGATGCGCTGGTCGTCGAGACCGACGCGCCGGATATAGCGCCGTCGTGGATGTACAGACAGCGCAATTCACCCGAGCAGATTCCGGCGATCGGCGCGAGTCTCGCGCGACTGCGCGGTGTCACTTCCGACGCAGCCGCCCTTGGCACAACGGCTAACGCGCTCGCCGCGCTGCCGCGACTCGCGCTTTCCTCTGCATAATCGATTCCGTTGATCGAAAGGGTTCGCGTCGGGCGATCCCCACGCCCGGCGGGCTCGCTGCTGCCCGTTCGCTGGCGCGGTGACGACGCCCGGCGCCAGCGGATACGGAGGGCGGATGCGGGCGGTCTGGTGTGGGTTGGCGTTGGGCGTGGTCTGGCTGCAGCGACAGGCGGTGTTGCCGGATACAGGCGGATGGTGCGCGTTGATACTGGTCGGCTGCACGGCGGCCGGCGTTGCGGTGTGGGGTTTGCGTGGCGGCGGAGCGGCTGCGGCGGGTGTGACAGGTGCCACCGGTGCGGTCGGTGCGGCGCTCCAGCGCGAATACGAGCGGGGCTTCTCGCACCAGCTCGCTCGCCGCGTATGGCGCGACGCTCGGATGCGGCGGGTGGCCGGTTGGGGCGCGGTGTGGTGCGCGGCGATCTGCGTCGGCTTCGGCTACGCGGCCGTGCGCGCGCAAACGCGGCTCGCGGTGAGCCTGCCGCACGAGTGGGAAGGGCGCGATATCGAGGTGGTCGGCACGATCAAGGGATTGCCGACGCGTGACGACAAAGGCGCGCGCTTCCTGTTCGACGTCGATACGAACGGTGCGCGGCTCGCCGCGTTCCCGCGGGTGATCCAGCTAGCCTGGATCGCACGCGACGCCGCGACGCCGCGGCTCGAACCGGGCGAACGCTGGCGTCTGACCGTGCGCCTGAAGCGCCCGCACGGCAACGCGAATTTCGGCGTGCGCGATGCAGAGGCGAGTCTGCTCGCGCGCAACGTCCGCGCGACCGGCTATGTGAGCGTGCCGGACCATGCGCGGCGCCTGACCGGTCACGCGCGCGGGCTCCCCGTGCTGGTCGACCGCTGGCGCGCCGGGTTGCGTGCGCGTATCGACACGGTGCTTGCCGATGCGCCGCATCGCGGCGTCGTCGTCGCGCTCGCGATCGGCGCGCAGGACGAAGTGAGCCCCGCCGACCGGCAATTGATGCGCGGCACCGGCACGAGTCATCTGGTGGCGATTTCGGGCTTGCATATCGGCCTGGTCGCGGGGCTGACCGGCTGGCTCGCGGCAGCAATCTGGCGACGTTCGGGGTGGCTCGGCCGCAACTGGCCGCTGCGCTTGCCCGCGCAGTTCGTCGGCGTGACGGCCGGTGCGATGTTCGCCACACTGCATGCCGCGCTCGCGGGATTCAACGTGCCAGCGCAACGCGCGCTGTGGATGGCCGCGCTCGTCGCGCTGGCGTTCGTCGGCGGCCGGCAGCTAGCGCGCTCCACTGTGCTCGCGTGGGCGCTCGGGCTCGTGCTGCTGGTCGATCCGTGGGCGGTCGTGTCGGCCGGATTCTGGCTGTCGTTTTGCGCAGTCGGCGCGATCCTGTTCGCGATGTCGGGGCGGCCGCGCGTGCGGGGTCCACTGGCGTCCCGTCATCATGAAGACGAGGAGGGCAGCGCGGCGCGTCCCGTATCGATCCGGCGTCTGCGCGTACTTGCCGAACGGTTGCGCAGCGCCGCTCACGTGCAGTTCGCGGTGACGGTCGCGCTGGCGCCGCTGACCGCCTACTGGTTCGCGCAAATTCCGCTCGCCGGTCCGCTCGCGAACGCGTTCGCGATTCCCTGGGTGAGCCTGCTCGTCACGCCGACGGTGCTCGCGGGCGTCGCATTGCCCGCGCCGCTCGATGCGTTCGCGTGGCGCGCCGCGCACACGCTGCTCGATGGTCTCACGGCTGGCCTGCAACTGGCATCGGGACCGCGCTGGACGCTGTGGTGGCTGCCGCAGCCGCATGCGTGGGCGCTGGCCGCGGCGGCGCTCGGTGTGCTGTGGTGTCTCGCGCCACGCGGCTGGCCACTGCGGTGGGCGGCGCCGCTGTCGTGGCTGCCGCTACTGATGCCCAGCGCAAGCGGTGCACTCGCCGAGCCATCAGGCGCGTTCCGTCTGACTGCGCTCGATGTCGGGCAGGGCTCGTCGGTGCTCGTGCAGACCGCGCATCACGCGTTGCTGTTCGATGCGGGTCCCGGTCCGGAATCGAGCCACGCTGGCGAGCGCGTGGTGGTGCCGTTCCTGCAGGCGCAAGGCGTGACGACACTCGATACGCTGATGATCAGTCACGCCGATTCGGATCATGCGGGCGGCGCGCCTGCCGTTTTCGATGCGATCGAGGTGCGTCAGCTGGTGGCTGCTCTGGAGCCGGACAATCCGCTGTGGCCGAAGGCAAAACAGCATGGCACGCAGACGCTGCCGTGCGTGGCGGGGCAGCGCTGGCAGTGGGATGGTGTTGAGTTCGCCGTGCTGTGGCCTGACGTCGGGGCACTCACGGGCAAGGCGAACGAGCATTGCTGCGTGTTGAGGGTCAGCACGTTGCCGGCCACCAACGCAAGCCAGGCGGCGGCGTTCGTTGGTGCGAACGCGCCGCGTTTCACGGCCCTGCTGACCGCCGACATCGAAGCGCCGACCGAACGCGCGCTGCTCGCGCGCGATCCCGCTATGCTGCGCGCGCAAGTGTTGATGGTGCCGCATCATGGCAGCAAAACGTCGTCGACCGAGCCGTTCCTCGACTCTGTCGATCCGTCCATCGCGTTATTTCAGGTAGGCTACCTGAATTACTACTTGTTCTGCGCTCCCTTGTCTTCCTTATGCGGCGGCTCTTTCCGGCATTTCCGCCGATCCTTCGTGGGGCGGCTGTGACCAGATTGTGACCGCCGTTGCGTGCGGCGCCAGATGGTCGGGCGCGAGGTGGGCGTACCGCAACACCATCTCGTACTTTGACCATCCGCCGAGCTCCATCAACCGGTCAAGCGGCGTTCCGGCCTGAACGTGCCAACTCGCCCACGTGTGGCGCACGTCGTGAAATCGAAAGTTCTCGATTCCCGCACGCTCGCATTGCCGGTTCCACTGCACGCTGCACCAATGACGAATAGGGTGCCCCTTCCGCACGAATACGTGAGTCTGGTGCTTGCCGATCCACCGACGGATTGCCGCGACCGCGTCGTCGTTGAGCGGCACGCCGATGGGCTTTCCAGCCTTGGCCTGGTCGGCGTGTATCCATGCGCGGCGATTTACCAGATCCACCTGCGACCATTCGAGTCCGAGTAGGTTGGCGCGCCGCAGCCCAGTTGCGAACCCGAGAATCGCGACGTCGCGCATCCAGTTCGTGCTAATGACGCCGATGAGGCGCTGCGCTTCTTCCTTCGTGATCCACCGAATCCGCTTCTGTCTGTTCGACAGATCGGGCAACTTGAGCGCTTTGTCGATCCAACCCCATTCATGCGTTGCGCGGCTAAGCATCGCGCGAATGGTCGACAGATACCGGTTCTTCGTGGCAATCGAGACCCGCCGCGGTTCCTTCGTGCGACCGCTCAGCTCCGGCAGGGCGGAAAAAATTTCGTCCCGAGTCAACGAATCCAGGTATCGGCCGGCGAAATGCGTCCGCCAATGTCGAATGTGAAGCCGCTTGTTCGCAAAATCGCTTGTGCCCTGACATTCCTGCAGCAGCCGCAACGCGGCATCATCGAACGTGCGGCGCGGCCGCTCACCGAGCTTCGCGACGCGCCAGAGCTCATGCTTTAGTTTGTCGTGGAATTCTTGCGCCTCCTTGCGGTCGGGCGTTCCAGTAGTTTGTCTAATGCGGCGGCCGTCTGGCGTGCGGATGTCAAGGTGCCAGAGGTCGCTGCCTTCGCGCTTTCGGATTGACATGTTTCGCTTTCCTCGTCCGTCTGCGCCGGTCGGCGCTCATTGTAGCCCTGTGTCGCATCGGCCAAAGTTTCTGGCCAGATGCGCCACACCGAGCCGATCTGGAAGAATCCGAGCTGCTGGCGGCGCGCGTAGACCGTGCCGTAAGAGACCCGCAGCAGCTTGGCGGCCTCCTTCAAGGTGATTGCGCGCGTGCCGATGATCGGGACCTTGTCGCTCACGATCCTTCTCCTTTGTCGAAATCAAAGGCCCCTTGAGTGGGAGCGCCGTCGCGCTTCCATTGCGCGAAGTGCTCGGGGCAGTAGTGAACATCGGTGCCGATATCGTGTGCATGGCTTGTGCACAGATGCCGGTCGCATGTCTTGCCGCGACCGATGGGGTAGTCGCACTGGTATCCGCTCGGCGCACGGCAGCTATCGACCGAGCAGCGTCGCCCCGTACGCCGGTCGCGCGTGCAGACGATTCCCGATGTGCCGTCGGGCAGGCGGAAGGGAATGCACGGCATCAGATAGCCCCCAACTCGTGCATCTGCCGCAGTTGCGCGGCGACGTCGGGCGGCACGTCGAAAAAATTCAGCGCGCCTTTGCATTCCACGAACGGTAACGGCTTCGCGTCGACCAGATGGAAACCGAAAGCGCCATCGATGTGCCAGCGCGACGTGCGATCGGCGGAATGGATGCACTCATCGATCGTCACGACGCCGACGATCCCGCCGCGCTGCAACTGGTCGAACGGTGGCAGTTCGATCGACGGTCCACCGACAGGCCACAGGGGATCTTGAGCGGCGTCGTACTCCGCGCGCGTCATCCCCTTTGAAGCGTGAATCAACACGCGCCCGCGGACCTTTGTCGGCCAGCTGCGATTCTCTATGTTCTTCAGAATGCCGGCGGCGATCGCGGCGGCGCGGGCGGGCCCCGTTAGGTCAGGGCGCACGATTAGCCACGCCCATGGTTGGCGGATCGAAAGCGCTCTCATGCTAGGATTCCTAAAGCGAAAAACCGGAGCTGATCATGTCGGACCGACATCGCGAAATTGAATACGATCCGTATCGAATCATTGTCAACGCTGACCGGGAATATCTTGCCGGCGCTGCCGATCCGAATGGTCGCTTTTCGGCGCGAGCCGTAATTACGAGGCTGGACGGTCAACCTGTGTACAAGAATTTCCTCAACTACCAGCTCGAAGAAGGTCCGTGGTTTGACGAGCTTCAGGATGCACTCAGAGACGCAGAAGTGCGCGCTCGTACGGCGATCAATGACGGTTTCCCCGATCTCTGACATCACCGCGCCCCCGGAAACTCGTCGTGGGTGCGGCCGTCGAGCATTCGGCCGGCGGCTTTCTTGCCCGTGGCGAAGGTGAGCATGGCCCCCGTGCCCTGCTGGTAAGCCCCAAAGGCGGCGATGTCCTCGAACACCGTCCCGTCCTGGTGGATGACGGCTTGCGCCACGGTGCATCGGCGCCCCTGCATTTCATCCACGATGGCCTGGTCCTCGCCTTCACGTGCCCGTCGGCGCGACACATACAGGCTGCTGAACCAGTCGCTTTCGCCTTCGCTGATCGGCCGCCACTCCCCCCATTGCTTGAACAGGAACGGCACCCCGGCCGCGGCGCACTGGTCGCGCAGCGAGCGAGCCCAATCCGGATGCATCGGCCGTGCGCCCGGACCGCTCTCGCCGCCGGCAACAACCCAGTGCAAACCATCCTCTTGGCCGGTCCATCCCTGTAGCATGGAAGTGCCAATGCCGCCCCATTGGATGGACGTCAGGTCGACCGGTCCGAGCAGCGGCTCCGCGCTGATCCAGCGAACTACAGCGGGTACTTGCAGCAGCTTCGGTATCCGCTCGTCGGCTCGCTTTTGATCCTCAACGCTTACCCCGATCCAGACGTTCGGCAGCGGCCACGGGCACCATTCCATTCCTGCCCAGCCGATGTCGTGCGAGGCCGCGAGCACGAGACCGTGACGGTCCCTGCGCGAGAAGTACTCGAGCATCCGGTCGGCGCGCTTCGTCAGCACCTGGTACGTGTGCTGCCGCGCGCGGGCCATGACCGCGAACACGCGATCGATCCATTCATCCGGCACCGACTCGTGGAACAGATCGCCGTGCGCGCACACAAAGACCATGCGCGGCCGTGTCCAGCGAAACGGCTGATCGAGCCATTCCTCATTGAAACGGACTTCGCCGTTCCATACTGGGCCGGCTGAAGTCGCACGCGTCAGACCGGCGCGGCTCGCATGGTTGCGCAGCCGCGTGCCGGCGAGCTTCATTGCGTAGCAGTTCTTGCAGCCGGGGCTGGTGACGTCGCAGCCCGTAATCGGGTTCCACGTGTACTCGGTCCATTCAATTGTCGTTTTCGCCATTACAGCACCCCGGCGAAAGAGAGATATTCGATGGTGTATGGCTTGATCATCGGCGCTCTGTCCAGCCAATCATTAATGTCGGAATTCTTCTTCGAGCTGTTGCATGGTCTGCACGCGGGCACCATGTTCCCGGGTGTCGTCGTTCCGCCTTTGCTCACAGGGATGACGTGATCCCATGTCTCGAAGTGGTTGCCGCAGTACGCGCAGAGACCGTTGAACAACTCTGCAATCAATTCAGCCGCGACTTTCGGCATCGGCTCCACGTTTCGACTGCGCCTGTAGGTGTGCCGCTTTCTCTCGTCCCGATGTGCCTCGCTGTCGCGATACAGCAGCCGCGCTTGTTCGTTTTCGTGCGGGCGGCACAAACCGTTCTTGCCAACGAGCGATACGGGAAGCCATACCTGGCAATCTCGACACCATTTCAGGCCCTCAAGCAACTTCCTGCGGCGCATTTGCTGCCCCGGTCGAGTGGCGTCTTTTCTCTGGTAGATGCGCACGCGGCGCCCGTCGCGATCGACAATCGCTGTCGCGTCCGTCCACTCGATTTTGGTGTTGTCGCTCATTTCGGGCTTCCTTCCTTCCACGCGCGAACGAGGGCGGCGCCTTCGCGCGTCAGGCAAAACGCGCCGCTTTGTGTCTTGCTGGTGAGCCCGAGGTCGCTGAGCCTTTGCATCGTCACCGGCTTGAAAACGTACGTGCCGGGGCGAAACCTCGCGCAGTCGCGCAGGGCTTCCTGATAAGACGGCGTGAGTTCAGAGAGGCGGGTAATCGAACATTCGTTCATATTGCCGGCTCCCCATGTCGCGGCGCGTAGTAGGCGACATCGCCGGCGACTGCGACGAGCGGCGAGGCGCCGGTTGTGTGTCCTAGCAACTCGTCGACGGACGATGCAAATTTCGGATGGTCCCGCGTCAAACCGAGCCGGACGAACGCGCGCTCGACGATCGTTTCCGCCTGGTCGCGTGCCATGTCGACGAACACGCGTTGACCGTCGCGCGGCGTGTAGGTGGAACGAATCTGATCGTCGTGCCAGTCCACATGTGTTAGCGATGAACTACCACACGAGGGGCAGGGTACGACGTACGGTGTAACACCGTCGCGACTGTTCCAGATGCGCTCGCGGTGGCCGCAAGCACACGCGTACCACATGAGCGCATAGCCCTCGGCGTGAAGGCGCGACACGGCTGCTGCTGCCTGTGCCTCGTTTTTCCCGGCGCGCTGAAGCGCCTTTTTGTGTACGCGCTCGGCAGCGCGCCGCTTGATGCGGTTGCCACGCACGCGTGACTTTCTGTAGGAATGCATATGATTTATACCTATTCTCTGCCGTGTCCAAAAAACCGGGCGCTGTCCAAGCCACCCGTAAATTCCGAGGGACGTGTGCCGGCTTTCGAGGCTTGAAAGTCTCTGCGGCATACCGGCGCGCCGCGGGGTTAGGCGAAATGCTTCGCGTGCAGCTCGTCCAGTCGCTCGACCTGTTTGTCGCTCAGGCTCGTGACATGGCCAGTGCTTCGGATCGCGTCGAGCTGGCGCACGAATCCCTGTTCCCATTCGGTCAGGTCGTCTGTGCCGAGCAGGCCCGACAGTCGTTGAATCATTTCGGTTGTAGAGACGTGGCGCATGTCAGGCTCCGAGCAAGATCTCGCGGCGGTCCTGATATGCCTGGTCGAGCTTGATGCGCTCTGTTTCCGGATAGGCGCGCGCTTCGTCGGCCAGTACGGCCAGCACTTCGACGTCGTTGCACTGCTGAATGCGAGACAGCATGGTTTCATACGGTGCAAGCTGCGGCGGGCCGCTGTCCGTCTGCTGCGGCGGCTCCGCTTGGACGGCTGTTCCCTGCTGCGACCGTTCCTTTTCGGTACGGATCTTGTCCTGATACGCGGTCCGCACGCGCTCGCGGTCGCCGTCGCTGGTGAGTTCGTCGATGCGCGCAACTGCGACCTTCAGCTCGTGACCTGTAGTTGCGCCCTCGATCGCGCGGATCATCGCGTCGGCGTTCGGTACGTCGGCCGCAGTGGCGCCGGTGCGCTTGCTCGACATGCGCGAGCGCAGCGAGTCGGTCTTGCTGGCAGCCTGCGTGCTTGCGGCGGCGCGAACCTCGTCCGCCCGGCCCATGTCGATCGACTCGGGGCGCTCGGCGCTCAGTTCGTCGGGCGTGTAGACGCCAAGCAGGACGTCGGGTGTGAAGCGGCGCGCCCACTTCCGGATCGCGAGATAGCAGATTTGCTGCTGCGGATCGGTCGCCCATTGCGTAGAGAATCGCGGATAGGCTTGTGACATCATCACCGTCACTTCGCGCGGCTCGGACTCGCCGCGCAGCGTCGCGCGCACGATCACGCCGAGCCCTTCCTCGTCGGCCTTCGTGTACGTCGCGACGTAGTACTTGCCGCCCTTGTCCGATTTGCGTTCCTCGACCTTCCCGAGAACCTTGTTCCAGTCGCCCAGGAACTCATAGTCGGGGCGCCCCGTGATGGGCGCAAGGTTGGAGACAACCGCATTCACGAGCTGCGCCTCGTAGCCGAGTTGGCCGCCCTGGCTGATATGCGTTTTCTGCGCGACCGCGAACGGATTCATTCGCCACTGAAACGCTTGCATCGCAACGGCGAAGCAGTCGGCTTTATTACCGCGCAGGTGGACCGGGATCGCTACTTTGCCGCCGGCCATCGTCTCCGCGATCATGTTGATCGCCTGGATGGTGGCGACGTCGAGCACCATGTCGAGAGAGGTATTGCCGAGGTTGGGTGCGCCAGGCGCGGCCGTATCGGCGCCAAATTGCATCACGTTGCTGTTCATGCTGCTTCCTTGGTTTCGTCGGCATCCTTCGCGCCCTTGGGCTTCGTGTAACCGAGCCTGATGTAGGAGCTGGCCTCGACGGTGAATTCCTTTTTCTTGATGAGCTTGCGGGTGTACTTGCCGCCGTCTGGCAGCAGGCCGGCCGCGGCGTTGCCGAGAGCTTCGAGGATGTGGTTCTTCGCGGCGTCGCTGACGGCCTCGTATCGTTTGATGTGGTCGTCGGCGTCCAGCTTTACCGCGTGCCAGTCGGCGATTGTGGGCGGCAGAGCGATCTCGTCGCCGTCGATACCCGCGTGCATGCGTTTCAGCACGGCCTCGGTTGTGGCGTGGCCGTAGTCGAGCGACGGTGCCTCGTCGCGCTGCACGAACTGCCAGAACGCGTGCTCCTGCTCGATCAGCATTTCCTCGGTTTCGGCGTCGCGCTCGATGATGTACGTGCGCAGGCTGTTGCCGCCGACGCAAGCGGCAAGGTGCCACTCGGAATAGTCGAGCACGGTCATGTAGTGATGGCACTGCAGCAGATACTCGTCGGGCACCTGGTCGGTACCAGGTTCGCCCCACTCGCCAAAGCGGAACGCCATGCCATCGACGTTCTTGCATTCGAGCCCGCGGCGCGCGCCGACGATTAGACGGTCGACGTTCGCACGCATGAATGGGTATTTCGGGTGGGTGATGATGGAGTTGCGACGCTGGACTTTCACGTCGTTGCGACGGGCGTATTCCCGCGCAATGATTTCCTCCATCAGGTTGCCGAACCGGATGCGCTCGATGTCGTCGAGGTTTTCCGGGGCGAGTCGGTCGGTCTTTTCCGCCCACAGTTGATAGGCAGTCTTGTAGCGGCTCAGACCGAGCGCGGCAGCTACGTCCGATCCGCCAATACCTGCTTGACGATCGGCGAGCCGTTGTTCGCGTGCATTCATATAGAACCTCATTTTGAATCGGCCGGCGCACCGGCCAAGATGAAACCCGCCTGCAGATACGCCCGAACTGAGAAAGGCGTCATGTGTGGCTTCCATTGAATTTCGAGGGGTGCCGCTGGCTGGAGTGGTGCGGCGTGTTGCATCAGGTTGAAAACGCCGCGTGCCTCGTAGCGCGTCGAGCGCACGATGAATTTGCCGGTGCCCGGCCAGAAATCGACGATGCCGCGCTGCGTCTGCACGATCAGGTGTGCGGCTCCGTTGCGCTCGTCAAACGTGTAACCGTTCTCTCGCAGGAGGCGGTTCGAGCTTTCGCGGTTCGAGGCTCTCCGCATCTGGCTATCTTCGCGCTCGCTGTCGCCGCCGCACGCGGCGCAACACTGTGCGTAGCCGACGGCCTCTCCAAGGTATTCGCCGCATTGTTCGCAGCAGGATCCGTCGAGCATCGATTCGGCAATTTCACCCATCACGCACCTCGCAACACAGAGGCCGCATCGGTGTTGATGCAGACAAGGGCGATAGCGGTCGTGAGCAGCATCGCCAGCATGGCGAGCCATGTCCAGACCGGATGACTGCGCTCGAACATGTCGAGGCGGCGCACCGCGCTGTCGCTGCGGACGAAGACCCACAAGCCGCCGCAGGCGAGCGCGATCAATGCCCAGATGCCGAGAAAACCGAGGGTGGAACTCATGCGCCACCACCAGCGCGCAGCGCGACGACGAGCCAGAGGAAAGCGCCGGCGGTGGCGCCATAGGCGAACATCGTGGCCACGGCGCGCACGCGGCGCCGCGCGTGCGGGCAAGCGCCCAGCAGGGCGTTATCGCTGCGGGCGCGGCCGAGTAAGAGGCGGCCGTTCATGCGGCACCTCGCGCAATGAGGGTGCACGCGATTGCGCGCATGAGGTGTTCGGTCAGCCCGCCGTGTTGCGCGCCGTTCGGCGCCGGCAGCGCGCGGAGCGCGAGCAAATCCTTTGCGAGTGCCGACATCACTGGACCCCCGCGATAACGAAGGTGCGATGCGACTGCTTCAGATCCTCGTGCACGTCGTCGCGCTCGATCATCTGGACAGCCTTTTCGGCCTGCTCGAAACACTCGCGCGTCAGCAGTTCGAAGAAGCGGCCGGCGATCAGCGTGCGCAGCGCGGAACCACTTTCGAGGAAAGCTGCACGCACAACCTCACCGTCGAGCATGTCGAACGATTGCATGGCCGCGATCACGTCGATCGGTTGCAGGTTCGCGATCTTCGCGTCGAACTTTTCCTGTGCGATCCGGTTCACGAGCTCGGCGCGCGCAAGCATGTCCTGTGTCTCGCGCGTCGAGTCTTCGAGTTCGACGTCGGTCAGGTAGTCACCGAGGCCGGTGACGCGCGCCAGCGGCGCAGGGGGTGGAAGGGGGAGCATCGTTTCCTCCATCGGTTGAGTGCGATGGAGGAATAATACGAACGCGTATTGATCATGTCAATACGCGAATGAATTATTCGCGGCGTAATCCCCCTTTGCGCAATTTCAATAGAAGCTGCAGCAGTACGTAGTCGAGGTCTGATTCGTCGGCATCCCACCGCCCGTTGAATTCGACCTCGCGATTGCCGAGACCATCGTCCCAAAGAAAGAAGCTGCCTGGGCGGGGGCGCTCAGATTGAGACTGCTGCGGTTGGCTTGCAATAACGGGCGGAACAGCGGAAAAATCGGAGAGGGAATCAGGCTGCGAAGGCAACTGCTGAGTAACGCCGCCGCCGGACTGTCGACGTCGTTCCAGATACCGCGCGAACGAAATGACGTTCACAGCCGTGCACCCGCAACCGGGCCGAACGCTTCTTTCGTTGCGTCGTATAACGTCGGCTGTTTTCCGCTTTCTGCTCCAGTCGGCATGTCGGCAACCCGCAGCATCGACCTTAGCGCTCTGCGCTCAGGCTGAATTTCTCTTCAGATGAACTGCCAGTACGGTACAGATTTGCGAGGTCTCGCATAAGGCCAGGAAACCTGGACGCGTCCAGGTTTCCTGGACACACCCCAAAGCCAAGCCTGGCGGCCTTCTCCGGTTCTACGTGTTGAAATCCATCCGCAAATTGGCGACGCTTTTGTAACAAGGCACGAAACTTGGAGGGCGAAATGTCGGGGCTAGCTCTCATCGATAAGCTCGGGAATGTGCGGTTGCATCATCTGCGTATGCTGGTCGCTGTTGCGGACGCCGGGAGCATCCGCAACGGAGCACAGATGCTCGATGCATCGAAGTCGACGGTCGCCGCGAGCATTCATCAACTGGAGGCGTATCTTCACGCGCCGCTGATACAGGGAACGTCGAGCGGCATAACACTGACTCAACAGGGGCGGATTCTTCTGCCATACGCGCGGCATATCGTTGCGGAGGCGTCCCGTGCGGAGCGGGCATTCAATGCGACGGAAGGCGAGTCACGAAAAACGCTTTCGGTTGCCGTGGTGCCGTGGGTAACCGTGACCTTTCTTCCAGAGGTAGTGGGGCGCTTTCGGAAAACAATGCCAGACGTCCGGCTCGAGTTCTTCGAAGGGCTGCCGGCGATCATATATCCGGGATTGCGTGACGGCAGCATCGAACTGGCAATCGGCAGAGAGGTTCCCAGCGAAGAGAATATGGACCTCGACTTCAGGCCCCTTGTATCTTCGGGTTTGGCGATCGTGGTTAGGCGGGGGCATCCGCGCGCCGAGAGTCGTTCACTCGCGGAACTGCTTGATCTCGCCTGGCTTGTGGCATCGGATATGGAGTCTGAAGGCCTTGTACTCTTCAGGATGTTTGCTCGTAACAGTCTGCCCATGCCCTCCACGATCCATCTTGGACATTCGCTCACCTTTTCACTCGCACTGTTGTCCAAGACTGACATGGTTGGTGCTTTCCCGTGGCCACTGATAGAGGCCCGCGCAGTTCGGGACGACCTTCGCGCGGTCCCGATACGCGAGGATCTAGATGACGTCATAACCGGCATCCTGTCGCGAACCGACGCTCCCATGAGTCCCGCTGCAAGCTGCTTTATTGGAAGTCTGATCGACACGATTCGCGACGCCATGAGTTCGTCCGATCCCGATACAAAGCGGGTGATGCATACAGTCGAGTTGCTTATCTAGACAACCG
This sequence comes from Paraburkholderia lebeckiae, assembly GCF_014201005.1. Classification (NCBI taxonomy): domain Bacteria; kingdom Pseudomonadati; phylum Pseudomonadota; class Betaproteobacteria; order Burkholderiales; family Burkholderiaceae; genus Paraburkholderia; species Paraburkholderia lebeckiae. The sequence continues at coordinate 4,581 of NZ_JACHDK010000005.1, read as the reverse complement.
ATGGCGGTACGCGTACTGCCAGCGACAACGTTTGTAGCGCCTTCGACTTCGGAGCAATGAGCTTGGCTGCCGCCCGCAGGGATGCGCAACCCCGCGGCGAAGTAGGCGGAGCCGGGCGGCGCTGCAACGTCGACCCGGAATCCGTTCCCTTCGAATTCAATTGCCTTCAGTACCCGTATCGGCTGTACCCATTGCCGCGATATCCATAATCTTCGTCACGCGGCTTGTGGCCTTCCTGTCCTGTGTACGGGTTGTAGTTTCCGCGCGTTGAGTAGTTGTCGTTGCGCGTGTAATTTGGCTCGGTACGGTTATATCCCTGCACGTATGTGCCGTCGCGGCGGGTGTAGCCGTTGACGTACGTGTCGGCGTGGGCGGCGCTGGTCGCAGCGATGGCGAGCAGAGTTGCGATGGTGAGTTTTTTCAAATCTATTGATTGCATTATTGAGATCTCCATTTTGAGATGGCAAAAAAAAAGCGCCCAAATGGGCGCTTCGGTTGAAAATAGCGTGTCTATTCATGTGTTCCTGACTTTCGACGTGGCCGACGAGAGAACGAGGCCTCAGCAGCCGTTTCGTCATCGTTAAGCGAGATCTTGCGAGAATGGCGTGCCGGCTCGTCGGCCTTCGCTTCTTGTGCCGGCATCAGTATTTCGATCGCGCGCACGATCCGCGTTATTTCATCTTCTGTTCGACCCGCAAACAGTGACGTCAGGCGCCTGACATACTTGCCGACCATCGCGGCCTGTTCAGCTTCTGGGCTAACTCTGGCCACTGACGTCGATCCCGAAGTGTCGCCGTCCATAAGCGAACGCACGTCAACGTCCAAGGCGTCAGCCAGTTTCTTGAGCGTTGAGAACTCCGGCACCGATACGTTTTTTAGCGTTCGATTGATGGTCGGCTGCGGCACGCCGGATAGACGCGACAATGCGCCTTGCGAGCGTATGCCTCGCCGTTTCATTGCCTGGTCGAGAAGATCACCTATGTTCATTTGAAAAATATACATCGGCGTATAGGTGGTCATCAAAGGTCAATACGCGAATGATTGACTGTCAATACAAGCGCGTATATATTTCGTGGCATGAATACAGCCACCGAACTCCTCACGCAGATACGCGCGGCGACGAAGATGTCGCAGAAGGCGCTGGCAACGCGCCTGCGCGTCTCCCAGCCGACGGTCAATCGCATCCTCAAGGGGCAACCTGACTGTAAAGGGGCCACTCTGACTGCGATCGTGGCGTTGCACGCTGAGATCGCGACGCAGGGCAGGCCTGGCTCGCCGCCAGTCTCGACCGCCGCTTCGGAGGTCGGGTGATATGCCGAACGGCCAGACCTACCACATTAGCGACGAGGCGCACGCGGACGACGCTGCGCTGTTCGCGCGTTCGGGCACGTCGCACCCGCTCGGCAAGCTGACCTTCCTCGCAAAGACCGTTATCCCCGAATCCGTCGGCGACGTGCTGGCCGAACGCGCACGCGCCGCGGGGATGGGTGTCACCGAACTGCACCGCGAGATTCTGTGCCGGTGGGCATGCGGTGACGAGATTGACAGGTTAATCGAGCGCCGGCGCCGAGTCGCGTCGATGAATGGGTCCAATTCAGGACCAGAAAGGGGCGGGCGATCATGAACGCCTGGGTCGATAAATGTCACTTTGGCGACTGCCGCGACACGATGCGCGCGATGATTGCCGACGGCGTGAAGGTGCAGACGATCGTGACGAGCCCGCCGTACTGGGGCCTGCGTTCGTATTTGCCTGACGATCATCCGCAGAAGGGATCCGAAATCGGGCTCGAGCCGACGCTCCGCGAGTTCATCGCTACGCTCGTCGATGTGTTCGAGTTGTGCCGCGAGCTGCTGGCCGATGATGGTACGGCGTTTGTGAACATGGGCGACAGCTACGCGTCCGCCGGCGGCGCGGGCATTCAGGGCGCGCGGGGCGATCGCGCAGACCGTCGATTTACCGCGCCGAACCTGCTCGGCCGGACGGACGGCGACGGCCTGAAGCCGAAGGACCTGATGGGCCAGCCTTGGCGGCTCGCGTTTGCGCTGCAGGACGCGGGCTGGTATCTGCGGCAGGACATCGTATGGGAAAAAGTGAATCCCATGCCGGAAAGCGTGCGCGATCGCTGCACGAAGGCGCACGAGTACCTGTTCCTGCTTTCGAAGTCAGAACGGTACTACTGGGACTTCGATGCGATGCAGGAACCGGTGACCGGCGGCGCCCACGCGCGAGCACCCGGCAATCACACGCATCGTGGCGCTGATGCGTACGCCTCCGGCGATGCTCACCATCGCACGAAAAGCGGCCTCGTCGCATATGCGGAGCGGCAGCGCGCGGCGGGCGTTAATCCGAAGGCCGTCGCTGGCTGGGCGACCGGTCCCGGATCGCATTCCGCAATGGAGCACAACCGCGGCGAGCGCTATGCCGGGAATGGGGTGGGCTTCGGCCGGGGCTATGACAAGGTCACGAAGCCTCGCGTGAAGCAGAACGAGTCTTTCTCAGCCGCGGTCGCGAATCTCGTGAGCACGCGGAACCGTCGTTCCGTGTGGCGCATTCCGACGCAGCCGTTCAGCGGTGCGCACTTTGCCACGTTTCCCGAGGCGCTGGTCGAGCCTTGCGTAGTTGCCGGCTCGCGGCCGGGCGACATCGTGTTCGATCCGTTTTTCGGGAGCGGCACAACCGGTCAAGTCGCGCAGCGGCTCGGCCGGCGCTTTATCGGCTGCGAGCTCAATTCCGATGACGAAGCGCTGCAACGCGAACGCTTGCGGCAACTGGGCCTTGTGCTGGAGGTCGCATGAAGCGCGATACGTTCACGCGGCCTCTCGATCTCGGCGCCGAGCTGATCGTCGGCAACTTTGAGCACGAACGCGCATTGCAACAGGCTTCTGCATGACCGAGAGTCCACGCCCCGCACCCTATCCACCCGACACCCGCGCGAAAGGCTGGCGATTCGAACTCGACTACGAGCGAATCCGTCAGTCCGACACCTGGGCGCTTGCCACGTCTGAGGTTCGACCGTGGCTGCTGATGCTATGGATGACTGCGTGGGAGCAAACGCCGTGCGGCAGCCTGCCGGCGGACGACGAGCTGATCGCAGCGCGTATCGGGATGCCACTAGATCAGTTCGAGTCGATCAAGAAGCGCTTGATGCGTGGATGGTGGCTCGCTGATGACGGCCGCCTTTATCACAGCACGCTGACGGAGCGCGTGCTCGAGATGATTGCCCATCGCGACGGCGAGCGGCTGCGCAAGGCTGCGCAACGTGCGGCGAAGGAAGGCGCACAGGAGGCGTCTGGCGACCCTGCTCGCGGCAAACGTACGCCCGCGAAGAAGTCCCCTGATAAGCCTCCGCCGTCTCATGTGAATGGCGATGGAGTCCTAAATGTGTCCCATGGGACAGACGCGGGACTCCATCGGGAATCCGACACCGGAACCGGAACCGGTAGTAAACCTAAGGGTACTAACGACGACGGTAGAGACTTGATACGTGGTGGGGCTGTGGATAACTCGAATGGCGTCGCACGTTCACCGCCGCATTCGTCGTCGTCGTTGAGTGCGAAAGAGATCGCCGAATTGCTGAAGCAGTGGGAGTGCGAGCGCGGCAAGAACCCGCGATTCGCACCTGACGCACAGCAGATCGTCGTGTGGGCAATGCGCGGCATCACTGCCGAGCAGCTGCGCATCGCGTACGACGCAGCCGTCGCGCAACGCGACCACGACCGCGACATGACAGCGGTGAACGCTGGTTTCCTCGATGCGTTCGTCGCGAAGGCGCTCGCGCCACCGAAGCCTGTCCCGCTGCGGACGATGACCGATGCGCAACTCTGCGACGAGGCGAAGCGGCTGACGATCAGCATTCACGGACTGGACCGCGCGGCGAGCATCACGAAGCTCGAGCAGGTGCGTACACAGCAACGGGGAGGGCATGCGGCATGAAAACCCAAGGCGAGAAATTCTGGATCGTGTGGTGCCCGACTGGCGCGAAGCCGCCGACCTATCGGCACACGAACTTCGGCAGCGCTGCCGCGGAAGCCGAGCGGCTCGCGCAGGGCCAATCCGGGGCGCGAGTTTTTTGTGCTCGGCGCCGAGATGTCGTACAGCGCTGTCGCGATGCAGCGCGTCGAGTACTTCGACCGGATTCCGTTTTGACCATGTCGGCCGATCCGAAAGCATGGGCGCGCAAGCTCGTCGACGAGTACGAGGCAGGGCGGCCACCGAAGCCGACGAACGTCTACCGCGTCGCGTATGCAGCATTGGGACTGACGTTTCCCGAGGGCGAGGCGCCGACAGGTGGGGCGAATGTTCAGAAATGTTCAGGTGCTTCGCAAACGGTGACAAATGCGGCGCGGCCAACAACGGCGCGTCTTGTGCCGGTGCCTAAGCGTGCGCCGGTCGAGGATCCGTGATGGGACAGCGAGTCGCCCGCGTCGGATAGCAATTGATAGCAGTTTTTAACGATTGGAGTGGTGATTGAGCAATTCGAGAGGCGAATGGCGCGTGGTGCGCATCAAGGGCGAATGTCACGTGATCCCGTGCAACGACCTGCGCGAGCACGCGCCGCACGGCTGTGCGTGCAATCCGGT